>NZ_JBEZEC010000010.1:169725-346163 GCF_040648595.1 Micromonospora sp. NPDC049107
GGGGAGCGGGGGGGGGGGCGGGGGGGCCCCCCCCCCGGGCCCCCCCCCCCCCCCCCCCCCAACGCCGCCGGTCGTCGTCCGGGCCCGCCGCAGGCCGACCAGTTCTTATGAAACAGGCCCTAGCCGGTTGGCTCCGCTCGGGCCGCGCGTCGCGGGAACGGACGGAGCCAGCCCCGCCAAACACAAATCGGTGCAGGTCCTTACAAAGCCTGAACATTGATATGCCAGGGTGCGAATATGATGAAAATTGGTATATCTTGGACACATCGCGTGAGACCGTACCGTCGGCGGCGACACCTGCTCACGGTCCTGTCGCTCGTCGGAGCGCTCACCCTGTCGGCCGGCTGCGGGCTCTTCCGGGACGACCCGGAGCAGCACGAGGCCGGACCGGTGTCCACCGTGCCCACCGGCTCCTCGACGCACACCCTCGTGGTCGACGGGCAGGAGCGCCGCTTCCGCCTCTACCGGCCGACCAACCTCGCCGGGTCGACCCCGGCACCGCTCGTGGTCATGTTGCACGGCGCGCTCGGCACCGGCAGCCAGGCGGAAACCTCCTACGGCTGGAACGCCCAGGCCGACCAGGAGGGCTTTGTCGTGGCCTACCCGGACGGGATGAGCCGCTCCTGGGCGGTCAGCCCGGACTGCTGCGGACCACCGGCCCGGGACGGCGTGGACGACGTCGCCTTCATCCAGCAACTGGTGGCCACCGTGGCCGACCAACTTCCGGTGGACCGCAGCCGGATCTACGCCACCGGGATCTCCAACGGCGGGATGCTCGCATACCGCCTGGCGTGCGACACGAAGCTGTTCGCCGCGATCGGGCCGGTGGCGGCGACCCAACTCGGCCCGTGCTCGTCACCGGCACCGATCTCCGTGATCCACATTCACGGGATGGCGGACCAGACGGTGCCGTTGAACGGTGGTCCGGGCAAGCGGGACAACGACGGGACCGGGCGAAATCCGGTCAAGATCGACGGGCCGCCCATCCCCGACCTGCTCGGCGAATGGCGTACCACCGACGGATGCCCGGCGCCGGCGACGACCGCCTCGGGCCCGGTCCGGACCTCGGTCGCCACCTGTCCGGGAGGACGGGCGGTCGAGTTGGTCACCGTCGAGGGCGCTGGCCACCAGTGGCCCGGTGCCGCCGGCCCCGGACCGCAGGCGCAACGCCTGCTCGGCCTGGATCCACCCGCGACCGCGCTGGACGCGACCGAGACCATCTGGCGTTTCTTCGACGCACACCCCCGAACCGGCGGCTGACCCGCACCGGCGGCCACTGATCCGACAGCTCACGAGAGGGAGCAGCAGATGCCCAGTAGTGGTGGCAGCCCGGCTGCGGTCGAGGTCGCCGACCTCGTCAAACGCTATCCCGGGAGCACGAACGCAGCCGTGGACGGGCTGTCCTTCACGGTTGCCGGCGGCGAGATCTTCGGGCTGCTGGGACCCAACGGCGCCGGCAAGTCGACCACCATCGGCATCCTCACCACCCGGCTGCGGGCGTCCGGGGGCCGGGCGCTCGTCAGCGGGATCGACGTGGTCGGTGACCCGGTCGCGGCCCGCGCCCAGTTGGCCGTCGTACCCCAGCACAACAATCTGGACCGGTCGCTGACACCACGACAGAACCTGCTGTACCACGCCGCGTACCACGGCGTCAGCCGCGCCGTACGCAACGCGCGGGCCGATGAGCTCCTGGACCGTTTCGGCCTGCAGGATCGGGCGGACAAACGGATCGAGGCGTACTCGGGCGGCATGGCGCAACGGCTGATGATCGCCCGCGCGTTGATCCACGAACCAGCGGTGCTCTTCCTCGACGAGCCCACCAACGGTCTGGACCCGCAGTCCCGCCGGCTGATCTGGAGCCGGATCCGCGAGATGCGCGAGCGCGGTGTGACGGTCGTCCTGACCACTCACCAGATGAACGCGGCCGCCGCTCTGGTCGACCGGGTCGGCATCGTCGACCACGGTCGGCTGCTCACCGCGGACACGCCGGGCAACCTGGTCAGAGGGCTCGCCGGACGATCGATCCTCGACCTGACGGTCACCCTGGCCGCGCTTGACGAACCGGACGAGCTGCTGAGTGCGCTCTCCGAGGTCTCCGGCGTACGCAAGGGTGAACGGCTCGCCGACCCGCCGCCGCCCGGGGCCGGGGCCGGGGCCGCCAAACTCCGTGCCGTCCTCGGCCTCGGCGGCGGGTCGGGGTTCGGCGCGGGCACGCCCGCCGCATTGACCGCGCTGGCCCGGGAGCGGGCCGTCGCCACGCTCGCCCCCGACCCGGGCGGGCGTAGGCGCGTCCGGATCCGGCTGCATCTCGCCGCCGACCCCGCCACCGTGCTCGGACCGGCGCTCACCGTCCTGACCACACGGTCGGCGACCCTCACCGACGTACGCATCGGCGAGCCGAGCCTCGAAGACGTCTTCATCGGACTGACCGGAAGGGACCCACGGTGACCGACCTCGACGCCCCGCCGGTTGCCGCAACGAGCTTCGCGGCGGCACCCGCGCGACCTCGCGCCCACCGGGCCTTCCTGGCCATTCTGCGCCGGGACCTGCTGGTCACCGTCAAGGAACTCTGGGTCATCCTGGTCCAGGTCGGCCTCACCCCGCTGTTCATGCTCTTCGTCTTCGTCAAGGTGCTCGGCGGGCAGGGCGTCGTCAGCCGGAACTTCGCCGACCTGTTCCTGCCCGGCATCGTCGCGCTCGCCGCGCTCACCACCGCGCTGCAGAGCGTCGCACTGCCACTGGTCAAGGAGTTCGGCTTCACCCGGGAGATCGAAGACCGGCTCCTCGCCCCGCTGTCGACGAACCTGGTGGCGGTCGGCAAGCTCGTGGTCGCGATGCTGCGCGGGCTCGTCGCCGCAGCCCTCATCTACCCACTCGGGGCGCTGATGGTCGGCTCGGCCCCGTGGCAGCCCGGACGGTTACCGATGGTCCTGCTGACGATCCTGCTCGGCGGATGGATCGGCGGCGGCATCGGCATGACGCTGGCGATGATCCTGCCCATCCAACGGATCAACATCACGTTTTCGCTGGTCGTGACCCCGATCATCTGGACCGGTTGCATCCACTACCCGTGGCCGCGGCTCTCCTCGATGCCGTGGTTCCAGACGGTCACCGCCCTCAACCCGATGACCTACGTCTCCGAGGGCGTGCGCGGGGCCATGTTGCCCGGCGTCGCGCACATACCGGCCTGGGTCTGTCTGCTGGTGCTGACCGGAGTGGCCGCACTGGTCACGGTCACCAGCGTCCGAAGTTTCAGTCGGCGTGCCGTCCAGTGAACGGCACGGTCACCGCGTCTATCGGAGGTGTTCGTCGATGAACGTGCTGGAACCCCCCAGGTCAACGGCCCCCGCGTCGGATGGCTCGTTCGCCGCCTGGTTGGCCGATCGGGCCGGCCGGCTGCTGCTGCAGGTCCGCGCGGAGCACGGTCACCACGACCCGGCCGCGTTGAAGCGCGCGGGTGATCGGGCGGCGCACCAACTGCTGCGCGTTGAACTGGCACGGCACAGAAGCGCCGACGCCGTGCTCTCGGAGGAGGACGACGGCGCCCGGCAGGCCTGGGCAACGGGTACGGCCGACCCTCTGCCGGAGCGGCTGGGCGCCGACCGGGTGTGGATCGTCGACCCGCTGGATGGGACCCGCGAGTTCTCCGAGCCGGGCCGGACGGACTGGGCGGTGCATGTCGCACTCTGGCAACGGAACGCGCCGACGGAGCACCGCCTGGTGGCGGGCGCCATCGCCCTGCCGGCCCAGCTCCGTACCCTCGGCACGGAGACACCCCCGACCCGGCCGCCGGCGGTCAGCGGTCGGACCATCCGGTTGGCGGCGAGTCGGAGTCGGCCGCCGGCGTTTTTGACGAAGTTGGCGGACGAGGTCGGTGCCGAGTTGGTGCCGATGGGATCGGCCGGGGCGAAGATCGCCGCGGTTATCACCGGTGAGGTCGACGCGTACGTGCACGCGGGTGGTCAGTACGAGTGGGATTCGGCGGCCCCGGTGGCGGTGGCGACGGCCACGGGATTGCACGCTTCCCGCATCGATGGTTCCGCGTTGAGCTACAACGAGGCTGATCCCCGGCTGCCGGACCTGGTGGTCTGCCGGCCGGAGCTGGCCGCCCCACTCCTCGCCGCGCTGCGGCAACACCTGACCCCGGTGCCGGCACCGGCCACGGCAGCCGGGTGATCCGCGATGACGACAAACGACACGACGCCCGCGGCGGCGTACCGGGTTTCGCACCTGGACGCGATCGAGGCAGAGAGCATCTTCGTCATGCGCGAGGTGGTGGCCGAGTTGGAGCGCCCGGTCCTGCTCTTCTCCGGCGGCAAGGATTCGATCGTGATGCTCCGGTTGGCCCAGAAGGCGTTCGCGCCAGCCCGGATCCCGTTCCCGGTGATGCACGTCGACACCGGGCACAACTTCGACGAGGTGTTGGACTACCGGAACCAGCGGGTCGCCGAACTCGGCCTGCAGTTGGTGGTGGCGAGCGTACCCGAGGCGTTGGAGGCAGGTCTGGTCCGCGAATCCGCCGACGGGACGCGGAACCGGATCCAGACCCCGGTCCTGTTGGCGGCGGTGGAGAAGTACCGGTTCGACGCGTTGTTCGGCGGGGCGCGGCGGGACGAGGAGAAGGCGCGGGCCAAGGAGCGGATGTTCAGCTTCCGGGACGACTTCGGTCAGTGGGATCCGAAGAACCAGCGGCCGGAGCTGTGGTCGCTGTACAACGGGCGGCATCACCCGGGCGAGTCGATCCGGGTGTTCCCGTTGTCGAACTGGACCGAGCTGGACGTCTGGCACTACATCGCCCAGGAGCGGCTGGCGTTGCCGTCGATCTACTACGCCCACGAACGTACGGTGGTCGAGCGCGACGGAATGCTCTATGCGGTGAACGAGTTCATCGTGCCCCGAGGTTCGGAGGAGCCGTTCAAAGCGCGGGTGCGGTACCGGACCGTCGGCGACGCCTCCTGTACCGCGGCGGTGCTGTCCGAGGCGGACACGGTGGACCTGGTGATCGAGGAGGTCGCGGCGACCCGGATCACCGAGCGGGGGGCGACCCGGGGTGACGACCGGGTGAGTGAGACCGCGATGGAGGACCGCAAGAGAGAGGGCTACTTCTGATGGCTACGACCGGGGTCGCGGTGGTCGAGGGCGCAGCGTCCGAGGGTCGGGCGATGGACCTGTTGCGGTTCACGACGGCGGGCAGCGTCGACGACGGCAAGTCGACGCTGATCGGTCGGTTGCTCTACGACACCAAGTCGTTGTTCACGGACCAGTTGGCAGCCGTGGAGGCGGCCAGCGCGGCCAACGGCGACGAGTACACGAATCTGGCGTTGCTGACCGATGGCCTGCGGGCGGAGCGGGAGCAGGGCATCACGATCGACGTGGCGTACCGGTATTTCGCCACGCCCCGGCGGAAGTTCATCGTCGCCGACACCCCGGGGCACATCCAGTACACCCGGAACATGGTCACCGGCGCCTCCACGGCCGACCTGGCGTTGATCCTGGTCGACGCCCGTAAGGGCCTGGTCGAGCAGTCCCGCCGGCACGCGTTCCTCTGCTCGCTGCTGCGGGTGCCGCACCTGGTCCTGTGTGTGAACAAGATGGACCTGGTCGGCTGGTCGCAGGAGGTCTACGAGCGGATCGCCGACGAGTTCACCGCGTTCGCGGCGAAGTTGGAGGTGCCGGACCTCGCCGTCGTCCCGGTCTCGGCGTTGCACGGCGACAACATCGTGACCCGCTCGGAGCACACCCCGTGGTACGAGGGCCCGTCGCTGCTGCACCACCTGGAGCGGGTGCACATCGCCAGTGACCGCAATCTGGTCGACGTCCGGTTCCCGGTGCAGTACGTGATCCGCCCGCAGTCGACCACGGTCACCGACTACCGCGGCTACGCCGGCCAGGTCGCGTCGGGTGTGCTGAAGCCGGGAGACGAGGTTCTGGTTCTCCCCTCCGGGTTCACCTCCCAGATCGCGGCGATCGAGACCGCAGACGGACCGGTCGCCGAGGCGTACCCGCCGATGTCGGTCACGGTCCGGTTGACCGACGAGATCGACATCTCCCGGGGCGACCTGATCTGCCGGCCCCACAACGGCCCGGCGGTCGCGCAGGACATCGAGGCGATGATCTGCTGGATGGACGAGGCCACCCCGCTGCGTCCCGGCGCGAAGTACGCCATCAAGCACACGACCCGTACCGCCCGGACCGTGATCCGCGAGCTGCACTACCGACTTGAGGTGAACTCGCTGCATCGGGACGAGGCCGCCACCGAACTCGGACTCAACGAAATCGGCCGGGTCCGCATGCGTACGACCGTCCCGCTGCTCGCCGACGAATACCGGCGCAACCGCACCACCGGCGGTTTCATCCTGATCGACGAAACCACCAACCGCACCATCGCCGCCGGAATGATCGTCGACACCAATTGACCTACGGTAAGGGCCCTTCCCGCTACCGGAAATCGGAGCGGAAAGGGCCCTTCGTCACGTCTCAGACGGTGAGGGTCCAGGCGTTGATATAGCCGGTGTCACCGGAGAAGACGTCCCGCACCCGCAGCAGCCAGGTGCCGTTCGCCGACTCGGTGGAGAGATTCGCGGTATAGGTGGCGTTGACGTTGTCGGCGCCGTCCAGGAAGCTCTGGTTCTTCAGCCGGTAGGCGGTACCGTCCGGTGCCACCAGATCGATGATCAGGTCGCCCCGGAAGGTGTGCACGATATCGACCGCCACGGTGGACGCCGAGGAGGCGCTACGGTTACAGCCGGTGATGACGATGCCGCTGGTCACCGCCGTGTTGCTGTCCGGTATCGCCACATCGGTGCCGTTGGTGCCCGAGCAGCCGCCGCCACCCGAGCCGGTCACGGTCAACGAGTACGTGGCGCTGCGCGTGCCCGCAGTGCCGGCACCGGTGACAGTGACGCCGTAGGTGCCGGCAGGGGTGCTCGCCGAGGTGGCGATGGTGAGCGTGGACGAGCCGCCCGAGGTCACCGTGGCCGGGCTGAACGAGGCGGTGGCGCCACTCGGCAGACCGCTCGCCGACAGGCTCACCGACTGCGCCGAGCCGCTGGTGGTCGCGGTACTCACGGTGGCGCTGACCGAGCCGCCCGGCGCGGTCGAACCGGCCGTCGGCGACACCCCGACGGAGAAGTCGTCGGCCGGTGGAGTGCCGCCGCTGCCCACGTAGAGCAACTGGTTCGGGGTGCCGGTGCCGACGTTGGTCACCACGTTCGGGGTGGAGTTGCCGACCAGGTAGTCGCGGACCTGCTGCGGGGTCCAGGACGGGTTCGCCGACAGCGCCAGCGCCGCCGCGCCGGCGACGTGCGGCGACGCCATCGAGGTGCCGCTGATCGTGTTGGTCGCGGTGTTGCTGTCGTACCAGGCCGAGGTGATGTTGACGCCCGGCGCCAGGATGTCGACGCAGGTGCCGAAGTTGGAGAAGCTGGCGGCCGCGTCGTTGTTCTGCGTCGCACCTACGGTGATCGCGGAGGCCACCCGCGCCGGGGAGTAGTTGCAGGCGTTCTGCCGAACGCCGAGGGCGTTGCCGTTGCCGGCCGCGACCGCGTACGTGACGCCGGAGTTGATCGAGTTGTTGATGGCCGTGTCTAGCGAGGAGTTGGCGCTACCGCCGAGGCTCATGTTCGCCACGGCCGGCTTGATCGCGTTCGCGGTGACCCAGTCGATGCCGCCGATCACACCGGCGTTGGTGCCACTGCCCGAGCAGTTCAGCACCCGTACGCCGACCAACTGGACGCCCTTGGCCAGGCCGTACGTCGAGCCGCCGACGGTGCCGGCGACGTGCGTGCCGTGCCCGTTGCAGTCGTCCGCCGAGCCGCCGTCGACAGCGTCGTAGCCGGAGGTGGCCCGGCCGCCGAAGTCGTTGTGGGCGAAGTTGATACCGGTGTCGACGATGTACGCGTGCACGTTGGTCGCGGTGTTCGGGTAGGTGTACGAGCTGTCGAGCGGAAGGTTGCGCTGGTCGACGCGGTCCAGGCCCCAGGACGGGGGGTTCGGCTGTGTCCCGGAGATGCGGACCGTGTGGTTCTGCTCGACGTACGCGACATCGGGGTGCGCGGCGATCCTGGCCGCCGCCTTGGCGCCGGCGGTGATCTCGAAGCCGCGCAGCGCCGTGGAGTAGGTCCGAGCGACCGCTCCGCCGTGCTGACCGACCAGCCTGCTGGCGGTGGCACCGACCTGCGCCCGACTCACCGCGCTCTCCTTGAACACCACGATGTAGCTGTCGGTGACAGCCGTGGCACCGCCGGCACTACGGATGTCGCCTTCCGGTTCGGCCGCCACGGCCGGCGAGGCCGCTGTGAGGGCCAGCATCGCGACGGCGCCCACCACAATTGATCTTTTCGGGAGACTCATTCTCCCCTCCCTCCGATTCGGCCCTTCGTCCGCTCGCCCACGACGAGGAATCGATGATGGCCGATTGAGAAGAGATTACTAAATGATGGCGGCAGAAGACAGATCCAGGGCCCCCTATACCGCTCATAAGATGGAGGTCAAGGTATGGCAATTCATTCCAGATCACGGGCTTGGTGGTCATTCCGAGACGAGCCATCGATTCGTCACCAGCCTATGCGCTTCAGCCCACCCTCGCCCCGTTCGGAAGGCCGGAGGTTGACTATCCGCCGCGCCGGCGCGACTGGCTCGGGTTGTCACTCGACCTGAAACGTCGCGGTCGATGCGAGTCGCAGGGTGGCCCCAGGCCGAAGTGGGTGTCGTACGCCGGGTTCAAGCCGCCGTTGGTCCAGCCAGGTACCGTTCGTGGAGTACAGGTCGGTCACCGTCGCGGCCCCGTCCGGCGCAGTCGTGACAGCCGCGTGTCGTCGCGAGACAGCATCGTGGCCGGACAGCGCGGCCGCCGCGGGCGAACCGGGGTCCCGACCGAGGATCAGGGTTACTCCGGCCTCGAGGACTGTCTGCCACGGCGGGTCGAGCAACGCGATCATCAGGACGGTTTCGAGCACACTGAGGCAGTGCGGGCACATCCGGCTCCCCGGCGGACACGCCGTTCCGCACGACGGACAGGTGATGTCCACGGCGACCGGGTCGATCGGCTGCGGGGTGACGAGGTTGTCTACCTCGATGACCGCCGAGACGGCGGTGAGGTTCGCATAGCAGTCCGGGTTGCCGCACACGATGTCACCGGAGCCGACCGGTGCGCCGCAGGCGCGGCAGATCAGCCGCTCCATGTCGATTCCCCGACGCCGATGCCGCGGGCCCGCAGATGATCGGCGATCTGGTCGAGCTCGCCGGGCCGCGGGATCCCGACCAGCCACAGCCGGCCGTCGAGCACGCCGGTCTGCAAGCCTGCCCGGACGAGCTGAGCGGCCTCGCCGTATCGCTGGTGGCCCAGCGGGCTGAGGGTGATGACGCGTTGGTTCGCCGAGCCACGCAATGGGGTGTCGCCGTTGTTACGCCGCTCGACGTACCTACCCGCGACCACGGCGTCGCAGCTTGCGCGCAGCTCTGGCAGCCGTGCCGCACGCGACCAGCCGTATCCCGTATAGAGCAGGATGTCGATCGGCCGGGTGTGCCGCCAGGTGGTTATCCCGCGCAGGAGCGCGGCGAGCGCGACCGGCTGCTGGAGCGGTTCGCCGCCGGAGATCGTCACACCGTCGATCCCTTGAGGAAGTGAGGTGAGCCAGTCGAGCACCTCCTCGACGGGGACCGACCGGTCGGGGCGGCGAGGCCAGGTGTCCCGGGCGAGGCAGCCGGTGCAGGCGAGGGTGCAGCCTTGCAGCCAGATTCCGGCCCTTCTGCCGTACCCCAGGGTGGTGACCGGGTGGTGGAGGCGACTGATCTCGATAGTCGTCATGACAGCTCCACGGTGATGACGTCGGCCTGACGCCGCCAGGCCGTCACGACGAGCGACGTCGTGTCGCCGGACGCCGGCGCGTCGCCCGCCGGTACCGCCAGCCGGTCGAACAGGGCGCGGGCCAGCGGGTTGACGAGCGCGGTCTCCAGGGCGGAGCCGATCCCCCGGCCGCCTCGGGCCAGGTCGCGCGTGCACTCCCTGAGCACGCGCGCATGGACCGGCTGGTCAAGCGTGACCGACACGTGGTGTTCTTCGCTGAGGCGCCGGAGCACGTTGCCGAGTTGGAGTTCGAAGATCTGTTCGGCCGCTTCCGGCCCGATGAAGTCGAATACCACGACATTGTCGCCGAGGCGGTTGAGCAGCTCGGGCCGACCAAGGACCCGGGTGAAGTGATCCTCGATCGCTGCCCGCACGATCGTCTCGACCTGGTCGTAGGGAGTGCCCGGCGTAGCCGTCTGCGTCAACTGGCCCGTGCCGTCGTCGACGTACATGCCGAGGTTGCTGGTGAAAATCAGGATGCATTCGGAGAAGTGGGCAGTACCGCCGCGGCCGTCGGTGAGCCGGCCGTCCTCGAGGATCTGCAGGAACTTGTCGAGGATGCGCGGGTGGCTCTTCTCGATCTCGTCGAACAGGATCACCCGAAAGGGTTGCTGACGCACGGCGTTGGTGAGTTCTCCGCCGGCTTCGAACCCGACGTAGCCCGGTGGAGCGCCGATCAGCCGATCGCCGGCGTGCTCGGCGGAGAACTCGCTCATGTCGAACCGCAGGTAGGCCGCCTCGTCGCCGAACACCACATGGGCCACTGCCTTGGCCAACTCGGTCTTGCCCACCCCGGTCGGACCGGCGAAGAACAGAACTCCGCGCGGGCGTGCCGAAGCCCGTGCCGCGTGGGCGCCGGACAGGCCGAGAGCGGCGCGTTTGAGGATGTCCAGGGTTTTGGTCACGGCTTGGCGCTGGCCGATGATCCGCTGGGGCAGGGACCGTTCCCCGTCGCGGATCCGGGTGTGCAGGTAGTCGCGGCGCCAGGGATTGTCCAATACCCCGAGCTTGAACGTTCGGGTCGCGTCGGGCCACTGCTCCGGGCTCAGCCCACGATCGCGTGCCAGCCTGGTCACCTCGATCATGCCCTGCAGGGTGAGTCCTTCGGACTGCTCGGCGAACGAGCGAGCCCGCTCGTGCAGCGTCGCGTCGGGGATCTGGCCGTGCAACAGCCGGCGGGCGCAGCGTTCCCGATCGCCGTAGTCCGGTCGGGGCAGGCTGATAACGCGGATCCGGTCCTTGCCCGCGGTCAGCCAGGCCGGCAGGTCACTTTCGTTCTCCACCAACCAGATCATCGGGTTGTACAGGCTCTGGGTCCGACCGGATTCGGCCGCGACCGGCCGCGCCGACCGGGCCAGCTTCTCCATGCGGCGCAGGAACTGCCGCTCGGCGTCGTCCGGATCGCTCGGATGCCGCAGCAGGTGCGCCGCTCGGACGATGGCTGCCGCCCGCACAGTGGTGCGTGGCTGGGCGATCGCGGCGAGCTGGACGAACAGCGCGCCGAGGTCGGGCGTCGGGCCGCCGGGACGGTACCCGTCGCCGAGGAGGGCACGGGTGGCAGTCGTCACGTCGCTTCTGCCGATCTGGTGCACGACACCGGAATCGATCAGATCATGATCGAGTACGAAGGTGTAGCCGCTCCGGTCCAGCAGCTCACGTATCACGTCGGTGAGGGAGAGCAGCCGCACCCCGGTGGGCGTGTCGATGAGGTACGAATCGTGGGCGTTGCCCCACAACACGTACTGCGACTGGGTCGGCAGTGTCGCGTGCAGTTCGCGGGCGAACGCCGGCCAGCCCGCGAGGTCGTCGATCACCGTATGTCTCCCTCCGCCTCGCGGCTTCTGAGCCGCCGCCGGGGCTCAGTGCGCTGCTGCGGCGCCGTGCGGGGCGTGGGTTCGGCGCCCGGGTGACGCAGCTCGGTGTGCGCGCACGGCAATCCGGCCTCCCGGAGAGTGGCCAGTGCCTGTTCGAGGTCGGCGCACCAGCGGTGCTCGGCTGCCGTGTCGGCGTGGGGGTTCTCGCCGGGTCCGGTCCGGTAGACCATCGACTGAATCCTGCGTGCCCTTGCGTCGACTTTCAAACGCACCAGGTGGTCCGCGTCGTCGGGTCGGCTCACCGCGAGCCTGCCCGTGCTGGGTTGCCCGACGCTGAACTCGGTGCCCACGCTGTAGCCCAGCTCGGTCAGCGCGTCCGCCACAGCGTCCTGGACCGCGATCGCCAACGCTCGCTCCTCCATCTCCGACCGCAGTTGCTCAACCTCGTTCAACAATTGGTCGTTGAGCTCCGCCCGGCCGGACACCACGTCGACGAGGCCCGCCCTGGCCCGGTCCAGCGCGCCGGTGTCAAGATCCTGCTGCGCCGCGTACGGTTCCATCGCGTCCAGCAGTTCCGCCGCGACGACGGCATCCGAGCGCCGGACCCGCACCAGCTTGTTGGCCTCCTGCACCCGCAGTTGCACCTGCCGCAGGCGCGGCCGTCGCTCGTCGGGCCGGCGCCAGACGTCAGCGGCGGCGGCCTCGGCTCTGGCGCGGCCCTCGGCGGCGGCCATCGGGTGCAGGCCCGCGAGGATGCGCACCACGGCGGCGGCGGGGTCCGAACCACCGCCGGGCAGCGGCTCTGGCTCGCCAATCCCGTCCGCCGCGGTCCGCAGCGCCGCGGCCGACACCGGTGGCAGCAGGTCCGCGAGACCCCGTGCCGCGGTGACCGCCCGGGCGGCGGCGGCGCGCCTGAACACTCCCGCCAGGACCCGGTCGACGTCGTCGCACCAGGCGTCCCAGACCGATTCGGACGCCGAGACGGAGGGCTCAGCCAGCGCGGGCTCCGCCGGCAGTCCTTGCTGTGCGAGGGCGGACGCCGCATACGCCGCGTCGACCCGGGCGGCGGCCCGGCGTTCAAGTCGCAGTTCCCAGGCGTGGACGGCCTGGTCCCGCTGCGACTCCTGGGCGGCGACGGCCTGCCGCCGTGCGGTGGTGTGTGCCCGGATCCGCGCGTTGCGGGCGGCTGCCTCGGCTGGGCTCACCTGGAGTAGCTCGCCGAGTGCCGCCGTGGCGCGGATTCCGACGATGGTTGCGGCGCCGATCACGGCCGCCACCGGGAACACCACCACACTGCCAGCGCTCATTCCGCTTCGCCCCCGTCTCGCCGCTCAGTGGGTTCGCTGCCGAGCAATTCACGGCTTCGTTGTCGCCGGACCTGACCGAAACGCCATATCCGGGTGCCGGTCCAGCCGAGATGCACCACCGGCCCGATGAGCGCGACCATGGCGACGGCCAGTAGCGCTGCCGACCAGAGGAACGGGCTGCCGCAGCAGCAGGCCAACGCCAGCACACCGAGCAGCAGCGGCGGAGCGCCGCCCCGGACCCGGTTGGCGCCCCTGCGAAGCGCCGCCCAGCCGGTGGGCACGCGACGGACCAGCCACCGCATTCGGTCGAGCGCGGACCAGCGCGGATGGTAGAAGGATCCAGTCCGCACCGCGAGGCCGACCTCGGCCAGGGTGGGCACCAGCCATTCCGCGACGGGGATCGACATGTCTCTGATCACGAGACGTGGGTCGGGAGAGAAATGGGGCAGGAACACGGGAGCGGCGACGACCAGCGCCCAGATCATGGAGGCCGCCGCGGCGAGCGACAGGGCCTTCGGCCGCCCGGCCCTGAGCTGCTTCAGTTCCTCGTCGAGAACGCGCTGTCCCCGGGTACGGGCCTCGACGATGCCGGCGCACTCCTGCACGGCGGCGGGGACGACCGTCAACACACACAGCGCGCTGGCCACGTCGGTCACCGGAGGCAGTGCCTCGAACCAGTCCAGGTGCTCGGTGACCTCTTCGCGATCCCGAACCGCGCCGTCCAGCAGCGGTCGCAACCGATCCGGATCGGCGGCGACGCTGAGCAGGACGGCCCGGTGCTCGGTTCGACGCGCCGCCAGCATCGACGTAGCCTGTGGTGGCAGATCGACCCGGGTGGCGAGCGCGTCGAGGTCCTGTGCCGAGCTCCGCCAACGGGCGTCCACCTGCACCAGGGCCTGGCCGTCGCCGAAGTCGGCGAGCACCGGCAGGAGCGAGTACCGCCACAGGTCACGCACCGCCGAGGCCGCCCGGCCGTCCGGCTCCCGCACCGCCACAGCCGCGACATCGGCAAGGTGCTCCGACCCCACTCGTAGCCCCAGGTAGGTCGCCGGTTGCCCCCGGTCCAGCCAGCGCAGCAGGTGCACCATTCGCACATCGGGGGTGTGATCCGGGTGGGTCAACGCCTGGTCGATCAGCCGGATCCGTTCGTCGACATCGTCGTCGAACTGCTCCAGCCAGGCGCGCAGCACGCGCCACCCCTCGCCGGGGTCTCTTCGCGTGCCGACGCGTCGCAGGAACATGTCCACCGCGTCGCTCCAGTGGGCCGCCATCGCGCGTGCGACCTCCGAGCGGGTGCGGTAGGGCACCCCTTTCAGGATCAGCGGCGTCGCACGTCGCGTCGAGGCCGGACGGTGCACCTCGGGCGATCCGCCGGACAGCCACCGCCGGACCTGCGCCTCACCCCACCGATGGTCCGGGTCGCTGACCAGGAGCCCTTCGCAGAGAAGCCGCAGCCGGTGGTCCGCGACGCCGTCGACGGATGCGCCCCGGACCGTCACCTCGTGCTGGATGATCCGCTCGTCGAGACCCTCGAACGGGGCTTGGCCGGTGGCCAGTTGCCGGACCACCACACCGACGGCCCACCAGTCGCCCGCCGGGGAGTAGGCGCCGGCGAAACTCTCCGGCGCCGCATAGGCGAACGTCACGCCGCGGCTGGTGAATCGCACCGATGCTGGACCGAGGTACCTGCTCAGTCCGAAGTCGGCCAGCGCCAGCCCGAGGTCCGGAGGAAGGCTCCGGACCATGATGTTCGACGGTTTGAGGTCGCCGTGCACGATGGTCGCCGAGTGCAGTTCGCCGAGCGCCTCGGTCAGCTCGGCGACCACGTGCCGCAGCAGTTCCGGCGGCACCGGGCGGGGGTCCTGGCCGATGAAGTCCGCCAGGGTGCCAGCCGGTAGATACTCGGTCAGCTCCCAGCGCCGGCCCTCAGCGACGCCGAAGTCGATGGGCGTCACCAACCTCTCGCTGCGCAGCCCGATCAGCCGGTCGACCGCGTCCTCGTCGATGACGATCCCCGGCCGGTAGATCTTCAACACCCGGTCGTCGCCCGCCGCGTCGCGTAGTAGAAAGACGTCGGCCTCCGCGCCCGCCGGCAACGCCGCGAGGACCGACCAGCCCGACACCCGGTCGGGCAGCCGCAGCAGACCGGCGCTCACCGGTACGGCCACAGCGGACTCGGCCGGGTGCTCCCGGCGTGTGGCGGGAACCTGTGGCCCGGGGTCGACGGCCCGATCGGTCTCGCGGCGCGTCGGCGGCACGTCACCCTCGGCAGGCGGTCGCGGGTTCACCTGCCGCCTACCGCCCGCTCGATCGCGTCGTGGCGTGGTGACCCGTCGCGCTGGCGCCAGCCCTACTCACGGCGGATCCCCTATGGACAGCGGGTGCGAACCCACGGCCACCGACTGATGACCGGCGGCCAGCGTGGTCTCAAGCTCGCGCAGGAACGAGTCGATCTCATCCGCGATCCGGTCGGTCCGCAGTCGTTTTATGCGCACGTACAACACCCACGCCATCGGTCCGAGGATGGGGACAACAACAGCCACCACGACACCGCCCAGGATCCAGACCGGGCCCGCACCCTGACGACTGAATGCCCACGGAAGCAACAGGGCGGGGAGAGTGACGGTCGGAAGTTGAAGCGAGATGAGAAGGATGAAAAAAACGTCCATCGACTTGATCTGGTTGACCCAGCCTCGCCGGGTCTCCTCGCGCAGACCTTCCATCGCCTCCTCGAGGCGCCCATGCAGCCACGCGGTCTGATCGCGCTCCAGGCGGGACAACGGCAAGGATCGGGAGGCCGAACGTTGCCGGTACTGTGCCATCACCCGGAGGGCGCGGCCACCGGCGGCCTCACCGCGGGCCGGGACAGCCGGCGGCCACTGCCGTGCAGCCTGCTCAAGGATGAGGTAATAGCCACCAACAATCGGCATGGCCATAAACACCAGGACAAATGAGATCAGGAAGCTGAGGCTTTCCCCGGTCGCATAGGGGGCCACCACCACACCAAGAATCAATCCCAGGACGAAGGTCATCGCCATGCCCTGCCCCAGCAGCAGGGCTGCCGGGTTCGCTACCACGACGGCGCGTTCGAACCTGTTCAAGGATTCCGCCAGATGCAACGCCGCAGCCAAGAGGGCAACAGGCAGCAGGGCGACGAAAAAGACCGCCAGTGCGTAGGTCTGCAAAATCTCACCGAGCGAATGTGGTTCTTCTGCTCGTGAGTAGTAGTACGGAAAGGCGGCGAGGATCGCTGGTCCGACCGCACCGGCGAGAATCCTCGTCAGCCGTCCGGAAACCCCGGACTTCTTCGCGGGCTCCTCGGGCGGAATCCAGGTCGGGTGGACGTGCGCCTCCAGCGCCTCGATCAACCGGGTGACGTCGAGGCGGAACGTGCCGTGCCGGATACGCTGCGACTGGCGTGCCGGAAGCTCGCGCATGTCCGCCGGAAGGTCATCCGCCACCGGGACAGGAGTCTCGCCCAGCAGGACCGGGACGACAACCGTGCCCGGCAGCCGCAACGCCTCCGCGATCTCCCAGCGGACCCAGTCCTTCGCCGGCCAGGTCGCCCGATGCCGGGTCTCCGCCAGCCAGCCGGGACCGATGATGGCGATCAGCACCTCGGCGTCGCTCAGCCGGGCCCGGAGCTGGTTGGGGTACCGCTCGCCGACGGGGATGGACTCCACATCCAGGAACACCTCGGTGTCCCCGAAGTGCCGCCGGAGCCGGTCGGCGAGCGCCTCGACCAGAGCGGGTTCGCTGCCGTCGCCGGCCTCGCGAAAGTGGCGACGATAGTTCACGAAGATGCCGCTCATGCTCACGCGATCCGTCGGGTGGAATCGTCGGCCGGTCCAAGTCCGTACGTGTCGGCTCGCGCCGACGGCCTCAGGACCTCGGTGAGCCGGGCGGTCAACGGTGCGACCGTGGGGTCCTGGTACCAGGGGGCCAGCAGCCGACGCAGTCGGCGCAGGTCGGTCCGGATGGTCGCCGAGTCGACCAGTTCGATGCCGTCCAGCACGTCCGGAGCGAGTTCCAGGGCCGCATCGAGGTCGCCGGCGCCGACGTGGGCGAGCAGTCGGCGAACGCCGTACCGGGCGCGGGCCCGGCCCGCCGCCGGGCTGATCCTGAGCACCTCCCGGTCGAGGATGTGCGCCGCCTCCCGGTACGACCCGAGATCGACCAGCCCCCACCCCTGCACGATCGCCGCCGGATCCGGCATGTTGCCCGACCCGAACACTTGCGCCCCGCCGGCCAACTGTCGGTGCGCCCGACCCACCTCCACCACCGCCGCGTGGAAGTCGTCCGACCTGCCGATGAGGGCGGAGCCCTGAGCGACCCGTTCCATCGCCAGCCGCCGGAGTTGCGGCGGAGCGTTCGCGTCCCTCACCACTGGCGCGACAGCGGTCAAGGTGCGCGCCGGATCGTCGTCGTAGAGGGCGATGTCAGCCTGACGGATTGCGAACAACCGGCCAAAATCCCGGTCACCGCCAGCCTCGGCAAGAGCGACAGCGGTGCGGGTCCATCGCAGACAGGCCGCGTCGTCGCCGGCCTCCTGTGCCATCCAACCGGTGAACTCGGCGTACCGGGCGGCCAGGTGAAGAATCTCCAGGCGTTCGGCCAGCATGCTGACCTCGGCGAGCCCTCGCAGAGTCCGCACCTGCGCGGCGAGGGTCGGTAGCAACACCCGAGGGCTGGTCGTCTGCGCCGCCTGACGCATCCGACGCAGCAGCTCTTCGAACGGTGGCGCACCGTCAACCGAGCGGTCCGGCGGCGTCGACGCAAGCCACGCCGCGGGCAGTGGGACGGGATTCGGGTCCGCTCCCCGGGACAGCGCCACGGCAGACCGGCCTCGCGGATGCCCCGGCGACTGAGAGCTGATCTCCAGGGCCGCGTCGTTGCGGAGGATCATCACCTGCAGCCGTCCCAGGTGCGGGCTGGGAGTCAGCCCCAGCTCGGTGAGCCGGTGGGCCAGATGCTGGTATTCCCGGAGGGCGTCTGCCTGCCTACCGCCGCGGTACAGCGCGACCATCAGTTGCCCGACGAGTCGTTCCCGCAGTGGGTGTTCGGCGACCAACCCCGTCAGTTCGGAGGCCATCGCCTGGTGGTGACTCAATCGCAGGTGGACCTCCACCCGCTCCTCCAGGCCGCAGATCCGGCGCTCGTCAAGCTTGGCCGCCCAAGCCTCGATCCACGAGGTCCGCACCCCGTCGAGCGCCACCGCTCCGCGCCACAGGCTGAGTGCCTCGTCGTACGCGTCGATCGCCGCCTGGTCCTGGTGGCGCCCGCTGAGCCGACGAGCCTCGTCGAGGAGCTTGTCGAAGACCAGCGCGTCGAGGTCGCTCCGCTCGACGTTGATCTGGTAGCCCTCAGGGGCTCCACTGATCCGCTCTCCTTCGGCCTCTCCGTGGAGTTGACGCCGCAACTGCCAGACGCAGTTCTGCAGCTGTCGTCGCGCTGTCGAGGGAGGGTCGTCCCACACCACCCGGACCAGCCGATCGTGCGTCACCAGCCCGTTCGGCCTGGTCAGCAGCCCCGCCAGAATCCTTCGCTCCCGATGACCACGCAGGACGACAGGGCGGCCGTCCCGGAGAGCCCGCAGCGGACCGAGCACCGAAAACTTCACTGGAGCCTCCAGCCATGGGAGAACCCGAATATACGCGGTCATCGTTTCGACCACCTCGGCAATTCGGGCCGCCCAGACCACCCTGCTCGTTGGCGGAAGGCACATCTGCGGTATCGGCATGGCGCCCTCACTCCCTCCACCGCACGTCGACCCTTCCACCTCGACTGAAGCAGAGTCGGGCGCGGTATGGGAGCGCCGCATACCAGAACGGTGAACACGTCGATGCCGGAGAAATTCGACTCTCGCTTCTGATGGGAGCATGCGGCGGAAGAGGGGCGAACGAATGAACGACGACGTCGGGACCTGCGTGTTCTGCCAGATCGGTGCCGGCACGGCAACGGCTCTTCGGATCTATGAAACCCCGCAGACGATGGCATTCGTCCCGCTGCTACCCGCAACCGCCGGGCACACGCTGGTGATACCTCGCAGGCACGTGACCGACCTGTGGGCCTTGGCCTCGGAGGACGTCCAGCCGCTGATGGACACCGTTCTCGACGTGTCCCATGCCATCAGAGAGGCACTTGCGTCGGACGGTCTGAACCTGATCATTTCGGCCGGCCAGGCTGCCTCACAGACGATCCCGCACCTTCACATACACCTGGTTCCCCGCTGGCACGATGACCCGATCCAGGCCATCTGGCCGGCGCGGGCACCCACAATCGACAGCGCCCGGCTTGAGCGGACCGCTGAACGGATCCAGGCCGCCATGCCGCCCTGTTCCCGGGCGTCTCGGCCCGCAGCAGGGGGACGACATGTCGGCCAGGTCTGACACCCGGACCATGACGGTCAACTGCGCCTCGCCACGCGGGTAAGCCACCGACCGCGTACGGGAAATGCGGCGGTGGCCAGTCCACTCAATGCCTCCGCGGATCTCAACGTTTGCCCCATGCGCTGGCCGCTCATCGACGATCGCCAGCGGAAAGGCATAAGGACCGGACCAATATGCGAATGCCTGGCCGTATGACCAGGCACCAAGGGAGGAAACCGTGAAACTCAACCGAAAAGTCGTGCACGGACTCGTGACTGCGGCCACCGCCTGCAGCACCACGCTGATCGCCTTCCCCGAATCGGCGTCGGCCGGGGTCGAAACCAACTGCACCGTCCGCTCCGGCGGTCCGGTCGTCCTCTACTACGGGCAACAGCAGCAGGGCGCCTCCATCTGCCTCAACGGCCTGATCAACGACATGAAGAGCCCGGCTCTCTACTTCGGGCCGTCCGGGTCCGGCCACGGCACCCGGGTCTGGAACAACGCCGGCTCGGCATCGAACTACGACACGACGTGGCGGCCGGTGATCTGGTCCGAGCCCGGCATGACCGGCCCGTCGTACGCGCTGGGCGTCTGCTGCGATGCGGGCAGTGCGCCGTACAACCTCGCCGGTCTCACCAACGACAACCGGTCGCTTTCCTGGTCCCCCAACTAGCCATCATCCAGACACGTCAAACCCTCGTGGCACGTGACGCCGTCGGCTCTGTCGCCGCGGCGTCATGTGCCACCGATTACAGCCGGGGGCAGCGAACATGGCATCGCACGGACGAAGAACCGCCCGGTGGGGCGCACTCATGCTGCTGCTCGCAACCGCGGCGGCTTGCTCCCCCGACCCGGACGGCACAGCTGAGCGTGTTGGCGTGGGTGGGATCACCATCACCAGTCCGCCCGCCGTCACCGAGATGCGCGGCGCCGACGGTGCCGCGGGACTGGTCCTGCCCATCGCGGCGTACCGGCTCGACGGCGAGCAGCGCGTCACCCTGGACCGGGCTCGATCCATCCTGGTCAACGACTGCATGCGACGCTTCGGGATCGATCGCGGACAGCCCGCCGCAGCCACCGGCGGCGCGGGCCCTGAACCGATGTCGCGCCGGTACGGCGTCACCGACCCGGCCGTCGCCGCCAGGTGGGGGTACCACCTCGCACCGGGCGAAGGCAGCGTCGCTCGCACCAAGCCGGGTGCCGCCGTGCCGCCCGCCGAAATGCTCGTCTGGACCGGCAGCGAGGACGGCCGCCCGGCGCCAGCCGGCCAGCCCACCCGCACCTACCAGGGGCA
This sequence comes from Micromonospora sp. NPDC049107, assembly GCF_040648595.1. Lineage (NCBI taxonomy): Bacteria > Bacillati > Actinomycetota > Actinomycetes > Micromonosporales > Micromonosporaceae > Micromonospora > Micromonospora sp. NPDC049107. Next base: position 190,356 of record NZ_JBEZEC010000010.1, read on the forward strand.
CGAGGTGCCCGCGGGCGGCTGCGCGGGCGAGGCGGGCCGCGAACTGCAGCTCACGAGCCCCGAGGACATCGCCGAGCACCTCGTCACCTCGATCGACTTCAACGCCTTCGAGCAGGCGCGGGCGGACGACCGGATGCGCCAGGTGTTCGGCAGATGGTCTGCGTGCATGCACGAACAGGGCTACCACTACGTCGACCCGTTGACTGCTGCGGCAGCCGCGGATCTGCGCCCGGCCACGCCCTCAACCGCCGAGAAGCGGACCGCGACCGCGGACGTGGCGTGCAAGACCCGTAACAACGTCGTGGGCGTCTGGTTCTCAGTCGAGTCCGCGTACCAGACCGCGATGATTCAGGCGCACGCCCAGGATCTGCGCGCCGCCCAGCAGAGGATCGCGGTCGTGGTCCGGAACGCGCAAGCCGTGCTCGACCACCTCGGCGGGTGATCGGGCGTGGGATACCACGACTCGGTCTGATCCCCGCAGCATCTCGACCCCGCCGGCGACGGCGACGCTGTCTGGGCGCGGGCGCTGCCGGACCGCAGCGCCGCTGCGACTCGACGAGAACCGGCCGGGCTGAGGCCGGCAGCAGGCAGGGAGGTAAGGACCTTCACCGTGGCCGGCCCACGTACCGCGAACTAGGTAATTCTTGCCGATGTGTAGCGGTTGCCGTCTTGGCACGATCGCATCTGCCGGGTGCGGATCCAGCGGCTCGCTCTCCTGCCCGGCGATCAGATGGTCGGTGACGCAGAGAGGCTTCACGATGGAGAACATTACGGACACCAACGAGGCCGGCATTGACGTGTCGGCCCCGGTGGTCAGCCGCCACAGCGTCACGGTGACCGCGTCGGCGGAAGCCGTGTGGCGGATCCTCACCGACATCGACGCATGGACAACCTGGCTGCCGGAAATCCCGTACGCACGGGTGGAAACACCCGGCCCGCTCGCCCCGGGCTCCGTGTTCCGCTGGTCGGCCGCGGGCATGGAGATCGAGTCGACGATCGTTCAGGTACGGCCGCGCGAGCGCCTCGTGTGGCGGGGATACGGCGACGGACCGGACGGGGTCCTCGGTGTCCACGTCTGGGCGCTCACTCCGGCCGGCGACGGTGTGGAGGTGTCGACCGAGGAGTCCTTCGCGGGCCCGCCTGTCGATGCCGACCCTGGGCCGTTCCAGGAGGGCCTCGACACGACCCTCGCCAGGTGGCTGGAACGACTCAAGGGCACCGCCGAGGCGGTGGCCGCCTCATGAAGAATCGTGTGTTTGCCGTCGCGACGGCAGTGGTCGTGGCCGGTCTCGTGGGCACCGCAGGTGCGCCGGCTCAGGCCGGTGCCAGGCGCGATGGCGGCTCCGAGGCCGCGACGGTGCAATGTGCGGGAAGGACAGTCGACGCGGCGGCGAAGATTCGTTATCGGACGGAGACGACGATCGACGCTCCGCTACGGACCGTCTGGAAGCTGCAGACCGACGTGGAACGCTGGCCGTCGTGGCAGAAGCCCGTTTTGTCCAGCAAGCGGCTCGATCGTGGCCCACTGCGTCCCGGTTCGTCGTTCCGGTGGACGACACCGGTCCTCGAGACCGCGCTGAATCCCGCCACGACCCTCGTCGTCACCTCCACCGTCCGGCAGCTTCAGCACCAGAGGTGCCTTCGCTGGAACGGCCCGGCGATCGGTGCGGGGCTGCGCATCGACGAGGGGGTGCACGTGTGGACGTTCACCGAGATCGACGGCCGGGTTCTCGTGCGTACCGAGGAGACGTGGCGCGGTGACCAGGTCGAGCAGGACGTCGATTTCTCCACCGTGGCTCTCGGGGCGGGCCTGGAGACGTGGCTGACGGAGCTGAAGTCGCGTGCCGAACGGGAGTGTGATCGCGCCCGGCGCTGACGTGACCCAAGGGCCCCGCCGGTCTCGTACCGGCGGGGCCCCTTTGTCGCTCGGTCGGCCCGGCTCCGTCAGCGGAGTAGTTCTCGGAGCTGCCGGCGTGAGGTAATGCCCAGTTTGCGGTAGAGGTTGCGCAGGTGGGCGTCGATCGTTCGCGGGCTGACGAACAGCAGCGCGGCAACCTCCTTGGTGCCCGCGCCGGAGGCAACCCTGCGGGCGACGAGTAGTTCGCGGGCGGTCAGCCCCGCGAGCGGATCGGCGTCGTCGGCCAGGGTCGACTCGCCGATGGCGTCCAGTTCGCGGGCGGCGCGGCCGGCGAACCCGCGCGCGCCGATGGTGGAGAGCAGTTCGTGCGCGGCGCGCAGCTCCACCCGCGCCTCGGCGCGACGGCCGACCCGTCGCAGCCACTGCCCGTAGAGCAGTCGGGCACGCGCGTAGTGGACTCGCATCCGGCTCCCGGCGAACCGGCTGATCGAGGCACGGTAGTGGTCCTGCGCGCCGAGCCCCGGGTCGAGCAGCGCACTCGCCAGTAGATGCGCACCGGTCGTCCACGCGTTCGGATTGACCCGTGCGACCTCCCCGATCCATTTAGCCGAATCCTTGGCCTCTTCGGGACGTCCGACGTAGGCGGCGGCTTCGACCAGCTCGTGGTGGAAGACGGAGGCGGCGTACGCCCCGCGCCGGTGCTGGTCCCGTACGAGCAGCAACGCGTCGATCGCGGCCTCATGGTCGCCGCTGCCGTTGCACAGAACGCCGATCGCGTAGTGCAGCGCGGTGGGTTTCACCCCCACCCAGTCGCGCAGCTTCTCCCGGATCTCGCGGAACCGTTCGACGTCCCCGCTCCAGGCGGCAAGCATCAGGTCGGACCCGACGAGGTTTGACGTCCCGGCGGCCTCGTCGACCGCACGCGCCTCGATGATGCAGACCTGCGCGTCGGCGAAGCGACCCATGATCGTCCGGGCGACCGCCTGGAAGCGCAACGCATGGGGAAGGATCGCGTAGGCCCCCTGCGCCCGGGCGAGTTCCACCTGACGGTCGGCGATCTGCTCCATAGCATCGCTGTCACCGATGTCGACGCTCAACACACAGGCACGTTCCATCCACCACGGATCCGCGCCGGGCGTGCGGGCGTGGTCCCGGAAGGCGTCGACCGCACGGCGCATCATGGGCATCGCCTCGTCCACCGGGCGCAGATGCTGCTCGACCAATGCCCGCAGCAGCAGGTCAACCGGACGTGGCGGCTGACGCTGGGGTACCCGTTCCCGGATGTGCAGGGCGAGCCGCCGTAACCTCCCCGGCTCGTCGACGCTGAACATGAGCGACGCGAAAGCCTCCAGGTAGGTCTCGCGGACCTCGTCGGGCCCCACGCCGTCGGCCGCGTCGATGAGCGCGATCGTCGCCGGGATGGTGCGCGCCACGTGATAGTCGATCGTGGCGCGCAGCAGCCGCGCGGCGTGGCGGTCGGCGGGGTCCGGATGGAGACGCTCGGCCTCGTCCACCAACTCCCGGGCGGCAGACGGCGCCCCCGAGCCCAACCGCGCCCGGGCCGCGGCCAACAACCGGCGGGCCCGCCGTGACCGGCCGGGTGTCAGTCGGGCCGCGCGCTCGAGGAACGCGGCCGCTGCCGCGAGTCCGCCGCGGCGCTGTGCTCGTCCGGCCGAACGCTCCAGCTCGGCCGCGGTCTCCTCATCCGGGCCATCGATCGCGCTCGCCTGGTGCCAGGCGCGACGGTCGGGATCGATGTCGGCGTCCGTACCGGCGGCGAGCGATGCGTGCGCCTGCCGTCGCGCCCTGGCGCCAGTCGACAGGTACACCGCGGAACGCGCCAACGGATGCCGGAAGTGCACCCGGGGCCCGGCCACCAACAGGCCGCTGTCCTCGGCCGCGGCCAGGTCCACGGCGTCCAGACCCTGAATCGCCATCGCGCGGCGCAGCAGAACGAGGTCGCCTGTCGGCTCCGCCGCGGCCAGCGCCAGAACCGAGCGCGTGGGTGCCGGCAGCCGCAGGAACCGACTCACGAACCGGTGTTCCACGGCGCGGTGCCCGGCCTCCCCGGGTAGCCCGAACGGTCCGGCGTCGCGGGCGAACTCCACCAGGGCGAGCGGGTTGCCGGCCGCTTCGGCGAGGATCCGTTGCACGATCGCTTCCTCGTGGCCGAACGGCGCCCGATACCGCAGCAGGGTGAGGGATTCCGAATCGGTGAGCCCGGTGAGAGTGAGGGCGGGCAGGCGACCGAGCCCCGATACCGAGGCGGCGGTACGGCCAGCGAACACCATGGCGACCCGCTCCGCCGCAACGCGTGCCGCGACGAAGGCCAGTACCTGCCGCGAGCCGGCGTCGATCCACTGCACGTCGTCGACCACGCAGAACACCGGCCTGCGCCGGCCTACGGCACTCAGCAGGCCGAGAACGGCCAGGCCGACAAGCATCGGGGTCGGCGTGACGCCGGCCTGCAGCCCGAACACCGCGTCGAGCGCGCTCCGCTGCGGCACGGGGAGTCCAGCGCGGTGGTCGAGCACGGGCGCGCACAACTGGTGCAGGGCCGAGTAGGGCAGCTCGCTCTCGAACTCGACACCACCGGCCCGCAGCACCCGCCATCCGTCGAGCCGCGAAGCGGCCGCACCGATGAGCGTCGACTTGCCGATCCCCGCATCACCGAGAACGAGCATCGCCCCGCCACGGCCCCGCGCCGCGGCTGCCGTCACCGCGGCGATCTCGCCCAACTCCGCCTCGCGGGCGACGAACAATCCCGACCTGATATCTGTCATCAGCTTCTGCGTGTCGCCGGACGAATGGTGCCCTCCGGTTGTTCGGCCCCACCGATGGTATCCGGAGCAGCGCACCGACCGGGACGGGTGCCGGGTCGGAAGTCGGCGCCCTACGCGGGCAACTCGAACAGTTCCAGCTGGATGCCGTCGGGGTCACGGAGATAGAGGATCTTCGTCCCGGCCAACGCCCCCGCTTCGACGCCGTCGCCGTCCTGGAGCACGACCGGATCGGCGTTGACGTGCACGCCCCGCCGCACCAGGTCGCGGTGCGCCGAGTCGAGGTCGTCGACCTCGAAACACAGGTGCATCACCCCAACGTCAGAGTTGCGCCCGGTGAAGGGCCTTGGCTGCGGGCTGTCGTACTGGATGAGTTCCAGCAGGACGTTGTCACCGGCCAACGCGAAGGATGCCCGCATCGACGCGTTCTCGACCTCGACAACCGCACCGATCGCCGGGTTCGTCGCCGAGATCGTCACGCCGTTCGGCGCGATGCCGAGGACGTCCTCGTACCACCTCACCGACCGCGCCAAATCGCTGACCGGCACTCCGATGTGATGCATTCTGGTCACTCTGCTCATGATCCCCATCCTGTAGCGCCGAGCCAGCACTGTGGAAGGCACAGGTCTTCCGCGTACCGCTGGTACCACCCAGTTCCCCGGACCGATAGCGGATCATGGGGTTCATGAATGACCTCGGAGCCGCGCTGCGGGCCTGGCGGGATCGCACGGACCCGGCCGCTGTCGGTATCCCGAACGCCTCTCGTCGCCGCGTCGTCGGGCTACGACGCGGCGAGCTGGCAGCGCTGGCCGGCATCTCCCCCGAATACGTGGCACGCCTCGAACAGGGCCGGGCCGCCACACCATCGGCGCAGGTGTGCACCTCCCTGGCCCGCGCGTTACGACTCTCTGACAACGAGGAGGCGCACCTGATGCGCCTTGCCGGCTTCGCCGCGGCCCCGGACCGGATACCCCAACTGATCCCCAGCAGCCTGCACCGCGTCATCGACCACCTCGGCGACACCCCGGCCGCCGTCTACGACGCCGTGTGGCGGCTGCTGCACTGGAACCGGCTGTTCGCGGCCGTCTTCGGCGACCCCGCCGGCGCCACCGCCGACGATCGCAACGCCTTGATCATCCAGTTCGAGTCCCGAAACCCCCGAGTCCGGCAGACCGACACCGAACGCGCCTACTTCGAGCAGTCGTTGGTGGCCGACCTGCGCGCCACCAGCGCCCGCTATCCCAACGATCCCGACGTGGCGGCACTGATCTCGCGGATGGCCGGGAACGACAGGTTCTGCCAGCTCTGGGCCCTCGGCGCGGTGGCCAATCACGAGAGCGCGCACAAGACCGCCGTACACCCGGACGTGGGCGCCATCCCGCTGGACGCCAACGTCTTGACCACCCAGAACACCGACCTGCGACTCGTGGTCCTCACACCTCGGCCCCACACCGCCGCTCGCGAAAGACTGGATCGACTGGGTTGACGACACGGTTCCGGTCTGTACGAAGGAACCCTGGGAGGCAGCGGCGGAGCGCACGCCGGCCAATTCCCCCTGCCCGAATAGGTAATTCCTACCGATGCGGTACGGAGCTCCGCTACCGCATCGTCGTTGTGGTCGAGTGCTGGAGGATCTGACGTGGGCGTGGTGCGCAGGCGGCTGGCCGCGATCATCGCAATGACGACGGTGTCTCCGGTTCTGTTCGCCCCTGGAACCGCCGATACCGGCGGCAGCGGTAGCGCGGGACCTGATCGTGGCGTCCTGGAACATGCAGGGCCAGAACGACGGGACCGGAGGGCCTCCGGAGTCGCGGTGGCGGACCGGTGTGCAGCAGATTCGACGGCAGGGCTGGGACAACTCGTCGAGTGGTTGTCCCAGGCCCGCGCGTCGGCGGAGCGGAACTGTCAGCTCGCGGTCTCGCGAGCCGCCTGATCGATCAGGGCCACCGCGGTCTCCGGGTGCGAGACAAAGACCAGGTGCGAAGCGCCGTCGACCACCCGGACGGTGGCCCCGGCCCGCTCCGCCATGAACTCCTGCGTCTCCGGCGGGATGATCAGGTCGGCGCCGCTGACCAGCGTGTAGGACGGAATCGTGTGCCACGCCTGCGGCCCGGCCGCCGGCTCGCCGAACGCCGCCGCTGCGGCCGGACGCTGCGCGATCGCGTACACCGCCGCGTCCTCGGCGGGGACGTCGGCCGCGAAGCGGTCGTGATAGACCGCCGGGTCGATATACAGGTCGACCTGTCCGTCCGTCAGCGGCACCACCTTCAGCGACTCGTTCACCGTGCTGCCCGCGAACTTGCCGACCAACTCCTCGACCGCCTCACCGGTGTCCGGCACGAACGCCGCCAGATAGACCAGCGCCCGCACGTGCTCGCTACCGGCCGCGGCCGCGGAGATGACGGCACCTCCATAGGAGTGGCCGACCAGCACGATCGGCCCCGCGATGCGGTCCAGCAGCGCCTTGACCCCGGCCGCGTCGGAGGCGACGCCGCGCAGCGGATTCGGCGCCGCGACCACCGGGTACCCGCCGGCCAGCAGCCGCCGGATGACCCCGTCGAACCCACTGCTGTCCGCGAACGCACCGTGTACGAGCACGATTGTCGGTCGGCCGTCTCCACTTACCATGGTGTACCTCTTCCCTGATCCTCGGGTGCGGTCGGATCGACGCTAGGCGCGGGGTTTGGACAGCCACTGAACGCGCCGATCGTGGGGCATCAACTGGCCATCAAGTCGCACACGCCCTCAGTCCGGGCCGGCACGTCGGATGCCGGGGGGAACCTCCCGATCCGCGCGATGCCAGAGAGCAACGGGCAGGGCGGCGAAGAGGACGCTGGCAAGCCCGAGCAGACTGATGGCCGCCGCGACGCCGATCGCATCGGCGACCAGCCCGGCGAGGGCTGCGCCGAGTCCGTGCGCGGTGAGGTTCGTGGAAGCCGCCAGGCCCAGCCCTCGGCCGCGCTGGTTGGCGGGGAGCAACTCCGCGAGCGTGGACACCGAGATGACGATGAGCACCGCCCACGCCGCGCCGCTGAGACCGAAGACCAGCATGATCAGGTACGGGTCGTCCAGCGCAATGACGGCCAGCAGTGGCAGGCCGGGCGCCACGCACGCCGCCGGGAACACCCTCGGATGATGTGCCGCGACGGCGTACCTGGTGAAGAGGCCCAGGGCCGCCACGGCGAACAGTCCGGCCGAGGCCATGAACAGGCCGACCCACCGCGGGCCGAGGCCCACCTCGGCGGCGAGCGCCACGGCCAGCGCCTCCGGGGCGATGAGGAACACGGCTGAGAAGGTCATCAGGAAGATCGCCCGACGGGCCGACGACCGCCAGATGAGGCCGAGCGTCGAAGTGATCGTCGTCGGCTCACCGGCTGCCGCGGCGGCCGGACGACGCCTGACGAACAGCAGGATGACGATCGCCGACACGGCGAACGTGAGGCCGTCGACAACCAGGCAGATGGCCGGCGTGAAGGCAGTGGACAGGAAACCGCCGGAGGCGAACCCGGCCAGCGTCGCGCCCTGGTTCACCGACTGCCGCACGGCCATCCCGGCGCCGTACCGCTCGGGGGGCAGGATGTCGCGCAGCAGCGCGAGGCGGGCGGCCTGGTAGGGGCCGCTCAGCAACGCTGACATCGCCACCAGGCCGCACAGCAGCGGCAGCGGAGCGCCGGGAATCGCCATGGCAAGGACGATCACCGCCCTGATCCCGTCGATGACTACCAGGACCTCGCGGCGAGGCCGGCGGTCGGCCATCGACGAGAGCAGGACACCGCCCACCACCGTGGGCAGGTAGGTGAGCCCGTAGGTGAGCCCGCTGAGCCCGGCTGACCCGGTTCGTCCGAAGACCAGCAGGGCCAGCGCCACCCGGGCGAGCTGGTCACCAAGCACCGACAACAGCTCGGTCACCGTGATGGCGCGGAACTCCCGATTGCGCAGCAGCGGCCCCATGGTGGCGTCCTTCCGGTTGCCGGCCCCCACCTGACACCCCGACGCTTACATCGACCACTGCAGATTCACTTCCGAACTGGCGAGCGCCGCGTTCAGTGCCTGTCCACTCGCCGACGGTTGACTCCGAGTCAGGTCAACGACGTCGAGGAGGTGGCCATGAAGAAGTTCACGCCGTACTGGTGACCCGGCATGCAGCCGTGACGACGGTCGGTGGAATCTCCCTCCCGGAGACGCCGCCGACCGTCCCGCCCACGACGTAACAACGCCGACTCGTAGACCCGGTAGAATCGACTGGTCCACGTACGCCGTGCAGGTGGAAGCAAGCGTCATGTCGGTTCGGGGTCGATAAGCGTGGCCGTGCCAGTCTCTCCCGACCCACCCGGCGACGAAGATCCGCCGGTTGGTCGCTCCTCGGTGTCCCTGCAGATCCTCGGCCCGCTGCGGATCTGGCGCGACGACGTCGAGCTGGCTGCCGGCCCCCGGCAACAGGCATATCTCCTCGCGCTGCTCCTGGCCCGCGTCGGCAGGCCGATCAGCACGAGTGAGCTGATCGATCTGATCTGGGGCGATGACGTTCCCACCAGTGCCCTCAACGTGATCCAGAAGTACGTCGGCGTGTTACGACGGATCCTCGAGCCGGAACTTCCCGCCCGGGGCACCGGCTCGTTCCTGCACCGTCGCGGTAACTCCTATCTGTTCGTCGCCGCCTCCAGCGCGCTGGATCTCGTCGCCTTCCGGAGACTCGTGGGTGCGGCCACGGCCGCCGCGGCGCGGCAGCACCACGAAGCGGCGCTCGACCACTACATCGATGCGCTCGGCCTGTGGCATGGCCCGGCAGGTGGCGGCATCGCCGACGGGACGGGCGCGGAGGCCACCTTCGCCGTGCTCGACAACGAGTTCTACGACGCCTGCTCGGCCGCGGCCGAGCAGGCGGTGTCGCTGGGCCGACCGGAACGGGTGCTTCGCGCCCTGCGACTGGCCGCATCGATGGCACCGTTCCACGAACCCGTGCACGCCGGCCTGGTCGGTGCCCTAGGCGCCGCCGGTCGCCAGGCGGAGGCACTGGCGGTCTTCCGGGCGGTCCGCGATCGCCTCGCCGACGAGCTGGGCGTCGACCCAGGTCCGGCACTGGAGGACGCACACCGGCGGGTTCTGGCTCAGCCATCGGTGTCGCCGCCGTCGATGGACACGGCGGACGAGGTCCAGGTGAACGCAGGAGCTGGCCTGGTCGGCCGGATCGAGGAACTCGCCATGCTGCGACGCACCGTGCAGCGCGCCGTTGCCGGGGGCGCGGCCATCGGCATCCTCGAAGGTGAACCGGGCGTCGGCAAGACCCGCCTGCTGGAAGAGGCCGCGAAGGTGGCGGACCAGCACGGCGCGCTGGTGACCTGGGGTCGCTGCCTAGAGGGCGACGGAACTCCGTCGATGTGGCCGTGGGAGCAGGCGCTGAGCGCGGTCGTCGACAGTTTGCCCGCGCTGGAGCGGGAGAAGTGGCTCGCCAGCGAGCTCGGCATCCTGCTCGGGCTGGGCAGCGACGCCGTCCGGGCGGTTCCCGACGGTAGCGCTCAGTTCCGGCTCTTCGAGCAGGTCGTCGCCCTCGTCAGAAGTGCCTCGGCACAACGACCGACACTCCTGATCCTCGACGACCTGCAATGGGCCGATGATGCCTCCCGGCGCTTGTTCAGTCATCTGGCCGGCCGGCTGCCCGACCGCACCGCATTCATCGGTGCGCTTCGCGACAGGGCGCCGGTGCTCGACTCGGCCCTCTCCCAGGTGCTTGCTACGGCCAGCCGGCTGCCCGGCCACCGCAGGATCCGGCTCGGCCCGCTCGGACTGACCGACGTCACCGCACTCATCCGCCGTGAGGCCGGCCGCGAGCCCGACGACGCCGTCGCCCGCGCCATCCACGCCCGTACCGCCGGCAATCCGTTCTTTGTCCAGGAACTGTCCCGGCTGCTCAGCGAGGACGGCGCGCTCAGCGAGGACGGCGCATCCGGACCGGCGGGGGTTCCGTCCACCGTGCGCGACGTCGTTCGCGACCGGATGGCCGGCCTCGACGACGACGCGCGCGAACTACTGCGCGTCGCCGCGCTCATCGGCCGTGACATCGACCTGCGGCTGCTCTCGCGCGCCGCTGGCGTGGACGTCGCGGACTGCCTCGAACGCCTCGAGCCGCTGCACGCCCTCGGCCTGCTCGAACCCGGTCCGGAGAATCCGTCCTCGCTACGATTCGCACACGACCTGGTGCGCGAGTCGGTCTCCGAGACCACGGCGAAACAGCAGATCATCCGGCTACATCTGCGCGTCGCGGATGCGCTCGAACGGACCCATGGCCGCGACGAGGCCGTCGCCGAACGCCTCGCCTTCCATCTGTGGGCGGCCGGTGCCCTGGCCGAGCCTGTTCGCACCGGGGAGGCGCTGATCCGCGCCGGGCGCTACGCGGCGTCCAAGCTCGCGTTCGAGTCCGCCAATCGCCAACTGCGTGCCGCCGTGCAGATCACTCGGGCATCGGGGCTCATGGAGCTGGAGTTGTCCGCCCTCACGCTGCTCGCCATCGTGGTCAGACGGCAGTCCGGCTACGATGCCTCGACCTTCGATCTGCTGGAGCGGGCCGAATATCTGGCTCGCACTCTCGCCCGGGAGGCAGAGGCCGCCGACTTCGCCTTCATCCGCCTCATGGGCGCGTACACCTGCCTGGAGAAGAGTCGTGGGCAGTTGGCCCGCCGGATGCACGAGTACGGCCGGACGTCCTCCGATTCGGGTGTCCGACGCTATGGCCGGCAGGCCTGGGGCCTGTATCACTGGGACATCGGCAACATCGGCGAGGCGTACCGCTGTTTCGCCGGAGAAGACGACGACCCCTCCGTGCCGGACGAGGAGACTCCGCTGCGGCGGGACGGCAGCATTCCGGGGGAAGGACCCGGATGGCGTGCCGTGATGACCGCGCTGAACGGTGACGTCGAGTCGGCGCTGGCCTTCGTCAACACCTGGGACACCCCGGGTGATTCGTACGCGGCCGCGGTCTGCGTCTACTACACCACCATGATCGCATCCATGGCCGGTGACGCGGCCCTGGCCAGACGTGCCGGCGAGCGCTGGGTCTCCGCCGGGCTGGCCCGCCTTCAATCCCAGATCGACCACTACATCCGACAGAGCTGGTGCTGGGCACGGGCCCTCACTGGTGACGATCCGGCCGCTGCGGCGGCCGAGGCCGAGGAACTGCTGGCCGCCAACCTGCTCGACCCGCCGCAGTGGGGAATCGCCTACCACCATGCTCTGATCGCGGAGATGTGGCTGGCAGCCGGCCTCCCTGACCGGGCCGGGGCCGCCCTCGACCGGGCCGACCAGGCCGTCTGGGAGCACGGCCAGCGCTACAGCGAAGGCCTGCTCCTGCTGCTGCGGGCACGCCTGTCGCAGGCGCGGGGGGAACCCCACGCGGTGGTCCGGGCCGCAGCCGAACGAGCCCAGGCCCACTCCACCGCCCGCGGGGCCCGACTCTTCGCCCGACGCGCCGAACGATTCCTCGTCGAACTCACCGAGCCCTGCACCGCCCACACGACGATCCACGGATAGTGCACCACGAGGCTGGGCCCGGTGCGGGCAACGTCTCGGCCGTCCACCGGGCCGATCTATCATGACGAGGTGCCGCGCCAGACGTCCCCGTTCGGCGATTGCCTACGGGCATCGCGCCGGGCCGCCGGCCTGACCATAGAGCAGCTGGCCGAACGGTCCGGCGTCAGCGCCCGGGCCATCTCCGACATGGAACGCGGGCACAGCCGCGCACCGCAGACCCGTACCCTCGCCGCTCTCGCCGACGGGTTGGGCCTCGACGATGACGGCCGGGCCGGTCTCACGGCCGCGGCGAAGGAGGCCCGCTCCCCGAGCGCGGCCGGCAGGCCCCGGCTCTGCGAGCCACCACGCGGCGTCACGGACTTCGTCGGCCGGCGTGCCGAACTCGAGATCGTCCGGCACGCTGCGAAGCACGCCGCCGAGATCGACGACCCGCCGCCGGTCCTCGTCGTGCACGGGCAGCCGGGACTGGGCAAGACCGCGTTGGCGGTCCGGGCCGCGCACGAACTACGCGACGACTTCCCCGACGGCTGCCTGTACGTCGACCTGCGCGGGGTCGACGCCACGCCGCTCCCCACCGGAGACGCCCTGCTGCGTCTGCTGCGTGCGCTCGGCGTCCAGCCCAACCAGGTCGCCGACAGCGACGACGAGCGCTCCGCCCAGCTACGCGGGATCCTGCGTGATCGGCGCTGCCTGCTGGTCCTCGACAACGCCGGTTCGGAGGCCCAGGTCCGGCCGCTGCTACCGGCGGGCGGCAGGTGCCTCGTCGTGGTGACCAGCCGGCGCGCCCTAGGCGGCCTCGAAGGCGTACTGCGGATCGCTCTGCCGCCTCTCGCGCCGGAAGAGTCCGCCGACCTGCTGCGTGCCATCGCCAGGCAGGCCGCCGACCCACAGACGGCGCCGCAGGTCGACAGGGTCACCGACCTGTGCGGGCACCTGCCGTTGGCGCTGCGGATCGCCGGGACCCGCCTTTCCACGCGTCCGCACTGGACGGTCCGGCACCTGGTCGACCGGCTCGCCGACACCGGCCACCGACTGGCTGCGCTGTCCACCGGCGACGCCGGAGTGGCCACCGCGTTCGCGCTGTCGTACACCCAGTTGCCGGCCCCCAGCGCCCAACTGTTTCGCCGCCTCGCCCACGTTCCGGCCGCCGACTTCGCGGCGCCGCTCGCGGCGGCGCTCATCGAGGCCGCGCTGCCCGACGCCGAGGACCGCCTGGAGGATCTGGTGGAGGTCGGGCTTCTGCAGACTGAGGGCGTCGACCGTTACCGATTCCACGACCTGATCCGGCTCTACGCCGACGAGCGGCTGCACGCCGAGGAACCGAGCGACACCCGGGCGGAGACCGCGGAACGGATGAACACCTGGCTGCTGGACACCGCCGTTGTCGCCGGCCGGTGGTACGAGCCCGGCTACGGCGGGTTGCCCGACGGCTGGGCCGGCCTGGTGCCCCTGGCCAGCATGGAGGAGGCTGACGCCTGGCTGCGGGCGGAGAGCGACAGCTGGCTGCCGGCGCTGCGTACCGCCGCCGCCCAGGGCCGGCACCAACTCGTCGCCGACGTCGCGGCGGCAACCCGCTGGTACTCCGAGTCGACGCTACGCTGGCGCGGCTGGTGGGAGGTACGCCGGCTGGCCCGCGCCGCCGCCAACGCACTGCCCGACTTGCGCCAGCAGGCCTTCCACACCAGCCTCTACGCCTGGACGGCGGTCCAACTGATGGCCCTCTACGAGGAGGCCACGGAGGCGGCGATGGAGGCATACCGGCTCGCACAGTCGATCGGCGACCCCCAGGAGCAGGCCCGGGCGCTCAGTTCGGCCGGCCCCGCCTGGCTGAATGTCCGCCGCTTCGACGACGCGCTGTGGGCCCACCGCACCGGGTGCGAGCTGGCCGACCGGGCCGGCGATCACGCCCTGTACGTGGATCATGTGGTGGGCATCGGCCATGCGTTGGAGCACCTGGGCCGTTACGACGACGCGGTCGGTGAGTTCCAGCGCGCCCTGACCGAACTCGACAGCCGTCCGGTGGCGGCCCGCCCGGCCTTCACCCTCCGGGGCAGCGCGATGTACGGGGTGGCGTCCTCCTTGGTCCGCGCCGGGCGCCACCAGGAGTCGCTGCACGCGGTCGAACGGGCGCTGCCGCTGCTGATCGAGAATCGGGACGACGACTTCGTGGCCTTCGCACTCGTCCTACGGGGCAAGGCCCGGGCCGCACTCGGCCAGTCCGCCGAGGCTCGCACCGACCTGACCCGCGCCCTGGAGATGCTCGCCGGCAGCCTGCCCAGCCGGCTCGAGGACGAAGCCCGGGCGATGCTGCCCACGCTGGACGGCACCGGTCCCACCGACCTCACCCGTGACCTGGAGGCGCTCGCCGCCAGCCTGGACAGCCGGATCGAGACCGAGGCCCGGGCGACGCGGGCCGTCCTCGACGGCACCGATCCTGCCTGACGTTCTGCGTATTTTCCTTCGTTGTTCGGCCCCGACCAGCTTGTTTGCATGGTGACATGGTTATGTCACCTTCTGTTGTCACCTCATCGCTGCGTCGCGGCCTCACGTCGGGCCAGATCGGGATGCTCACCATCGGCGGGGTCATCGGCACCGGGCTGTTCCTCGGCTCCGGCCTCGCCGTCTCCATGGCCGGACCGACCGTACTGCTCACCTTCGTCGTCGGCGGGCTCCTCGCGATCGCCCTCACCTACGCCGCCACCGAGATGGCGCTCGCCCATCCCGACCTGCACGGGTTCGGCGCGCTCGCCCACCGCTACCTCGGCCCCCTCGCCGGGTTCACCCAACGCTGGCTGTACTGGGGTGTGGTCGCGATCGGCGCCGGCACCGAAACCGTCGCCGTAGGGATCTACATCCGGTACTGGTGGCCGCAGGTGCCGCTGTGGATCCCGGTCATGCTCGCCGCCGCAGCGATCATCACGGTCAACGTGTTTCCGGTGCGGGCCTTCGGCACGGTCGAGTACTGGTTCTCGTCCATCAAGGTTGCCGCGATCGTGGTGTTCCTTGTTCTCGGCGCCGTGCTCCTCACCGTCGGGCTGCCCAACCGACCGGCGACCGGCCTGTCGGCGATCAGCGACGCACCGTCCTACCTGCCCCACGGACTCACCGGCCTCGTGGTCGCGCTGATCGTGGCGACCTTCAGCTTCGGCGGCACCGAGGCGCTCGCGCTGACCGCCGCCGAGTCGGCCAACCCCGGGCGCGACCTACCGCGCGCGGCGCGCGGGACGATTCTGCGCGTATGCCTGTTCTACCTGCTCAGCATGGTGGTCATCGTATCGGTGTCGCAGGCCGTCGGCCGGGTGCCGGACGGCGCGCTCGCCACGAGCCCGTTCGTGCTGGTCTTCGAGTGGACCGGGCTGCCGGCCGCCGCCGCGGTGATGAACTTCGTGGTGCTCACCGCCGCGCTGTCGGCCCTCAACACGGTTTTCTACGTGTCGACGCGCACGCTGCACTCGCTCGCGGTCGACGGCCAGGCGCCGGCCTGGGCGAGACGGGTCAACCGCCACGGTGTGCCGGTGAACGCGGTCGCCGCGTCGGCCGTCGGGCTTCCCCTGGCGGTGACGGTGTCCCTCATCTCGCCCGACGACGCGTTCGCGAAGCTGCTCGGCATCGCGTTGTTCGGCGCCGCCACGACCTGGGTGCTCATCTTCGCGACCCACGTGGCCTTCCGCCGCCGGCGCACCGCCGACGAGGCGCGCCGGTCGCCGCTGTCGCTGCCCGGCGGTTGGCACACCAGTGCCGCGGCGGCGGTTGCGATGGCGGCGGTGGTCGTGAGCATGCTGTTAGTCGGGACGTTCCGGGTCGCGTGGACGGTCGGCGTACCGACCGTGGTGGTGATCGTGGTGACGTACGCGCTGACCCGAAGGGTGCGGTGCACCACCCCGCAACAGTGATCCGCAACCACGGCGCCGTCCCAGTCAGCAGCCGAGCCGCCGACTGGAGACGGCGCCTCGTCGCTCCAGAGACCGATTGTCACAATGCAGCTGTACGGCCGCCTCTCACGCGTCGATCAGGCCGACGATCTGCCGAGACTTCAGATCAGGCAGGTGCGGCGGGAGATCCAGGCAGGTGCCGACTCGGCTCGAGCGCAAGGTGAGGCCCGCGCTCGGTTCGCCGCCCCCACTCGCGGCTGTTCGACCGGACGTCCCGCGCGACGCCATAGCTCACGACCGTCGGTTCCCCCAGCCGGAGGATCTGGTCACCGGTCGGCCGTCCGGATCGGGTCGTTGCACCGGGCGATCGTCGTACTCGGTGGAGAGGACGACGTGCGAGTTCATCTCTCCATGCTCGCCGAGCCGTTCGAGCAGTCCTTCGAGGTGCTGCATCGACGCCGCCCGCACCTTGAGCATGGTGCAGGAGTTGCCGGACAGCTTGTGCACCTCGTAGACCTCTGGAAGGTCGTCAGCGGTGGAGGTCCTCAGCAGGCATCGTCCGTGGGCGCACCGCATCTGCACAAAGGCGGTCAACGGTAGGCCGGCGGGTGCTGGATCAACGATGGCCCGGTAGCCGGTGATCACCCCCATGTCCTCCAGGCGCCGCACACGCTCGGCGACGGATGGCGGGGAAAGGTTGATCTGGCGGCCAAGTTGGTTGTACGACACGCGCCCGTTGCGCTGCAACTCCCCGATGATCCGCCAGTCGGTCTGATCCAGCGATCTGTTCATCTGTAAACCCAATCAGCAAAGCATCTTATGGTCGTAAACCCCTAACAGCCGAGACGAGGGAAGTGCCCATTCATTGGCGGATCTTAGCTTTCTAGCGTTGATCCATGCCAGCAGATACCTACGAGGTGACGCCGTCCACAAGAGACCACACGCGCGCTATGCCGGCCCTGTTCACGGGAGCCGCGATGATCAACGCGGCCATCTCGGTGGCAAGCGCTGTTGCCACGATCGTCGCCGCTGACCGGCTCGGTGCCGGGTGGGGCGGATTACCAAACGTGGCCGCGATTTCGGGTACTGGCCTCGGTGCCCTGATGGTGACGGCCGTAATGGGTCGACGGGGCCGGCGCGCGGGCCTCGTCGTCGGCTACCTCTGCGCCACCGCGGGCGCCGCGCTGGCGGTGTTCGCCGTCGCCCACAACGACGTCGCGGGTCTCAGCCTCGGCATGCTGTGCATCGGGCTGGGCAACGCCGCCGCCGGATTGTCCCGCTACGTCGCCGCGGAGTTGTATCCACCGCGGCGACGAGGCTTCGCCATCGGCGTGCTGACGTGGGCGGGGACCGTGGGCGCGGTGGGCGGACCACTGCTGCTCGGACCCGCCGCGGCCGCCGCCACCAGACTCGGCGGGGCGGCGGCGTTGGGACCGCTCGTGCTCGCCGCCCTGGCCGCCGGCGTCGCCGTGCTCGCCGCGACCGCCGCGCCAGCAACCGTCGTAGAACATGGAGGTCCCGCGGTCAAGGTGCGGCCTCTCCTCGCCATGCCGACGGTCCGGTCGGCGTTCGCGGTGATGGCCACCGCACAACTCGTCATGATCGCGGTGATGACCGCGGCACCACTGGACATGCACCTGCACGGTCACGGGCTCGGCGAGGTGGGCGCCGTCCTCTCGGCACACACGCTGGGCATGTTCGCACTCTCCCCGTTGACCGGTCGGTTGGTGGACCGCGTCGGCACGCGACCGGTAATGCTCGGTGGTCTGCTCACCCTGTCCCTCGCCGCCGTCCTCACCGCGGCCAACACGCATACCCAACCCCGCGCGGTTGCCCTTCTTCTCCTCGGCTACGGATGGAACCTGTGCTTCATCGGCGGAAGCACCCAACTGACCCAGAACCTGCCACAGTCGCAATGCGTCCAGGTCGAAGGTGCCGTCGACAGCGGAATCTGGAGCATCGCCGCCATCGCTGGTCTCGGCTCCACGGCGATCCTGGCCACCGGCGGATACCGGGCCCTCGCCGGCCTGGCTATCCTCGCGGTCATCCCGTCCGCGCTGCTGGTGTCCAGAACAGCAACCACCAGCAGTTGACTCTCGGCCTTCCCCGGTTCCCGCCGGCGCCTGGCTGCGCCTCGCCGTGACAGCGTGGTCAGGGTCCGTGGATCTGACGGTGTTTCTGGCCCGACCTGCCAGGCGTTGTGCCTGGTGAGGAGGGTGCCGTGATGACCGCGACACTGAACGAGCAGACCGGAGGTAAGAAGCGACCCGGACTGTCGGCGGAGGCGAAGGCTACCGCCGACCTGGTCCGGGCCGCGAAGGAACAGGGTCTGTCGTTGACCGGCCCGGAGGGGCTGCTCAGGCAGTTGACCAAGACGGTTTCTGGAGACCGCGCCGGACGAGGAGATGATCGAGCACATCGGCTATGCCATACAAGAACCCCGATATCGTTGGAGCCGGCTTCCTGGCCGTCGCTGCGTTGGCATCGGCTGGGCACGAGGAGAGACTGAGGCTGTGGGCGTTGCTGACGAAGCGGAGATTCACCGGGTCGTCCTGATCCGAGATCTGGTGACTGGTGCGGTCGGTGTCGTGGTGGCGTCGTTCGCCACGGCGGTGGTCTTTCCTCCCGAAGACCCGGTGGGACGCGTGCTGGTGATGGCGGTCGCCTGCGGCCTGTTGGCGACGGCGCTGAGCGACTGGCGTGCGTCACTTGCCGTCGCGGTCGTGGCCGTCGGCGTGTTCGTCGGTGTCCTCGCCGACGGCGCGCCACCGGCTCCGTCTCCGTGGGGCTTCACACCGATCTTCGTGGTGGCCGTGGTGTTGGGTGCAGGAAACCGGTACCTGCGCGTGCTGAGGCGCAGGGACGAGGGGCACCGCCGGTCGTAGCTCGTAGCGAACGTTCCAGGCGCGGCTGCCGGTACGATGGGTTCCGGTGCGCCGGGAAGTCTGGTCGGCAAATGGCTCCGACCCGTCTTCCGAAAGGTGCTCGCCTGTGATGTCCAACCCGCAGTCACCCCCTCGTGTCCTCGGCCGCGGTTCCTGGGCCGAGGCGAGTCGCATCGCTGAGGTGCTGCGCAAGGAGACGATCGGCGGGGCACTGCTGCTGATCGGCGCCGCTGTGGCGCTGATCTGGGCCAATTCCCCGTGGGCGCACCGCTATGAGGCGATGACGGCGTTTACCGTCGGGCCTCACGCGCTGCACCTTGACCTCTCGCTGGCCACCTGGGCGGCCGACGGGCTGTTGGCGATCTTCTTCTTCGTCGCCGGTCTCGAACTCAAGCGCGAGTTCGTCGCCGGCGACCTGCGTGATCCGCGCCGCGCCGCGGTCCCGGTCGCCGCCGCGATCGGCGGCGTACTCGTGCCGGCTCTGGTGTACGTGGTGGTGAACTCAGGCGGCGCGCTGAAGGGTTGGGCGGTGCCGACGGCCACCGACATCGCGTTCGCTTTAGCCGTACTGGCGGTGATCGGCCGGCATCTGCCGACCGCGCTGCGCACCTTCCTGCTGACCCTGGCAGTGGTGGACGACCTGCTGGCGATCGTCATCATCGCGGTCTTCTACACCGCCCACCTGTCGGTGCTGCCGCTGCTGGCCGCGGCGCTGCCGCTGGGCTTGTTCGCGCTGCTGGTGCAGCGGCGGGTGCGCTCGTGGTGGCTGCTGCTGCCGCTGGCGTTCGCGACCTGGGCGCTGGTGCACGCCTCCGGCGTGCACGCCACCGTCGCCGGGGTGCTGCTCGCCTTCGCCGTGCCGGTGCTGCGCTCCAGGGGCACGGGTCCAGGGGTGGGTCTGGCCGAGCACTTCGAGCACCGATTCCGGCCGATCTCCGCCGGCGTCGCGGTGCCGGTGTTCGCGCTGATGTCCGCCGGAGTGGCCGTCGGCGGCCTCGACGGCCTGGCGCAGGCGCTCACGGACCCGATCGCGGTGGGCATCATGCTCGGCTTGGTCGTCGGGAAGCCGATCGGCATCCTGCTGGCAACCTGGCTCGTCGCCCGGTTCACCCGGGCCCGGCTGGACGCCGGGTTGGCATGGATCGACGTGACCGGGCTGGCCGTGCTTGCCGGCATCGGTTTCACCGTCTCGCTGCTGATCGGCGAACTCGCCTTCGGAATCGGCAGCGACGCCGACGACCGGGTCAAGATCGCCGTGTTGGCGGGCTCCCTGATCGCCGCCACCCTCGCCATGATCATCTTGCGAGTGCGGAATCGCGGGTACCGGCAGATCTTCGAGGCCGAGCGGGTCGACCGTGACCATGATGACGTTCCCGACGTCTACCAGAGATAGGTCCACCGCGAGTGGAGCCGCCATGCGACATCAGCGCGATCAACGCGCGGCCCCGGGCGTATCGTCGGTGCATGCGCGCTAGCGATGTGGCGATCTCCATGGACACCGTCACCGAGGACATGCCGGCCCGAGAGGCCGCCCGGATCCTGGCCGCGCAGGATCTGCCCGGCCTGATCGTGGTGGACGCCGCAGGCCGTCCGTCGACGGTGCTGGCCGGCACGCAGGTACTGCGGATGGCGCTGCCGTCCTATTGTCAGGACGATCCGGCGCTGGCGCGGGTGATCGACGAGGCTGCCGCCGATGTGGTCCTGGCGGGGATCGGTAACCGGACCGTCGCGGACCTGCTCCCCCGCAACCGGCCAGGTCTGCCGGTGGTCAGCACGGACGCCACCCTGCTCGAGGTCGCCTCGGTGATGGCCCGGACCAACGTGCCGCTGGTCGCGGTCGTGGACCGCGACCAGGTGATGACCGGGGCCATCACCCTCGACGGGCTGCTCGACCGAATTCTCGGCACCTGAGCGTCAGAAGAACCGCAGCCACAGGTACGGCACCGCGATCGCCACCGAGATCACGGTCACGATCAGGCCGTACTTGGTGAACCCCCAGAAAGTGATCTTGTGCCCGGCCCGGTCGGCGATGCCGAGCACCACCACGTTCGCCGAGGCACCCACGGCAGTGGCGTTGCCACCGAAGTCAGCCCCGATGGCGAGTGCCCACCAGAGCACCTGCGCCTTGTCGAGCCCGCCCTCGGCGTTCACCAACTCGCTCACGATCGGGCTCATCGTCGCCACGTAGGGGATGTTGTCCACGATCGCCGACAACCCCGCCGAGGCCCAGAGCAACAACATGGTGGCTGGCCACAACTTGCCCTCGACGGCCTCGGTCGCCGACCGGGCGATGCTGTCGATCACCCCGGTGGCGACCAGTGCGCCGACCATGACGAACAGGCCGGCGAAGAACACCAGCGTCGGCCACTCGACGTCCTTGGCCACCTCTTCCGCGTCCAGCCGGGACAGCACCAGCAGGAGCAGCCCGCCGAGCAGGGCCACCACCGACGGCTCCAGGTGCAGCACGGTGTGCAGGCCGAACGCGACCAGCACCGCGCCGAGGACCACCAGGCTGATCACGACGAGGCGGCGGTCGCGAATCGCGTCCGCCTCCCGCAGCGCCATCACCCGCGCGGCGCGCTCGGCGTTGTAGCGAAATGCCTTTCGGAACATGATCCGGCACAGGCCGATGAACACGACTATCACGATCAGCACCAACGGGGCCATGACGTTCAGGAAGTCGGTGAAACTCAACCCCGACCGGCTGGCGATGATGATGTTCGGGGGGTCGCCCACCAGAGTGGCCGCGCCACCGATGTTGGACGCCATCACCTCGGCGATCAGAAAGGGGATCGGCGGCACGTCGAGCCGCTCGCAGACCAGCAGCGTCACCGGCGCCACCAGCAGCACCGTGGTGACGTTGTCCAGCGCCGCCGACACCACGGCGGTCACCACCACCAGGATCACCATGATCGGGAATGGACGGCCGCGGGCCTTCTTGGCGCTCCAGATGGCCAGGTACTCGAACAGGCCGGTGCGTTTCAGCACGCCGACGATCAGCATCATGCCCAGCAGCAGGAAGATGACGTTCCAGTCGATCCCCGCCTCTTCGGAGAAGAACGCGTGCTCGGCGTCGGTGGCCCCGATCGCCAGCATGATCGACGCACCGCCCACCGCCACCGTCACCCGGTTGATCTTCTCGGTGGCGATCAGGACGTAGGCGGCGGCGAAAACGGCCACCGCGATCCAGGCCAGGGTGCTCATGGGGCGTCTCTCCGGTTCTGGTCAGCCGTCACCGCGACGCCGACCAGGCTTCCCGGCACACCTGAGATCAACCTAGCAGGCGGACCGGTCAGCCACCGTTCTGCACGGGTTCGCCGCCTTCGGGCCGTCGACGGCTCTGCCCTTTCGGCCCGCCAGTGCGATCGCTGTCCGGTACGGCACCGTCGCCGCCAGCGGACGTGGTCCGGTCCTGGCCGGGCGCGAGGTCGGCTCGCCGTGCCGAGCTCACCGTCGCGCGTCGCACCCGGCGGATCCGGCGCAGCACGCCATGCCACCCGGGAGTCTCATCCGCGTCGTCGAACGCCCTCGCGACCAGGACGTCGGTCGAGGAGTGCGCCAGGATGGACAGGACGATGGTCAGCGCTACCAGGTGAAACACGTCGTCGGCCGCGCCGATGCCGGACTCGAGGACCAGCAGGCCGTAGACCACCGAGGCGAAGCCCTTGGGGCCGAACCACATCGCGGCGGCCTGTTCCCGCAAGCCCAGCCCGGAGCGCAGGAACGAGATCCACAGCGCCACCGGTCGGGCGACCACGATGGCGAGGACGGCGAAGACCCAGCCGGCCCAGGAGATCTCGCCGAGGAACTCCACCGAGATGAGCGCCCCGAACACCAGCAACGCGGCCAGCTTCAGCAGTTCGGCGATGTTCTCCCCGAAGTGCTCGAACGCGGCCCGTTCGCGCGGGCCGAAGGTCGCCACGGTGATACCGGCGGCGAACGCGGCGAGGAACAGGTTGCCGTGGGTGGCCTTTCCCAAGGCCAGCACCAGCAGGCCGATCGCCACCCCGTTCAGTGGCGCGTACGCCGCGGACGCGGCGAACCAGCGGGTCCGTTCCAGCGCGATCGCCGCCAGCGGCACCAACACGCCGATCAGCAGGCCTACCGCCAGTTCGGTGCCGAGCTCACCCAGGTGCAAATCGTCCGACCCGGCCGCGACCGCCAGCAGCACCACCACGAACGGCAGCGCCAGTCCGTCGTTGACGCCGGACTCGACGTTGAGCAGGTGCCGCAGCCGGGCGGGAACCTTGTCGTTGCCGACCAGCGCGGCGGCGAACACCGGGTCGGTGGGGGCGAGGATCGCCCCGATCAGCAGCGCTTCCGGCCAGTCCAGGCCGGCGACGTAGTGGGCGAGTATCGCGCTGACGAGCAGGGTGAGCGGTAGTCCCCAACCGAGTGCGCGTCCGGGCAGCCGCCACGCCGAACGCAGGTCCGCCCACCCGACCCGCATCCCGTCGGTGAACAGCACCGCGAACAGCGCCAGCTCGGCGAGTTGCGCCACGATCGGCGAGTCGGCGCGCAGGTGCAGCACACCGGTGGTGTCCTCGCCGAGCAAAAACCCGGCAAGCAGGAACAGCGCCGCGGTGGACAGGATGGTGCGGTGTGCCAGTGCCGAGACGAGCACAGCGGCCAGCAGGACGGCGGCGAAGCACAGCAGCAGCAAGGAAACCCCTCCGAGAGCGCGAACCAGCACGGTGCCGACCAGACTTCCCGGCGCTCCACGGATCCCGGTGATCGTAACGGCCACCGACACGAGGCGCGACGGCGGCCAGCGCCAGCCGGATTCGCGTCAGGTTGGGGAGCCCGTGCAGTCGGGTGCGTACCACCAGCTCGTGCAGAACCGCCAAGACTCCCCGTCTTGCCATCACTGACGGCAGCGACCGATTCAAGCAGCGTCGAACCATGGCTTGCCGGCCGCCCAGTGCCGAACCCACCCGACGAACCCCGACGCCCCGGTGGTGTAGCCGAACTCCGCTCCGAAGGGCACCGCACCCTCACCGCTGATATTCCAGATATGCCCGCGATGCGGGCCGGTCACGATGAGATGCCAGTACATCCCACAGCCATCCGTGCCGAGCACGATCGAACCATGGTCGAAGACGGGTTCGAGCAGCGGCTCGATCTCCTCCACCGGCCGGGAGTCCTCCTCCCACAGCCACGCTTCAATCAGCGGGAACGAGGCCGCCAACTCGCGCACCGGGCGATCGTTGCCCCAGTCATCGGGCATCTCGGCTACGCCGAGGAGACCGAAGTCCGGTGGTCCGGAGAACGATCCGTCGGTGATCTCCGCGACGAAGGTTCGGTACGGCTCCGGCAGTACGACCCCATGCTCCGCTTCAAAGGCGTGCACCCCTGGCCAGCCCAGAGCCGATTCAGTGGCGTCATCCACCACGAAGGCAGCTCGAAGCTCGACGAGGTCGCCTAGCTGGGTGTAGCTGTCCATGACGCGTAGTCGTATCACGTTGGACCGGGCGGAGAGGAGTTGGTCCGGCCCAACCTCACCCTCTGGTCCAGGTTTGGCTCCACGCATTCTTCACGGGCGCGGCGGCACGGCGCCTCGATGGCGCGAGTCGCGGGCTACCTGTTGACACACGGCACGACCGCAGCCCGGCCAGACCTGAAGACAAAGGAGCATCCTTGTTCGTCGCAAACGGGCTGCCCCTTACGCCCTCGTTCAGCGATCGCTTTCTTCGTTGGTAATCGGCTATGCGGCGACGAGGTTCGACAGCACGGCATGCGCTGCGCTAGGCCTGTTGAGCAGCGAAAAGTGACCACTTCGGATGTCAACAGGACGCCGCACCGGCTCTGACCTGCCAGAACGTGAGGCCACAGGGTAGACACGGGTGCAGTTGAGCGCCGGTCTCCGCCATGTGAGCGAAGTTCGAAGGTGGGCGTCGTTAGCAGGCCGCGTACCACGTCACGGCAGAGGCCTGGCGGGACGCTGCCTAGCGCGCTGCGGCATGAGCGGATGCGGTCTAGTCAGAGTCCCAGTGAAACTCTCAGGTAGCGCGCCGCGATGCTGTGTTGGCCGAGGCGCGACCTGACAGCGCCGATGTTGCCGAGGGCGAGCGCGATGTTGAATGAGCCCTCTTCATCGCGACGGGGCTGGTCACGGCGGTGGGGTGGGGGGCAGGGATCGACGTAGGGCGAGGCTCCCGGTAAGACAGCAGTCGACCAAGATCCGACGCCAAAACCGGAAGCCTCGCTGTTGTCCTACCCTGCCGCGATTCCCCTGTCCGACCGCACCCTCATCTGACTCGCTGACCTGATCCACAACCACCGAACGCAGGTGGAGGATCGCGCAGCGCCTGGCTGGCGGTTCAACAGGTTTGACCCGAGTACCAGGCGTTGGATACGGCGTTGGCGCCGCCGATGTCCCACGTTCCCGGGCCGATGCACCAGCTCCAGTCGTCGCGGGGCCACGTCGCGTCGACGTAGATGAGCACATGGGTGTTCCCGCAGTGGTTGTACCAGGCCGTCACCGCGTCTTCGTAGTAGCCGCAAACCTGCACGGCGACGTCCTCGCTGCCGGGCTTGGCCTGCTCCGAAATCGCGGTGGTTTCGGGTTGGGACAGGCGGGAGCTGGCGCCCGGACTTGCCTGTGCCACGGTCCCGGACAGGGTGAGTGCGCCAAGGATCGCGGTCACTGCCGAGATCCGAAACGCCGTTCTGTACCACATTTTCACAATGGTCTCCTGTCAGCCGCCGCTGCGGCCTAGATGATGCTGCTGGCTGCATGGAGTGATCGATGTACTTCGTCGCGCTCCTTCCATCGCGAAAACACGGATCGATGCAACACGCTCAAGTGAACCTTCTTCCGTAAGCCGGAATCAGATTCAACCCTGACTGAGCGGACTTCCTAAGATAAGAGTGCAGGCCACAGCCGAGTCTGTCGTTACTGGTAAGCGCACAAGTCTTTAGTCTGCGCGTACTCTCGCGGACTGCTCGCGGAACTGGCGTGGCGAAAGACCGTAGGCGCTGCGGAAGACCTGGCTGAAGTGTGCCGGGCTGGTGAACCCCCACTGGGCGGCGATCGCGTGGATCGGGCGCGCGTCCAGTTGGGGGTTGGCGAGGTCGCGTCGGCACTGCTCCAGGCGACGCTCACGGACCCAGCCGGCAACCGTGTGCCCTTCCTCGTGGAACAGCTTGTGCAGGTATCGCAACGAGATGTGATGCGCTGCGGCAATCGCGTCCGGTGTCAGGCGCGGATCGCCCAGGTTCTCTCGGACGAAGGCGTGGATCTGAGCCATCAACGCTCGCCGTCGGGTGTGGGAGGGCACCGCGCTTTGGACGTCCAGCGCGTTGGCCAGTGCCGCTGTCAACACGTCAATGGTGAGGGTGGACAGCCGGGCCGCGTCCAACGGACTGAGTTCGTCCATGTGCCGGGCAAGGTGCAGCAGGAATTGTGAAGATAATGCGCCGACGCCTTGGGCGCCAGGGATGCGAACTGCGCTCAGGCGCCGCAGCTCCCTGGGGGGCAACGGCAGTAACAAGCGCGGGAAGCGCAGGAGCAACAGCTGACTAACTGGCACATCCGGGGTGAATTCGGCCAGGTAGGGCCGAGAGGTGTCATACAGTATCAGGTCCCCCACGCCGAAATCTGTGCGCTGGCCGTCTTGCGTGATCATGCCGCCACCACGCACAAGGCAACCCAGCTTGAACACCTCGGGATCGGCCTGCCGAATGAGCTTGGGAGTGCGGTGGACCGAGTGCGGCATCGTGGTCATTAATGTCGCCTGCACGGGCCCGAACTCGCTGATCCCGACCTGAGCCCGAAATCCGGGCTCCCACTGCGATTCACAGCGCAAATCGTAGGGCACCCAGAGCTTCGAGTTTACCTCGCGCCAGAAGGCGAACCCGTCTTCAACCGGGACCTCGGTGGTGCTGACTACGTCCATGACTCACCTTCGCGCTGTCGCTGCAGGGGTCAGATCACGATAGCTTGGCGTCGATATAGCGGCGTTGCGATGTTATGGTGCCGGTCAGGCATTGAGGGCTTTTGACGTGGTCAGCGTCGGTTACGCCGTCAGGTCGTGCTCGCCGACGTCAACCTGCGCATCGGGCGGGGTGAGACGGTCGGGTTACGCGGACCGTCCGGCAGCGGAAAGTCGACACTGGTCCGGGTCCTGGCACTCCTGCACCACCCCGACCATGGCCGGGTCAGCATCGACGGCACCCCGGTCACCGCCGTTCGCTACGCCGTACCAATCGCCCTCCGGACCCGCGTCGCCGCCCTCTTTCAGAGCCCGCGCGACAACCGTCGGCGGGAGCGGGTCGGCCGCCGGTTCACGATCCCTGGGCTGGTCACCGTGGCGCCGATGCGGCTGAGATCAACTGCCGCCATAACGGACTTAGCAGACGGTTCAGCGCTTGACGCCGGATTCACTGCCGTTGGTCCTCAAGGGCCGAAGCCATCGAAAAAGATCTTGACTCAACCAGGGAAACGCCGTTAACCTCGAGGAAGCGCCGTTAACCAATTCTGTGGAGGTCGTCATGACCGAGTCCTTGAGCATCGCCGGCAACAACCTCACTTATGAGGTGTCCGGGCACGGTCCTCTCGTGGTCCTGGCGCACGGTATCGGCGACAGCCGGCACTCGTATCGTTTCCTGGCTCCGGCCTTGGCCGACGCCGGGTACCGGGTCGCCAACGTCGACATTCGCGGCTGCGGCGACTCCAGCCTCGGCTGGGACGGGTACAGCCGCACCGACATCGCCAGCGACCTCGTCGCCGTCGTGCGTCACCTCGGCGGCCCGGCCGTGATCATCGGGCAGTCGATCAGCGGCGGCGCGGCGACCATCGCGGCGGCTACCGCGCCCGATCTGATCAACGGCGTCATCGAGCTGGCGCCGTTCACCCGCGTACAACCCTTTGATCTTGGCGGGCTGCTGCGGGTGAAGCGCTTCCGGACCGGCTACAGCCAGATGGGGCAGGTCATGGTGCTGGGAAGGCTGGCGAGCTGGAAGAAGTACCTCGACGCGGCGTATCCGGTCAAGCCCGCCGACTGGGACGCCGAACTGAGACGCATCGAGGCGAAGCTGACGGAGCCCGGCCGGATGAAGGTTCTGCAGGCCATGTGCAAGACCAGCCCGAGCGACGCCGGCGCGCAGCTGGCCAACGTCACCTGCCCGGTCCTGGTCATCGAGGGCAGCCTCGACCCCGACTGGGCCGACCCCCGCGCCGAGGGCGAGAAGATCATCGCCGACCTGCCCCCGGGCCTCGGCGAGCTGGCCGTCATCGAGGGCGCCGGTCACTATCCGCACGCCCAGACACCGGATCAGGTCCTCGCGCTGGCCCGGCCTTTCCTGAACAAGACGCTGGCGAATGCCTAGGGCTGGGCTCACCGCGCTGTCGGTCACCGAGGCCGCGGCCGCCCTGGTCGACGAGGTCGGTTTCGAGAACTTCAGCATGGGCCTGGTCGCGGAACGGCTCGGGGTAAAGACCCCGGCGCTCTACAAACACGTCGCCAGCCAGGCTGATCTGGTCCACCGTGTCGCTGTCCAGGCCATGGCCGAGTTCGCCGACGCCATTCGTGACGCCATCCAGGGCCGGGCCGGCAGTGAGGCCCTCGCCGCCGGCGCGCAGGCGATGCGGACCTACGTGCTGGAGCACCCCGGCCGGTACGCGGCCGGCGATGCCGCTTCTTCCCGCGCGACCGGGCCCGACGACCCGATCATCCCCGCCGTGCAACGGGTTGTCGCCTCCTGGGCGGCGATGCTTCGCGGCTACCACCTGGACTCCAGCCAGGAGATTCACGCCCTGCGGATGCTCCGCAGCGTCCTGCACGGGTTCTCGACCCTGGAAGCAGCCGGCGGGTTCCGGTTCGACGCATCTGTCGACGACAGCTTCACCTGGATGGTCGATTTTCTCGACCGCGGCCTACACGCCATCACTACCACGACCAGCGGCACCCTCGTCCGCTGACGGATCGTCGACGACCCGACCCGACCACCTCATCCCGGAGGACCGACATCAGCATCACCCGGGCACCCACGATCACCGCGACACCACCACCCGGCAGCCACTGATGGTGACCATCGACGAAGAGCCCCAAGACTCCAGGATCGAGCGGCACGCGAGCTGGGCCGAGCTGTTCTTCGACCTCGTGGCGGTGGCCGGCGTGGCTGCCCTGGCACACGTGCTCGGGCCGGAACTAGACGCCGCGGCGCTCGGTCTCTACGCCCTGTTGTTCCTGGCTCTGTGGCTGTCCTGGACGACGTTCATGTTGTACGGCAACGTAGCCGCCGGCCAGACCCGGGTGCTGCGGCTGATGGTCGGCATGTTCGGCCTCGGGACCATGGCCGCGTCCGTGCCCGGCGTGGCGCACGCCGTGCTCGAGCACGGCGACGACCTCCGTCCGCTCAACGTCTTCGCGATCGCTTACATCACCACGCGCGTCTACGGGTCCAAGTCGTGGCAACGCGGCGCCGTATTGCTGGACTTCCCGGTCGTGCAGTACTCGGCCGGACTGCTGCCCTGGTTCGCGTCGCTCTGGGCCGACGAACACTGGAAGCTCGCGCTCTGGGCCGCCGGAGTCAGCCTCGACCTGCTGCTGATCCTGGTCCTGTCCGGCAGCAGGATCCTGCAGCGGGTCCAGTCGTACCTCACCGCGCCAGAACGTACTCGACGTCGCCCTCGATCGGGAGGCCGTCCCGACGGCACGGGACTGGTCATCCACGGGGTATCGGTTGATCCGGGCCACCTGGCCGAGCGGCTGGGACTCTTCGTGATCATCGTGCTGGGCGAATCGGTGGTCCAGATCGTCGCCGCCGCCGGCGAGACGCGGTACGACCCGGGCCTGCTGGCCACCGCGATCGCGTCCTTCATCCTGCTGGCCGGCATGTTCGGCCTGTCGGTCGTCTTCGGATACGCCGGCCTGCCGCACCTGCGCGTCGGCCGGATCCCCACCCGCTCCGCCCTCGGCCTGCACTGCCTGGTCACCGGCGTCGTCGCCACCATCGCCGTACCGCTGTCCCTGGCGGTCAGCCACGGCTCCGACCCACTGCCCGACCAAGGTCGCTGGCTGCTGTGCGGCGCGGTTGCGGCCTACTTCACCCTCGGGGTGGTCACCGGCGTCGCCAGCCACAGCTCCGATCTGCAAAGGACGATCTCACGGGTCACCACCGGCATCGCGGCCCCACTGCTGCTCGGCCTGCTCGCCACCGCCGTCAGCGCCCGAACACTCGTGGTCTATGTGGCTCTGATAGTCCTGGCCCACCTCTGGTTCGAACGACGACTGAAGCCCATTCAGCCCGCTCCCACCAATGAAGCGCCCGACCGCGCGGGCGGCTCATGAACCCTTCCAGTGAGCCAGCCATCGCACCCGAAGTGCCCGTACCGGCACAACCCGACACCTCCTGGGCACACACCCCCTCACCCACAGCATCCGCCACCCGTGAAACCGCCGTGACTCGGCCACGAACACCCCTCTCCCCTCGAATCTGGCCGACCAATTAGTTACTTAGACCGGAATGGACCACATCATGAACAAGCTCCGCCCCCTCGCGGCTGCCACCTTCCTTCTGGGCCCGGTGATCTATCTCGCCGCCGAAGCGATCGCGGCCGCGGCGTGGAAATCGCCTACCTACAGCTACGCCGACAACTGGATCAGCGACCTCGGATCCGCAACCGCCGGGGTGTTCCAAGGCCGCGAACTCAACTCCCCGCTGCACGTGGTCATGAACACCGGATTCATCGTTCAGGGCATCCTCTTCGGGATCTCCGCGGTGCTGCTATCGCGGACGCTCGGCGGACGGCGCACCTTCACCGCCGTGATGGGGGTCGTGACCATGATCGGCTACATCCTGGTCGGAACCTTCCACGGTTCCCTACAGGCCCAGCAGAACGGCACGCTTCCCCTGCACTTCACCGGAGCAACGCTGGCCATCGTCGGCGGGAACGTGCTCGCCCTCGTCCTGGGCATCCACTGGCGAAAGATTCCCGAGACGCGGCTGATCGGTCTGGTCAGCATTATCGTCGCGGCGTTCGGCCTGGTCTCCGTGACCGCTCTCTTCCTCACCTTCGATGCCGGCCTGCCCTCAGGTGCGATCGAACGCGGCTCCGTCTACACCATCGTCATCTGGCAACTCGTCGTCGCCGTCACACTCCTGCGCAGCCGGGCCGACTCCCGCGTACCCCACGTCACCGCGACCATTTAGTCCATAAGCACGGCATCCACAAGCAGCTGACCCGCCCGCTCCAGAACCCCGATCGACGACCGGGTACAAGCCCCAGGTCCACAACCCCCATCACTTCCAGTGAGTCGGTTGCGCCTATGCACAGCACACCGCCCCGCTGGATGCGGGTTGCCACGAATGCGACCGCGCGCTGGAGCTTCCACGCAGGACTCGCCGGTCACACCCATCGGCAAGGCCGTCCAACCCGCACGCCGGCGTCTTACCCCACGGTCGCGGTATCGCGACCGAGTCGGCTGCGACGCCTGCCGCGGCGACGTTGTCGTTCGACGAGATGTTCTACCAGTAGCGACCCGATCCGTTGTCGCCCCGTAGGGCTCAACTCATATTCAAGGAGGCGCCATCGTGAGCATAAACAGCATCGACGAGCAAGCACCCGTCATCTCCAGGCACAGGATCGTGATCGCCGCCCCCATCGGAACCCTGTGGCGGCTGCACACCGATGTCAACGCGTGGCCGAACTGGCAGAAGGCCATCGATCGGTCGCACCTGGAAGACGACTTCCGGCCCGGCGCGACCTTTACATGGGAGACCTACAACCTCACCATCTCCTCCACCATCTACCAGGTCGAGCCGCAACGACACACGTTGTGGGGCGGACCCACCGAAGGCATCACGGGAATCCACTCCTGGACATTCACCCTCGTCGACGGTGGGGTACAGGTTGACACCGAGGAGTCCTGGAGCGGCGCCCCAGTGACCGCCGACGTTGCGGGCATGCAGACCGCACTGGATGGATCACTCAAGGCCTGGCTCGATCATCTCCACATCGCCGCGGAGTGACCTTCACCAGCCGCAGCAACTCGGCGTGACAGCTCGGACAAGTCGCAGCCCTCGCAGGCAAGACGCCATGTTCTACGGCGACATCTACCTCACCGACGACGCCACCGCCGCCACCGTCGGCTTACCCCGATACCGGCCCATCCCACCCCCCGCGAACTACCCCACCCGCCTCAGCGACGCCGCAGGCCCCCCACGCCGACCGCTTCGACCTACTCGACCGACTGCTCACCAAGGACCGACCCACCGAACCCCACTACTACCTCGCGTTCCTAGCCGTGCAACCCACCGCCAGACGCTCCGGACGCGCCACGGCCTTGCTCAACCAACACCGCAGCCGACTCGACCACGTGAACCTCCTGTCCTGGACCAGCACCACCACCGACGCCGAGAACATGCACATCCGCCACGGCTGCATACCACAACCGACCATCAACTGCCCGAAGGCCCAACCCTGAGCACCATGCGCCGAAACCCGCGTCATCACACCCCTGGCCAACCAAAGCCAGTCCCACCACAACCCAACGAATCCGCGCCATTCCATCCAGTTCCCTGAGCATGCGATCCGCAGGCCATCTGTCGACAGAAAGGACGACGACTCCCTCGCCGGGACCGCAAGCCGGACGGCCCCTCGCCTGCGCCTGTCATCCCCTGGACCTTCCGGTAACGCCAACGGCACCGCGATGTACCCGACATGCTCACCCCACTGTCGGACCGCTCAGAAGCTGTGCCCGACTCCACACACGCGCCATTCCCGTCACGAGTTGGCGCGGCCCGGCCGGCGCCCGTGCGCGCGGCTCGTGGCGATGACAGCCGCAGCCGCACCGACCGACAGTGCAATGGCGAAGCCGATCATCGTGGGTGCGAGCGGTACGTGCCGGATTATTACGCTGAACGCGATCGAGGGCAGGCCCATGCCGAGATACGCGATGACGAAGAAGACGGCGAGTACGCCAGCGCGCGACGCCGGCTCGGCTGCGATGGCCGTTTGCGTCACAGCGCCCTTGAACAACAGTCCCGCGCCACCGCCCGCCAGAATGGCTGCTACGAAAAAGAGCGATAGAGCCGGGTGGTAGAGCGAGACCGCGGTAAGGGCGAGCCCCGCCGGGAACATAACAGTTCCGGTCACGAGCAGCGGCCGCTGAGAGAGTCGGCCGAGGGCAATCTGGGTCACGGCGGAGGAGCCGAACGAGGCGAACAGCGCCAGCCCGACCACGAACTGCGACGTGATGCCCAGTTGTCCTCGGACGATGATCGCGCCGAGCGAGGAGAACAGGCCCATGACCGCGAAGGCGAAGAAGCCGATCACACCTGCGGTTCCGAACGCTACGCGCTGGCCGGCACGCAAGCGGAATCGATCGGGGCGGTCCTGGGTGCGCATCGTCCTGTCCACGGTCTCAGGGCTCAGCAGCACCAGGAAGAGCAGCACCGTCATCGCGACCGCGAATACCAGGTACGAGGTGGAAAGGGGACCGCGAACCCACTGAGTTAGAGCGCCGGCGACGACCGGGCCGAGAGCGAGACCACCGAGATTCGCCACCGATGCAACCAGCGCCGGGGTGGGCGATGCTGGCCGATCTGGATAGGCCCGGCGGTACAGGTCACTCAGGTAGGCGGTGGAAGTGGCAGTCATCAGGCCCACCGCGACGCCGGTCAACAGGCGCCCGATGATCAGGCCGGTCAGCGACGGCGAGGCCGCGAGGACCACTGCCGCCACAATGCCGACCACGAGGGCCGGTGCGATGATGCGGCGACGGCCCATCCGGTCGGAGAGGTGACCCAGCGCCAGGAAGCTTGCGGCCGCGCCGACGACCATCACTGCGAAGGCTACCGTGACGGTCGTGGCGCCAAAGTGGTCACGCGCCTGGTAGAGCGGCCAGAGCGGAGTGGGTACCGTGCCAAATGCCATCAGCGTTAGGAAAGCGACAGCCACGGACCAGAAGCCGGAGATGTGCGAGACCTGAGCCGTACGTGTTCCCGACGGCTGGGTCGCGGCCACTTGGTCCGCGACGGAAGGGGTGGTGCTCATGCGTCAGATGCCTTTCGAAAATCGTCTTCGAGGCGTCCCTATGGATGCCCACGAATAACAACGCTGTCTGTTCCAGATCGTATGCCGAATACGCCGCAGCCGCCGCAGATGGATTCCATCGCAAATACAGATGATCGGCCGGGGGCGGTGAAGCACGACTGCGCCTCAGATCGAGACCATCTCCGTCGCAGGTCGTCGCGACGCCCGTACAAGTGTCAGGCTGTGGGTTCAGCAGGACAGGAGCGTCGCTTCACTCAAGGAGAACCAGTGACTGAACCGTGGACGATAAGTCCGCCGACATCCCGGTCGCACGTGTTGTTGCCGCATCAATCGCAGCAGGCCGCACGATGAGTGAGGTGCATCTCGGACTATTCGTGCCGCTGACCCCGGCCGATCGGTCGGCCATCCACGACCGGGTGCTATCCGCCGAAGCGGCCGGTTTCGACTGGGTCGCATTGATGGACCATCCTTACGTGCCGGACAGCCTGGAAATCGTGGCACTCCTCGGCTACCTTGCATCCGCGACGACTCGCATCAATTTCGTGTCGAATGTCTTTAACCTGCCGCTACGGCCGGCAGCGATGCTCGCCAAATCCGCCGCGACGCTCGACATCCTGTCCGGCGGCAGGCTCGCAGTAGGACTCGGCGCGGGAACCCAGTGGGATCGAATCGAGAGCCTTGGCGGGCCGCAACTCAGTCCCGCAGAGGCATTCCAGGCCGTCGTCGAGGCGGTCGAGGTGATGCGGGCAGTCTGGGGCACTGCCGCGACGGTCACGGCTGGCGGCAGATTTCACCGGCTGCAGAACGCCGTCCCCGGGCCGCGTCCGATTCACCCTATCAAGCTGCTGATCGGTGGTGCGGGCAACCGGATGCTCGACCTCACAGGGCGGCGGGCCGATGGGTGGATCGCGCCAATCGGCACGCCGTTCGAGAGCAAGCCGGCTGCTCAGGATCGAATCAGCGCCGCAGCAGTCGCATCTGGGCGCGATCCCCGAGACGTGCAGCGGATCATCCAAGTGGTCGGATCGATTGTGGACCACAGCTCCACCACCGCCGCTCCTCGCAGCGGACCGGGCAACCAACCCGTCCGCGCGACCGCCGACGGTTGGATTGCAATCATTGTGGAGTTCGTCCGAGAGCGTGGATACGACGGAGTGAACCTGATTCTGGAAACGCACACCGATGAACAGGTACGACGGTTCGAAACCGACGTGCTGCCTGCCGCGCGCGCCGTCCTCAAAGGCTGACTTGGATGAAGTCGCTCCGATTCTGCGTACCCGGCTCCTGATGGTATGGCAAAAACTTCGATCTATGACCTGCAGCCGCAACTCGCCGCAAACCGCCGGTACTGGACTGGCTGGGATGGCAGCGAGCCCGACACCGACCTGCCGATCTATCGCACGGGCCTCCCGCAAGGCCTGCTCAACGGAGTCCTACTGGGACACCAGGTCCACCACCCGCCGACTCAAGTGACACCTATTGCCGGTCGCTCTTAGCCGACAACGGCCGGCGATCGCCGCTGAGGATGCGGGATCGCCGGCCGAGGTCGGTCAGCGCTGCTTTCGATCCATCGTGGTCGTCATCTGCTGATATGTACGGCCCCTGCGCTCCGATTAGGCAGTTACGCCACCGCGACGACGGCGTCAGGTTGAGACATGAGAAGAGGGCTGTCGGTTACCGGGCGGGCTTGGTAGGCAGATCAGTCCCCGGGGCGGGCTTGGTAGGCAGATCAGTCCCCGGGGCGGGCTTGGTAGGCAGATCAGTCCCCGGGGCGGGCTTGGTAGGCAGATCAGTCCCGGGCAGCCGTCCGCTTGGCGCGGACGGCTGCGGGGTGGTGTGTTGGGTCGCTGCTACGGCGATCGGTGCGCCGAGCAGGATCGCGGCCAGCACGCCCGCCCCGCTAAGCATGATCGCGCTGCGTCGGCGGTGTCGGAGCCGTTGCTCGGCACGAGGCAGATGGTTGTTCATGATGGGTGCCTCCTCGGCGAGATCGGAGAGGGTGGTGCGGATGAGATGTTCGAGATGCGTGCTCATCGCCGTACCTCCAGGAGTTCGACGTCCGGCAGGAGCTCGCGCAGCCGCGTGACCGCGCGGTGGGTCCGGCTGCGTACCGTCCCAGTGGAGCAGCCCAGCGCCTCGGCTACCTGGGTCTCGGTCAGGTCCTCGTAGTAGCGCAGGACCAGCACCGTGCGCTGCGCCGGCGGCAGCAGCCGCAGCGCCGCGCGCATCGCCAGGCGGACGTCGGTGCCGCCGTTCGGATCGGGCTCGACTGGCTCTACCGCGCCGCTGAGCATGGACTCCCGACGATGGCGCAGCCGCCGCCACCAGCTGACCTGCTCCCGGTACATCACCGCTCGTAGGTAGCCCTCCGGGTCGGCGTTGCGTAGCGTCTGCCACTTCGGGATGGTCTTGGCCAGCGCTGACTGGAACAGGTCCTCGGCCGCGTGTCGATCGCCCGTGAGCAGATACGCGACCCGTATCAGCGCCGGTGTCCGGCTGGTCACGAACTCAGCCAGCTGCGCCCGGTCGTCCTCGTTCACCAACCCCCCCAGTCAATTGTTGTCACGTATAAAGACGCCGGAGACCGGTTCAGCTATCCACCCGCCGGGCACAATCTCTTGCCACACGGCGTACGGTCGAGCATCGGCTGGTGCAGCGGACGCAGCTGCTGCGCGCCGCGGGGGTCCATCCGCTGGGCTGTCACCGTCGACGGATCCCGGACCGGGTCGTGTTCGAGCACGTCGTAGCCGCTTTGGTCCATGGGATCCGGCTATGAACGCGTCGCGTCGGCTGACTGTTCGGACCGGACGATCCGCCGGTCGACCGCGGCAAGGGCGGCATGAAGCGCTGAACCAGCGCTGCGGCCAACCGGCACGACTCGCCACCGCTGCGCGACACCGTCGAAGCGTGCGGCGCCAACTCCGCCATCACTGGCCCGAGCAGGTCGCGGCCTACCTCGATCGCGCTTACGACAGTAACCGCACCCGTGAGCTGCTCTACGAGATAGGCTTCGACGCCGACATCGCCCACGAGGGCGTGCCCGCCCCGATCCAAATCGGCAAGCGGTGGATAGTCGAGCGCACGAACTCGTGGATGAACGACGTCCGTCGCCGATCGGCCCGGTTCACCGGCGTGTGATTACTAGCCGACCGGGAATCCGCGCTGCTCGGCGGTGGCCTCCTGAAGGTGTTCGGCGAAGGCCCGAGCTGCGGCCGATAGCTCCTCGCCGCGAGGCAACGCCAGCTGTAAGTTCCTGGACGGATGGTGATCGCGAACTTCACGACGGAGCAGAACGCCGTCCGGGCGGGAAAGTGCGGAGAGAGCGACGCCCACCGGCGCAAACCCAATGCCCAACCCGGCTGCCACCAACTCGATGAGAAGTACCCACTCATTGACCTCGCAGCGAATCCGCCGTTGCAGGCCCTGGGCGGCGAACGCGGCGTCGTTCACAAGGCGCGCGGACCATCCCTCGTGAACTTCTACGAACCACTCCTCAGTTAGATCCCGCAGACTGATCTCGCCCATTGCGGCAAGGGGATGGTCGTTCCGGCAGATCAGCATCAGCGGCTCAGCGACGAGATCGATCAGCCGCACCGAGGTCTCCCTTCCCGGCAGGGATGGGACCACCGCACAATTCAATCGACCCTCCTCGACCTGCCGCACCATGTTGAGCGCGGAGTCCTGGGTGACGCGCACGTCGACGCCGGGATACATATGAGCGAAACCTGCCAACGAAGCCGCCAGCGGAACCAGGTATTCGGCAGACTGCATCGCGCCAACTCGCAAGGATCCGGTTAGCACCGCGCTCGTGTCCCGGACAAGGGCGCGAGCGTCGTGAGCCGCCGACAGAATCCGTCGTGCCGGCCCGAGCAGCGCCGCGCCTGCGTCAGTAAGACGGACCGGGCGCGTACCCCGTACGTACAGCAGCGAGCCCACGCTGCGTTCAAGAGCATGGATGGAGTTCGACAGGCCGGACTGGACGATCCTTTCCCGAACGGCAGCCTGGGTGACAGCGCCCTCCTCGGCCAATGCTACGAAGTGGCGCAGTTGACGCAACTCCATGCACCCAACCCCCGATCTGCGATGACTGTACGAGCATCCCGTCCATGGAGCGCGGAGATGCAATCGACGACGAATCTACCCGCAGACCCGTCTCGATTCAGTGATCCGTCCAACACGTTTGGCACCCACATGCTAGATACACGAATGCGTGAAGACGGTTACTCCGAGAGTCTGAAGAGACGGTAACGCGTCACCGTCTCGAAGCCGATCTTCTGGTACGCCCGCTCGCCCTCTTTGCTCGCCTGAAGGGTGGCGATGCGCCGGCCGGAGCCGCGGGTGATCCGCAGCGCCTCCTGGGTGAGAGCGGTCGCGATGCCGCGACGGCGGAAGCCAGGGTCGGTCGCAACGCAGTAGAGGGCCCCGACATCGGTGCCGAGCGATAGCGTGCACGTGCCGACGGTCTTGCCGTCGACGATGCCAGCAAGCCGGACCACGTCCAGGAATGCGAAATCCAACTCCCGGTCGACGACGACACCAAGGTCGCCGGAGAAGCCGAGCGGTCCCGCGTATGCCTCGACGTACTCCTGCATCTCCGCCCGGTCGACGACGGTCCGGATCTCCAGGCCCGCCGGCGCCTCGGTCTGCGCTACGGTTGTCACATCCACCGCCATGACCGGCATGTCGCCGATCTGCTCGGCGCCGCGGGCAATCAGTCCCTCGGCCGTGCCCTCATCGCTGTCCGCCCCCACCCACCAACCCCACCTTCAGCCGGTCAAGTGCTGCTTCGCCCCAGCGATTGCGGCGTCGAGCGGCTGATTTCGGGTGCGTAGCACTCCGTTGAGCAGGACGTGCTGAATGTCCGTGCGATAGGTCGGCAGGTCGGTGTCAGATGGAGCACCCGCCCAACCGCACCAGTACCGGCGGTTGGCGGCGAGCTGCGGCTCCAAGTCGTGAATCGATTGGGTTGTCATACCCTCAAGACTCGATCCGGCCGCCACAAGTTCGATTGCTGGGCCAGGAATTTTGAAGTGCTGGCTGCACGATGTGCAGTACAGCCGCACCTCAGTCACCTGGCCTTTCTTCTCGCCAACCAGCAAGATTCGTCCAGGTTGTTGGCCTCAATGATCTGCGGGACACGCCCCGACCTGACGGACGGCTCCCTTTCGGAGCCGCCACCAGACTCCGCGATTTGTGATCTTTACGCCGGGTGCGCCGCTGGTGACTGGTTAGGTGCCCGGGGCGCCTGGCTATCGTGGTTGGCGCGCCGGAGAGCGAACGGTTACCAGGTCGGAAGGGTGTAGCTCGCGCTGTCCACGCCAGTTCAGGTCATCACCGCGATGTCCACGAGGTCCGCGATCACGATCCTGCGCCGCAGGCTTGCGGCTCGCCGCCGTGACGGGCGGACCCTCGTGTCGGAGGTCACGCGACCGCCACCATGGCGATCGACACCGCGATCCTCCCGAATGGAATGTTGGCGGCTGGACGGTATCGAGCAGGGCTTCACGATCGGCTACACAGCGCAACTTGCGGAGATGGGTGTGACGCCGCTTCTCCCCCGCGCTCGACGGCCGCGACTGACAGGTGACTCATGATCTCCGCCGCCGGGTAGGCGAGAGGCCGGCTGGACTGTGTCCAAACGGCCTCTGACCTGCGGTGCAATGTGGTGGACGATGCTGGTATCGAACCAGCGACCTCTTCGGTGTTGAACAGGACCCCGCACCGACCTTGACCTGCGGCAACGTAGACCCGTAGGCAGGGCTGGGTGCAGTTGAGCGCTGTTTGATGCCG
Source organism: Micromonospora sp. NPDC049107 (assembly GCF_040648595.1). Lineage (NCBI taxonomy): Bacteria > Bacillati > Actinomycetota > Actinomycetes > Micromonosporales > Micromonosporaceae > Micromonospora > Micromonospora sp. NPDC049107. Next base: position 230,066 of record NZ_JBEZEC010000010.1, read on the forward strand.
TTGGACGCCCTTCAAGGCTGTTCAGGTCACCCCGCTGCTCCCACCCTGCTCCCCCAACCGGGCTCGCACCGGGCCGCCCACCGATCATGGTCAAGGCTGGTATACGAATGCCCGTGAGCGCGTCCGGGCTACGGTTACCCGGTGGCACCGGACAAGTGGGCACAGTGGCTCTTGACCCGCCGCGACGGCAACAGCGCGGGCTTGCGCGCCCGCAACGCCCGAGATCTGGCGGCATTCCGTGACGGCGTCCTTGAGGGAGCTGACCTAGCGGCCGACGACGTGGTCCTCGACGTGGGCTGCGGGACGGGACTGATCGGGTTCGGCGCGCTGGATCGACTCGGCCCGGACGGTCATGTCATTTTCAGCGATGTCTCACCGGATGTGCTCGACGAGTGCCGGCGCACCGCCACTGACGACCGGCGGTGCAGCTTTGTCGTCGCGTCCGCCGATGATCTCGCCGGAATCGCCGACGCCTCTGTCGACGTCGTGACCACTCGGTCGGTGCTCATCTACTCCGATCGCAAGCCCGCCGCCTTCGCGGAGTTCTTCCGTGTCCTGCGGCCGGGCGGCCGGATCTCCCTGTTCGAGCCCATCAACAGCTTCGCGATGCGGCTTCGGCCCGACGATCTGTTCGGCGTGGGCACCGCACCTGTGCACGACCTGATCGCCAAGGTACGCGATGTCTACCGGGGCACCACTGAGGAGACCACGCGACCGATGATGGACTTCGACGAACGTGACATTGTCGACTGGGCGGTGACCGCCGGTTTCGAGGCGGTGGAACTGGACTACCGCGCCCAGGTCGACGTGCCCGCCGACCCCATCGAGGACTGGGAGACACTCAAGCGCGTGGCACCCAACCCCTTGGTCCCCACGTACGGCGAAGCGACCGCCGCGGCCCTGACCGACGACGAACGCGAACGTCTCGACACGTACATGACCGCCCTGGCCGCGGCCGGCACGCCGACGCGCCGCACGATGGCCACCGCGTTCCTTCGCGCACGGCGTCCGCACAGCAGCAGCGCCGTTTAGCGGAGCGGTGTTCGCCCCAGGTCTGCTGATCGAAACCTGCGACACCTCGCACGTTCAGCTTGGTAGACCATCCGACCGCCGGCGTTTCCGCGTCGAATGTGGCCTGCCACCCTCACGGAGCCGGGTGGCCTCGCGCAGCGCCACTTCGCGGCCGGTACGGGCGAAGTCGGTTAGCAGGCGCAGTTGGTCGTCGGTGAACCCGGCGATGCGCTCGGTCAGGTACGCGGCCATCGGCTGGTAGAGCGCGGACAGTTCGTCGGTCCGGTCGGGCCTGGCGTGCACGGTGATCCGGCGGCGGTCGTGCGGATCATGCTTGCGGCGGACCAGGCGCTGCGCCTCCATCCGGTCGAGCATCTTGCTCACCGCGCCGGTGGTCATGCCCATCCGTTCGGCGAGCTGAGTGGGTGTGACGGCAAGACCCGCGCTGACGAGGTTGAGGCAGTGCAGGTCGTTGACCGGTACGCCGAGCTGGTCGGCGACCGCCGACTGGAACAGCGCGGTGGCGCTGACGAACTGCGGGATCTCCACCCAGGCAGCCGCAACGAGCGCCTCGTGCCCCGTTGACATGCTCACCTCCATCAGGATAACTTCCTCAGGAAGTTACTTCTTGGAGAAGCTACTTGCTGAGTGGGATGACACCCCGTCGAAAGCCTAGAACAGGAACGAGATGGCATGGCTCACGCACTGATCATCGGCGGCGGTGTCGCGGGTCTCACCGCCGCCATCGCACTCCAAAAAGTCGGAGTCGACGCCAGCGTCTACGAGGCGTACGCCACCGCGGCTCACGACGTGGGTGCCAGCATGGGCATCTCCCTCAACGGTCTCGACGCGCTACGCACCCTCGACGCGCACACAGTCGTCCGCGACGCCGGATTTCCCGTACCCCGCGGCGTCATGTGGCTCGGCAACGGCAGATGCCTTGGCGAAGGACACACCGGCACTCCACTGCCCGACGGGACACTCCCCATCGTCATCGGCCGCTACGACCTGTACGCCGCGCTGCGTCAGGAGGCCCTCCGCCGTGGCGTGCCCATCCACCACGGCAAGCGCCTGGCCCACATCGGACAACGCGGTGACCGGGTCGCCGCAGTTTTCACCGACGGCACGGAAGCTGTCGGCGACCTGCTCATCGGCGCCGACGGCATCGGCTCGACGACCCGGCACTTTGTCGACCCGCACGCACCACAACCCCGATACGTAGGGCTCGTCGGCACGGGCGGGATCACCCGCATCGCCACACCGCAGTCCGATCCCGGTGTGATGAATATGGTCTTCGGCAGGCGGGCGTTCTTCGCCTCCATGGCCAGTCCGGACGGCAGCGTCTGGTGGTTCGCCAATCTGCCCCGGGCCGACGAACCCACCGCAGCCGACCTTGCCGCGACTTCCGGCGCGCAATGGCAACAGCGATTGCTGCAAGTCTTCGCCGGGGACAGGTCGCCGGCCGCGCAGCTCATCCGCGCGACACCGCCGGACTACACGTGGTTTCCCATGCACGACATGGATGCCCCGAAGCGGTGGCACCGCGGACGCGTCGTCCTGATCGGTGACGCCGCACATGTGAGCTCACCCAGCTCCGGCCAAGGCGCGTCGATGGCCTTCGAGGACGCCGTGCAACTGGCCCGCTGTCTGCGAGATCGAGACGATCCGCCTGCGGCGTTCCACGCGTACCAACGGTTGCGCGCCGACCGAGTCAGCAAGGTGCTGGCGGGAGCCAAGCAGGTCAACCGCAGCAAGGCGGCCACCGGCGTGAGTCGAGTCCTGCGCGACGTGACGTTCCCCCTGTTCGTGAGGAAATTCAGCACCCCTGAGGCGTTTGCCTGGCTGTACGACCACCGCATCGACTTCGACCGACCGATAGACGATCAGCAGCGTCCATAAGGCGTTTGATGCGAGGTCAGTCCACCTGCCAGCGTGGGTACGGCGTAAGCCGCGACCACCACGCCCGACAGCCAGTGCAAGGGCCGGCAGGCCGTGGGGTCGCGCCGCCTCTGCTCACCGACGCTGGGATGAGTGCCCTGGCTGACTCCGTCGACCTCAGCATGATCGCGTCCTGACCACGTTCCCCATGGCCTTGCTCGGACGAAACGAAGGAGCCGGCCGCCCCTACCACCGAGACCAGACGACCGGCCACCACGAAAATCAGCTAGTCGAGCTTCACGATGTACCCCTCGTCAGCGCACGCCGTCTGCAACCCCGACACGTGCGTCCCCATCGGCCCGATCAGCGCCAACGCACCCCCGCCGTCCTCCATGCCCTGCACTTGCCACAGAATGTCGATCAGCGCCGTCCCGTGCTCCCGGATCTTCGGCTTCCGCGAATCCTCGAAAATCTTCCGCGCTTCCCGGTACTCGGCCTCCGTCAACTTGTCGTCATCCGCCGACTTCGGTTTGCCGTCCATCTGCTTGCCGTCGGCCATCGCCTTGCAGGCGGCGATCCCCGAGTCCTCGCGAATGAACCCGTCGTAGACGGCGTAGCCGCCGACGCCGAGCACGAGAACGGCGGCGAGCGCGAGCGCGGCGACGATGAGCGGCTTACGGCTCGACTTGGCCGGCTGCGGCGGCACGGCCTGCCCGGGATAGCCGAACCCGGGTTCATGGGCGCCGACCTGGCCGGGCTGGTACTGCTGCGGCGGGTAGCCGGTGCCCTCCTGCTGGTTGGAATGCTGCGGCTGCTGGGTGTGGTACGGGTCGGTCAAGGACTGCTCCCCACGTGGTTGCTAACTTGTTGATGTTGGTTGGATCTTGTTCGCCGGGCTACAAACTGTCGGGTTGGTGACTGCGGTTGTGGCTGGTCAGGTGCGGACGTCTGCGGTTCGGCCCGCAAGGCTCGGGCCAACGGCCGAAGGGGGCGATCCCGCCGGCCCAACCCCCGGCAGACCGAGCAGCTGCGTACCGGCGCAACCGGCGGCGACGATCGTTCCGATCTTTGACCCCCGGAACGGCGTCAGGTCGCCCGGGTCGACGCGGCTCCTTCGATGGCCCGGTAGTCCTGGAACGACTTCCATCCCTTCTCGCCGTAATCGTCCAAGTGGCATCGCCGCACGGTGTCTTCCACATTGTGCGATCCGTGTAGCGTTCGGTGACGGGCACGGGGCCGACGTCGTACACGCCGCTGCGGCAGCGCCTGCAGCGCGCCGGTTTGAACATGGCCTCAATCTGGGCGTTGGTGCGGCTCATGTCGGTTCCCCTTCGCGGCATCGCGGTCGCGGAGCTCTCGCAGGGGACAGGGTCTGACGACTGAGCGCGTCTCCGAGGCCGCGGCCGAGCTGGCCGACACGCTGGGCCTGGAACGCCTCACGGTCGCGGCCGTCGCCCGTCATTTCGGGGTTGCCGACGCCAGCCTCTACGGGCACGTTCGCAGCCGCGAGGCGTTGCTGCACAAGGTCGCGGTGCTGGCCGCGGCGGCGTTCGGCGACCGTCTCGCGCTCGCCGTAGCCGGCCACTCCGGGCGTCAGATCCTGATCGGTTTCGCCGACGCCTACCGGGCGTTCGCGGTGGCCCAGCCTGGGCAGTACGCGGCGACCCAGCTCCAACTCCCAGCCGAAATAGGCAAGTGCCCGGTCGGGCACCTACGGATGATTGAGCTGAGTTACGCGACTCTGCGGGGGTACGGCCTCAAGGAGCCCTACCTGACCGACGCCATCCGATTCGTGCGGAGCACGCTCCGCGGGTTCGCGGCGCTCGAGACGGCCGAGGGGTTCGGGCATCCCCGAGACCTCGACGTGTCCTGGCGCGGTGTCCTGTGCGCCATCCACACCGCGCTCTCGAACTGGGAAACGACAGAAGGAGAGCAACGATGAACAGCAACGACGAGGAGATCCGATCGGCGGACGGCACCAGGCTACTGGTCCGGCGGGCAGGTGCAGGCGACCCCGTGGTCCTCCTGCACGGCTCGGGCGGCGGCCTGCACTCGTGGGCTTCGGTCGCCGCGCGGCTCGCTGGGTCGTACGAGCTGTGGATGCCGGCCCGACGCGGATATGGTCCCAGCGACGTCCCGGAAGGCCGCAAGTCGTTCAAGGACGACGTCGCCGACCTGCTGGCCGTGGTCGAGACGATCGGGCGACCGGTGCACCTGGTCGGCGGCTCGTACGGAGCCACGCTGGCGCTGCACATGGCGGCAGCCGAGCAGAGCCGGCTGCAATCGCTGGCCGTCTTCGGGCCGCCGCTGTTCGCGGCCGGACAGTCGATCGCGCCACTGCTCGACCGCTATCAGGCGGCCCTCGAGCGGGAGGACGCGGGTGAGATGTCTACCGTGCTCAACGACGTGACCCGGGGGCCACCCGCAATCGCCGCGGCCTTCGCGGCCGCCCCAGGCGACAAACGACCTGACCCGGCCGAGGCCCGGCGTTCGGCGATCGGATGGCTGCACGACCTCGAAGCGCTTACCGACGACAGCACAGGCACAGCCCGCTGGTCGTCGATCACCGTCCCGACGCTGCTGATGCAGGGCGCCGACACCTGGGGGCCGACGCCTACCACCATGAACGAGCTGGCCGCGGCTATCCCCACAGCGCGCCGGGTCATCTGGTCACGCCAGTCCCACTTCGCGACCATGACCGCCCCCGACCTGGTGGCCGATGCACTCCGCGACTTCTTCGCAGGACCCGACAGTCGCTGAGCGGCACCGAGAGCACCGCATGACACGGCGTGACCACCCGAGGTGCGACCGCCAGAGCTTGTCCGAACGGCGAGGAGCGGTGATCACGCGATGAAGGCGGTGCGATTCCACGAGTACGGCGGGATCGATGCCCTGCGGATGGATGAGGTGAGGCGACCGACCCCCGGCCCCGGGTAGCTGCTGGTCAAGGTCCGCGCGGCTGCGATCCAACCCGGCGAGGTGATGATCCGCAGGGCGCGGCATGGGCGGTGGCTGGCGAGGTTCCGCTCTAGGCAGGGCAGCGATCTGGCCGGCGTCGTGGCAGAGGCCGGCCCCCAGGTTCGTGGCATCGCAGTGGGTGACGAGGTCCTCGGCTTCACCCACACCAGGGCGAGCCATGCGGAGTTCGTCGTGGTCGATGACATGAATCTGACCCTGCGGCCGGAAGGGCTTTCGCCGACCATCCCCGCCTCCCCAGCGGGATCCAGACTCCACACGACCTGGTCACGCTCCTGCGCAGCAGGAAGATCACCATCGTCTGCCACCAGGAGCACTGCACACCAACAACAGAAAGATCCGCGCAGGTCAACCTGCGCGGATCATAATCTATTTAGAGCATCCACGCTTAGCGTGGGTGTTCATGCGCTTAACGTACCAGCTCACGCCCTGTTTCAAAGACGCGTCCCCATTGAGTGGCGCGTTGAGAAGTTTATAGATGCCGTGGCGATTAGCTTGAGCGGTTCGCTCGAGCCAGGCAGGCGGGCCTTGACGGCGTCGAGGAGAACGCCTTCGAGGAGGCTGCCGAGCATGATGACGGCACTGGAGTAGGCGCCGTTGCGGTCGCAGACCCATGCTTCGTTGAGTCGGCTTTCGAGGATGGTGGCGAGGTCGGCGTCGCGGACGAGGTCGGCCAGGCCCCGCGCCGGGCCCTCAGCATGCCAACAAAGCGGCAACAGAAACGCCAACCAACTTCATCGAACAGCAGCTATGGATTCCCACTCTAGTGAAAGACCGAGGCTAATCCTCGAAGGAGACCTGCGCGCCGCCGCTGGGCTATCTCCTCCGGGGCCTGGCACTGGATTACCTGCCCGACGAAAGTCGCGAGGAGTTGGGGCACCTTGCCTGCGGCCGAGCGGGGGCGCAGGTGGTGAGCGCCACGGATGCGGCCGGCGGGGACCGGGGCGCACCAGCGATTCAAAGCCCGCCGTCGGCTGTCACCGCAGGCGGGTGACCGTCTTGTGCTCGATGTAGCCGGTCAGGCCGACCTGGCCGTACTCGCGACCGAGGCCGCTGGCCTTGTAGCCGCCGAACGGGCCATCGAAGCTAATCGGCGAGCCGTTCAATGTGACAGTGCCGGTGCGCAGTCGGCGGGCCATGTCCAGTGCCCGCTCGGGGCTCGTCGTCCAGATTCCGCCGGAGAGACCGTAGTCGGAGTCGTTGGCTATCCGCACTGCCTCGTCCTCGTCGTCGTAGGCGATCACGGCCAGGACCGGGCCGAAAATCTCCTCCTGCGCGATGCGCATGTTGTTGGTGACATCGGCGAAAACGGTCGGGGTGACGTAGTTGCCCTGCTCCAGGCCCTGGGGCACCTCGGGGCCACCGGTCACCAGGCGGGCGCCTTCCGCGATACCCAGCTTGATGTAGTCGATCACGCGGTGCTGCTGGTCCGGCCGGATCATCGGGCCGACGAAGGTGTCCGGCTCTGACGGATCTCCGACCTTCAGCGACTCCACCATCTCCTTCAGCGCCGCGACGACCTCGTCGTAGCGGCTGCGCGGCGCCAGGATCCGGGTCTGCAGGATGCAGGCCTCGCCGTTGTTGCCCAGGGAACCGAAGCGCAGCCCCTGCATCACGGCGGGCAGGTCGGCGTCGGCCAGGATGATGGCGGCGGACTTGCCGCCCAACTCCAGGCCAACCCGCTTGAGGTGCTCCCCGGCGATCGAGGCGATACGACGGCCGGCCCGGGTCGACCCAGTGAACGAGATCTTGTCAACGTCCGGGTGCGCGACGAGGTATTCGCTGGTCTCCCGGTCCGCCGGGAGAATGCTGAGCACGCCATCGGGGAGGCCGGCCTCGTGCCAGAGGTCGGCAAGCAGCATCATGCTCAGCGAGTTCTCCGGGGAGACCTTCAGTACCACGGTGTTGCCGGCCAGCAGCGCGGGGACCAGCTTGGCGGTGGCGGCGGAGAACGGCGAGTTCCACGGGATGACCGCGGCGACCACGCCGATCGCCTCGCGCCGAACGATGGTGTCGAAAGCCACCGTGAGGTCGGAGGGCTCGACGACCTCTTCCCAGCCGAACTCCTCGGCCGCCTTGAGGTAGGCGTTGACCTGCCGGGTCAGGAAAGGCTGGCCGGCCTTCGTGAACCAGCCGGCCGATCCGTTCTCGGCCGAGATCGCTGCCGCAATCTCGTCGGCCCGCGCGGCGCGTAACGCGTCGTAGCGGCGGATGACCTCTTGGCGCTCCTCCGGGATCGTATGCGGCCACGGCCCGTTGTCGAACGCCGTGCGGGCGGCGGCGACAGCCGCGTCCACATCGGCGTTGGCGGCCTGGGCCACCTGGCCGAGCACGGACTGGTCGTGCGGGGAGCGGATCTCCAGCAGCTTCGAACTGCTGGGCGTCATCCAGGTACCGCCGATGTAGAGCTTGTCGCGAACAATCATCAGTCACGTCTTTCTAGTGAGGGGAGGGAAATCGGGCGTCAGGCGCGGTGGGGCGTGCGCCCTAGCTGATTGGGGAAGTTGGGGGGCGGACCATCTTGGCGACCGAGGTCTCGGTGAAGTCGCCGAGACCGTCGAGATCCGTGGATTGGCTCACCTCGCGCCACGCGGCGTCCTCCGTGGCCCGGGCCTCGGCGATCAATGGCGCGAGCCAGGCCGCGTCCGAGCCCAGGAGGAGCCGCGCCGGCGGCTGCGGCTCCTCCGTGATCCGCAGGATTACCCGCGCCATTTTTGCTGGATCGCCGCGCTGCACGTCCGGATTGTTATGGTACGTCCGTACGAAGGCGCCAACTGTCTCGTCGTACTCGTCCTGCATGGGCGGCACGGACATCGGGGCAGCCGCCCACGGCGTCCGAATGCCGCCCGGCTCGACCAGGGTGGCGTGGATGCCGATCGTCTCCACCTCGCGGGCGAGGATCTCCGTGAAACCGCCCAGCGCCCACTTGGCCGCCTGATATGCCGCCAGGCCGGCCTGGGCGCGTCGGCCGCCAATCGTCGAGACGTTCACGATGCTGCCGGAGCGCTGTGGGCGTAACACCGGCAGGGCGGCCCGCACCATGTTGACCGCACCGAAGAAATTGATCTCGACGATCCGGCGAAACTCGTCCTCCGGCATGTCTTCAATCGAGCCGACGCTGCGGTATCCGGCGCTGTTCACCAGCACGTCGAGGCGGCCGAACTCGCTGACCGCGTACTGGACCGCCGTCTGTGCGTCAGCGCTGGAGGTCACGTCGACTGCGAGTACGCGCAACCGGTCCTGCTGTTGGTCGGGCACCGGCAGGACGTCGGTGGTCAAATCCGTCGCAAGCACGTTGTGCCCGGCCTGCAGCCCGGCATCGACCAGGTGCCGACCGAGGCCTCCGCCCGCTCCGGTCACCAAGAGTGTCTTTGTCATTGCGTCTCACCCACACTTTCACGGAATTTCGGGGCACGGCTGCGCCCTCCACACCGAGCCGCGACAAGCGGCCTGAGCGCATGCTCGGCCACGAACAGTCCGCAGGTCGCCGGGCTCTGGCGGTCAGGACTCAACCGGGTGGTCCGTGGAACGACTGACCTCGGCCCACGTCCGGGCCTCCGTGTTGCGCTCGTCGCCCGATTGCAACGCGATCTCCAGGGCGTCGCTGCCGAGCAGCAGTCGGCGAGGGGGCTCCGGCACGTCGAGGATGTCGACGATCGCCTTTGCCATCCGGGCCGGGTCACCAGGCTCGTTGCCGGCGTAGGCCGCGAACCGCTCCAACCACGCGCCGACGGTCTGCTCGTAGCCCTTGCTGAGCTGGCCGGAGGCGGTCGCGGCCCCGGCGGCCCAACCGGTACGGATGCCGCCCGGCTCGACGATCGTCACCTTGATGCCCAACGGGGCGACCTCGTTCGCCAGCACCTCGGAGAAGCCCTCGACGCCGAATTTCGCCGTCTGGTAGGCGCTGAGGCCTGGGGTGCCGCCGACCCGCCCGCCGATGGACGAGATCTGCACGATGTGTCCGGCGCGCTGGCGGCGCAGGACGGGCAGCGCCGCCCTGGTCACGTTGACGGTTCCGTACAGGTTTGCGTCGACCTGTGCCCGGAACTCATCCTCCGGGAAGTCCTCCACCGAACTGCTGGCGGCGTAACCGGCATTGTTGATCACCACGTCGAGGGAGCCGAACTTGTCGACGGCCGCCGCGACCACGTCGCGGCACGCCTCAGGCGAGGTGACGTCCAGCGGCAGGGTCAGGAGCCGCTCCGGGTGCTCCCGAGTCAGGTCCGTCAGCGAATCTGGGTTGCGCGAGGTCACCGCAACTCGATCGCCTGCCCCGAGTGCCGCCAGGGTCAGGGCCTTCCCGAGACCCTGGGAACCGCCGGTGATCAGCCATGTCCGTGCCATGGTGCCTCCTTCTGTCTAGAACTGAACCCACTCGGATTCAGCCTGCCTGTGCCACGAGATGTGCGTAGCAGATTCTCACCTAACCACCACTTGACTGTAGCACTAACTGACTTGAGCAGCTCCTCTATGAGGATGATCGTGAGGTTATCTACTACCACTGTTACGCTTGGAGCTATCATGAGAGCTGACGCCGCCCGCAACCTCGCTGCCGTCCTGCGCACCGGGGCCCGCCTGCTGGCGGAGGACCCGAGCACCTCGATCTCCGCCATAGCCAGCGCGGCGGGAGTGGACCGCACCACCGTTCACCGCCGCTTCGCCAATCGCGAAGCCCTGCTCAGCGCCGTCTTCCAGGCCAAGCTCGACTCGGCGGAGCGAGTCCTCGACGACTCGCGGCTTACGGAGGCGCCGGTAGCGGTCGCATTGCACCGCTACGTGGAAGGGATCATTCCGGTCAGCCGTGACTGGCCCGTCGACACGCGCCACATGATGCGCGCGGATCCCGCCGCCGACAGACGACGTCAGCAGCAGAGTCAGCGACTGAATGACTTCCTCAAACGCGCTTCCGATGAGGGCTACCTTCGCCCCGACACCTCCCCGGCCTGGGCGCGGGCGGTCCTCGACCAACTGGTGGAGACCGCCGCCCATCACTTCCCCGAAACGGCTCCCCCACGGGCGGCCGACCTGGTCGTGGAGACCTTCCTCAACGGCCTCGGCCCGTCGTGACAACCGGGAGCCGCCACCGAAGTTCGGCCTAGGTCCGGGATCCCGCTTCTCCGGCACCAGGGGTCGGCGGTGTCACATTGACGGCTGATCTTGGTTGTTGCAGTGGGCTGCTTCCTCAATCGCCAGCGCCGCACCTGCGGCGGCGACACGACCTGGGATCGGGCCCAAGGCGACGGCGCAGCCGCAGCTCGATGCCATCACTGTGACCCGCGAGAGCTCCACCGGCCCGGTGCACCGGCTTCGTCGGGAGCGTTTGCGTGTAGTTCGACCCGCGCTTCGAGTCCGACGACTCGCGATACAAGCGCAGAGCGCGATGACGTAGCTCGTCGGGGTACTTCTTCGGTGCTGCCACGGACGACTTGCTCCCCCATTGGCCACCGCGCCGAAGTTACCGCTGGGATGTGACACTCTCAGCGACCGGCCGAGAGGCTCCCAGGGCTGGCAATCCCCCTGGTCGAGTTGCCAATGTCGGCGGCGGAAGCACCGCGGTGATCGGCAGGGTGAGCGGTAGTCCCCAACCGAGTGCGCGTCCGGGCAGCCGCCACGCCGAGCGGAGGTCTGCCCAACCGACCCGCATCCCGTCGGTGAACAGCACCGCGAACAGCGCCAGCTCGGCGAGTTGCGCCACGATCGGCGAGTCGGCGCGCAGGTGCAGCACACCGGTGGTGTCCTCGCCGAGCAAAAACCCAGCAAGCAGGAACAGCGCCGCGGTGGACAGGATGGTGCGGTGTGCCAGTGCCGAGACGAGCACAGCGGCCAGCAGGACGGCGGCGAAGCACAGCAGCAGCAAGGAAACCCCTCCGAGAGCGCGAACCAGCACGGTGCCGACCAGACTTCCCGGCGCTCCACGGATCCCGGTGATCGTAACGGCCACCGACACGAGACGCGACTACGGCCAGCGCCAGCCGGATTCGCTGCCCTATCCCCGAGGTGACATACCGGAGTACCGTGATGGCCGGTGTGCCGGGAAGCCTGGTCGGCAGTCGTGCAACGTCGTCGACCGGAGGGACCGTATGACTGCGTCCGCCATCCGCACCCATCGCCTGACCAAACGCTACGGCAAACTGCTGGCCCTGGACGAGCTGAACCTCGACGTGCCGGCGGGCGAGGTGTTCGGGTTCCTCGGCCCGAACGGTGCCGGGAAGTCCACCACGATCCGGCTCCTGCTCGGACTGGCCCGGCCCACCGCCGGCCAGGCCTGGATCTTCGACGCCGATGCCGGGGACGTTTCCGCGGCTCACCGGCTGCTGGCGTACGTGCCGGCCGACGTGGCGCTGTGGCCGCAGCTCACCGGCGCGGAGACCCTGGAGCTACTCGCCGCGACCGGGCCGGCGGTCGATCGCGCTTACCGGGACGAGTTGGTCGAACGCTTCGCGCTCGATCTGTCCACCCCGGCTCGCGCCTATTCCACCGGTAACCGGCAGAAGGTCGCCCTGATCGCGGCGTTCGCCACCCGCGCCCCACTGCTGGTCCTCGACGAGCCGACCAGCGGCCTGGACCCGCTGATGGAGCTTCAGTTCCGCCGTGCTGTCGCGGTCGCCCGGGACAATGGGCAAACCGTCTTCCTCTGCTCGCATCAGCTCGCCGAGGTCGAAGCGGTCTGCGACCGGGTGGCCATCCTGCGCAGTGGTCGACTCGTCGACGTCGCGGGCGTCAGTGCACTGCGCCGGCTGCGGCGCACCGAGGTGACCGCCCGGTTCAGCGGCTCCGTACCCGACCTGCGCGACGTAGCCGGGGTGGAACTCGTCGCTCAGGACAGCGGCATGCTCCGCTTCACGATGACCGGACCGCCGGCACCGGCACTGCGCGCCCTCGCCGCCACCGACGTCACCGCGCTCACCGTCCGGGAGCCGAGCCTGGAGGAGATCTTCCTCGGCTACTACGGGGAGACGTCCCGATGACCGTCATCGTCGCACCGGAGCATGCCCGGCCGGTCCGCGCGAGCGCTGGTGGGACCGTTACCCGCCTGGTCGTCCGGCAGGTACGTCGTGGAACGGCCATCGTGCTCACCGTGGTGGTCGGCATGTCGGTGCTCGTCGCCGTCACCTACACCGAGACGATCAGCGACGGTGGCGGCGCCGAGGCCCTCGCCGCGCTGGCCGGTAATCCGGCGATCCGCACCCTGTTCGGCGAGCCCGTCGGCCTCGACACCGTCGGCGGTTTCACGGTCTGGCGCACCGGAACCGTCCTTGCTGTGCTGTTGTCGGTGTGGGGAGCGCTCGTCACCACCCGCGTCACCCGGGGCGAGGAGGAAGCCGGTCGCTGGGACCTGCTGCTCGCCGGACGATTGGGCCGCAGCGCACTACTCGCCCGGCACCTCGCGGTGCTGACGGCCGCGATGATCCTTGTGGGGGCGGCGCTCGCCACGGCGCTCGCCTCGGTCGGCACGCCGGTGCGGGGGGCGGTCGTACACGCCACCGGTCTGGCGTTGGCCGGTGCGGTGGCGGTCGCGGCGGCGGCCCTCGCCGCGCAGGTCTTCCCGGCCAGGTCCGCGGCGACCGGAGCCACGCTGGCGTTTCTCGGGGTGGGACTACTGACACGGATGGTCGGCGACGGAGTCACCGTCCTCGGTTGGCTGCGCTGGCTGCCACCATACGGTCCACTGGCATTGGTCGGTCCGTACCGGAACGACCGGTTGGCGCCCCTGGCCGTTCTCGGGTTCACCGCGATCGCGCTCACCGTCGGCGCGCTCGCCCTGATGCGGCGGCGGGACGTCCGGGAAGGACTCCTCTCCCCCGCTTCCGGACGGCCGGCACGGCTGCGGCTGCTCGGCTCGGTAACGGCCTTCAGCGTTCGACGGCTACTGCGGTCGTTGGCGGGTTGGTCGACCGGGGTCGGCGGGTACTTCCTGCTGATCGGTCTGCTCGCCGAGTCGCTGACGACGTTCCTCGCAGACAATCCGCGCTTCGCGGACCTGGCGGCGCAGGCCGGCTTCGCCGGCCTGCACACCGTCCGCGGGTACGCGGCCACGCTCTTCGCCCTGCTCGCCATACCGGTTGGCGCGTTCACCGCCGTCCGTCTCGGCGCGTTCGCCGCAGCGGAGACCAGCGGCCGCCTGACCCTGCTGCACGCCGGGCCGACCACCCGCGTCCGGCTGCTCGGCGCCGAGATCCTCACCACCACGGCGGGCGCGGCGGTCCTCGTCACCGTCGCCGCAGTGGCCGCATGGCTGGGCTCGAACCTGGTCGGTGCCGGGTTGCCACTGCCGGCGGCGCTCGCCGGCGCCTGGAACGTCCTCCCGGTCGTGCTGCTCAGCCTCGCCGCAGCGGTCGTCACACTCGGTCACACGACGCAGGGTGTGGTGGCGTGGGGCGTGGTGCCGACCGCTGGTGGGTTCCTGCTCACGGTCGTCGCCGACAGCGTCGACGCGCCGGGCTGGGTACGCGGGCTTTCGCCGTACACCCATCTCGCGGCCGTGCCCTCGACGACGCCGGACTGGCCGGCGATGGCCGCCGTGGTCGCGGTGGCGGCCCTGGCCCTCCTGGTCGGCCTGGCGACATACCGGAGACGCGACCTGCGGCTGTAGCCCACCGGTCCGCGCGGTGAGCTGATGGGTGGGGCGACCGTCCCGAACGGCCGTGAGAGCATGCGGTTCATGATCCGGACCAGCCAGACGACCCCGGCGAGCCTGCGCGCTAGGGGCGCCGGCGTGGGCACCCGGCGCACCGGCGCGGCCGACGGATGCTAGACCCGGTGCCGACGTGGCAGCGGCGAAGTAGGCGACTGTGGCATCCCGCGCAGGTCATCGCGGTCGGCTTCGGCACGGCGGTGGCGGTCGGTACCGGCCTGTTGTCGCTGCCCGTGGCCACCCGTTCCGGCCAGCGCGCCGAACTGATGGATGTGGTTTTTACCGCGACCTCGGCGGTGTGCGTGACCGGCCTGGTCACCGTCGACACCGGCAGCTACTGGTCCAGCTTCGGCCAAGCGGTGATCCTGCTGCTCATTCAGGCCGGCGGCCTGGGCATCATGACGCTGGCGACGTTGTTCACCGTGCTGCTGTCGCGGCGACTTGGCCTACGGGCCCGGTTCCTGGCACAGGCGGAGACGAAGAGCCTCGACCTCACCGACGTGCGCGCGGTGGTCCGCCGGATCGTGCTGTTCAGCCTCGCCAGCGAGGCCGTCGTCGCGGTGGTGTTGACGCTCCGGTTCATCACCGGCTATGACGAGCCGTTCGGCGAGGCGCTGTACGACGGGGTGTTCCACGCGGTGTCGGCGTTCAACAACGCGGGCTTCTCCACCAACGCCGACAGCCTCGTCGGCTACGCCACCGACCCCTGGATTTGCCTGCCCATCGCCGCCGCGGTCATCCTGGGCGGGCTGGGCTTTCCGGTCGTGTTCGAACTGCTCAAAGGCTGGCGCCGCCCCGCGCTCTGGTCGGTGCTGACCCGCATCACCCTCGCCCTCACGGGTACGCTGCTCGTGCTCGGCACCCTTGTGCTCACCCTCGCCGAGTTCTCCAACCCGCGTACCCTCGGCCCGCTCGGCGGCGGGGAGAAACTGTTGGCCGGGTTCTTCGCCTCGGCCATGACCCGCACGGCCGGGTTCAACAGCGTCGACATCGGCGGGATGCGGCCAGAGAGCCTGCTCGCCAGCGACGTGCTGATGTTCATCGGCGGTGGCAGCGCCGGCACCGCCGGCGGGATCAAGGTCAGCACCTTCGGGCTGCTGGCATTCGTGCTCTGGTCGGAGATGCGCGGCGAGCTCCACGTCAACGTCGGCCGGCGGAGCATCCCCGCGAGCAACCAGCGCCAGGCGCTCGCGGTCGCCCTGCTCGGGGTCGGCGCGGTGGTCACCGCCACCTTCGCGCTGTTGGCTATCACCTCGTACCGGCTCGACGTGGTGCTGTTCGAGGCGGTGTCCGCGTTCGCCACCGTGGGCCTGTCCACCGGCATCACCGGAAACCTACCGCCGCAGGCGGACCTGCTGCTGGTGGTGCTGATGTTCGCCGGCCGGGTCGGTCCGCTAACCCTGGCCTCGGCGCTGGCGCTGCGCGAACGCAACCGCCGCTTCGAGTTACCCGAGGAAAGGACGATCGTTGGCTGAGGCACGCACCGAACCCGTGGTCGTGATCGGGCTGGGCCGGTTCGGCTCCGCCCTGGCCCTGGAACTGGTCAGCCGAGGAACCGAGGTTCTCGGCATCGACCACCGCCCGAAGGCCGTCCAGGCCCTCTCCGGACAACTGCCACACGTCGTCACCGCCGACTCCACCGACATCGAAGCCCTGCGGCAACTTGGCCTGGCCGAGTTCCACCGCGCCGTGGTGGCCATCGGCACGGACATCCAGGCCAGCATCCTCACCACCAGCCTGCTGGCCGAACTCGGCATCCCCGACATCTGGGCCAAAGCAATCAGCGGCCAGCACAGCAACATCCTCACCCGCGTCGGCGCCCACCACGTCGTCGCACCCGAGCACGACATGGGCGAACGCGTCGCCCACCTGCTCTCCGGGAGAATCCTCGACTACGTCGAAGTCGACGCCGACTTCGCCGTCATCAAGACCACCCCACCCCGGGACATCGTCGGCCTGCCACTACGCGAATCCCGCCTCCGCAGCAAATGGGGCGTCACCGTCGTGGCCGTCAAACCCCAGGCAGCGGTACCCGGCGGCAAACCCCGCGCCTTCACCTACGCCACCCCCGAGACCGTCCTCGCCTACGGCGACCTCATCCTCGTCGTCGGCACCCTGGACAACGTCGAACGTTTCGCCACCACCGATTAGCACGCCACTGTCCGTCAGTGGACGTTAGATGCCGGTCACGGTTCCGTCTTCTGAGGGCTTGCCGGGGCGCTCCTGAACGATTGCGGGGTCGATGGCTACCCTCGGGCTTCTCCTCCTGCTCATCTCACCGGCATCGAGGCGGCGGTGGGCCAGGATTCAAGGCTCAGCTCCGGTAAATGCCCAGACGTTGATCAGCAGTGCCGCGCCCACAACGGCGGCCAGCGGGACGCCCGTGCCGCTGCCGAGGAACAACACGCCGCATATCCCGCCGAATGCTGCTCCTACCAGGGCGAAGACCGCCGCGCGCCACCACCATGGTCGAGCCCGGGGCGGCGACGCCCCGGCCGGGAGGATGACGAGGTCGCGGAGCGCGTCACTGACGTCGGCTCGTTCGTCCAGCACCACTCGCTTCGGCGGCTGATGTCGTAGCCGGCCAATCGGCACCAGCCGCACCTGGCCCGGCATCTCGATGACCACTCGGCGCTTTGTCGAGACGTCGCCGTGGACCGTGACGTGAACGGTGCCGCTCACCGAGTCCACGACCGGGTGCCACATGACCCGCTGCCAGCGGTCGGGACCGCGGTGTCTGTTCGTTGCGAGGGCGATCCAGGTGCTGTTACCGACCGATATCGGTGGGCCGTCCGGTCTGTCGCCGGCGAGTACCGATGCCTCCAGGAGAGAACTCGGCCGACCCGCGGCTCGTCGGAACAGGATGCCACGTAGCGCCCAGGTCAGCACGACCAATACGGCCACGAAGCCCGAGATCACGATCGGAACCGTCAGATCGTCCTCGTTGCTGGTCTCGTCCGGGTCGGCCGGGAAGCCACGGGGCGTGGGCTCGGCCGGGTCGTACGCGACCGGGAACGGTCGGTCCTTCGTGTACCGGTCGGTGTCGTAGATGCCGAAGCGCTGCACGTGTTCCTGGCCCGCCTGGTCCACCCATCGGACACGGATGTCGTCGAGGTCCCCGATCCCGTCCTCGACGACGATGCCCTCGACCACCGCAGTGGCTCGTGCCTGCGCGCTGGCGTACCGGTACCCCTTCCAGCCGAGGACGCTCCCGACAATGGCGAACGCGAGCATGGTGGCGGCGAGCGCCAGAAGCGCGACGCGCAGAACCGGCCTCTGACCATTCATCGCACGGCCCACGCTGTGAAGCGCGGCAGCAGTTGCCGTACCCGAGCCGGATCACCGCTGTCGACGACGTACTCCACCAGTTCCTCGACGTCGAGCAGCCCACCGGCGGGGTCGACCAGCACGCTCGATGTCCACCGGCTGGCACGTGGCCACCCGGCCTCCTGGAGCGCCCCGCTGATCACATGCCCGACGTAGCCGACCAGAACGGCGCGTGCCGCGGCGGCCCGCATCGGCGCTGGCAGCCTTCCCGTCTCCGGGTCGAGCGCCCGAGCCAGTTGCGCCCACGTGCTGTCCGCCACGGCGTCGGCCGCGATGGCCACCGCGGCGCGTACGGAATCCTGACCCGTCACCTGCATGAGACGCGACGCGACCTCCCGCGTGCTCGCCTCGAAGCGGTCTGGTGCGAGGTCGAGGAGACGAACCGGTCGAGGCTCGTCCGGAACCTCGTGTGCGCTGACGAGGTCCCGCACGCACCATCGCTCCAGCGTGTCGGCGTTCCGCAGGGGCACCGGTGAGCTCGCGTCCCAGCCGAGGCCGAGGTGCTCGGGTAGCGCGGCGAGTCGGACGGCCAGCGGGGGCTCGATCGCGATGCCCATCGGGTCGTCCTCGTCGGCCGCAGTAGCAGCGGCGGCTAGGCGCGGCGCGACGTACGGATCGGCGAGTGCCGCGTCGAGTGCTTCGTACAGGTCCTCCGGGTAGTTCCCGTCCTCGCCCAGCACCTCCGTCCAGGTGTCGCCGAGCGCGTGGAAGGCCGCATCGATGATGCCGATCTCGACGAGAGCACCGCGGATGGCCGGCGTGCCGGCAACCGCGGCGGCATCGGCATCCGCGGCCAAGACCAGCGGCCAGACCCGAGCCCGGCTCGCCCGCAGCAACCGCTCGACCAGGACGGCCGGAGCCCGGAGGCGGTTCTCGATGCTGGCCACCAGGGATCCCCGCGCGCGAAGCAGCAGTTGGGTCCGCCGGTCCCCGGCATGCTGTTCTTCAGCGAACTCGCGTGCCACGAGGGCGGCGATTTCGGCAGCGGTGAGCCGGCGCACCAGCGGCAGACCCAGGAAGAGGGTGAAGGTACGAAACCCCGACGTTCGGGTGGGCAGGACGGCGACCTCCGGCTCGGCCACGATCCGCGCGAGCAGCGGAAAGCCAAAGCCGAGGCGCTCGGCAACCTGCCGCACCAGGGTGGTCAGCTCGGGCTCATCGGCCGGACGCACGGCGTGACCGGTGAATCGTGGCCGATGCGTCAACAAGGGGATCGCGTTGAATGCGAGCACCGGGAGCACGATCCACACGAACGGCACCCAGTCGCGGAAGACCGCCACAGCGGCGAGCACGGCCAAGCCGAACAGGAGGACGGCCGGATGCGCGAGGGCGGTCATGGCCGCGACAAGCATCCAGCCGCGCAGGGCAGACAGGCGGGCGGTGGCCGGGCTCATGGTCCCACCTCACCCCTCGCTAGCACGGGGGTCGAGATACGGTGCCCGCCTCCATCGGTGGAAGGTCATTGAGGGCGATACCGAACCGGAGGCGGTGTGTGCTGCGCGGGTCACGGCGGCCAACCAGGCCGGACTCGTTCGTCTGGCCAGACTGCTCGACGGCAGCCGACACAGGAAGGTAAACACTTCTGACCAGCCGGCGCACCGGTGAGGAGTCGAGCGGTCATGGCGAGGGCCTCGGTGCGGGTGCCCGCCCGTCCGGCTCGGTCAAGAATCCTTTCGGCGCAGCCGCCTCGATGTGCTGACGCAGCGCCGCGATCTCCGCCCGCAGCGCCGCGACGTCCGCGCTCGTCGCGGCGGCCGGCTGCTCGGAGGCTGAAGCGACCCGCTCCACGATCCAGGTCGCTAGCGAACCCGTGACGAAACCGATCAGACCGATCCCCCCGATCATCAACCCGAGCGCGACGAACCGCCCCATCGAGGTGACCGGGTAGTGGTCGCCGTACCCGACGGTGGTGATGGTGACTGTCGCCCACCAGAGGGCGTCGTCGAACGACGTGATGTTCGGATCGGCCCCGGACCGTTCGGCATCCAACACCGCGAGCGCGGACACCAGAACCAGCAGCACGGTGGTGGTGGCGACGTAGACGGCGAGTCGGCCCCGCGCCCAGACCTCCGTGCGCCGGCTGATCGTCAACACCACCATGATCAGCCGTACGGCGCGCAAGGGGCGCAGCACCGGTAGTGCCAGCACGACGAGGTCGAACAGGTGGCCCCGCAGGAACCGACGCCGGTCGGTGGCCAGCTTCAGGCGTACCAGCATGTCGAGCCAGAACAGCAACCAGATGACGACCGACGTCACAGCGCAGGCGTCCCGCCACGCCGGCGCCAGATCGGTGCGCAGGATCGGCGCCGCGTACACCCCGAGGAAGACCATCGACAACACCGTCAACGGCGCTGCGGTGAGCCGCTCCCAGTTCGCCGACCGGGCCAACCGCCGATCTGCCCCACCCTGCATCTCTGGCTCCGCCCGAAGATCCGGTCCGCTCATATCGGCAATGATCACCCTCCAGCGTGCGTGGGCTCACTCGGTCATCACGTCAAACCCGGCCAGGATCCCGTGGTTAACCATGTCGGCGCGCAGTGGGGACTTACTGATCGTCCTTCTTGTCCCGCCATCTGTCGATGAGCGCCGGCAGTTCACGCCAGAGGTAGTCGTAGAAGTCGCGCATCTCGGTAAGGCGGGTTGCGGCGAGGCTGCCCACGCCGGCCACCGTGATGCCTTCTTCGGCGGCTTCCCGCATGCTTCCGATCATCGCGTTCTGGCCGGACATGAGGGTCGCCCACGCGCCGTCACGAAGCCGGAAGTGCTCGCGGCGACTACCCGGAGCGGGCACTCGCTCGATCAACCCGACGGTTCCGAGGGACTTGATGGCGGTGGACACGCTGCCGGAACTGATGGCCAGGGTGTCCGCGATCTCGCCAGCGGTCATCGTCTCCTGCTCGGTGAACAGCAACGCCGCCAGCACTCGCGCCGTCATCCGTTGCAACCCGCCCTCGGCGAGGGTCAGTGCCAACTTCTCCGCTGGACCACTCAAAGCCATCCGCGCCCTCCCGCGCTCGATCGACCAGAAGCCTAACATCTTGCAATCTTCAGAAATCTTTGAACATTCGATACTCTGCAAGCCATGGCTGATGTGATCCAGCTGGAGAAGCTGACCAAGACCTACGGCCGCCGCACGGGACTGCGCGGCCTCGACCTGTCCGTCGCCGAGGGTGAGGTGTTCGGCTACCTGGGTCCGAATGGGGCTGGCAAGTCGACCACCATCCGCGTGCTACTGGACCTGATCCGACCGACCAGCGGACACGCGCTGGTGTTCGGGCACGACCCGCGCCGGGACGCGGTGGCGCTGCACCGGCGGATCGGGTATCTCGCCGGGGAGTTCGTGGTCAACCCCCGCCAGCGCGTCGGTGAGTGCCTGACGTTCCTGGCCGACCTGCGCGGAGGCGTGCCGAAGGCCCGCATCGGCGAGCTGGCCGGGCGGTTGGAGTTGGATCTGACCGCGCGGATCAAGACCCTGTCGAAGGGCAACCGGCAGAAGATCGGCCTGGTACAGGCATTCATGCACCGCCCCGAACTGTTGATCCTCGACGAGCCGACGTCCGGGCTGGACCCCCTGGTGCAGCAGACGTTCCTCGACCTGGTCCGCGAAGCCAGAGCCGACGGGCAGACCGTGTTCATGTCCTCGCACATCATGAGCGAGGTCGAGGCGGTCGCCGACCGGGTCGGCATCATCCGCGACGGCCAGCTCGTCGCCCTCGACACGGTGGCTCGACTCCGCGACCGCAGCGTGCACGAATTCCTGGTCACCTTCGCCGACCCGGTCGATGACACCGCACTCGCCGCCCTGCCGGAGGTGACCGGCCTGACCGCTGACGGCCCGACCGCGAGGTTCCGCCTCGCCGGCAGCCCCGACGGGCTCATCCGCGTACTCGCCCAGCAGCGGGTCGTGAGCCTCCGTGCCACCGAACCCGACCTGGAACAGCTGTTCCTCACCTACTACCAGCCCGACGCTGCAAGCAAGGAGACCACGCATGCCTAACCTGCTGACCAAGACGTTGTGGGACGGCCGGCGGGCCCTGGCCGGTTTCACCGCCGGCATCGCCCTGCTCGCAGCGATGTATGCCGGCTTCTATCCCCAGGTCGCCGACCGCGCGATGGGACAGACCGTCCAAGGCTTCTCCCCCGGGCTGCGGCAGGCGCTGCGGATGGAGGACCTCTCCTCCGCCGCCGGGTATCTCGGCTCCAGCGTGTTCGGCATCATCGTGCCCCTGGTCGCCGTCATCTTCGGCATCGTCACCGGCACCCGCGCAGTCGCCGGCGATGAGGAAGCCGGCTACCTCGACCTACTCCTCGCCCACCCGGTCAGCCGCACCCGGCTGCTGCTGCACCGCTTCGCCGCGCTCACCGTCAGCGCCATCCTCATCGCGGTGGTGGTCCTGCTGGCCCTGCTGGCCATCCGGCCCGGCGCACAACTCGACAGCATCACCGTCGGCGAGTTCACCGCCCAGTGTCTCGCCCTGGCCCTGCTGATCATCGTCTTCGGGACGGTCGCGATGACCGTCGGCGCGGCCACCGGCAGCCGACCCGCCGCCCTCGCCGGCAGCGCGGGCATCGCCGTCCTCACCTACGCCGCCAGCACCTTCGCCAGCCAGATCGGCGCCGACGCCCTCCGCTACGCCTCCCCCTTCCACTACTACATCGGCGGAGAACCCCTGCGTAACGGCTTCCAATGGGCCGACCTGACCATCCTGACCGCCACCACCGCGGTCCTGCTGACCGGCGCCGTAGCGGCATTCAACCGCCGCGACCTGACCAGCTGACCGCGACCGCCCTCACCACGCCAGCGGTGTGGCCCGACGCACTGGACGTCATGCAGCCACGGGCATCAACTCCGCCGCGGCCCCCGCGGGCACGGCAGCCCCGATCCTGCCGCCGTCACTGACCGGCACCTCGGACACGATGTGTGAGACAGCCCTGCTGCGCTTGGCGCACGGGCCATGAACGGCGGCGATCGTGGCGAGTCGGTCGGACCGTGCTGAACGCGCCGGGCCGATCTTCACCAGACAACCACAGCACCGCACCGCTGCGACCGCAGGTGCAGGCGGGAAGAAGACAAAGAGCCGCATGTCATTACGCCTGTGGGCACAAACAGAGCGCCGGGTTGGAAAGGACGCAACGAACTGAGCGGAGCACGACCGATCCGCTCGCCGGCACCACCGCAGCACCAACAACATGATCATTGTGTGTGACCACCACGCGTGGACCATCGAAGTCGAGCCCGCGATCTACCCGCTCACCCCGGCGGGGAGCTTCCTCGCCACCACAGCAAAAATCCCCGTCCAACGGGACGGGGATTGCTCGAAACGCGAAGAGAAATCACGCTTCGTGGGGAAATAACGTGTCCTAGGATCGACACGAACCGATACCCAACACGGGTTGCGCCTTATCGGCGCTATTCCACTCGCCTGAAATCAGGCTACCTGTAGGGTCCCGGGCTGACCGCCCGGGATCCGGTCGGCACGAGAGGCTCCTCAGCGTGAAGCGGCGAGAGATTCATCGTTCACCTTGGCCTGGCGCGGAATGTGAGCCGTGGTCGTAACCGGTGGGGTCCGGCCGCGTTGGGCTGATCATGGGTGAGCGTGCGGCGTATCCGAGTGACCTGACCGATGAGCAGTGGGCGGTGGTCGGACCGTTCCTGCAGGCGTGGAAGGACCGCCACCCGTCGGTGTCGGGGCATCAGGGTCGCTACGAGCTGAGGGAGATCGTGAACGCGATCTTCTACCAGAACCGGACCGGGTGTCAGTGGGCGTACCTGCCGCACGACCTGCCGCCGAAGTCCGCCACCTACTACTACTTCGCCCTGTGGCGTGATGACGGCACCGACCAGGTGATCCATGATCTGCTGCGTTGCCAGGCGCGGGAGAAGGCCGGCCAGGTTCGCCGCCCGCCCGCAGCCCGCCGGGCGGGAGATTCCCAAGCATCTGCTTGACATTCGGCAGAAAGCGAGGAGACTCCAAGCATGTCCTTGGAAAGTGGGCGGCGGCGCGTCATCGGCGACCCGGTAGCCATGCGCGCTCTGGCCCACCCGCTTCGACTCAAGCTCCACGCACTCGTCGGCCGTGAGGGCACCATGACGGCTGCGACGGCCGCGCGCGCGCTGAGGATCAGCCAGGCGCTCGCCTCCCATCACCTGCGCCAGCTCGGGAAGTACGGCTTCGTCGAGCAGGCCGGCCGCAGCGACAACCGGGAGCGCCCGTGGCGGGTGACCGCCGTTTCCCAGGACTGGGAGCCCGGCGAGACAGCCGAGGGCCACGAGGGACTGAGCATGTTGGAGCGGTTCGTGCTGGAGCGCAGCGCCGCTCAGTTGGCCGAGTGGCAGCAACGCCGCCCGGAGATGGATTCCCGCTGGAGTGAGCACACCGGGGTCTCACAGAACCTCGCCTATTTGACCGTCGACGAGCTGGCCGAGCTGCACCGCGCCTGGGAGGCCCTCATCTCGCTCTGGGTGCAGCGCCGTCCGCTCGGCGACACCGCGAGCCGGCCCGAGGGTGCCGTACCGATCGACATCACTCTGATCATCGCGCCGCTGCCGCCGACCGCGTCAGGCGGTTGACCGGCGCTTCGGCTCCCCCTTCGTGTTCCGGCGAGGGCCAACCCGTGCGCTCGATGGGTGCACCGATCGAAGGAGGGAATGCTGTGCCACCGCCGACCAACGCCTCGAGGATCCGCCGCGACTATCTGATCCTGCTCGCCCTTCGGTGGTTCCCCAGCGGCCTGATCATTCCGGTGCTGGTGCTCCTGCCGCTTCAGCGTGGACTCAGCCTCGGCCAACTCGGCGTGGTCATGGCGATCCAGGGACTGACGATCCTCTGCCTCGAAGTGCCGACGGGTGGCGCGGCCGACACGTTCGGTCGGCGACCGGTACTGCTCTTCGCCTCCGCGGTCAACATCTGCTCCCTGCTGCTGTTCGCCTTCGCGTCGTCGGTTGCCGCCTTCGCCGTCTACTTCCTGATCCAGGGCGTCTATCGGGCCCTCGACAGCGGACCGCTCGATGCCTGGTTCGTGGACAGCACCCTGGCCCGGGACCCGGACACCTCCATCGAGCGCGGACTCGGTCTGGGTGGCACCGTGATGAGCATCGCCATCGGCGCGGGCTCGTTGCTGAGCGGCCTCCTCGTTGCGGTTCAGCCGATTCCCGGCGTTCCCGGCATCGTCACGCCGGTCGTCATCGCGATCGTGGTGCGGGTGATCGAGCTCGGGTTCGTGACGGTCCTGCTGCGCGAGGAGCCGCGGAACCGGCCGGAACGGTCCGGACGAGACCGCGCGTCGGTCCGATTCGGACGGACGGTCGCCAGTGCAACGCGGCTCATGACCCGCTCCCGTGTGCTGATCTGCCTGCTCGCCGTGGAGATCCTGTGGGGATTCGGGATGGTCAGCTTCGAGACGCTTACCGCGGTCCGGCTGACCGCGGTAACCGGAGACACGGAACAGATCGCCTCGCTGATGGGGCCGTTGACAGCGTTCGCCTGGATCGCCTCGGCAGCCGGCGCGGCTCTGATCATCCCGGTTGCGGAACGCGTCGGCACGCCGCTCGCCGCCGCCCTGATGCGGGTCCTGCAGGGGCTCGCCGTCGCCGCGATGGCACTGTTCGGCGGGCTCGCCGGCATCATCACCGCGTTCCTCGCCTGCTATCTCGTGCACGGCGCGTCGAACCCGCTGCACAACGCGCTGCTGCACCGCCAGGTCGGCACCGACGAGCGCGCCACCGTGTTGTCGCTGAACTCGATGGTCTCGCAGCCGGCCGCCGCACTCGGACTCGTCACGCTGACCGCGCTGGCCGACGCCATCAGCCTGAGCGCGGCGATGGTGATCGGTGCGATCATCCTGGCCGTCGCCGCCCCGCTGTACCTCGCGGCGCGCAACGACCGCCGCCCGGTGACGCCGCAACCCGCTACGACCCGCTGACCGGTCGAGGACCGATCAGCGGGGCAGCGAGGTGCCGGGTCACGAGGAGGAGTGGCGAGGCAGGCAGATGCCGGACAATACGGCCGTGAGTACGGTGAACATCGCGTCCGTCGAACTCTCCTGGTAGAAGTGGCCCCCGTCGAACACGTGCAGCGACGATGGCGCGGTGCTGTGCCTCCGCCAGCCGAGCAGGTCAGCCTCGTCGACCTCGGGGTCGTCACGCCCGCCCAGCACATCGATCGGCACGGTGAGCGGGGGCCGTTCGGCGTACCGGTAGCGCTCGCACGCCTCCAGGTCCGCCCGCAGGATCGGAATGGCGCGGGCGACCAGGTCGGGGTGATCGAAGAACTCGGGCGGCGTGCCGCCCTGCGCCCGTAACATCGTGGTCAAGGCGGCATCGCTGCCGAGGTGGGACGATGTCCGGAGCCGGTTCCAGCGGTCCGGGCTGCGCGCGCTACTGACCACCAGGCGCCGCGGCTCCGGACCGCCCCTGTCCCGCAACATCTGGGCGGTCTCGTACGCGAGCAGACCGCCCATGCTGTGCCCGAACAGGACGAACGGCAGCCGGTACCGTTCGTCCGCTATGCCGTGGGCGATCTCGGCGCTCAACTCGGCGATCCGGGTGCGCGGCGGCTCATCAGCCCGGGCGCCCCGTCCGGGCAGCTGCAACGGACACAGCTCGACGTCCGGTGGCAGCCGATCGGCCCAGCCGAGATATGCCGCCGCGCTGCCGCCCGCGAACGGCAGGCAGTAGAGACGGATCCGCGGCGTCGCAGTGGATCGGCGGTACGGCAGGAGACCGGTGTCCATGGGTCACCCCTGCCCGTTGGCGATGGACATCGGCATGGGCATCGACCCGACCATGATCTCGCCGAGGGTCTCGGCGTCGCCGGCGCACAGGGCGCGCAGCACCTCGAGGAAGGTGTGCGCAACGGTCGCAGCGGCTGGGGCGTCGTACCAGCGGCGGTCGTAGAGCAGCTCCAACCGCAGCCGATCAGCGTCAACCACGTTGACGACCAGCGGATACTCAGTGCTCTCCACTGCGCCGGCCACGGTGAGCGTGGCCCGGCCGGTGCAGACCGTCGGCGACAGCGTCTCGGTCACCACGATGCTGTGGAACAGCGGCACCCCGCGCGGGATCCCGGTGCACTCCTGGACCTCGCTGAGGGGCGAGTTCTCGTGCTCCTGCATACGCACCATCTGCGCCTGGACGTCGTCGAGCCAGGCGGGCACCGCCATTCCGGCGTCGAGGCGCACCCGGACGGGCAACGTGTTGAGCATCGGCCCGACGACCCGGTCGGCCCCCGGAAATGCGGCGGTGCGCCCGGAGACGGTGCAGCCGAAGAGCACGTCGTCGCGATCGGTCAGGTGACCGAGCGCTGTCGCCCAGGCGGCAGTGGCCACACTGGCCAGGGTGAGCCCGTGTCCGCGCGCGTATGCCCGGACGGTCCGCGTCTGCTCGTCGGTGAGGCTGAGCGTCACGTAGTCGCTCCCCCGGCGCTCCGCCTGCGGTGCCGGAACCGGCATCGGGGTGGGCTCAGTGACGTCGTGCAGCTGGGTGGCCCAGTACCGGCCCGATTCGACGGCATCCAACGTCCCGAGCCAGCCGACGTACTGCCGGAAGGCCGTCGCGGGCTCCAGGCGGGCCGGTCGTCCCTCCAGCAACGCCGTGTAGACCGCCATCACGTCGCGCAGGAGCAGATCGACACTCCATCCGTCGAGCAGCAGATGGTGATAGGTGAGGATGCCGGTGACGGCGTCCTCCGAACGGCTCAGCACCAGTTTCCAGAGCACCCGGTCGAGGGTCATGCCCGTACTCCGCTCGGCGACCGCGACTCCGGCCGCATCGTCCACCGTACGGATGAACAGTTCCGGTTCCCGCCAGACGACCTGAACCGGTTCCTGCCCGCTCTGCCAGTCCACGGTGGTCCGCAGGATTGCGTGCCGGCCCGCGGCCTCGCGCCAGGCCCGCTCGAACAGAGCCAGGTCCACCGCACCGGTCAGCCGGAGGTTCTGCTGGTCGATGTAGACGCCCTCGTCCGGGCGCAGAAGAGTCTGGAACAGCATGCCGGCCTGGGTGGTGGTGAGCGGATAGACGTCCTCGACGACTCCGGGCCCGGAGGTGATGAGGCGGACTTCGTCGTCGGTCAGGCGGGCGAGCGGGAAGTCGGAGGAAGTGTGCCCGCCGGGGTGTGCGACGCAGTACCGCACCAGTTCGTTGACGTGGTCGAGGAACCGCTCGGCCACCGTCACCACGCTCGACTCCGCCAGCCGCTCCGGAGGGTAGGTCCAATCGACCAGGAGCCGGTCCTCGCGGATCTCGGCCTCGATCTCGATCGGATGGGTACGGCGCTGCCCGGGTGCACGGTCGGCGCCGCACACCGGTGCCAGCATGCGCAGCGGACCGGTGGCGGACGGCGGTGTCACCCGGCCGTGATAGTTGAACACCACCTCGGCGTCCTGCTCGGCGCGCAACCGATCCGCCTGCGGGCTGGTACTGAGGTGACGCAGGAGGGCATGGTCGAAGCCGCCGTGGGGCATCGAGCGGAGATGTTCCTTGACGGTGTCGAGTGCGGCGCCGAGGTCATCGCCGTCGATCGACGGTGCGAACGGCACCACCGAGGTGAACCAGCCGACCGTACGGGAGATGTCGATGCCGGGCAGGGGATGGTCGCGGCCGTGCCGCTCGACGTCCACCCGCACCGAGCCACCGGCCCAGTCCCGCAGGGCCAGGGCGAGGGCGGTCAGCAGCACGTCCTCGACCTGCACGTGCCGGGCGGCGGGGGCGCCGCTCAGCAGCAGCCGGGTGTCCTTCACGCCGAGCTCGGCGCGCACGGTGCTGGCGGCGCCGACGAGGTCGGAGCCCGCGTCCGGGTCGCCGGGCAGCGCGGTCCCGGTCGGCACGGTGAGCCGGTCACACAGAGCCAGCACCGTCGGGTCGTCAGCGCGCCGCTTGAGCGCTGCGGCCCACACGCCGGGGTGCACCTCCGTGGCCGGCAGGGCGGCGTCCTGCCCGTCGGTGTCACACGCCGCCGCCAGGTCTTCGACCAGGAACCGCCAGGACACCGTGTCGACCGCGAGGTGATGGACGACGACGATCAGGTTGGCCGGCCGGTCCCGGCGCGTGACGAGCGCTGCGCGTAGCAAGGGTCCGCGGGTCAGATCGAGGCTTGCCTGCACCCGGTCCGCGACGGCCGAGAGTTCCTCGTCGTCGGCGATCGACTCGTGGATCAACAGGTCGGCATCCCCGGGTGGCTCGATGTGCTGCTGCCAGCCCGCATCGGTCCGGGTGAAGCGCGCCCGCAGCGCCGGGTGCCTGTTCACGACGGCGCGCAGCGCTTCGGCTATCACCGTCGGGTCCTCGATCTCGGTCTCCAGCAGGACGGACTGGTTGTAGTGGTGTGCGTCGGCCAGGTCGCAATTCAGGAACCAGGCTTGCATCGGCGTCGGTGGCAGGGTGCCGCCGATGTCGCCGGCCTCCGCCCCGGCCGCGTCCGAGGCGGTCGCCACCGGCTCGGTGTGCGCCGCGAGGGTGGCCACCGTCGGATACCGGAAGATGAGCCTCGGCGTGATCTCCAGGCCCTCCGCGCGGGCCGCGGCCATGATCTGGATCGTCAGGATGGAGTCGCCGCCGAGTTCGAAGTAGTTGTCGTGGACACCGACCCGATCGAGGCCCAGTGCTGCGGCCCAGATGGCCGCGACCCGCACCTCCACCTCGTCGCGAGGGGCGTCGTATCCCCGGTCGGCGGGTTCCGCGACGAGGTCCGGGGCGGGCAACGCCCGACGCTCGACCTTGCCGTTGGCGTCCAGCGGCACCGCGTCGATCGCCACGAACAGCGAAGGGATCAGGTAGCCGGGCAGGAGCCGGCCGAGAAACTCGCGCAGTTCACCCGCGCCGGGCACGCCGCCTGCGTCGTCGGTACCGGTACCGCTACCGACGACGTAGGCGACCAGCTGGCGGCGATTCTGCTGATCCGACCGGGCCAACACGATCGCCCGCTCGACGCCGGGATGGGTGGCCAGATGCTGTTCGATCTCGCCGGTCTCGACCCGGTACCCGCGGATCTTCACCTGGTCGTCGAGTCGGCGCTGGAACTGCACGTTGCCGTCGGGCAGCTGGTAGCCCCGGTCGCCGGTGCGGTACATCCGCATGCCGGGGCGACCGGTGTAGGGATCGGGCAGGAAACGCTCCGCGGTCAAGCCGGGTTGGTGCAGGTAACCCCGGGCCGGGCAGACGCCGCCGATGTAGATCTCCCCCGGCACGCCGACCGGCGCCGGGGCCAGATTTCGGTCGAGTACGTACATCGTCGTGTGCGGGATCGGACTACCGATCGGCAGCAGATCCCGATCGACTGGATCACCCACCGGCGTGTACACCGAGTTCGCCACGGACGCCTCGGTCGGACCGTACTCGTTGAGGATGTCACTGTCCGGAGCGAGGCTCCGCCAGCGGCGCAACGCGGAAGACGGAAACGCGTCCGCACCGACGGCGAGCACCCCCGCCAGTCCAGCCGCCTCCGCGGCGGTGAGTTGCTGGGTGAGCAGCTCCAGGTGACCCGGGGTCATCTTGAGGAAGCTGTACGGGCCACCGCGCACCAGTTCCGCGGCCAGTTGCGCCGGGTCGAGCCCTTCCGGCAGCAGGCGGACCGGTCGGCCGAGCAGCAGTGGGGTGTAGAGGTTCGGCACGATCATGTCGAATCCGACGGATGAGAAGAGAGCCGTGCCGCCGTCGCGCCCGCCCGTGTACCGATCGGCGCAGAACCGCAAGTAGTTGACGAGGCCGCGATGGTGGCAGGCCACCCCCTTGGGTCGTCCCGTCGAGCCCGAGGTGTAGATGACGTAGGCGAGCTGGTCGGCGTGCCGGGCCCCGGGCGGGTCGGTGTCGTCCTGCTCAGCTATCAGCTCGGCGTCGCGGTCGAGCAGGCATACCTGTCCAGGTGGGTCGGTCAGCAAGGTCTGGTACTGGTCCTGGGACACCACATGGGACAGCCCGGCGTCGGCCATGATGGTGCGGACCCGCGCGGCCGGGTTGTCCGGCGCCAGGGGCACGTACGCGGCTTGCGCCTTCAGCACCGCGAGCAGGGTGACCAGCAGCTCGGGGCTGCGCTCGACGATCACGCCGACCAGGCTCTCCGGACCGACACCGATGCCCTTCAGGTGACGGGCCAGCCGGTTCGCCCTGGCGTTCAGCTCCCGGTACGTCATCGTCTGCTCGCCCCAGAGCAGCGCAGCGGCGTTCGGCGTGCGGCGGACCTGTTCCTCGAACAGGCCATGGATGGTGGCATCGTCGGGGCCGGGCACCACGGTGTCGTTGATGCTCAGCAGACGGTCGTGTTCGGCCCGGCTCAGCACGGAGGTGTCGCGGAGCAGCCGGCCGGGTTCCTCGGCGAACGCTTCGGCCACCGTACGCAGGTGGTCGGCGATGCGTCGCGCGGTCTCGGGCTGCACGGCGCGCAACTGGTGGCGAAGGAGGAAGCGGATCCGGTCCGGCTGCTCCTCCACCATCAGGATCAGCGGATAGCCGGTGCGCTCGTACGTCTCGGCCAGGCGCAGACCCGCAGCGTGCGCGGCCGGACCGGTGCCCGGCTGGTTCTGGGCGATGACGATGGTGTCGAACAACGGCGTGCCCCTCGGCATGTCGCTCACCGCCTGGATGTCCGGCAGCGCCGCGTGCGCGTGATCGCGCATCCGCACCAGGTCGGTCTGCAGGTCGTTCAGCCAGCCGGCCAGGGTGTCGCTCCCGTGGTAGCAGGCACGTACCGGAATGGTGTTGATGAACAGGCCGACCATGTCCTCCACCGCGGGCAGGTCGGCCGGTCGCCCCGCCACCGTCGACCCGAACACCACCTCGTCCTGTCCGCTGTAGACCACCAGCAGCAGCGCCCAGAACCCGTGCGCCAGCGTGCTGGCGGTCAACCCCGCGTTCCGGGAGGCCGCACGCAGTCGGGCCAGCAGCGGGCCGTCGACGTCCATGGTGACCTCGCCGATCGTCCCGTCCGTGGCGGTGTCGTGGCCCGAACCGTGCACCTCCCAGGCCGTCGGCTCGGTCAGGCCGGCCAGGTACGCGCGCCAGAAGTCCTCGGTGGGTCCGCGATCCTGAGCGCGGAGCCAGTCGGTGAGACGCCGGTACGGCACGCCGTGGATCTCCGCGCGGCGCCCGGCACGCCGAGCAGCGTATGCGACGCCGAGTTGCTCGGTCAGCGTGGCGAGGCTCCAGGCGTCCAGGATCAGGTGATGGTGGCTGAGGACCAGCCGGGTGTGGGCTCCGAAGTCGATGAGAGTGGCGCGCACAGGTGGCGCCGAGACGAGATCGAACGACGCTAACCGGTCCTCCCGGAGGAACGCGGCGAAGAGAGCCGGGCGTTCGGCGTCCGGGCGGTCTCGCCAGTCGATCTTCCGGACCGGAAGCGCGAACCGCCGCAGCACCACCTGGGTCGGGTCGGCGACCCCCTCGAGCTGGACCCGGCTCCGCAGCACCGGGTGCGTGTCGACCAGGTCCTGGAGGGCCGCGGTCAGCGCCTCGTCGTCGACGGGCGCAACGGCGTCGATCACCGTCTGCTGGTGATAGTCCCCGCTGTCCTCGGACAGCTCGCTGTGGAAGAGCATGCCGGCCTGCATCGAGGTGAGCGGGTACGCGTCGGCGATGTCGGCGCGGTTGCGTAGCTCGGCCAGCGCCGGGTCCTCGACGTGACCGGCGACCGCCGGGGCACCCGTGGTCGGAACGACCTCGTCGGCAAGCCGGCGGACGGTCCGCAGACCGAGGATCTGCGCGGCAGTCGTCTGCAGCCCGGCATCCCGGGTGCGGACGATGATCTGCAGCGCGGAGATCGAGTCGCCACCCAGTGCGAAGAAGTCGTCGTCGATGCCGAGCTCGGCCAGGCCGAGCACCTCGCTCCAGACCGCGGTCAGGGTCCGCTGCGTCGGGTTCTCCGGGGGTGAGTACGGCGATCGCAGGTCGGCGCGGGTCAGCATGGGTACGGGCAGGGCCGCCCGATCGACCTTGCCGCTGGTGGTCAACGGAATGTGCGCCAGCGGCAGGTACATCGCCGGCAGCATGTAGGCCGGGAGGTCGCGGGACAACCACGACTCCAGCTCGTCGCGACCGGGCAGGGGACGGTCACCCGTACCGACGACGTAGGCCACCAGGCGGGTGTGCTGGTTCTCGCTGTGCGTCACCACGACGGCATCGGCCACCGCAGGGTGACCGCGCAGTACGGCGGAGATCTCCCCCAGCTCGATCCGGTTTCCATTGATCTTCACCTGGTGATCGACGCGACCCAGATAGTCCAACTGCCCGCCCGGCAGCGCGCGGACCACGTCACCGGTGCAGTACATCCGGTGCCCGCCGCCCGCGAACGGGTCGGGCAGGAACCGGTCGGCGGTCAGGTCGGCCCGGCGGTGATACCCGCGGGTGACGGCGACGCCGCCGATGTACAGCTCACCCTCTGTACCGGCCGGCACCGGTTCGAAGTTGTCGTCCAGCACGTACCAGGTCACGTTGTCGATCGGGTCACCGATCGGAACGCTCGTCCCGTCACTGCCCGGCTGCCAGGTGTGCGCCGACACCTCGATCGAGGTCTCGGTCGGCCCGTACATGTTGTGCACCTGCGCCGACATCAGCTTGGCGGCCCGGTCGGCCAGATCGGGCGGCAGTGCCTCGCCGGTGCAGAAGACATCGCTGACGCAGTCGAGATTCGCCACGGCGGGCTCGGTGACGAACTGGGCGAGCATGGACGGTACGAAATGGACGATGTCCACTCTCTCGGCTGCGATGATCTGCGCCAGATAGGCCGGATCGCGGTGTCCGCCGGGCCGGGCAAGGACCAACCGGGCACCGCTCACCAGCGGCCAGAACAACTCCCAGGCGGACACGTCGAAGCTGATCGGTGTCTTCTGCAGGATCGTGGTGCCGGGGCCGATGGGTCGCACGCGCTGGTGCCACAACAGCCGGTTGACGACCCCGCGGTGGGGGACCAGCACCCCTTTCGGGCGGCCGGTCGATCCCGAGGTGTAGATGACGTAGACCAAGTTGTCCGGATCGGCGGGCGACGGGGGTGCCTCGCCCGGCGGAAGCGAGTCGATGTCGAGCACCGGTACGCCGGCGCCGTTACCGTTCATCAGACCGTCGTGGGTGAGGACCACCGGCGCCGCGGTGTCGGTCAGCATGAACGCCAGCCGGTCGACCGGATAGTCCGGGTCCAGCGGCACGTACGCGCAGCCGGCCCGGATGATGCCCAGCAGGCCGGCCATCATCGCCACACTCCGCTCGGCGCACAGACCGATCGGGGTCTCCGGCCCGAACCCCCGCCGGCGCAGGGCCGCGGCGACCGCCGAAGCCCGTGCGTCGAGGTCCGTGTACGACAACGTCACACCGTCCGCGGTGATGGCCGGTTCCTGCGGCGTGGCCGCGACCTGGGCTCGAAACAGACTGTCGACCGTGTCATGGGGGTTCGCTCGCATGGCCGCACCATCCCGAGGCCGGCTATCCACGGTCTATCGGCGCCCTATCCCCCCGGGACCGGAGCGGCATCCGGCGCCGACAGGGATCGAACAGGGCCTCGATAGGTCGACCGGGCAACGTCGCCGGCATGACCAAGCCAAGGGCCATCCTGCACTCGGCCGTCGTGGCGCAGAGTGACCGGACGCCGGATGCGATCGCCGTGATCGACGGGAACACCGCCCTCACCTACCGCGACCTCGTCTCGGGAGCGGATCGGATCGCCGGCGCCCTCGTCGCCGGGGGAACCCGTACGGACGACGTGGTGGCGATCGTGCCGGACCGGTCGGCGGCCATGGTGACGGCGCTGCTCGGGATCCTCCGCGCCGGCGCGGCCTACCTGCCGATCGAGCCCGGCACCCCACCGGCCAGGACCCGGCAACTGGTCGCCGACGCGCGGGCCCGGATCTGTCTGGCCGGGCCCGGCGAGATCGCCAGCACGGCCGAGGCGCTCCGGTCGGTCGCCGTCGTCCTGCCGTTCAGCGTCGCCGGGCCCACCCCGGGACCCGCACTGCCGGACGTCCACCCGGACGGCCTCTGCGCCGTCTACTACACGTCCGGCTCGACGGGGCACCCGAAGGGGGTGGCCTGCACGCACCGGGGCTGGACGAACCGGATGGACTGGATGCAGCGGCACCACCCGCTGAGTCCCGCCGAGACGGTTCTGCACAAGACGACGTTGACCTTCGACGACGCCGCGGTGGAGCTGTTCTGGCCACTGGCCGCCGGTGGCCGGACCGCGATGCTGGCGCCGGGCGCGCACCGTGACCCTCGCGCGATCATCGACGCGGCGATCAGGTACGAGGCGGTACACCTGAACTTCGTACCGTCGATGCTGGAGCTGGTCCTCGACGAGCTGACCGACGCCGATGTCCACCGGTTGCACCGACTCCGCAGCGTGCTGTCCAGCGGCGAGGCGCTGCCCGCCCGGCTGGCCGAGCGGTTCCTGGCCCGCTTCGGGGACACGGTGACCCTCGACAACACCTGGGGCGCCACCGAGGTCTCGATCGACTCGACCTGTCATACCTGCACGCCTGAGGACCGCTCCGGGCCGGTCGCCTCGGTCAGCATCGGCCGTCCGATCGACCGCAACGAGGTCCTGGTCCTCGACGACCGCATGCAGGCTGTCCCGGACGACGAAGCGGGCGACCTCTACATCGGCGGAATCGGCCTGGCCCGCGGTTACCTCCACGCGCCCGGGCGCACGGCGGCAGCCTTCCTGCCTCATCCGTGGCGGCCCGGCGAACGGGTGTACCGCACCGGCGACCGCGGCCGCCGTGACCGTGCCGGCCGGCTCCACTATCTCGACCGTCAGGACCGGCAAGTCAAGATCCGCGGGGTACGGATCGAGCTGGGCGAGATCGAGGCCGTGATGCGGGGATGCGACGGAGTGTCCGATGCCGCCGCGACCACCTGGCGCGGGCCGTCCGGCGACGCCCGTATCGCGTTGTTCCTGGTGGTCGACCAGCCTGGCCTGACGGCCGCCCGGCTGCGCGAGCATGCCGCCGCGACCCTTCCGGGATATGCCGTGCCGTCGGCCATCGAACTGCTCGACCACCTACCCCGACTGCCCAGCGGCAAGCTCGACCGGCAGGCACTGCCGACGCCTGCGGCGGTCGAGCAGGACGAGCACGTGGCCCCCCGGACACCACCGGAAAAGGTGGTGGCCCGGATCTGGGAGGACATGCTGGGTGCCCCGCGGGTAGGCGCCACCGACAACTTCTTCGCTCTCGGCGGGCACTCCCTGCTGGCCATCCGGACCACCAGCCAGATGATCCGCACCTTCGGCACCGACATCCCGATGAACCTGCTCTTCGAGCATCCGACGGTGGAGGCGGTGGCCGCCCGTATCGAGGAGCTGGTCGAGCGCCAGGTCGCCGCCCTGAGTGACGAGGACGTGCTGCGCATGGCGCGCAGCTGACCGGAAGGACAACGAGATGAGCACCACGGAGCAGTTCCAGGTCGTGATCAACGACGAGGAGCAGTACTCCATCTGGCCGCTGCACCGGACCCCTCCGGACGGCTGGCAGCCCGACGGCACGACCGGCACCAAGGATGACTGCCTCAGCCACATCGACGAGGTGTGGTCGGACATGCGCCCGCTGTCGCTGCGCCGAAGCATGGACGGATAACCGACCCGGCGCGCGAAGGGGAATCCCGAATGACCGACACGACGAACATCCCATCGCCAGAAGCCACGGGCCCCAGCACCGTGGCCGCCGAGGGCTGGCTCCTGCGGCGACGACCCGGTGTGCCGGACGAGGATCGTGTCGTGGCGCTCGGACGCGATGCGGCACATTGCACCGAACTGCTCGACGGCGGGGATTCGTGGCTCGTCGCCCGTGGCCGGCCC
Organism: Micromonospora sp. NPDC049107; assembly: GCF_040648595.1. Classification (NCBI taxonomy): domain Bacteria; kingdom Bacillati; phylum Actinomycetota; class Actinomycetes; order Micromonosporales; family Micromonosporaceae; genus Micromonospora; species Micromonospora sp. NPDC049107. The sequence goes on from NZ_JBEZEC010000010.1 coordinate 266,666, forward strand.
GTCCCGCCTGCTTCGGTGGTGCTGATGTTCCCCGGCGTGGGCGACCAGCGTCCCGGTCTCAGCCGCGACCTTTATCACGCCGTACCCGCTTATCGGGCCGAGCTCGACCGGGTCAGCGAGATGCTCCGCCCCCTTCTCGATCAGGATCTGCGCGAGCTGCTGCTCACCGACGAGTCGGGCCCGACCGGGTGGTCCCTGCGGGAGCTCCTCCAGCGGGATGCCGGCGGTCCTCTCAGCCGGACCAGCCTCGCGCAACCGCTGGTCTTCGCCCTGGAGTACTGCCTCGCGCGGCTCCTGCTGCATTGGGGCGTCCGACCCGCCGCGCTGGTCGGATACAGCATCGGGGAGTACGTTGCGGCCTGCGTGGCCGGAGTGCTGGACATCCGGGACGCACTGACCCTGGTCACGCGCCGAGCGGCGTTGATCGAGGAGGTACCGGCCGGCGCCATGCTGGTCGTGATGCTGGATCCGGGCGACCTGGCCGAGCATCTCGGAGACGACCTGTGGCTCGCCGCAGTGAACGGCGCCGGGCTGTGTCAGGTGTCAGGGACGCCCTCGGCCGTCGCCCGGCTGGCGGAACGGCTGACCTCTGCGGGTGTCGCCACTCTTCCGGCGCCGGCCCGGCACGCCTTCCACTCCCCGCTGATGGATCCGGTCGCCCGGCCGCTGGAGCGTCTGCTGGAGAACATTCCCCTCACGCCGCCGAGCATCCCGGTGCTCTCCAACGTCACCGGTGACTGGCTGACCGACGAGGAAGCCTGCTCGCCCGGCTACTGGGCCCGGCACCTCTGCCAGCCGGTCCAGTTCGCCGGCAACCTGGCGCGCATGTGGGGGATGCCGCGCGTGCTGGCGGTCGAGGTCGGTGCCGGGCAGATGCTCACCTCGCTCGCCAACCAGCACCCCGCGCGTCCCCGCGGCCCGGGGACACCACCGGTCGTCGCCACCCTGACCAGCCGCGGCAACGACCATGGCGAGGTGGCCGCGATGGCCCGGGTGCTGGCACACGCCTGGGCGAACGGCGCCTGGGAACCCACCGCGGCCGGATCCGGGCCGGCGGACGCCGAGAGGGGAAAATCATGGACTTCGCGCTGAACGAGGACCAACGCCGGCTGCGCACCGAGATCATCGAATTCGCGCAGGCACGCCTGGGCGAGCAGGCCGGTGCGAACGACCGCGAGGCACGGTTCGACCGTGCGGGGTGGGACGAGTGTGCCCGGTTCGGGGTGTTGGGCTGGCCCTTCCCGGCCGAGTACGGAGGCGCCGGACTGGATCCACTCAGCTGCGTCGTCGCCTTCGAGGCGCTCGCCTACGGATGCGCCGACAATGGTCTGGTCTTCGCGATCAACAACCACGTCTGGGCCTGCGCCGTGTACATCGCTGAGCACGGCACCCCGCAGCAGCGCAAGCAGTTCCTGCCGGGCCTGATCGACGGCTCGACGATCGGCGCACACGCGCTCACCGAGCCGGACGTGGGCTCTGACGCCCTGTCGGTGACCACCAGGGCCGTCGAGGAGAACGGTCAGTACCTCCTCACCGGAACCAAGTGTTTCATCAGCAACGCACCGGTGGCCGATCTGTTCGTGGTCTTCGCCGTTACCGAACCCGATGCGGCGCCGCAGGGGCGGCTGTCGGCCTTCATCGTCCCGGCGTCGACGCCGGGCGTCCGGGTCGTCCGCGAGATCGGTAAGGCCGGTCTGCGCGGGACCCCGATGGGCGAGGTCAGGTTCGAGGATTGCGTGATCCCGGAGGACTACCTGCTCGGCGCTGCCGGTGGCGGATACCGGCTCTTCACGTCGGCGATGGAGTACGAGCGCGGCTTCATGTTCGCCGCCCAGGTCGGCGCCCTCCAGCGGGTCATGGAGCGGTCCGTGGCGCATGCCAGTGCGCGCCGGCAGTTCGGCCGACCGATCGCCGCTTTCCAGGGCGTCTCACATCCCATCGCTGACATGCGAGTCCGTCTGGAGCTGGCCCGCCTGCTGCTGTACAAGGTCGGCTGGCTCAAGCGGGAGGGCCGGATGGCGATGCTGGAGGCGGCGATGCTCAAGCTGTACGCCAGCGAAGGTCTCGTCGATTCCGCTCTGGCAGCCCTGCAGATCCATGGCGCCCGAGGCTATGTCGAGGACCAGCCGATCGAACGTGAAGTACGCGACGCGCTGGCCGGCACGGTCTACGGCGGCACCTCGGAGATCCAGCGCAACATCATCGCTTCGCTGATCGGCCTGCCCGCATGAACAGCCGGCTCGCGACCTGTCATGCCCGAGGAGGCATCTCTTGACCACCCTCACCATCGCCATGGAACAGCCGCTGTCGTCTGTTTCCGCCGAGGAGTTCGGCCGCCGGATCTTCTTCGCCACCGCTGACATCCTCAACTTCCGCTTCGTCCGGAACGGCGATGAGGTCACCGCCGTCGACCTGACAGTGGCCGACCAGGGAGACGTCGACCAGGTCCGGCGCAAGGTCAACGCTGTACTGAACGACGATGTCCTGAGCCAGCTGACCCGTCCACCGAAGGTCATCTGGTCCTCCCCGGCCGAGCGTCCCGTCCCGGACGGGACCTTCGACCGGCTCATGGCCGACGGGGAGGCGTCGCCTTCCGGCCAGGGCCAGGTGGCGCTGGGCCCACAGATGCTGCACCTGATGGACGCCCTCGACGACACGATTCGCGACATCGTCGTGGACGAGTTCCGCGCGCGCGAACAGCGTTACCCGACGCTGATCCCGGCATCCGTGATGCACCGCTGCGGCTACCTGACGTCCTTCCCGCAGTACCTGATGTTCGTCAGCCGCCTGCACAGCGATCGAGACGTCTACCGCGACTTCGTGACGGACACCAGCACCGGCGGAGCGATGGTGCCCGATGTGCTCGACCGGTGCGCCGGCGTGGACTACTGCCTCCCTCCGACCATGTGCTATCACACCTTCCACCAGCACGCCGACGGAACGCTGCCGGAGGACGCCGGCGTGGTGACCGCCCGCGGCAAGTCGTTCCGCCACGAGGAGAAGTACCACAGCGGTCTGGAGCGGCTCTGGGACTTCACCATCCGGGAGATCGTCTTCCTGGGCGACCGCGACCATGTGACAGCCGGCCGGCAGCGCCTCCTCGACCGCATTCTGGGTCTCACCGAGGATCTCGGCCTCAGCGGCCGGTGCGAGGTGGCGAGCGATCCGTTCTTCGGCGATCTCGACGTGGCCGCCCGCGCCACCTCGCAGCGTCTGCTCGAGCTCAAGTACGAGCTGCGGCTCGACGTCGGCGGCAGCCGGGACATCGCGGTCGGGTCGTTCAACCTCCACGAGCGCACCTTCGGATCGGCCTTCGGCATCCACATGTCCGACGGGGAGGTCGCGCACTCCGCGTGTGCCGGATTCGGCCTGGAGCGGCTGGCCTATGCCGTCGTGTGCCAGCACGGACTCGACCCGGCCGGCTGGCCCGCCCGGGTCGCCGAGTTGCTCGCCGCGCCTGACGGCCGATAAGTCATGACAACTGACAGGGGATTACCCGTGCGAGAGAACATCGCCGTCATCGGGGCGGGAACCATGGGGATCGGCGTCTCGCACGCCTTCGCCGCCGGCGGCCACCACGTGACCCTGGTGGACATCGGCAAACCCGCTCTCGACCGAGCGGCCGAAGAGATAGCGCGTAACGTGCGGCTCTTCGGCATGGTCGGTGGTACGCCGGAGAGCACACCGGGCGCAACGCTGGCGGCGATCACGTTCAGCACCGAGCTCGCTGACGTGGCCGACGCCGACTTCGTGGTCGAGAACATCACCGAGAACTTTTCGCTCAAGCAGCGGGTGTACCGAGAGCTGGACGAGATGTGCAAGCCCGCCGCGGTCTTCGGGGTCAACACGTCCGCGATCCCGATCACCCGCATCGCCGGGCTGACCGAGCGGGCCGACCGGGTCGTCGGCACCCACTTCATGAATCCGGTGCCGCTCAAGCCGCTGGTCGAGGTCATCCGCGGTTTCCACACCTCGCCCGAGACCATCGCCTTCACCCGTGACCTGATCTCCCGGCTCGGCAAGGACACTGCGGTGGTCGAGGACTCGCCCGGCTTCGTCACGAATCGCGCCATGATGCTGATGGTCAACGAGGCCATCTGCCTGTTGCAGGAGGGCGTGGCACCGGCGGCCGAGATCGACCGGCTCTTCGTCCAGTGCTTCGGGCACCGCATGGGACCACTGGCCACCGCCGACCTCATCGGCCTGGACACCGTGCTCTATTCGCTCGACGTCCTCCTGGAGAACTTCAACGAACCCAAGTACCGCCCGAGCCTGCTGCTGCGGAAGCTCGTCGACGCCGGTCACCTGGGCCGCAAGACCGGGCAGGGCCTCTTCGACTACCGCACCACGGACCCCACAACCGTTCCGGAAAGGAACTGACATGCAGAACCACCTGGACACGATCCGTGCGTTCGTCCGGCGGCAGGCCGACGGCATCGCCGACGACGAGGACATCTTCGCCAACGGTTACGTGAACTCCCTCTTCGCCGTGCAGGTCATCATGTTCGTGGAGCAGACGTTCGGCATCACGGTGGCCGGGGACGACCTCGACATCCGCAACTTCCGGTCCATCGCCGCGATCGACCAGTTCGTGGTCGACCACGCCGGTGATCGGCTGGTCGCCCCGCTGTAGCCCTCGTCCCGCACGACGAACTGGCCGGCTGCCCGTGGGCAGCCGGCCAGTTGGTCTGTGGCGGTGAGGTCACCCAGCCGGCGGGGAAACCGGGGTGGCGACTGCCAGTAACGACCGCATCACCGCCCTGGACGAGCGCATCCGGGCGGCCAGTTCGTGCAGCGCCAGCAGCAGGTGCGCGTCACCGGAGCGGTAACGCAGCACACTGATCCGGATGAGCGGGCCCATCACCGGATCCAGCGGGCGGTCACGCTCGAGGTTCAGCCGCGTGCGGGCGGCCTCGTCCTCGATGTCGATCTGATGGGTCTCCACATAGACCTCCGGCGCTACGGGGCACGGCTCGTAGCGCCAGCCACCCTGGTCACGACGGACCCGATCGGCCAGTTCGGGTACGTCGTCGATCAATCGCTGTTGGGCCGCCGCCAGACTGTCGACACTTATCCCGTCGGACGCATAGCGGACGACGACCCGGCGGAACCGCCGCGACGGCCCGTCCCGCAGATCCTGCAGGAATAGATCGACCTCCGGCGGCTCCAGATAGCGCATACGGTGGTCACTCCCCCTCGGCGATGCGGTCCGACGCGGTGGCCGGCGGTCGCTGCTGAAGCCGTCCCACCGACACCACGACCGTCACGACTGTTGTACGAACCATGGCTTTCGCCGGGCTTCCGCCTCGGTCGACCGTCGGCCTGCGATCGCGTCCTCATGACGGCACGAGCCGACAGCACGCCGATAGGCCCGGCAGTGAGTATCGGTGCTGCACCACCCACCGGCTGGTGTGAACCGGCTTGTCGAGAGGGCGGCGGATAGACATGTTCACTATGGCGGCAGCAGCACCAACGCCGTTGTCGGTCTGCGTACTCGGCGGCGCGAACAGCAGTCAGGACCGCAGCGCGCCCGCCGCCGCCGACCGATTCGGGCGCCGGTCGGGTGGACGCGGTCACCGCATCACCTGTGGCGGCAGGTCCGGGCTGACGGATCTCGTGGCGTGGTCCGCGCACCTGGCCGGCCCCGACACCACCTCCGCGCTGACCGCGGTCGAGGGAGTCCAGGCGGCTGGAGGTGCACGGTGCTGAAACTCAACCAGACGGCTTCCATGATCGACCGTCGGCGGTTCCTGTCCCACCTGGCGGAGCTGGCCCGATTCGGCGGGGACGAGCTGGGCGGAGTGTCTCGGACCGGCTTCAGCGAGGCGGATCACGCCGCCCGGCGATACCTCTGCGAGCGCTCGCGGATGCTCCGGTTGCGCGCCACCGTCGACGCGGCCGGGAACCTCTTCATCGGACGCCGGGAGGCGGACCGGGACCGGCCGGTCCTGCTGTTCGGATCGCATCTCGACAGCGTGGTGCACGGCGGCCGGCTCGACGGGGCATACGGCGTCGTGGCCGCCCTGGAGACCTTGGCACGGCTGGACGAACGAGACGGCTCCTTTGCGTACGAGCCGGTGGCGGTCGCCTTCGCCAACGAGGAGGGCGCCGAGTTCGGGTACCCCTTCTTCGGATCGAAGGCGATGGTCGGTCCCATCGAACATGCCGAGCGTCTGGTGGACAGCGCCGGGCTTCCCCTGCGCGACGCCTTGCGGGCTGCCGGGGGCGATATCGACGCCCTGTCCTCGGCCGTGTGGCCGGCCGGCCGGCTCGGCGGCTTCCTCGAGCTGCACATCGAACAGGGCCCGGTGCTGCAACGGGCCGGTGTCCCGCTCGGATTGGTCGAGGCGATCACCGGGCGCCACATCTTCGAGATCACGGTCACCGGCGAGCAGAATCATGCCGGAACCACCCCGATGGACGATCGGCACGACGCGCTCGTAGCCGGTGCCCGCCTGACGCTCGCCATCGAGGACATCGCCCGGGTGCGCCGGCTCTGCGCCGTCTCGACGGTGGGCCGTTTCGATGTCCGGCCGAACGTGACCAACGTGATCCCGGGCGCCGTCACCTTGACCGTGGAGATCCGGGACGGCTCACTCGATCGGCTGGCGAACGCCGAACGCGCCGTCCTGGCGGCGGTGGCCGCGCTGGGACCCGGCATCGACGCGCGGGTGGACGTCCGCATGCGCGCCGCTCCCGTCCGCACCGACCACCGGCTCAGCGCCGCGATCACCGACGCCGCGGCCGAGCACGGACTTCCCGTGCTGACGATGCACAGCGGCGCCGGTCACGACGCGCAGATCGTCGCTGCGGCGGGCCCGGTCGGAATGATCTTCGTACCCAGTCGGGACGGGATCAGCCACTCCCCCCGTGAGCACACCGAGCCGGAACATCTGCTGGCCGGGGCGGACGTACTCCTGACCACGGTGCGTCGCCTGTTGGAGGGGGCGGACCGGTGAGGTTCACCGGGCGTGTCGACGCTCCCCCGGCCGACGTCCTGCACGAAGAGATCCTGCGCCCGCAGTTCGAGAAGGAAGCCCGCACGCTCCTGCCCTGGTACGTGCTGATCGAAAAGGTCCTGTTGCTGGAGTACCGGCGAATGGGGTTGATCGACGACACCCAGTCGGCCGCGCTGGTCTCTCGGCTGAACGAGCTGACCCCGGAACAGATCACCGCCGATCCGGAGGGCAACATGTCCGACCTCGCGTTCGCCATCGAACGGTACGTCCAGGGCGGACCGGAACCTGTGCCGGCCGCATGGCACGTCGACCGCAGCCGCAACGATCTCCAGGCCTGCGCCCAACTGCTGTACGGCCGATCGCAGCTCGCCGCGCTCATTGAGAGTCTGGTCGGTCTGGCTCGGGCCGCCGCCGACCGCGCGGCGGCCGGCGTCGACCTGCCGATGCCCGGATACACACACCTGCAGGCCGCTCAGGTCGTCACGCCCGGCTTCTACCTTGCCGCCCTGGTCGAGGAGTCGCTGCGGACCATCCGGCAGATGCGTGCGACCTACGACGCGGTCGACGAGTGCCCGCTCGGCGCCGGTGCGATGGCCGGTCAACAGCTGGACTGGGACCTGCCCCGCATGGCGACGCTCCTGGGTTTCGATCGGCCGACCCGGCACGCCCTGATGGCGGTGGCCTCCCGTGGGTGGGCGCTGCGTGTAAGCGGGGATCTGTCCGCCTACGGGGTGGTCCTCAGCCGCTTCGCCACCGACCTGATGGCGTGGGCCAGCGGCGCCTACCGCCTGGTGGACCTTCCGGACTCGATGGTGGGCATCTCCTCGTCCATGCCGCAGAAGCGCAACTTCCCGGTGCTCGAACGGATCCGTGGCCGGAGCGCACACCTGACGGCGCTGCACCTCGATGTGGCCATGGTCCAGCGCGCGACTCCGTACGCCAACATGGTCGAGGTTTCCAAGGAGGCTGGTAGTCACCTGAATGCGCTGTTCGCCCAGGCTGGATCGGTGTTCCGGCTGACCAGCACCGTGCTCGCCGAGCTCCGCTTCCGGCCCGAGCAGATGCGGGATGCGTGCGCCGGTGACCACCTCGGCGGCTTCCGGCTGGCCAATCTGCTCACCCTGAGAGCGGGACTGCCATGGCGGCACGCGCAGGTGGTGGCCGGCCGGTACATCGCGGCGGCCGTCGACGCGGGCCGCTCCCCCGGCGAGCCCGACGGGCCGCTGTTGCGCAGGCTGGCCGCCGGCTACCCGGTGACGGAGCCGACGGACCTGCTGACCGAGGCGTTCGACGTGGACGCCGACCTGGCGTCACGGACGTCCGACGGATCAACCGGTCCGGACGCGGTACGTCGCCTCCTGGCCGTCCAGTGCGCCGAACTCGACGAGCACGCGGCATGGGGACGGCACCGCCGCTCCGCGACGACCTCTGCGGTGAACGCCGTGGAAGACCAACTGCGAGGACACCATGTTGTTTGACTCGGTGACGGCGGCGATCGGACATACCCCGCTGGTCCGGCTGCGGATTCCGGCAGCCCCCGGGGTGCGGGCGTACGCCAAGCTCGAGATGCAGAACCTGATGGCGATGAAGGACCGGGTGGCCAAGGAGGTCGTCCTGCGCGCACGCGAGGCCGGCACGCTGGTCGACGGCGCGCCGATCGTGGAGAGCTCGTCCGGCACCATGGCGCTGGGGCTGGCGCTGGTGGGCAACCATCTCGGTCATCCGGTCCACATCGTCACCGATCCCCGGATCGATCCGATCACCCTGACCAAGCTCGAGGCGCTGGGCTGCGCGGTGCACGTCGTCGAGGCGATGACCGGAGCGGGCTGGCAGAGTGCCCGGCTGGAACGCCTCGCTCACCTGATGGACGACCTGCCCGGTGCCTTCTGGCCGCAGCAGTACCACAACCCGCACAACCCGCTGGCGTACCGCGCCCTGGCGGACGAGCTCCTGAAGGACATCGATGGCCTCGATGTGCTCGTCGGCGCGGTGGGCAGCGGCGGTTCGCTGTGCGGGACCACGGCGGCGCTGCGCGCCGACCGGCCGGAGCTGACCTCCGTCGGCGTCGACGCCGTCGGCAGCATGCTGTTCGCCCAACCGGACCGTCCCGAGCGCCTGCAGAGCGGACTGGGCAACAGCCTGCAACCGGACAACATCGACTACGCCGTGCTCGACGAGGTGCACTGGCTGTCCGATGACGAGGCGTTCGCCGCGACCCGGGCGCTGGCCCGGGAGCAGCAGATCTTCGCCGGCAACACTTCTGGCTCGGTGTACCGGGTCCTCACCCACCTGGCCCGGCAGGCCGCCGAAGGGACGACGCTGGTGGGCATCTTCCCCGACCGCGGCGACCGGTACGTGGAGTCGGTCTATCGGCACCGGCCGGAGACGCAGCCTCGTAGCCACCCGGTGCAGGTTCCGTACGGCACCGTGGTGACCGCCTGGTCGTTCGCCGAACTCGGGCGGAACCACCGCCGTCAGCTCGGCTTCATCGAGGCGAACACCACGGGCACCGGCATGACGGCCATTCGGACGGCCGCCCGCCTCGACGTGGAGCCGGTGTTGTTCACCAGCTCGCCCCAGCGTTACCGCGGGCTGCCCGACGTCCGCGTCCGCACCGTGGTCTGCGACACCGACGACACTGCGGAGCTGGCCCGGACGATCAAGGCGAACCTCTCGTCGCCCGCCGGCATCGCGACCACCAGCGACTTCTACCTGCCGCAGGTCAGCGAGCTGACCGCCTCGTTCGACCTGCCGGGCAACCCGCCGGAGGCGATCGCCGTGTGCCGCGACAAGGCGGCGACACGGCGGATGCTGAGCGCGGCCGAGGTGCGCCAGCCCGGGTACGCCGTGGTCGCCGCCACCGACGAGATCCCGGCCGCGATCGCCGTGACCGGCCTGCCGTGCGTGGTGAAGCCGATCGACGACTCCGGCTCGAACAACGTCCGGCTCTGCCACGACCTCGCCGAGACGGCGGACCAGGTCGAGTGCATCCTGGCGGTCACCACGAACGTGCGCGGCCAGGCGACCGCCAGGCTGGCACTGATCGAGGAGTACGTGGCGGGGCCGGAGGTGTCGGTGGAGATGTTCAGCCACGACGCCACGGTCACCTGTCTCGGCGTCACGGCGAAGTCCACGCTCGCACCGCCGCACTTCGTCGAGGCACGGCACGTCTTCCCCGCGGCTCTTCCGCCGGCCCTGCACGCCGAGGTGCTGACCTTGGTCACCCGTGCCCTGTCCGCGGCGGGTATCCGGGAAGGCGCGACGCACACCGAGGTACGGCTCGGCTCGGCAGGCCCGTCCATCGTCGAGATCAACGCGCGCCCCGCCGGCGGCATGATCCCCGAGCTCGTGCGGCTGGCCACCGGGGTGGACATCGTCGAGCAACACCTGCGCGCGGCGTGCCGGCTCCCGGTCCAGCTCAGTCCGGCACGGGACCGCACCGCCGGGATCGCGTTCCTCACCGCCGGTCGCACCGGCCGGCTCACCGCCGTCGAGGGCACTACTGCGGCCCGCCGGACGCCGGGCGTGGTCGACGTGGCGGTGACGGCCGCACCCGGGACCGCCGTTCGTCCGCCGCGTAACGCCTATGACCGGCTCGGGCACGTCATTGCGGTGGGCAGCTCCGGCCACGAGGTCAGCAAGGCGCTGGACGCCGCACTCGGATATCTGCGAATCGAGGTCAACCATGATCGAACTGCGTAGTGACACCTTCACGCTGCCCTCTGCCGCGATGCGCTCGGCGATGGCCACCGCCCCGCTCGGTGACGACGTCTACGGCGAGGACCCCACCGTGCTGCGACTGGAGCGACTGGCCGCCGACCGCCTCGGCAAGGCAGCCGCCTGTTTGATGCCGAGCGGGACGATGGCCAATCTGGCTGCGCTGATGGCTCACGCCCCGCGCGGGGCCAAGGCGATCGTCGGGTCGGAATCCGATATCTATCTGTACGAGGCGGCCGGCGCGACGGTATGCGGTGGCATCTCCTACGAGCCGATCCGCAACCTTCCCGACGGCACTCTGCCACTGGCCTCGATCGCCGCGGCGTTCCCGGAGGACGACGAGGATCCACAGTTCGCCCCGGCGGCGGTCATCTGTCTGGAGAACACGCAGAATCGCTGCGGCGGGGTGGTGCTACCGGACGGGTACGCGGCCGAGGTCGCCGCGCTGGCCCGGACCCGCGGCGTCGCGGTGCACCTGGACGGTGCCCGGATCTTCAATGCCGCGGTGGCGCGCGGCGTACCGCCGGCCGAGCTGGCCCAGCACGCCGACACGGTGCAGTTCTGCCTGTCCAAGGGGCTCGCCGCACCCATCGGTTCAATGGTGGCCGGCGACGAGGCCACGCTGCTGCGGGTCCGCCGGATCCGCAAGATGCTCGGCGGCGGAATGCGACAGGCGGGCGTGATCGCCGCTGCCGGCATCCTGGCGATCGACGAGGCGGCCGAGCGCCTGAGCACGGACCACGCCCACGCGCGGCTGATGGCCGAGGGGCTGGCCGCGATCCCGGGTGTCACGCTGGACCCACCACAGACCAACAGCATTCTTTTCCGGGTCGCGGGACGGGACCCGGAAGAGGTCGTGCGGATGGCCGCCAGTGCCGGCGTCGCCGTCAACACCTTCGGGCACGGCCGGATCCGCGCGGTCATCCACTGCGGCGTCACCACCGGTGACGTGCACGAGGCGGTGAGCCGCCTCGCCAAGGTGATCACCCATTCCGAGCCGAGGCTGAACGGCGCCGGGAGCCCACGGTAGACAGTCGTGCGATCACACCGCCCCACCCGTCGAGGAGTGACGACCATGTACTCGATCCCGAACACCCCGGCCCGCTCGCACCACGCCACCGCCCCGGGCCGCACTGACACCAACTGGGGGTGACCGCAGATCTGCCCGGCCCCGCCGGACCGCTCAGGAGGCCTCGCCGACCTGGAACGCCAAGGAGGCCGAGGTGAGCCTGCGTACCAGTTCCTCGGCGAGGTCACGGGCATCTTGTGAATCGACCTTACCGAGTATGGTCAGCGCCTCCCGCCAGGCCGCCATCGCCGTCGCGGTGTCCGCGATGGTGTCGCCGAGCAGGCGCAAACCTCGGGCCTGCCACACCTGGTCGCCCAACTGACGGAAGCTCTGCAGCGCGGCGCCGGCCAGGCGCGCGGCCATGTCCCGCGAACCGATCGCGTACTCGGCCTCTGCCCAGGCGAGCTGGATGCGGGCACTCACCATCCGGTCGCCGCTCTCCGCGGCGACCTTGCCCGCCTGGCGCAGCGTGCCGACGGCACGATCCGCATCGCCGGCCGCGGTCTGCGCCAGGCCCTGGCCGTAGCGCGCGTAGGCCTCGCCGATCCGGTCGCCGTACTCGACGACGATCTCCAGGACATCGTGAAAGCAGTCGAGCGCGGTGCCGATGTCGTCACCCTTCAGGGCCACCTCGCCGAGGCGGTACCGCAACTGTGCCTCCATCCGGCGGCTCCGTCCCTCGGTGAGCCGGATCGCCTCGGTGAGATGCCCGAGCGCAGCACGCCGGTCGTGGGCGATGACGGCCAGCTGGGCCAACCCGGACAAGACGTGGGCCTCCCCGATCACGTCACCGGCGAACCTGAACCACTCACGCGCCTGCTCGTACTTGCGCCGGGCCTCCTCGTGGCGGCCTTGCGCCCGATCGATGAAGGCCAGGTTGCGCAGGACGAGCGCCCGGCCGTACAGCACCCGTTGGTCGACGAAGAGCTCGTCGGCGGCACGGGACAACCGGGCCGCGTCGTCCAGGCGGTACTCCGCGGCAGCCAGGGCGCCCATGGAGTAGAGGACCGCGGCCTCGCCGTACTTGTTGCCCGATCGCCGCACTGCGGCGAGCGCGCTGTCGTGCGTGGCCCGCCACTCGACGAATTCCGACCGCACCTCGAAAATGGTCACCAGCGTCACCGCGAGGTCCCAGCAGAGGTCGTCGGCGCCGAGGTCAGCGGCCTGACCGACCATCGCCACCAGGGCATCCTTCTCGACCGCGAACCATTCGAGCGGGTCGGCCAGTAGTTCTTCGCAGAGAGTCTCATCGACCTTCCAGCGAACCGCGTCACTGTGCAGGACGGTGTGGTCGCCTCCGTACTCGCTGCGGTGGGCCTTTTCCGCGACATACAGCCACGCGCCCAGAGCCCGGCGCAGCGCCTCGGCCCCATCCTCGGCTCGGTCCTCCGCGTCGTGGCGTTCTGCGGCGAAGATCCGGATCAGGCCGTGCATCCGGAACCGGGCTCGGCCGCCGACCGGGGTCTCGACCTCCAGCAGCTGCGCCGTCACCAGCTCGCTGAGCGCCTCCGCACCTGCGTCGTCGTCCGAGCCGAGCAGGGGTGCGCAGATCCATTCCGGGAAATCGCGTGCCTCCAGCACGCCGAGCAGCCGAAGCAGTCGGCGTGCCGGGTCGCTGAGCCACTCGTAGCTGGGAGCGATGTTGGCCCGGAGGCTCTGTTCGCCATGCGACAGTTCGTCGAGGCGCCGGCTCGTGTCGGCGAATCGCTCGGCCATCCGAGCCACTGTCCAGTGGGGCCGGATGAGGAGTCGCCCGCCTGCCGCGCGCAGCGCCAGCGGCAGGTGGCCGCACATACTGCTCAGTCGCAGCGCCTGGGTCGGCTCGGCATAGATCCGACCGGGCCCCGCGATCTGTGCCAGCAACTCGACCGAGTCGCTGGGTTCGAGCAAGGGACATTCCACGTGGTGAGCCGCCGGCAAGGCGGTGAGCCGGCGGCGGCTGGTCAGGATGACCACGCTGGGGGCGGAGTTGGGCACCAGCATGCGGACCTGCTCCTCGTCCGCGACCTCGTCGAGAACCATGAGCACGCGCCGCCCGGAGAGCAGGGCTCGCAATGTCTCGGCACGCTCCTCGATGCCGCCGGGGATCATCACGTGCGGTACGCCGAGGGCACGCAGGAACCGCTCCAGGACCTGGGCGGCGCCCAGCGGGGTGTTGTTGCCGTTGAGCCGGGCGTAGAGCTGCCCGTCGGGAAAGAAGTCCTTCGTCGCGTGTGCCACCCGGATCGCCAGGGCGGACTTGCCGACACCGCCGGTGCCGGAGACCGAGATGATCCGGGGCGCCGCGTTCCCGTCATCCGGTTCCGCGGTGACTATCTCCTGGAGCCGGTCGAGCAACGGCCGGTTGCCCGTGTAGTCACCGATGTCGGGCGGGAGCAGCCGGGCCGGGCGGTAGTCGGCCGGCGTGACGTCGGCAGGCTGGGTCGCGGCCCTCGGATCCAGCTCATAGTCGGTTTCACCGCCCAGGACCGCACGTTCGACCTCGCGCAGCTCGGCGCTCGGCTCGATGCCCAGCTCGTCGACGAGTGTCTGGCGACCGTCGCGGTAGCAGGCCAGGGCCTCCCCCTGGCGACCGCTGCGAAACAGCGCGAGCATCAATTGCGCCCGCAGGTGTTCGCGCAGCGGGTTGGACGCCACCAGGTCGGCGAGTTCGGCGATCATCTCCTGGTGGCCGCTCTGGCGCAGTCTCAGGTCCATGAACTCCTCGACCGCCCGCAACCGCATCTCTTCCAGGCGAGCGCCGGCAGCTGCCACCAGCCGGCTCTCCACCCCGGCCAGCGCGTCGCCCCGCCAGAGCTTCAACGCGCGTTCGTAGCGGCCGATCGCCTCATCGAGCCGCTGCTCCTCGGCGCTCTGTCGGCCCTCTGCCACGAGCCGCTCGAAGACGAGCAGGTCGACCTCGTCGGGCCCGGCGTGGATCAGGTAGCCCGGAGCGCAGGTCTCCAGCCGGTCCGGCAGGCCGACGTCGGCGAGCGCCCGCCGCAGCGCGGAGACGCAGATCTGGATCTGTCCTCGCGCGGTCTGCGGTGGGGCGTCGTCCCAGATGGCTGTGGACAGCCGGTCGACCGGGACGACCCGGCCCGCCTCGAGCAGCAGCATCACCAGGACGATGCGCTGCCGCGCCGCTCGGATGGTGGCTGTGCCTGTCGGGCCTTTCACCCCCAGCGTGCCGAGGATCTCGAAGTTCATCACAGCCGCAGTCCCCCGTGGTCTCGGCTCCGTCTGTTACACCTTGCGACGCGCGGCGAAATCGCCCTCGCACCCCTGGCGATGGGCAAGGGCATTGCCGTTGATCACTGTCCGAATCGTGAGCGTAACAGCTCGGAGCGGGGCCGTCGAGCGTTCAACAATCCGCTGTGTAGGACCAGCGATCACTCTCGGTCCGAATATGAGCCCTGACTACGCGGCGGCGTTATGTATTTTGAGCGGCCGGTATGCCGACCCGAAGATTCGCTTTCCAGAAACCGGGGAGGCTGAGTAGACCCATAGCGATCACCGACCTGACCGGACGACATCGGGCGGCGGACCGACCGGCGAACCGTCAACGGGCTCCCGGCCCAGAGCGGGACCCGGTGGGAAGATCGGTCGACTGCGGCATCGTCGGCATGGATCGGTCGACCCAGGCCCGGCCGGCCAGGGCGCGGCAGCCGTACCGTACCCGGGCGAGCTTGTCCGGGTAGTCGGGGTCGTCGTCGGCGAGCAACAGGCCGAGGATCGTTCCGCTGTGCGCGGCGACCACCCCGAGGGCGCCCGTCGCGGCCGAGAGGGCCACCAGGTCGCCGAGCATCGACTTGGGACGCAGCCGCTGGTTGAGCAGCGCGCTCCGGGTGGCCACGGCGCCGACCGTCGCGAGATCCCCCTTGCCGATCGCCACCGTGATCTCATCGAGCAGGCTGCGGTACTCCCGCCGCTCGGCGCGGCCGAACGGTTTGGGAATGCGGTTGAAGTCGACCGTGTCGACCTGGCCACCCTCGTCCACGCCCACGATCGTCGTTGCCGGCAAATGACCCAGCATCGCTTGCAGCCGGACCTGCCGGTGCAGGAAGGCCACCACACCGGGATACATCACCCCGTCGGTGGGCTCGATCGGGCGCAGCAGTGACTCGATGTCGGCCGGGGTGAGCGTCACCCCGATCGCCTCGCTCACCGCCCGCACGGTGGCCACCAGATCGGCCGAGGAACTCGCCTGGCCCTTGCCCTCGGTGAGATCGCCGTCGAGGGTGAGCCGACCACCGCCCCACACGCCGTACCGGCGCAGCATGGCCTCGGCCACTGCCCGTGATTTCGTCTTGCTCCGTGGTGCGACTTCGACCCTCGATGCGCCTGGGTGTAACTCGAAGTACGCCGAACATCCCCGCCTGATCGGCAGCGTTACCAGGAAATCCGTACCCGGTTCCGGCAACACGCCCTGAAGCAGCTCACCGAAGGTGCCATAGGCCCAGCCACGGCCGACCTGCACCGGCCGGCCATCGAACGCGGCGCGGGCCGATCCCGATGCGATGATCATTTTTCTCCCTTGGTCGGCGCGTTACCGGATCGTTGGTCACAGCGTCGGCGGCATGGGGAATTCCAGTTCCGCGAACAGATCGGCCAGGAATGGCCTCCCCCCGATGTTCGAGAGGACGACCAGACCCGCTCCGTCGTCGAGATCCGTCGCGGTCATGCACTGGAAGCTGTGCCGATCGCCGGGATGACCGAACCACCGGTGACCGTCGACGACCTTGCTGACGCAGCCCAGGCCGTACCGACCGCCCGGCACCTCCGGCGTGATCATGGCTTGCGCGGACGCCCGGTCGAGCACCCGCGACGGTTCGCCGGTGGCAGCTGCCCGGATCTCCACCGCTACCTTGGCCAGATCGGCGGCGGTCGTCCACAGGCCACTCGCGGCCTGCTGGGGGAAGACTCGCCAGCCGCCGGGCAGGTGCGTGCCGTCGTCCCGGTGGCCGTGCGCCACACGGCCCGGCCGCAGGTGCGGGAACGCCTGGTCGAAGCTGCTGTCACGCATGCCGAGCGGATCGAGCACCAACCGTCGCATCGTCTCGGCGAACGGCTCGCCGGTGACCGCCTGGAGGACGCTCTGCACCACGGTGAAGTTCGCTCCGGAATAGCCGAACGTCCCTGCCGCGCCCGTCATCTCGATCGGCGGTGTCGCGGCCGGCGGCCGACCCAGGATCATGTCGGCGAGGGTGGGCAGCGGGTCCGCCTGCTCATGGCCCGGGTGGCCGTACTGCACCAGCCCTGCCACGTGGCCCAGCAGGCCCCGCAGGGTGACCGGTCCCGACGCGCCGCGCAACCCGCCTGTCAGGTGGGTACGCACGTCCGCGTCCAGGTCCAGCACGCCGTCCATGGCCAGCCGCAGCACGCCCACCGTGGTGACGTGTTTGCTCACCGAACAGGCCTGGAAGATCGTTTCGGCATCGACCGCCGCACCCCCACGGGCGTCGGTCGTTCCCTCACCCCAGGCCCGGGCGACCTGCCCGTCGGCGATCACCGCGACACTCACCGCCGGCGCCTGACACCGCCGACGCGCGGCGGCCATCAGTGCCGAGCCCGGCTCGAGGCGCTGCCAGGACGCCGGAACCGGCCGGTCGGCCGGTGCCGCCAGCTTTCGAAGTCGCTGCAGGTGCTCCTGAAGACGCCGGCGGCCCACCCGCTCCTCGACGTTTCCGGCCGGGAAGGTCCAGTCGACGTGCAGCCGGCCGTCTCGCACCCACGACCTGACGTCCAGGAGGTAGCGGCGCTCACCGGCGGGGGCCCGGGCCGTCGAGTCGTCGTCCACGCCGTGGAACAGGCCCGCACCGTCGCCCTGGTCGAGCAGATGACCGAAGTGGGTCAGGCTGACCCACGACCTGGATGCCAGATCGGCCTGGCCCGCCAGGTGACGCAACAGTCCATGTCCGATCCCATGGTGCGGAATCGCCGCCAGGGTGTCGGCCAGGGCGTCCACCGCCGTGTCGACGCCACCCCGGCCGACCGGCCGGACGACCACCGGGTACCTGGCGGTGAACCAGCCGACGGTGCGGGAGAGATCCACATCATCGAACAGCGGCTCGCGGCCGTGGCCCTCGATGTCGACCGAGACCGGGAGGCCGCCGCCGGCCCATTCCACCAGCACGTCCCCGAGAGCGGCCAGCACCAGCGTCTGCATCGGCACCCCGTGCGCCGCCCTGCGGGTCAGCCGGCTCGTGTCCGCTTCATCGAGCACCGCCTCGACCGTGCGGGTCGCCGACTCACGATTGATGCCGCCTACATCAACTGCGGGCGGTGGCGCCACCGGCTCGCGAGCCACCGCCTGCCACAACTCGCGTTCCTCGTCCAGCTTCCCGCTGCTCGCGTACGCGGCGAGCCGCGTGGCCCACTGCCCGAACGAGGTCGGGACCGGCGTGAGCGCGGCGGGATCGTCGGTTCGGTACACGGTGGCGAGGTCGTCGAGCAGGATGCGCCAGGAATACGTGTCCACGGCCCAGTGGTGGACCACCACCACGACGCGGTCGTCGAATCCGTCGGCCCGGATCAGTGCCGCCCTGAGCAGGGGGCCGTCGGCCAGGTCGAGACCGGTGTGCAGCCGATCGGCGATGGCCCGGATCTCGTCCCGTCGCTCATCGGCTGTCCGGGTGCCGAGATCGACCACCCGTAGCGGATTGGTGTCCGACACCGGCGCGACCCGCTGGCGCCGGTCGGGCGCGGCGCGGTCGAGACGCAACCGCAGCGCGTCGTGCTGGGCGGTCAGCGCCCGCAGAGCCCGTCCCAGGCGGCCCGGATCGGCGGCGCCGTGCCAGTCCACCTGCACCGACTGGTTGTAGTGGTCGTGCGGCACACGTTGGTCGAGCAGACGATGCTGCGCCGGAGTGAGCGGTACCGCCGACCAGGGGTCCGGGTGCTCGGCACGCGGGGCCGCCACCTCCACCGCCGCGCCCGGCGCCACGGTGGCGGCCAGGTCTCGCAGCCTGGTGTCGCGCAGCACGTCCTGCACAGTGATCGACAGGCCGGCACGCCGCCCCAGGGTGACAACCTGGAAGGCGAGGACCGAATCGCCACCGAGGGCGAAATAGTCGTCCTCTGGCCCCACCCGGTCGAGGCGCAGCACGCCCTTCCAGATCTCCGCGAGCACCCGCTCGGCCTCCGTGACGGCGGCGGCGAGCCCCGTCCCGGCCGGCCCGGCGGCGCCCGACGACGCGGCCGGAGCCGGTTCCGGAACGACCGGCGCGGGTACGACTTCGCGCCACGCGGCGACCGGGTCGTCGGCGGGCGCAACGGTGACGGCCTCGAGCAGCATTCGGTAGTGCCCGAGGAGTTCCGCGACCGCGTCCCGGTCATAGACTGCGTGCTCGAACTTCAGTCCGAGCTCGAGGTGACCGGCGACGCTCACGGTGAGCACCAACGGGAACGCGGTCTCGCCCGGAGCGCCGTCGCTCTGGTCGACCCGCAGGCCGGCCCACTCGCCCTCCTCCTCGTCGGCGGCGCGCTCCAGGACGAACAGGTTGGTGAACAGCCGTTCTCCGCGGGGCACATCGACGCATCGGGCAATCTCCACCAGGGATGCGCCGGCATGCTCCTGTTGGGTCAGGCGGCCTCGGTGCACCTCGGTGAGCCAGTCGCCGATCGACATGTCCGGGGACACGCCGATCCGGGTGGGCAGGGTGTTCATCAGCATCCCGACCATGCGGTCGATGCCGGGCACGTCGGCGGACCGGCCGGCCAGCGTGGTGCCGAAGACGACGTCATCGGTGCCGCAATGCCGGCTCAGGAGCAACGCCCACGCCCCCTGCAACAGATTCGGCAGGCTGATCCGGTAACGAGCTGCGGTGTCGCGCAGAGCCTGGAACAGCGAATCGGCGAGAGTGCTCTCCTCGACGCCGATGCCGGTTCCCGGGCGTCGACCCGCTGCGACGGCGGGTAGCGGCGTGGGACCGCGCAGGCCGGCCAACGTTCGCCGCCAGTAACCCATGTCCCGGTTCGCCGGGTGGCGGTCGAGCCAGGACAGGTAGTCACGGAACGGTGCCGGCGGATCGGCCGGCAGGGCACCGCCGGTACGCATAGCGGCGTATGTCTCCAGCACCTCACGGCTCACGATCGACCGGCTCCAGCCGTCCAGCACCAGGTGGTGGACGTTCCACAGCAGGCGGTGGCGCGTCGAACCGGTTCGGATCAGAACCAGCCGCATCGGCGGTCCGGCGGTGAGGTCGATCCCGCGCTCCCGTTCGTCCGCGGCCAGCCGCTCCAGCCAGCCCACGCGCTCGCCGTCAGGAGTGGAACGGCAGTCCCAGCGTTCGACCACGATCGGCTGGGCGCGGACGACGACCTGCACCGGGTGCGGCAGGTCCTGCCAGATGAACCGGGTCCGCAGGGCCGCATGCCGGTCGATGACCCGCTGCCACGCCGTCACGAACGTTCCCACGTCGAGATCGCCGTCGAGGTCCCAGATGAACTGGCGGAAGTACTCGTCCCGCTGCGGGTCGGCGAGCCGGTGCAGCAGCATGCCGGTCTGCAGGTGGGTGAGCCGGTACACCTCGGCCGTGTCCAACTCCCTCAGCTGGGTACGCAGGACGGCGGCAGCCTCGTCGTCCAGCCCGGTGAGCGGGTCGGGCCCGGCCACCGGTGGCTCCGCAGCCGATCGCTCCGGAGCGGGCTCCGCCGCTGCCGGCTCCGCGAGGGTCACCACGGCCGCGAGACCGGCGACGGTCGGATGGCGGAACACGTCACGCGGGTTGACGGCGAGACCGTACTCCTGTGCCAGAGCGACCAACCGCACCGAGACGATGGAGTCGCCACCGAGCCCGAAGAAGTCGTCGTGCACGCCGACCCCGGTCACACCGAGCGCCTGTTCCCAGACACTGACCAGGCGTCGCTCGGTCTCGGTGCGGGCAGCGACGTACCCGGCTTCCTCATCCCGGGTGACCGGGCCCGGTGCCGGCAGCCGGCTGCGGTCGACCTTGCCGGCCGCCGTGAGCGGCAGCTCCGGCAGACAGACGAACTGTGCGGGACGCATGTAGGTGGGCAGGTCGCGGGCCAGCCATTCCTGCAGGTCAACGGCGCTCGGCAGCTGCCCATCGGGGCGGGGCACCAGGTACGCGACCAGCCGACGATCGCCTGACTCGTGGGCGAAGGCGGCGACCGCACCCTCGACGATGTCGGGATGAGCCAGCAGCCGGGCCTCGATCTCCCCCAGTTCGACCCGGTATCCGCGGATCTTCACCTGATCGTCGCAACGGCCCAGGAAGTCGAGGTTCCCGTCGGCGCGCCACCGGGCCAGATCCCCGGTCCGGTAGAACCGGGCGCCCGGCTCCGACGCGTACGGATCCGGCAGGAACCGCTCCGCCGTGACCGACGGCCTGCGATGGTAACCACGGGCGACACCGTCACCGCCGATGAACAACTCCCCCGTCACACCGATCGGTACCGGGGAGAGGTGACGGTCGAGCACGTACATCCGGATGTTGGCGATGGGCCGGCCGATCGGGAGCGGCAGCTCCGGATCGACTTCGTCCGGCAGGACATAGGTCGAGCAGCCGACCACCGTCTCGGTCGGGCCGTACTCGTTGATGATCCGTGCCCGTGGAGCCGCCTTACGCCAGCCCAGGGCGGTTTCCGTACGCACCTCGTCGGCGCCCACCACGAAGGTGCGCACCGAATGGACGCTGTCGGGCTGCACCATCCGACGCAGCACGTCGAGATGCCCCGGCGTGATCTTGAGCAGACTGAAGTCGGCCGGCTCGGTGAGCAGGTCGGCGAGATTTCCGAGGCCCTCGTCGGGCGGCAACAGTGTCACGCTCAGCCCGGCCGTCAGCGGCAGGAAGAAATTGGGAACGGAGAGGTCGAACGCGATGGAGCCGACCATCGGAGCGCCGTCCGCGCCGTCGATCCCATAGCCGGAACGCGCCCACCACAGATAGTTGATCAGACCTCGATGGTCGATCAGCACGCCCTTCGGCCGTCCGGTCGAGCCGGAGGTGTACATGATGTAGACCAGGTTGCGCGCCGTGACACCCGTCTGGGGCGACGTGGCCGGTCGCTCTGCGATCTGCGCGGCCTCGGCGTCGAGCAGCACCGCGGGCAGGTTCTCGCCGTCGGTGGCCAGCGCCGCGAGGTCGGCCCGGGTCACCACGAGCCGGGCACCGCTGTCCCGCAGGTAGTACTTCAGCCGGTCACTTGGATGGCCGGGGTCTAGGGGGAGATAGGCGCCGCCGGCCTTGAGCACGCCGAGCAGGGCCACGAACATCTCGACGGAATGGTCCAGGAGCACGCCGACGATCTGCTCGGGGCCGACGCCTCGGGCACGCAGGTGGTGCGCCAGCCTGTTCGCGGACTCGTCCAGGTCGGCGTAGGAGACCGAGGATCCGTCGACATCGACGATCGCCGTAGCGGCGGGATTCTCGCGAGCCGCCTGCTCGAACAACTCGTGCAGGCACGTCTCCGACGGGTACCACGCGTCGGTGTCGTTCCATGTCCGGAGCACACGTTCGCGCTCGACGTCGGGCAACGCGTCGAGCGTGTCGATCGAGCCGGACCGGTCATCGGCGATCGCGGTGAGGATGATCGCCAGGTGCGCGAGCAGCCGCCGGATGGTCTCCGCCTCGCCGCAGGTGCGTTGGTACGCCAGTTGCAGGCACAGCCCGTCCCCCGCCGTCACGTCCAGCACCAGCGGGTAGCCACTGTCCAGCGCGGTGCTACCGGGCACCGGGGACACTTCCGGCGGCAGCGCCGGTTCGCGCTCCTCGTGCTGGAACACCACGATGCTGTCGAACAGGCGCTCGTCCGCCCGCACCGCGCTCTGCCGCTTGGCGTCGACCAGCGAGCAGTGGACGTGCTCGTGCAACTCGGCCATCTGATCCTGGACTGCGCGGGCCACCGCGCCGGCGGTGATCCCCTCTTCGATCCGCATCCGGACCGGGAGGGTGTTCATCAGCAGGCCGACGACCTGTTCGATCCGAGGGAAGTCCCCGGACCGCCCGTTGACGGTGACCCCGACGACCACGTCGTCCCCGCCACCGAACCGACGCAGCAGCAGTCCCCAGGCCACGGTCACCAGCGAGCCCAGCGACACCCGCCAGCGGCGCGACACCTCGGTCAACCGATCCAGCTGGCCCCGGTCCAGGTTCAGCAGTTCGAGCGCCGTACCCGCCCGGCCGCCTTCCTCCGTCGGCAACCGGTTGACCGGTAGCGCGGTCGGCGTGGTGAATCCGCCGAGCACCTTCTGCCAGTGCACGGCGTCCGCGTCGCGGTCGCGTCCGGCGAGCCACGCCCGATGTGCTGCCGCCGGCACCGGGTCGGGGAGGTCGACGGACGTGCCGTTGCGGAGGCCGCCGACGATCTGGAACAGTTCCCGGACCACTATCTCGGTGCTCCATCCGTCGAGCAGGATGTGGTGGGTCCGCCACACCAGCCGGTAGGACGAGTCACCGGTGCGCAGCGCGGTGAATCGGTTGGTCGGACCGGTCAGCTCGATCGGTTCGGCCCGGTCCTCGGCGAGGAAGTCCTCGTACCGCCGCGGAGACGCGTCGGCGCGCCAGTCGAGGACGACCAGTTCCGGCTCTGCGCGACAGTGCACCTCCTGGACCGGATGTGGCCGCCCGCGCCAGGCGAACCGGCTGCGCAGCGCGGGGTGCCGGGCGCAGACCTCGCGCAGCGCCGAGGCCAGCGCCTCCTCGTCGAGCGGCTGGTCCACATCGAAGGCGTGGTACTGCGCGTACCGGTTCTCCGCCGGGAAGGCGATCGTCTCGAACAGCATCCCTTCTTGGAGGGCGGAGAGCCGGTGCACGGACTCCACGCCGTCCGGTAGCGGTTCGGCAGCGCGGGCCGGGGCGGCGCCGTGGCCGTCAGCGGCCGGGCCGTCCGTGGCGCGGAGCGCCGCCACCACCTCGGCCACCGTCTGGTGCCGTAGCAGCAGACGCGGGGTCACCGGCAGGCCGGCGGCGCGAGCCCGGTTGGCGATCCGCACCGCCAGGATCGAGTCGCCACCGATGTCGAAGAAGTTGTCCCGCACGCCACAGAAGTCGAGATCGAGCAGCTCGGCCCAGATCGCGGCCAGCACCCGCTCGGTCTCGTCGCGTGGCCTGGTCGGCTCCGCTCGCGATGCGGCTGCCGGTGACACGTCCGGCAGCGCCTTCCGGTTCACCTTGCCGCTCGAGGTCAGCGGCAGCGCGTCCAGGGGCACGTACGTGGCCGGGACCATGTACTCCGGCAGCGTGCCGCGCAGATGGGCCGTCAGATCGCTCGCCGACAGCACGTGCCCGGGCGTCGGCACCACATAGGCGACCAGCCGCAGAGCGCCGGCCGAGGTCTGCTGTGGCACCACTGCGGCCTGCGCGATGTCGGGGCGGGCCAGCAGGGTCGAAACGATCTCATCGAGCTCGATGCGGTGGCCGTGTACCTTGACCTGATCGTCGATCCGTCCGAGGAATTCGAGGGATCCGTCGGTACGCCACCGCGCGACGTCGCCCGTCCGGTACATCCGGCCGCCGTGGAACGGGTCGGGCACGAAGGAGCCAGCGGTCAGTACGGGCCGGCCGACGTATCCGCGGGCGAGGCCGACACCACCGATGAACAGCTCGCCGGGCACCCCGACGGGCATCGGGCGCAGGGCGTCGTTCAGGACGTACAGCCGCGTGTTGTCGATCGGCCTGCCGATCGGGACGGTCGCCTCGCCCGGCGCAGACACACAGGTGTACGCGGACACGTCGATCGACGCCTCGGTCGGGCCGTACAGGTTGTGCAACTCGGCCGTGAGCCGGGAGCGAGCCTGATCCGCCAGCCCGGCCGGAAGGGCTTCGCCGCTGCAGATGACGTGGCGCAGGCTGGGAAGGTCGTCGACCGTGGGATCGGCGAGGAACTCCGCGAGCATCGAGGGCACGAAGTGCACGACGGTCGCGGCGCTGCGGCGGATGAGGTCCGCCAGGTACGCCGGGTCCTGATGTCCACCAGGCTCGGCGACCACCAGACGCGCGCCGACGGTCAGCGGCCAGAAGAACTCCCACACCGACACGTCAAAGCTGAACGGCGTCTTCTGGACGACAGTGTCGCCGGTGCCGATCGGGTAGGCCTTCTGCATCCACTGCAGCCGGTTGACCACACCCCGGTGCGGTACACAGACGCCCTTGGGCCGCCCGGTCGAGCCGGAGGTGAAGATGATGTATGCGAGGTCGTCCGGTGACACTGCCGTCAGGCCGGAAGTGCCGTCGTCGGTGATCGCCGCCTGCCGGTCCACGTCCAGCACGACGACCTCGTCGCCGGTCCAACGACCGGCGGTCTCCTGGTCGACCAGGACGACGGACATCCCGGTGTCGGCGACGATCATCGCGTGTCGGCCGTCGGGATGATCGGGATCGAGCGGCACGTACGCGCCACCTGCCCACTCGACAGCAAGCAGCGCGGTCACCAGCCTGAACGAGCGCTGCAGGCAGACCCCGACCGGCACATCGGGTCCTACCCCGGCTCGCCGCAGCCCCGCGGCTACCCGGCTCACTCGGTGCGCCAGTTCCGCGTACGTGAGCGTCTCCTGGTCGTCGACGACGGCGCAGGCATCCGGGGTCCGGGCCGCCTGCTCGGCGAACAGGGACGCCAGGGTCGTCTCGCGCAGCGGCACCTCGGTGTCGTTCCAGGACCGGAGCTGCCGGTGCAGGTCGTCGGCCCCCAGCAGATCAAGGTCGCCGGTCCGGCGTGCGGGATCGGCGGCCATCTGCTCCAGGACGGCAACCAGACTGCGCAGCAGCCGCCGTGCGGTATCGGCCTCGAACAGATCCGTGGCGTACCGGAGCTCCAGGCGGATCGCGCCGTCGTCGTCGCGCGCCACCAGCGTGAGTTCGAACTTCTCGGTGGCCTCGTCGAGGTCGACCGGCTCGGTGGTGATACCCGGAAGGTCCCACCAGTCCTCGTGGTCGTCCAGGTATTGGAACAACACCTGGAACAGCGGGTTGCGATCCGGCGCGCGTCGCACGTTCAGCGCGCGGACCACCTCCTCGATGCTGACGTCGGCATGGTCCAGCGCCCCGGCCACGGTCCGGCGCAGGCGGATCATGAGGTCACGCAGCTCCGGCCCGTCAGCCAGATCGACCGGAACGGCGACGGTGTTGACGAAGAGCCCGACAGTCTCGTCGGTGCCGGCCGTGCCACGGCGCGACATGGGCGTCCCCACCGCGAAACGCGTTTGCCCGCTGTAGCCACCAAGGGTGGCCGCGAGCCCCGCCAGCACCGCGACGAAGGGCGTCACGCCGGCCTCGGCAGCGACCTGCCGTAGCCGGTTCGCCGTGTTCGGGGGCACGGTCATCACGACCCCGTCGCCGCGGTATGTCGGTTCGGGCGGGTGCGGCCGGTCGATGGGAAGTTCCAGGTACGGGTCGACATCCGAGAGGGCCCGGCGCCAATGGTCCAGGTGGGTCTGCCGGCCGTCGGCAGCGCCTTCGAGGGCCCGGCGCGCGTAGTCGGTGTAGCGACCCGGCGCCGCGACGTCCGCGACGCCGCGATAGAGCCGGCTGAGGTCGGTGGCCAGGATCTGGCAGGACCATTCGTCGGCGATCAGGTGGTGCAGGTGCAGCACCAGGAGGTGATCGCCGTCCGCCTCGACGAGAGCAGCGCGGAACAGCGGTCCCGCCTCGAGGTCGAAGCGCCGCGCCAGCTCGGCCCGGACCGAGGCCATCGGGTCGCCTCCGTGCTCGGTCCGGTCCACCACGGTGAAGGCGGCCGGCCCCGGGGCGCGGACGATTTGCATCGGTCCGTCCTCGGTCTCGACGACGACGGTACGTAACGCCTCGTGCCGGGCCACCAGACGATCCAGCGCGGTCCGCAATCTGCTGACCTCTACGGCCCCGTGCAGTCGCACGACCTCATGCACGCTGTAGAGCCCCTCGTGTGCGCCGAGCATCTCTCCGACGAGCCACAGAGAATGCTGCTCCGGCGACAGCGGGACGGGCTCCTCGGGCGACCGTGCGGCGTCCGGTGTCTGCACCGGGCTCGCGGTCGGCGCGGCTCCGCGCAGCAGCCGTTCCGTGACACTGCGCCGTGCCGCGGCCAGCAGATCCTCGCGCTCGTCAGGAGTGATGGTCATGGGCCGACTCTCGGCCGGTCGCCTATCGGCCCGCTGTCCCGCCGTTACCGGTTGGAGGCGCCGGTCCGGGATACGTGGACGATAGGGGGTGTCCACCGCGCTCAGGCCGTAGACTCTGGTCGATGCTCGCGACTCTGCTCCCGGCCGCCGTACGCACCGCTGAGGCGTTCTCCGACATACCCGGCGAGCCGGTGTTCCCTGGCGAGGAGGACCTGGTGGCGAACGTCGTCGACCTCCGGCGCCGGGAGTTCGTCACCGCCCGCCGCTGCGCGCGCGAAGCCCTGCGGCGGCTCGGTGTGGCTCCGGCACCGATCCGGATCGGTGCCGAACGGGCGCCGGTCTGGCCGACCGGGGTGGTCGGCAGCATCACGCACTGCACCGGCTACCGAGCGGCCGCCGTCGCGCGCTCGGCCGACCTGATGTCGGTTGGCATCGACGCCGAGCCGCACCAGACACTGCCGGCCGGAACCCAGGACTACATCGTCGCGCCCGGCGAGGCCGACATGCTGCGCGACCTGCGCAGTGCCCATCCTCGGACGCATTGGGACCGGCTGCTGTTCAGCGCGAAGGAAGCGGTGTACAAGGCGTGGTTTCCGCTGACCGGACGGTGGCTCGGACTGCCGGACGCCCGGCTGACCATCGACCCCACTGCGGGCCGGTTCAGCGCGCAACTGCTCGTCGACGGACCGCGGTCCCGGTTCTCCGGACGCTTCCTGGCGACCGACCGGTTGATCCTGACCGCGGTGGCGGTCGGGTCAGGCGATTGACAAGCCCACCCCGCCCGCTCGACGGACGCCCCGAACGGGCGGCCGGTCGACCTCTGAACGCTCCGGTACGCATTGATCGACAGTGGGCGCCGGCGGCGGACGTCCGTTGAACAGACACCCTGGGCCGACCCGGCGGCTGCCCGTGACACGGCCCTCGCGGCAGGTGACCTGGCGGCGGCCGAGGTGCCGCCGGGCGGCCACCCGAGCGGTCGGTCGCACCTCGGTCGGCGGTGTCGCTGTCGTGCAGCATGCGCGGACCGTCGAGGTACGAAGAGTGGGTCACGACCCGCCTATGGGACTCGGCAACCGATGAACTCGGCTCAGAGCCGCTCCGCGTCGACGGCGGCCAGTCCCGCGGTGTGGTTCGCGTGCCTCTCCACGCACCGCAGCGCGTCCTCCGTGGTGCCGGTCACCGAGCAGAGCGAGCCGAGGTCGGGATCGGTGAAGCCCCAGTCGGTCAGCTCCTGCGCCATTCCGAGGAACCGATCCCAGAACCCGTCGGTGTTGACCAGCACGATCGGCTTGGTCAACACTTTCAGCTGGTTGAGGCTTATCACCTCCAGCACCTCGTCGAGAGTCCCGAACCCGCCGGGCAGGGCGACGAACGCGTCGGCCTGGGTGAGGAACGCCACCTTGCGCTCGCCCAGCGTCGAGGTGACCACCGTCTGCTGCGGTGGTGCCGCGATGCCTCGCTCCTTCTCGACCAGGAACGTGGGAATGACCCCGGTCACGGGCGCACCGTGCCGCTGCGCGGACCACGCCACCTCGCCCATGAGCCCCGAACCACCACCGCCGTAGAGCAACCGGTGACCGCGTCGGCCGATCAGCAGACCCAGGTGCCGGGCCGCCTCGGTGTCGGCCGCCCGCCGGCCCGGCCGGGCGCCGCAGAAGACACAGATGGTCAGGGGACGCGCCGCAGCGCCTCGGGGATCAGGCTCGGTCGGCGCCGCCGACATGACTCGCAGGCTCATGACACTGCATTGGGGACGCCGCGTCTATCACCAAGATATCGACGGCGAGCAGGACGACAAGAGATCGCCGATAGGGCGGCGACAGGTCAGCGGTGGACGGTGATCCCACGATGAAGGAAACCCGACGTCCACGAGCCCCGTCCCTCTCGGGCGCGGTGGAGATCCACTTGGGGATCGCCTCGACTCCTACGCGTTGGCCCTGCCTCGTTGCCGTCGGCATCAGCACGAGACGGGATCCGGCGGCTCGCACCCGATCCGCGCCCCGGGTGGGGAGCTGATCGGGGACGGCCACCGGCTGGACGGCCACCACGATGCGGACATCGACAGGACGACCGACCGACACGTAGGAGGGACGTCATGGGTACCGTGCTCAGCTTCGACCAGTACGGCAAGGCCGAGAACCGCGTCGTGCGCATCTACCGGGACAACCCGCGACACGAGATCTGGGATCTGAACGTCTCCACGGCGTTACGCGGTGACTTCGCCGCGGCGCACGTCGAGGGAGACCAGCGGGATGTGCTACCGACCGACACCCAGAAGAACACCGCCTTCGTGTACGCCAAGAAGCACGGCGTCACGTCTCCCGAGGACTACGCGATCGCGGTCGGCCAACGGCTGATCGAGGCGTCCCCCAAGGCGTCCGGCGCCCAGGTCCGCGTCGAGCAGTACGCCTGGGACCGAATCGACGTCGACGGGGCCGGCCACGACCACGCGTTCCTCCGCCGCGGCGGAGCCGTCCGGACGACCGTGGTCACGCTCTCCGGGCGGAACGCCGAGCAGCTGGTCCGCGTGGTTTCCGGCCTACGTGACCTGGTCCTGCTCAAGTCGACCGGTTCGGAGTTCAAGGGTTTCCTCCGGGACGAATACACGACGTTG
The DNA here is from genome assembly GCF_040648595.1 of Micromonospora sp. NPDC049107. Classification (NCBI taxonomy): domain Bacteria; kingdom Bacillati; phylum Actinomycetota; class Actinomycetes; order Micromonosporales; family Micromonosporaceae; genus Micromonospora; species Micromonospora sp. NPDC049107. The sequence goes on from NZ_JBEZEC010000010.1 coordinate 296,065, forward strand.
CAGGAGACCGACGACCGCATCCTCGCCACCTCGCTCGTCGCGAGGTGGCGGTACGCGGGTACCGAGGTCGACTGGAACTCGACGTACGGCGCCATCAGTGCGTCGCTGCTGGAGACCTTCGCCACCACCTACAGCCGGGCGCTACAGGAGACCCTCTATCTGATGGGAGCGCACGTGCTCAAGGCTCACGAAGAGGTGGCCGAGATCCGCTTCTCCGCACCCAACAAGCATCACTTCCCCGTTGACCTCGCCCGATTCGGCCTGGAGAACAGCGGCGAGGTGTTCACCGCCACCGACCGGCCGTACGGGCTCATCGAGGCCGCCGTGACCCGCGACGACGCGCCCGAGCCGGGCGACGCCTGGCTCGCCGTGCCGTCCTTCCTGTGAACTGACGAGCGACATGGCCGACTCCGGGCGTCACCGCCTCGCCATCTGTTGTCCGCTGATCGCCGGACGGCCCGACGAGGCGCGATCATGATGCTGGATCTCGTCCTTCGCAGTCGACGCGTGGTCATCGAGGGCACCGAGACCGCGGGTGTGATCGGTGTGCGTGACGGGCGCATCGCCGTCGTGGCACCACTCGACGCGAAGCTGGAAGCCCAGGAGTCGATCACTCTCGCTGATGACGAGGTGCTTCTGCCCGGCCTGGTCGACACCCATGTGCACGTCAACGAGCCCGGTCGTACCGAGTGGGAAGGCTATGCCAGCGCGACCCGGGCAGCCGCAGCCGGCGGAGTGACCACCATCGTGGACATGCCGCTCAACAGCATTCCACCGACGACCACGCCCACCGCGCTGGCCACCAAGCAGGGCTGCGCCCGCGGCCAGACCTACGTCGACGTGGGCTTCTGGGGCGGGGCAGTGCCGGGCAACATCACCGATCTGGCGGCCCTGCACGACGGCGGAGTCTTCGGCTTCAAGTGCTTCCTGCTCGACTCCGGGGTGCCGGAGTTTCCACCGCTGGACGCTGCGGAGTTCGTCGCGACGATGGCAGAGACGGCTCGCCTCGGTGCGATGCTGATCGTGCACGCCGAGGACGCCGAGGTGGTCGCACTGGCGCCACGCCCCACCGGGCCGGAGTACGCGGCCTTCCTGCGTTCCCGCCCGCACCAGGCCGAGGATCGCGCGATCGACCAGGTGATCAACGCCGCGCGCGCGACCGGTGGCCGGGCCCACGTCCTGCACCTGTCCAGCGCCCACGCGCTGTCAGGGCTCACCGCAGCCAGGGCTGCCGGTGTCGATGTCTCGGTGGAGACCTGCCCGCACTACCTGACGTTGTCCGATACCGATATCCCGGATGGAGCGACCCAGTTCAAGTGCTGCCCGCCGATCCGCGACGGCGGCAACCAGGACCGGTTGTGGCAGGCGCTCGCCGCCGGAGACATCGACATGGTCGTCTCGGACCACTCACCCTGTACGCCCGAGCTCAAGCTGCTCGAACACGGCGACTTCGGCAAAGCGTGGGGTGGCATCGCGGGCCTGCAGCTGGGACTGCCGGTGGTATGGACGGCGGCCCGCTCGCGCGGGCACTCGCTGGCCGACGTGACGCGTTGGATGGCGCAGCGCCCAGCCGAGCGCGTCGGGCTGCCGTACAAGGGTCGCATCGCCGCCGGCGCCGACGCGGATCTGTGTGTTTTCGCCCCGGACGCCGATTTCGTGGTCGATCCGGCGAGCCTACTGCACCGTCACCAGCTGACGGCGTACTCGGGTCGACGGCTGGCCGGCATCGTCCGGCAGACCTGGCTTCGCGGGCGGCGCGTACGTACGGAGGGACAGCCGCTCGGGAAGCTGTTGATGAGGGGAAGAAGATGACCGGGACGCACCATGCATTCCGACCGGACCTACCCGGTCGGCAGGAGCCGACCGCGGGCCGAGCGGTGTCGACCGACACGCCCCCGCTGCCTGACGACACCACGCGGAGCGGCGGCGACATCACGGTCAACGGCCGGATCACTCCACTCGGGGATGTCACGCCACACACCACGGCGCTGGAATGGCTGCGTGGACGAGGCCTCACCGGCTGCAAGGAGGGTTGCGGAGAGGGTGAGTGCGGCGCTTGCGCGGTGCTCGTCGCCCGACCCGGCGTTGATTCGCCCACCGAATGGGTGGCGGTCAACGCATGCCTGTTGCCGGTCGCCGCCCTGGATGCCCAGGAGATCCGCACTGCCGAGGGGCTGGGCAGCCCCGACCGCCTGCACCCGGTCCAGCACGAGATGGCCGTCCGCGGTGGATCGCAGTGTGGCTACTGCACACCCGGCTTCGTCTGCAGCATGGCTGCCGAGTACTACCGGGCCGGAAGACGGGCGTCCCCGGACGGCGACGTGACCGGACACGACAAGGGGCCCAACGGCTTCGACCTGGACGCCCTCAGCGGCAACCTGTGCCGCTGCACCGGATACCGGCCGATTCGCGACGCCGCGTTCGCACTCGGTCCACCGGTGCCCGACGACCAGCTTGTGCAACGCCAGCAGGCGCCCACGGCGCCGCCCCGGCCCGTTCGGCTGCGGCACGGGGGCCGGGAGTTCGTCCGGCCGGCCTCGCTGCCCGACGCCCTGCGACGGCTTCGCGAGCAGCCCACTGCCACCGTGGTGGCCGGCTCCACCGATTGGGGTGTGCAGGTGAACCTGCAGGGCGCCCGGGCCGAGTCGGTCCTCGCGATCGACCGCCTCGCGGAGCTGCGGAAGCTGATGATCACGCCGGAGAGCATCGAGGTCGGTGCCGGACTGACCCTCAGCGAGATCGAGCGCCGCCTCGCGGGCCGGGTGCCGCTGCTCGCCCACATGTTGCCCCTCTTCGCCTCCAGGCTCATCCGCAACAGAGCCACCATTGGCGGCAACCTGGGCACCGGATCCCCGGTGGGCGACACCGCGCCGGTGTTGCTCGCGCTTGCCGCCGAGGTCATCCTGGTCAGCGTCGACGGCGAACGCAGGGTGCCGCTGGCGGACTACTTCACCGGGTATCGGCGCAGCGTTCGTCGCTCCGACGAGCTGATCCGGGCAGTGCGGATCCCACGCCCGCTCGCCGGCCTCGTCGCCTTCCACAAGATTGCGAAGCGGCGGTTCGACGACGTCACCAGCGTCGCCGTCGGCTTCGCCCTCGACGTCGTCGGTGGAACGGTCACCCGCGCACGCATCGGCCTGGGTGGGGTGGCGGCCACACCGATCCGGGCCCGGGCGACCGAGGCGGCGCTGGAGGGCAACCCCTGGTCCGCAGCCACCGTCGCTGCCGCCGCTCGGTCTTTGCGCCGCGAGGGCACACCGCAGGACGACCACCGGTCCAGCGCCGAGTATCGAGCCGCGATGCTCGGCCAGAGCCTACTCAAGCTCTACGCCGAGAACCCGGCCCCGTACGAGATCGCCGCAGTCCCCGGCGGACGGATCGCCGCGGCCACCGAGCACCAGGCCGAGAGGAGGCCACGGAATGAGCGCGCTGTCTGAGAGGCCGGAGAGTCCCGCGGTGGGTGCAGCGGTCCCGCACGAGAGTGCGCGGCTGCACGTCACCGGTGCGGCACAGTTCACCGACGACCTGATCCCTCGTACCAAGGATGTGCTGCACGCCCACCCGGTACAGGTGCCCCAGGCGCACGCCCGGGTCACCGCGCTGCGAGTCGCCCCGGCGCTCCGCGTGCCAGGTGTCGTCCGGGTGCTCACGGCCGCCGATGTGCCCGGAGTGAACGACGCCGGGATCAAGCAGGACGAGCCATTGTTCCCCGAGGAAGTCATGTTCTTCGGCCACGCCGTCTGTTGGGTGCTCGCCGAGACGTACGAGGCGGCACGTGTGGGCGCGGCCGCCGTGGAGGTCGAGACGGAGCCGTTGCCCTCCTACGTGACCGTGCGGGAGGCGATCGCCGCCGACAGTTTCCAGGGCGCCATGCCGCAACTGGTGCGGGGCGACGTCGAGACCGGTCTGGCCGACGCCGTGCACGTCTTCGGTGGGGAACTCGAAATCGCCGGGCAGGAGCACTTCTACCTGGAGACGCACAGCTCGCTGGCCCACGTCGACGAAGCCGGGCAGGTCTTCGTGCAGAGCAGTACCCAGCACCCCTCGGAGACCCAGGAGATAGTCGCCCACGTGCTGGGCCGGGCCAGCAACGAGGTGACCGTCCAGTGCCTGCGCATGGGCGGCGGCTTCGGCGGCAAGGAGATGCAGCCACACGGCCTCGCTGCCATCGCCGCGCTGGGCGCGACGTGCACCGGCCGCCCGGTACGGGTGCGCCTGACCCGCGCCCAGGACCTGACCATGTCGGGCAAGAGGCACGGGTTTCTCGTCGAGTGGCGGGTCGGGTTCGATGCGGCGGGCCGGCTGCTCGCGCTCGAAGCGACCCTGACCTCGGACGGCGGCTGGAGCCTCGACCTGTCCGAGCCGGTGCTGGCCCGCGCGCTGTGCCACGTTGACAACGCGTACTGGTTGCCACATGTACGACTCAACGGCCGCATCGTGCGCACCCACAAGACATCCAGCACTGCCTTCCGGGGCTTCGGGGGCCCGCAGGGGATGCTGGTCATCGAGGACATCCTCGGCCGCTGCGCCCCACTGCTCGGCATCGACCCGATGGAACTGCGCCGACGCAACTTCTACCGCCGCGGGCAGACCACGCCGTACGGCCAGTTGGTCCGGCACCCGGAACGGCTGGACAGGCTCTGGCGTCAGGTCGTCGACACCGGTGACATTGCCGCCCGGCAGCGGGAGGTCGCGGCCTTCAACGCCGCACATCCGCATGCCAAACGTGGCCTGGCCGTCACGCCGGTCAAGTTCGGCATCTCGTTCAACCTCACCGCGTTCAACCAGGCCGGCGCACTCGTGCACGTGTACCGGGACGGGTCGGTGCTGATCAACCATGGCGGCACCGAGATGGGTCAGGGCCTGCACACCAAGATGCTGCAGGTAGCAGCAACCGAGCTGGGCATTCCACTGGGCCGGGTGCGGCTGGCGCCCACACGTACCGACAAGGTGCCCAACACCTCGGCGACCGCAGCGAGCTGCGGTGCCGACCTCAACGGTGGCGCGGTCAGGCAGGCCTGCGAACAGCTTCGCGAGCGGCTGACCCGGGTGGCCGCCACCATGCTGGGGCTGAACGCCGCCGACATCAGCATCGTCGACGGTGTGGCGCGGGGTACCGGGGCCCCTACCGGCGTCGAGTGGAACGATCTGGTGCGGACCGCGTACTTCCAGCGGGTGCAACTGTTCGCGGCGGGTTTCTACCGCACCGAGGGGCTGTACTGGGACTCAGCGGCGATGCAGGGCTCGCCGTTCAAGTACTTCGCGTACGGGGTGGCCGCCGCCGAGGTCGAAGTCGACGGGTTCACGGGCACGTACCGAACGCGACGGGTGGACATCGTGCACGACGTCGGGGACAGCCTGTCACCGCTCATCGACATCGGACAGATCGAGGGCGGGTTCGCACAGGGCGCGGGCTGGCTGACCCTGGAGGACCTCCGTTGGAACACCGGCACGGGAGCCGCGCGCGGCCAGCTGGCCACGCGAGGGGCCAGCTCGTACAAGCTGCCCAGCTTCTCGGAGATGCCGGAGGTCTTCAATGTGACGATGTTGGCCGACGCGGCCGAGGAGGGGGCGGTCTACGGCGCCAAGGCGGTGGGCGAGCCGCCGCTGATGCTCGCCTTCTCCGTGCGCGAGGCCCTGCGCCAGGCGGCGGCCGCGTTCGGGCCCGCCGGCATCAGCATCGACCTCGCCTCGCCGGCCACCCCCGAGGCGGTCTTCTGGGCGATCGAGCGGGCCCGGGCGTGCGGCGGGCACGGCCCCACGGCGGACGCGGACCTCGCTCCGGGTGGGGCGGCGAACGCCGGGCACCCGACGCCGGAGCGGGCCCCGCGGACGGTGAGTCATGTCTGAGGGAACCTGGCTGGCAGCGGTGGCGCACCTGCGCAGCGTCCGTGAGCCCGGTGTACTCGTCACGCTCGTGACGGTCCGCGGCCATGCCCCTCGCGCGGCCGGCGCGAAGCTCGTGGTGAGCGAAACGCAGACGTGGGGCTCGATCGGCGGCGGCAAGCTGGAAGCGGTCGCGATCGACCGGGCCCGTACGCTGCTGGCCGCAGGCGGCCCGACGCCCGAGCTGTTCACGCTCGCGCTGTCCGACAAAGCGCCCTACGAGCACGGGGTGCAGTGCTGCGGAGGGACCGTCACGGTGTTGCTCGAATCGCTACCCGTGGCGCCGGTGGTGGCTGTCTTCGGCGTAGGGCACGTGGGCCTGGAGCTGGCTCGTGTCCTGGCTCGGCATGATATCGACCTACATCTCATCGACACCCGCCCGGAGCAGCTCACCGAGGACCGGTTGGCGGTCTTCTCCGATGCGGTGGCCCGGGTGCACGTCCACCGGGTGGCAGTGCTGCCGGAGACCGTGCTCGGCGAGCTGCCCACAGGCACCTACGCGTTGATCATGACGCACGACCATGCGGAGGACCTCTCCCTCTGCGACGCGATGCTGCGCGGCGGTGAATTCGGCACCATCGGCCTCATCGGTTCGGCGGGCAAGTGGGCCCGGTTCCGCACCGAACTCGCCGCACAGGGCCACGACGCCACGGCCATCGCCCGCATCACCACGCCCATCGGGCTCGCCGACATCCACGGCAAGGAGCCCGCGACGATCGCCGTCAGCGTCGCCGCCGATCTCCTGGGCAGGATGGAACATCACCAGGCGATGGCCGACGACCGCGCTCCCTCGGCGGCCCGGCCATGACCCTCTACCGCGCTCAGGTCGTCGACACTCCCGACGACCCGTTCCGCGGCGGCGCGCTCCGCTGTGACGGCGATGCGGGGCTGCTCGTCGAGGACGGGCGGATCGTCGAGCGGGATGCCTTTGCCACGCTGCGCTCCCGACACCCGGAGGCACAGCTGGTCGAGCTCTCCGATGGAGTCCTGCTACCCGGCCTGGTGGACGCCCATGTGCACTTCCCGCAGGTCCGCGTCATCGGTGCGCTCGGGATGCCGTTGCTGGAATGGTTGGAACGCTGCGCGCTGCCCGAGGAGGCACGGATCGCCGAGATCGACTACGCGCGCGTGCTAGCCGGCGAGTTCGTCTCGGCCCTCACCTCGGCAGGCACGACCACCGCTCTGGTTTTCGGCTCGCACTTCGCGCCGGCGGTGGACGCACTGTTCCAGGCGGCCGCGGGGCACGGCCTACGGATCACCAGCGGCCTGGTCGTCGGTGACCGGATGCTGCGGCCGGAGCTGCACACGTCCGCAGAGCGCAGTTACGACGAAGGCCGCGAGCTGGCACGGCGCTGGCACGGCGTCGGACGCAGTCGGTACGCGGTGACCCCCCGGTTCGCGTTGTCGTGCAGCGACGAACTGCTCGCGTCATGCGGGGAGTTGCACCGGGATGTGGTGGGCAGCTGGTTCACGTCGCACCTGAACGAGAACCTCGACGAGGTCGCCACGGTCCGGCGACTGTCCGGCACCACCAACTACCTGGACTGCTACGACCGGCACGGACTGGTCGGCCGACAGAGCGTCTTCGCACACAACGTGCATTCGACTGACACCGAGCTGACCCGGCTGGCCGAGGCCCAGGCCAGCGTGGCGCACTGCCCGACGAGCAACGCGGCGCTGGGCAGCGGCATGTTCCCCCTCAACCGCCACCTCGCCCACGGCGTCCTTGTGGCACTCGGCTGCGACGTGGGTGCGGGCACCGGCTTCTCGCTTCTCAAAGAAGGGCTGCAGACGTACCTCCTGCAACGTTTGCGCGGCGCGGACGGCGTGCCACTCACTGCTGCCCATCTGTTGCACATGGCCACGGCGGCGGGGGCACAGGCCCTGGGCCTGCGGGACCAAATCGGCGACCTGAGCGCCGGCAGGCGGTTCGACGCGATCTGGATACGACCCCGTCCGGGCACGGTCCTGGAGATTGGCATACGCCACTCGAACGGACCAGAGGATGCACTTGCGAAGGTATTTGCGCTGGCCACGGCGGACGACCTGGGGCAGGTGTGGATAGACGGAGCACCGGTCAGGGCCAAAGCCATCGACGCTCGCACCCTACGCCCTCGCCCCGTCGGCAACCTGACCATTTTTGCGGCGAACAAGGCAGCCCAGCGCACCGACAGCGACGAGCGGACGCGTCATCGCAGTCGAGCCGGCACCGACGGTGGCGTGAGCCGATGACGACCTGGAGTCTGGATCGGTTAAACACCGCGCCCGAAGACGAGCGCCTCCGGTCGGCCCTACGCCGGTGCTGCTCGGCAGAGGCATGGGTGACCGAGGTCATCGTCGGGCGGCCCTACGCCAATGAGGACGAGCTCTGTGCGGCCTCCGACGCCGGCACCGCCATGCTCGACGAGGCCGGCTTTGCCGAGGCGTTGGCCGGTCACCCACAGATCGGCAAGCCAACGAGCGGCAGCGGTGGACAGTGGTCGCGGCGAGAGCAGGCAGGAGTCGGCACCGCGGACGAGGAGCTGCTGACGAGTCTCGGCCAGGCCAACGCGGCCTACGAAGAGCGCTTCGGGCACCTGTACCTGGTTTACGCGAACGGACGATCAGCGGCGGAGCTGCTCGCCATCTGCCGCTCCCGGTTAGCGAACGACCCGGCGACCGAGCGCCGGGTAGCGCTCACAGACCTGGCCGCGATCAACCGCCTCCGGCTGGGCAAACTCCTGCGATCGGAGGGCTGATGAGTCTCTCGACTCACGTATTGGACATCACCACCGGCCTCCCCGCGCCGGAACTCGCGGTCGTCGTCGAGCGCTGTCATGGCGACGCGTGGCAGCACCTCGCCCGGGCTTGTACCGACGCCGACGGGCGCGTCCGCGAGCTGTACGCACCCCAAGCGGGCGTACACCGACTCCGGTTCGACACTGGGCGGTACTTCGTCGATCGCGGCGTCCATACCTTCTACCCCGAGATCGTGGTCACCTTCCAGGTCGTCAACAAAGGGGCGCACCATCACGTACCACTGCTGCTCGGGCCGTTCGGCTACTCGACCTACCGGGGGAGCTGATGGGCGCGGATGGTCGTCATGAACGACACCTACAACTCAGGAGGTTCCGTGGGCTTCACGACTACTCCGGTGCGATCGTTCTGGCTGACATGGCCAGCAGGAATAATTGCTGCGATCAGCTGGGCCCTCGGCCACTTCACACGAGTTGCGACCTTTGATCTCGCGTTCGTCGCGGGTCTGTCGTGGATGCTCGGCGTGCTCCTAAGCGACGGCGCAAGTCGCTACCTCGTCGCGGGCGACGAGCGTCCTCGCGGCGACACCGACCCTCAGCCGGAGACCGAGCAGTCACCCTGAGCGATCTGGCAGCGCCTGCGGCGGCCGCCCAACAAGTGCCTGTGGGTGGCACCAAGTAGCACGTTGCTCGGCGTGACGCAGCGGACGGCACCCGCACGACCTCGTGAAGCTGTACGCCCGCGAACAGCGGGTCTTGCCGCCTCGATGAGGTAGCTGTGCTCCTCGAGGGCTTCGGGTCGTGGCGCGTAGGCGAGATGGGCGAGACCAGCGATGGTGGCCATGTCGGCAGAGGCAACCCAGGCGCCGGCGTTGTGGTCCTGGTTGGCGGCCGCAAATAGTGCGATCGGGATCCAGTGGCAGTGATCGGGATCTTGGCTGGTCTTGGCGAGCGCGGCGAGAAACCCAGGCAGAACGGCAACGCGCCGAGCAACGCCACCAAGCGCCAGCCGAAGAAGAACCCCGCATACCCGCTCGCCTCAACGAGGATCAGATCATCGCCATTGTCGAGGAGCTCGGAGACCTCGTGGACGCCCTGCGGGACGCCGAGCCGGAACACAAGCTGGAGGTCTACCGCAGCCTCGGGTTGCACCTGACCTACGACCCGGAATCACAAACGGTGCGGGCAAATGTCGATCTTGCCACGCACCGTTGGGATTCGGTTCGTGTCCGAGGGGGGAGCTGAACACATATTTAGAGCATCCACGCTTAGCGTGGGTGTTCATGCATTCAACTTACCAGCTCACGGGACTGAAACAAGCATCCCGCCCAACTCCTTCATAGGGCGGCCCTTGACAGTGCTGTGAACTCTCCGCAAGGAGTCGAACCGCACGACGGGCTTGGTGAATTGTAGTCCAATCAGCAGGATCCTTCCGTCATCGTGTCCGGCCGGCCCGGCCAACGCCGGCCGGATCACCAGCAGGCCGAAGCGGGGCCGCTGCGGCTCGCTTGCAGGCCGCGTTGCTCAATAGGGAGAGAAATTGAGCAACGTCACGCCGCAAAAACATGCTGCGGCCTAGGCGTCGGTGATGCCAGCGAAGGCGACACGCACCTGAGCTGAGATGTGGGTTCGGAGCGGCCGGAGTTCTTCGAAGCCTGCCAGCTGCGGATGTTTGGCCGCGGCGGCCGCCACAGCCTGTGCGACCAGCACTCCACAGTCCTCGATGAGGGACGGAAGTTGTGTCCGCGCAACTGCGTCTCCTGCGGCAGCTCTCTCGGCAATCACGCGCCCTGCGGTTGCCCGCACTCGCGGCTCCGCATCGCCCGACAGGGTGATGAGAACGCCCATGCTCAGCTCGTCACAGGTGCCGTGTGCAAGCAGTGCAGCGGCGCTACGATCGTCGACGTTGCCGCGGGCCAACCTGGAGAGGTGTCCGACCGAGGGCTCTCCCGTGCCATGTTGAAGCGTGGCCTGGAGTCGTCGTGCGAAAGGGCGAGGGTCGGGGCCTGGGATTAGGCTAGGACGTTGGTCCGGGCTGTCTGCAATGGCTTTGGCTAGCAAGGCGAGTTCGGCCGCGACTTCCGGGGCCAAGTCAGTGGCCTTGTTCGCCAATAGGTCGAGGGTGCCAGCGAGATATTTTCCCCAGCGGACTGAGGCCAGTAGGCGATAAATGATGTCCCAGTTGGCGCATTCGGGGTGCCACAGGTTTAGAAGCGTGATGGTTCGGCCGAGGTCAGGGCCGCCGCCGGATAACCGGCCCTGCGCGGCGTCCTTGATTCGGGTTTCGAGGCTGCTGCTAGTGCTTTCGACCAGCGACCTTACAAGCTCAGCATCAAGCTCTCGGACGTCTCCCAGCGCGGCGAGCGCCTCCAGCGATCCTTCGTGCGCCTCTGTCTTCAGACGATCGCGAACCTCAGGCACGTGTAACGCGGCCGCTCCTAAAAGTGGGTAGGTAAGCTCCCAATTGTCGCCTCCTGCTCGGTCGACTGCGCGCTGTGCACGCTCCGGCGTCCACACCGTCGCGGGGAGGCGTCCGACCAACGACGCCAGGCGGTTGGCGATGCTCTGGTCGAACTGGACTGGAAGATTAAGGACGAAATCGACCATATCGTTTCGGACGGTATCGCCGATGGCATGAATAAGGGAGGTCATCAGGTCGACCAACATGGGACGAAGGACAAAGGTGGGACGGGTGCGGTTCACGTACCCGTCAGAGTCAAGGAAGGTGCGTTGAGCCCACCCGGCCAACTCTTCTGCCCGATCCCGCGGTAGCAGGTCCCCAGCCTCGATCAGCAGACGGATGTCCGCCTGCGCCGAAGTGTGCGTAGATCTTCCCGGTTTGACTTCAAGGGCAGCAGCCCGGGCAGCCGTCGCAGGACCATCGATGACGACGCGTCGGGCTGCAAGCCGGAGCCCCTTATGCTCGCCGCACCGACGCAGAGTGGTCAGCGCCCCCGCCACGACATCTGCGTCCATGCCGTGGTTACGGTGGGTCAACATATGAATGGCCAGTTTCCTGGTCGTGTGACACCAGGCGCTGTGCTGACCCAACAGGCCTGCGAGCAGGGATGCCGATCGCAAGTACCGCCAAGCTTCGTCTCCCCCGCCCAAAGTGACGGCATTGTCGCGGCCCCACGCTCGGAAAAGCTGCTCGGCCTGTTCTGACAGTCCCCAACTGCTGACCTGCTGACGCCACCACGAGGCAGTGGTGTCCGAGGCTGTGATGGTGGCCTGGAGGTCGTTGGCGTTCCAGTCGGAGACAGTAAACACGGTCTCGGCAGCGGCGCCGCCAATCGCTGCTGCGGTGACGTCTCCCGGTGCCCGTCGCGCGACCCTGACAAGACCCAGAGCTTCGTCGCGGGCCTCCTGGCGACGGCCAAGTTCGCCAAGGGCCCTGACGTGTTGGAGCTGAACCCAAGCTTGGTCAACCACGTCCAACTCATCGCGACCAATGAGGACGTCGAGCGCGTCGAGGGCGTCTTCCGCGCGCCCGTCCTCAAGCAGCGCCGCTGCGTATGCCACTGTCGCTGCGGCCTGCTCATGCGGCGGCCGGGTGGTGTCCACGAGCGCTTTGAGGACGTCGGGATCTCCTGACTTGATGAAGTTCGACATGCCGGCCGCGAGCTTCCAATCCCATCCGGCATCCGAGCCCAGGGCGTCAAGGTCCGGCAGGGACGCATGTTCGTCACGCAGCCTGGAGACGTCCCAGAGCCTGACCTGAACGAACATGGCGACCACCTGCACGGCGGTCGGTGGGAGCGTGACGCCACGATTCGGATGCGGTGCGATGAGCCGGGGCACGAGCAAGGCATGACGCAGCTGATGGTTCGGTGACAGTTCGGCACCGGCCCAGGCTGACCCCTCCCAGTTCACGCCGGACGCGTTGCTGGCTGCGACCTCGAGCAGCTTGTCAGCGTTTGCCGCGTCGACGGTGTTGGCAGCCGGAACGAATACCTTCGCGCCCTTATCGGTGTAGGTGACGGATTCGTTCGTGATATGGGCCCAGTAGGAGGCACGCGTCTCAATATTGTGAAGGACAATGAGGTGGGGCAGCTGATGGGTGAGCCAGGCGTCGAAGTGGTCGCGCCGCGACTCACGGAACCACCAGCCGGTGACATTGCCATTCTCGCCGCGGACCTCCTCTTCGAAGAAGGTCGGGCCGCCTTTGACTTGGGCGCCAACTACCATGCCGAGATCGACGAGCCGGTGGTCCCGCGCCATCAGGAACAAGTCCGTGCCTAGGTCATGCTTCGAGTTCTCTGCCACGCCCCAGCCGATGCGCTCGAAGTTGGCTGCGACTTCGTTCGCGCCGATGCCGCCCTTCTGCTCCTGAATCGATGCCCGCATGCTGCTATTCAACCCCGAGCGCTGGCACAGAACGCAGAGGCGCGAGTGCGATCTGGTCATCAGGCTCGGCGCAAGCGGTCGGCGCCGGGCACCTGGCACCTGGCACCGACTAAGTCGACCTCGAGGGTGATGTTGTGTTCCGTCTCGTCGCCGGTCAGACCGGAGTCAGAACTTTCCTGGTCTAGCACATGCACCTACGGGTCTCGATGTTCTGGGACAGTGATTGGGTGAGTGCGGCAGAGTTGATCAGACGGCTTCTTCAGGCCAAGGCGCATCTTGACCGGGCTCGGGAACTGATACGAGCTGCCGGCTCCGAGCTTCACCAAGCGCGGGCGTTGATCCAAGCCGGGTTGCAGGGCGCCGCTGATCAGAGCGCTGCCGGCAGCGGTGGACCGCAGCTCACAACAGCTCGATGGAGCGGGCATAACGGTTGGTGAGTCAGCGGGCAAGGTTGAGGAGATCCTCACGCGGGTGCGTGGGCTGGGCGGCCTGGGAAACTGACTGCGGGTGGCGGCGGGATCCGTCGACCACCCGCACCTGCTGACCCGCCGCAGGCGGTCCTTCGGGCGGCCGCGAGTCTGGCCCGTCGCAGCGAACCACAGGACAAGACCGAGGCCTTCCTGCTCGCCGACGGGGCGATCATGAGCGATCCTGACTTCTCCGCGGAGCCAGACGGTCGGCTGCGCAGCCGGCAGATCCGGATGGGCAGGCTTCCCGCCGCCGGGGTGGGACTCAAGCCGCCGTTGGCTCAGGCCATCGTGATGGACCACGCCGAGGCGCAGGCCGCGGCCGTGCTGCGCCGTCCGGGCAGCCCGTCAGAGGCCACGCTCGTGCTCAATCACACCCCGTGCGACGATCCGGTCAGACCTCTGGTCTGCGAGAAGATCCTCGCCACGATCCTGCCGCACGGAACACGCCTGACGGTGTTCCTCACCGACGGCGACCGCACGTGGCTTCATAAGCTGTACGTCGGAACAGGAGAAGGGATCCGGCGATGAGCATCGACATCACCTGGGGGCGCGGCGACGGCGCCGCGTCGGTCAGCACCGTCGCCGAACTCGACGTCACACTGGACACGATCAGTCGCGCCCACAGCGCACAGCTGCCCTACTGCGTCACCCTCATCGCTCCCGGCGGCGGCGAGTTTCCCGTCATGCTCGACATCTGCGTCGGGCACCCCGATCGGTCGTTCGTCTATCACGTCGCTGCCGACGGCAGCAGCGCTTGGGGATACCAGCCAGACCTCGAACCCGGGCCCGCGTTCACCTTCGACTACGCCGGCACGCCCACCGACGCCTGGCCTGAACGCACCCGCGTCACCAACGCGACCGCCCGGCAAGCGGCACGACAGTTCCTCACCAGCGGCGGGCAACGAACCGCCGCGCTGGCCTGGGAAACCGCCGAATAGCTTCGAGCGTGGCCACGGCTCACAGGGCAGATGCCGCGACCACGGTAGGGCGTCAGTCGCGGGGCCGTGCCGCGTGCGGTGCACCCCGGAGCTGCCGACGTCCCGGGAGCACCGCACGCGGCCCCCATCCCTTACTCGGTCGCGGGTGAGACGGCGCCGCTCGCCTGCGACCACCCGTCGACGTGATCCGTCAGACGGGCCAGCGGATGGGGCTGGCCGGTCATGGCTGACAGCGCGCTGGCCACGTCGTGCAGATCAGCCTTGATGTAGGTGGTGGTGGAAGATCCGGGGCTGTCGGTGTGACCGGCGTAGGCGCGGGCGATGCCGTAGCCGAAGTGCCGTTCCACCCAGGTGAGCGTGGTGTGGCGCAGCCAGTGGGTGGATACGCCGTGCACAGCGACCCACGGCAGGCGCTCACCGAGGCGTTTCCACAGGTGGTCGTAGCGGCGGCTCGTAATCGGTTGGCCCGCACGGTTGCGCAGCAGTGGGTCGGCGAGCAGGACCGCGCCGCGGGCGCGGGCGTGCTCGTGCAGGTGCTCGGCGAGGTCGAGGGTGATCGGTTGCCACCGGATGGTGGCGCCTTTCTCGCTGAGGCGGACGAGTCCGTTGGTGTCCAGGTCGACCAGGCGCAACGCGAGGGCTCCGCCGCGGCGGCAGGCGGTTTCGGTGTGCAGGCGCAGGAGCAGTGCATCGAGGATGACATCGTTGCCGCTGGTACGAGCCTCGATATTGATTTCATCCAGCTCGTGTGGGGTCAAGGCGCGGCGCGTGCTGGGCAGGCGGCGGGGTTTCGCGACCCGGTGGGCGGGGCTGGCGGAGGCGTCGATCAGACCGTCGGCGATGGCCCGGGTGTAGAAAGCGCGCGCGGCGGCGACGACATGCTCGCCAGCATGCCGGCCGCTGCGGCTGTTGCGCCGCGACACCGCGCTGGCCATCATCCGTTGTTTCAAGGCCTCGATATCGCTGGCGGCAATGCTGTCCAACGGTCGGTCGGGCCAGGCGGCGGCCATTCGCTCCCAGTAGGTGCCGTACGTGCGGCGCGCTCCAGGCCCGGCTGCAGCAAGAACGCGCGGCAGGTACTCCGCAACCGTGGGTAGGGCGGCCCGAGCGCAAGGGTGGGCTTGGAGGTCGGCCACGGTGACGCCCAGGTGAGCCAAGACCTGGTATGCGGCGGCGACAGCAGACGGGTCAGCGGTCACTGTCGCCTCCTGCCAACTGGCGGTGCAGGTCGGTGAGGAGGCGGGCGACGGTGCCGACGGGATGAACGACGAGCAAGTCATGCGTGATGAAGGCGGCCAGGAGCACAGGCTGGCCGGGCTCGATCCGGCACAAGTGTCGGGCGCTCGCCGGCAGGGGCAGTTCGCCTCGGCTGCCCACCTGGTACCGGTCGTCCTGCGCGGAGGTGATGACGACCATGCCTAGGCGCAGCTGGATGTCGAGGTGATGTCCCGGCGACCAGCCGATCGAGTGCAGGAGGTGCTGCGCAGTCACCCGGCCACAGCGAGTGGGGAGAGCCATCCACAGCAGCAGCCCCGAGGCGTCGATGATTGCCGGCGGGCAAACGCGGGCGGGTAGCGCTGGCAGCGGCATCGGGCGTGGGCTCGGCCGCGCGGGCGAGGTAGCAGGGATGAGCGGACGAACGAGTTGCTCAAGGGCGTGGGTAGGTCGTGTCATGACGACACAACGTCGCGACTGCCGACACACCTACGGCCTGCACGCAGGGGCTTGGATCGGCGATTGGCGCCTGCGACGATGAGTTGGTGTTGCTCTACGTCGATGCCACTGCCGCGTACCGCGACGACGAAAGGTGGGGCTTCCACCTGGCTAACGAGATGGCCCGACGGCTCCGGGTCTCCTTCGGCGCGGACGAGGTGACGCGGATGCTGGAGCGAGCCGCGCTGTTTGCTCCTCCTGAGGGACCGCACTTCGTGTACGAGGAGAATGTGCGGCTCTTCGCGGGACGACGAGGGCGAGGTCCCCTGCATGTCGCCTGGGACACGAATCTGTTGATCGATTACTTCACGTATGGGCATCGGCTCTGGACGGGCGACAGCGTCGTTGGTCTTGTGTCCGGCGAGGATTACGCGACAGACCTGGAATCGCTGCAACTTATTCTTGCCCTGTGGGCGGTTCGAGACATCCGCTTCATCATACTCGCGGCGTCCGTCGACGATGCGAAGAAGACCCTGTCCCAGGAGCGTCGTGTGCACCGGCTGCTTGCCTTCGAGGAGTTCACCGCCGCGCTACGTCTTCTGGGATGGGGGGAACCGGAGGAGCGCCCCTCCCGCGAAGGGCTGCTGATCCTGCCCGAGCGAGAGATGACGCGAGCCTTGACGGCTGTTCCAGCCGGGAACGACCGCCAGCTGGTGCACGACGCGCTCCAGGTCGGTGCGAACGTGTTCTTGACGCGCGACGTCGGGATCCTCAAAGCCACGAACGCGTTGCGGCCGTTTGGTCTGCTCATCGCGACGCCCGCTGACCTGTTCGAGGAGCTGTTCGCCTGCGGGGCTTTCCATTGCTTCCTCGGTCCGCGATACCTGTACTGGCCGGCACCCGACCAGCAAAGGATCGGACATCTCATCCACGCCCTCGATCCCGACAGACGACCGTAGCGCGACCGCATCAGCGTCGACAGCCCCTCCAGGGGCCTGCTGCTGTTTGGCAGGATGCCTCGGTTACCGGTACGTCGGTCCGATACACCTTCTGACGTCAGGGGTCGCTGTCATCCCTGAAGGGCTAGACGGACCGAACGTCATCACGGCCGGGACGTCGCAGCTTCTCCTCGCCGTGGTCAGTGGAGGCAAGGCCGTTCACCTCGTACGCCGCAACAACCCGGCTGAAGCAGGCCGCGGCGCCCTGTCCGACGCGCACTTTTATCAGGCGGACAGCGACCGGGACCTGGTCGAGCGACGATACGACCTCGCTGCGCTTGAGGAACCGGGCTGGGAGCAGACGACGATGTGTGGTCGGGCCTGGTTGGTGATGGCCGGCGGTGATGATGGACCCGTCGGCCGGTACCGGAAGCCGGCGTTTGCGCCAACGTGTCGACGATGTCTGGCGTTGATGGACCGTCTGTTCCCGCCTCCTGCGGTCGATGAACGGGTGCCGGTCGTGGCGCAATTGGTCGTAGACCTGTTGCGGCAGCACGGGTATGCCGAGGTGCAAAGGGTGCCTGGCGACCAACTTTCCGGACTGCGCAAAGCCATTCAATTAATGATCAAGCAGCAGCTAGGCCAGCCGTGTCGGACGTTCGTACACGACGACCTGCTGATGGTGGTACGCGAGTCACTCGGCGACCGCGAAGCCGAACAGCAGGCTGCCGTCGAAGCAGTCGAAGCAGTGCTGCCGGGGCGAGAACAACTGCCCGCAGCCCGGCCAGGACCGGAATGGGCTGTCTCGTGGAGCGCCTGGAAGCGAGGGTGACGTACCCGTTGCACATCTCCCCTCCCCCTTGTGCCTATGCCCGATTCGCCCGTGCCCCTCATCGTGAGCATCGAGACGCGAAGGATGCTGCCCAATATTGACGTTCAGGTCCTGAGCTCTTATGGGTCAGGCGAGCCGCGTCTAGATGGGTAACATCGTCCCCGCCGGCGACGCACCGTCAATTTCGCTTGGTCGGCAGAGCAATGGTCACTAGCGTCGCGGCCATAATGGACAGGGTGTTCAACGAGCCGCGTATGACTCGATAGCGTGGAATCAGCCCGGCGGAACCACCGGTGAATTGATTCTTGGAGTGCACCCGGCCGCAGGCCGCGCAGGGGCGGCGCATCATCAACGAGATATACTCGCGGTTCCCCGACCGAAATGGGCGGCTGCACGCCGAGCTGCGGGCGCCGGACGACACGCGGCTGTACCGCGTCGCATCTTCGACCCGGGAAGTCCTCGCCGATGTGCTCACCCCCATTGGCGGAACCGAGATAGATTTGGCGGTCATGGCTTAGATTTTTACTTGCGACGGTTGATGTAGAGAACTCTACCGCTCGCCAGGACCGCGCCACCAGAAAGCAGATTCGCCGTGACGGCGGTTCCGACACTGTGGTCGTCCCAGCTGTCGGTTACGGTCGCGGCTATCACGATGGCTTCGAGAAGCCCGGCGAGGATCCCGAGGGCCCACAGTAGGCCGCGTCCGATTGTTGCCCAAGCGCTGTTCTTGGCTGTTGATGCGCGAAGGGCGCGTGGCGGGATACCGATGGCTGTTTCGATGGCATCTCGCATCTGCTGCATCTCGGCGTTGACGGATCTGGCAAAGGAGACTGAGGCACCGTCCTCCATGGGAGGCCGTCCCGCGCCAGGTCCGAATCGGCTGATCGGTGCTGGCTGGACGCCTTTCTGGATCACCTGAAGGTAGCCATAGTGCAGGGAGGTTGCCGGCTTGAACGAGACCCCGGCGACATCGCTGACGTGTAGGCGGCGCTCGCCCTTCATGACGGGCCCGAAGCCATCCTTGCCGATGACGACGGACTGGCCATCAAACGCCGCATAGCCGAGGACACCTCGCGCTCGAAGGACAGGCGCGGCGGCTCTGCCCGTCGGGGGTGATACCTGGGCGGGTATTCGCACCGGCTGTCCCAGCGGCTCAGCAACCACCATCGTCCCCTCGCCCATTCCAAGCTTGCGTGGGCGTTGGGGCGACGGCCCGTTCACGACGTGGTGGTAGACGTACTCGTACAGTTCATCGACAGTGATCCGACCGTCGCGGTTCAGGTCCGCGGCGCCGGTGGCGACGCCAGCTACAACGGCTTCTGTGAAGTAGGAGGTGCGCGCCGTGGGTGATTCGACGTCTTCGAAACTAGCCTCATGCTCACCCGACGCGGTAAGTACCGCGACCCCGCTGCCCTGAGGTAAGCCTCGGACAAGCACGTCAACGTCGGGTTCGCCGCTGGACCGGGCCTGCATGCCCGTGATGAAACTCCCGCTGAAGCAACAGTCAACAAGGATGAGCGTGGACTTTGAGCGGCTGTCATAGACTCGGTCGCGCACCCACTCGGCGCCCACCGCAGTAGCACTCAGGTATCGCTTCTCAGTGTCAGTGAACGCGAAGTACAACTTACCCTGCCTGTCCTGAAGCCCGTGCGTGGAGAAGTAGATCAAGTTCAGGGCATCATCAACCCGGGCTTCAAGCAGGAATGCTTCGACGGCACGCTGCGCCGCACGGGTGGTGCAGTCAACGTCAGCAAACACCTGCGCGTACCCCGCCTCGTACAGCATGCGGCTCATGTCCTCGACGTCGCGACGAGGCGATCTGAGCTGTGCCAGCGACGAGTCGGTGAACGTCCCGCAACCGATCAACAGCGCCCTACGCTGGCGGGTCACCTCTGTCATGACCCGCTGTTCATCCGGTTCAGGTAAGCGGCGACGAGTTCGTCGCGCTGCGCCTTCGACACACGCCCCTTGAACCGACGGCCGTCGATCTCAATCTCGACGTCGGCCGGCTGCCGGCTCAGCCACGACGCGATGACGCCCATCAGACTCTCGACCACTATCGGCGCCAGCGTCACCGCCAACGCACCACCCGCGACCGCGATCCCAGACTTAGCCCCGGCCGGTGCATCCCCAGCCGCAGCCCACTCGGCGCCGGCTACGTCCGTGGTGAGAACCTCTCGTCGAAGCCCAGCGGTCAGGCCCTTCACACCATCTGCGTCCAACTCCGAGCAGCCCACTCGCACAGACATCCGAATCTGATTCATTAAATACCAATCCCGCCGGCGTGTCGGGGCCGGACGACCGCGGTCCCGTGGCCTGCGGCGCATACGCCCTCTACTCACCGGCGAAAGGTCTGGCCCCACACGCAGCTCGGGCTACGTGTTCCTGGAGCACGCTGTCGGAGCCAATACTCGATGCAGGATACGCGGCATCCCACCGCAGACGCGCTTCCTGTCGTCGGCCCGCCGTGATGACCGGTGGCCGTCCGCTGTTCACAGCGCTGCGACGGAGAATCGCTCAGACGGGGACGATCATTGGCGTGCCGACGATCGGGACGGGTACGACGAGGCAGCTCGGACCGTAGAGCTGCTTGACGAGGTCGCCGTTCACCAAGTTGACGAGGTCTCTTTCGGATCGCACCGTTGGACATTGCGATGAGGTGGTCGCAGTTCGATTTGGCGAGCCATTCGAGGGCTATATCGACGGTAGGGCTCCCTTTCCGGCCGCTTTCATGATCATCGAGCCGTACAGCTCGTTGTGCTCTGCGTCGAGGATGGCCGGGAGTGGTGGGTGATGTGGACCGGTCGGTCCGACATGGTCACCGGCCAGCAGACCGGTGTGTGGCGTGACGACCTGGCTGGCGTCCACTGCGTCGAAAGACCTTAAGCCCAGCGAATCCGCTGCACCCCTCGGGGCGGTCTTTTAGGCTGCGTGGGCGGACGGCCGTCCAGTTTCACGCAGGCGTCGCATTGCCGTGTCTGGATTGGCCGGGCATCCTCGTTCACGGCCTGCCCGGCTACCGGTAAGGAGCAGCGGTGACCCAGAGCGAGCGACATCGCCCGGAGATTGTCGTGGGACTGGTAGCAACCCCACCGGACCACCCGGCCCGAGTGGCGGGCAGAGTCACGGCGGAGCTTGCCCGGGTGCTTAGCGAGCGGGTGAGCCCGGACGTGCGGTGGACCGTCCGGGAAGGCTGGGGGGAGGTGGCGCCCCGCCGCGATGGCGGCGCGGAGGCGCTGCTCGACGATCTTGCCCGGCGGCGCACGGACGATCGATGGGACGTCGCCATCTGCCTGACCGACCTGCCGCTGCATGCTGGGCGGGCGCCTCTGGTCGCTCAGACCTCTGGTCGGCGCTACGTCGGGATGATTTCTCTGCCCGCGCTGGGACTACGCCAGATGCGCTCGGTCCGAGCAGCCGTCCCGGATTTGGTGGGCCAACTGCTGGCAGACGCCGCCGATCACCGGGTGCCGGCGGCCGAGACGACGCGGCGCCTTCCCGCTGTCCGTCGAATGATCGACGGGGCCGACGCCGGTGAGCGGCGCTACGTCGCCTCGGGGCTGATCGGCCGGGCGCGACTGTTGACCGGCATGGTTCGCGCCAACCGTCCTGGACGGGCCCTGCTTGGCCTGTCCAAGCTGTTGGTCGGCGCATTCGGCACGGCGGCGTTCGCGCTCACCACGGACACCATCTGGCAGATGGGCGATGCCCTCGGCGGACTCCGGCTCGCCGTGATCATGGTGCTCGGGTTAGGCGGGTTGGTGGCCTGGTTGATCGTTGCGCACGACCTGTGGGAGAAGCCGAGCCGCGAGACACCGGCCGAGCTGGCACGGCTGTTCAACCTGGGTACGATCCTCACCCTCAGTCTGGCCACAGCGGTGTCCTACGTGGTGCTGTTCGTGGGAACGGTGCTCGTCGGGGCGCTGCTGATCGACACGTCCGTGTTCGAACAGGTTCTGCAGCGGCCGGTGCACGCCAGTGACTATCTGACGCTCGCCTGGATCACCAGCTCACTTGCCACTGTGGGCGGCGCGATCGGCTCAGGGCTGGAAAACGAGAATACAGTGCGGGCCGCCGCATACGGCTATCATCCCCACCCCGGCGGCTGGCAGGACGAGAAGAGCAGGGAGCGGTCCAGCGGCGCGAGCTGAGCGGGGCCACGCTGCCGGGGCCGCGGTAAGCGCGACGGGTACTGGCGACGGTATCCTTAGTTGGTGGGCTGGAAGACGGCGCGCACGCATCCGTCGAGTTTCTGTTTGAACATCTCGTAGCCGCGCGGCGCCTCGTCCAACGGCATCGTGTGTGTCGCGAGATGTTCGGTGACCAGTTCGCCGCGGGCCATCCGCTCCAGCAGCATGGGAATGTAGCGCTGTCCGTGCTGCTGTGCGCCACGCAGCGTCAGCCCTTTGTTCATCACCGCACCGAGCGGAAACTTGTCGACCAGGGCGGCGAACACGCCCAGGATGAACACGCTTCCACCTTTGCGGCAGTTGTAGATCGCCTCCCGGGCGGCGATCGGTCGGTCGGACTCGATGCGCAGCTGCTGCTTGACCTGGTCGTACCAGAATTGCGGACCGCTGCTGTGCGACTCCATCCCCACTGCCTCAATGCACACGTCGGGGCCTCGGCCACCACTGCGCTCCAGCAATTCGCCGCTGACGTCCTGCTGCTCGTAGTTCAGCGTCTCGACACCGAGATGTGTCTGGGCCATCTGGAGCCGGTTGTCGAGCCGGTCGATCACGATCACCCGATCGGCACCAAGCAGCACGGACGCCCGAGCCGCCATCTGTCCTACCGCACCGGCACCCCAGACCGCCACGACATCGCCCGGCTTCACCCCGGCGAGGTCAGCGCCCATCCATCCCGTCGGCGCCGAGTCGGAGGCGAAGAGCGCGCGCTCGTCGCTCACCTCGTCCGGGACGGTGAAGGCGCCCTGGTCGGCGTAGGGGACGCGGATGAACTCGGCGTGGCTGCCGGCGAAGCCCCCGAGCGCGTGCGAGTAGCCGTAGCAGCCTCCGGGCGCGGCGCCCCAGACGTTCTCGGTGATCATCGGGTTCGTGTTCCCGTTGTCGCACAGCGAGAACTGTTGTTGCTGGCAGTACCAGCACTTGCCGCAGGAGACGAACGAGCAGACGACGACGCGGTCGCCCACTTTGTGGTTGCGGACCTGAGAGCCGACCTCGACGACATCGCCGAGGAACTCGTGCCCGAGGACGTCACCGCGTTCCATGAACGGGATGTACCCGCCGAGCAGGTGCAAATCCGAACCGCAGGTCACCGTCCGTCGGACCCGCACGATGATGTCCTGCTTGTTGCGGATCTGCGGCTCCGGCACCTGCCGCACCGCGAGTTCGTTGGCTCCCTCCCACACCAGCGCCTTCACAGCCGTCCCTCCCGTCGACCCTGTGCGGTGGCCACTCGCAGTGGTTTGTTGATCGGAGTCGGCTCGGTCGTGGGCGGATAGTCCGGATGCAGGACCTCGCTGGTTTCGATCAGCTGCTTCGACTCTCGCAGCGCAGCCCGGATGGCCTGGTCGGGATCCCGGCCGATGACCCGTCGGGCCGCGACGGCAACAGGGAGTCGGGCGCCGTCGCGCAGCCGTACGGCGATCTCGGTTCCCCGGTCACCGGGGGCCGGCCGGACCTGGACCTCGACGGCGTCGCCAAGCCCGGCAAGCGGCTCGGGGAACCGGCCGCCCGGGGCGACATCACCCGCCGGGCGGTTCACCGTCGCCACATGCCACCGCGTCCCGCGCCGCCGGCCCTGAACCCGTTGCCACTGGTCACTGCCCCGGCCAGCCCCACCGAGCAGGCGCCGGACCACCATCCCTCCGGCAATCGCGACCGCACCACCGATCAGCCATCTCATGTCCGCCCCTGTCACCTGGTCTGCTCGTTCGGCACCGTCGAAGATCGGTAACCTTCAGAGCAAACCCTTTCATAAAGGGCGAGCCCCGCAGGGGCGTTTGTGACACTCGCGGAGTTCGCGCTGGTCAGGGCACTGGCACTGCTCCCGCTGGAACGGCCACCGGCCCTACAACATCTCCAACGGTTGCGCGCCAGCAGGTGGCGGAAACGCCCTGTCGAGGGCCGCGGTGTCGTCCTCGGTCAGGTGCAGGTCGCGCGCCTCCGCGTTCTGGCGGGTGTGTTCCGACTTGGACGATCGGGGAATGGCCGCGACCATCCCCTGCCTCAGCACCCAGGCCAGTGCGACCTGAGCGGGCGTCGCCCCGTGCCGGGCGGCGACCTCTGCGACCTGGTCGTGGCCGAGTAGTCTGCCCTGCTCGATCGGGGAGTACGCCATCACCGGGATCCGGTGTTCACGGAGCCACGGCAGCAGGTCGTACTCAGGCCCGCGCCGGGTGAGGTTGTACAGGATCTGGTTGGTCGCGCAGTGGTTCCCGCCCGCTTCGAATAGCTCGGTCATGTCGGAGAGGTCGAAGTTGCTCACACCCCACTGCCCGATGTCGCCGGCGTCGATGAGTTCAGCGAACGCCTCGATCGTCTCCGCGAGTGGATGCGTGCCGCGCCAGTGCAGCAGATAGAGGTCGATGTGGTCGACGCCGAGTCGTTGCAGGCTGCGGCGGCAGGCCTGCACGGTCCCCTGCCGGCTGGCGTGTGACGGCAGCACCTTGTCGACCAGGAACACATCGCCCCGTCGTCCGACAATGGCCTCGCCGACAAGCTCCTCCGAGGCGCCGTTGCCGTACATCTCCGCAGTGTCGATCAAGCTCATGCCCAGGTCCAGGCCAGCCTGCAGGGCGGAAATCTCATCCCGTCGCCGCGCAGGGTGCTCACCCAGGTACCACGTGCCCTGGCCGAGCACGGGCATGCTCTGGCCGGACGGCAGTTCGATGGAAGCGGTAGGGAGAGTCATGTCGGCCTTTCGGGGGCCTCGGCGCCAGTGGTTCAGTGCGTTACCCGCTTCGAGCGAGGGCAGTCTCGTTGGGCGACCCATCCTCCGTCGCCCGCCGCATCGGCGGGCGCACCTATCCGTCCATCCCTGAGCGACCTTCGGTGACCTGTTTCCCGGTTCCAACACCGGGAAGGCGGCCCGCGAGCGAACGATGCGCCGTCGACGGGGCGGCGCCGCGAGGGAGAGGCCACCCGATATGGCGCAGAGCCAGCAGCCACTGACCGGCAAACGAATCGCTTGCCTCGCCGCCGACGGAGTGGAGGACGTGGAGTACACCCAGTCCCGGGCCGCCGCCGAGCAGGCGGGCGCCGAGGTCCACCTGATCTCCTTGAACTCCGGCGAGATCCAGTCGATGAACCAGGACATCGACCCGGCCAACCGCTATCGGGTGGACCGGACCGTCAACGAGGCCAACGCGGCCGACTACGACGCCCTGCTGCTGCCGGGCGGGACGGTCAACCCCGACCGGCTCCGGATGAACCCGCAAGCCATGGACTTCGTCCGGGCGTTCTTCCAGCAACAGAAGCCGGTGGCGGCGATCTGCCACGGCCCCTGGTCGTTGGTCGAGACCGGCATGGTCAGCGGCCGGACCGTCACCTCGTTCCCCAGTCTGCGCACCGACATCCGCAACGCGGGCGGGAACTGGGTGGACCAACAGGTACAGGTCGACAACAGCCTGGTCACCAGCCGCAACCCCAGTGACCTTCCGGCCTTTTGCGCCAAGATGGTCGAGGTGTTCGCCCAGGGCGAGAACGTCCGCCAGATGGCGACCGCCTGACGCGGTGAAGGGTCAAGACCCAGAGGATCAGAACCGGGCTCCTAAGCCCGCACACAGCGGCGGCGCTCTGCCGGTCGAAGCGCCGCCGCTGCGAGGCTCTTGGGCCGACGTCCGGATACGGGCGCTTGGCAGGGGTCGACGACGACCTGGACGTACCGCTGCTAGCGGTAGCGGCCCGCACGCCCTGCTGAGCCGCAGGACAGGGATCACCTCCGTGCCGCGACCGATGCGCGGATTGAGGTGATTTTCGAGGGGTATGCGGGGCCTCTGTGGGTCGGGTCCGGGACCTCTTGAGCCGGAATGGCTCGGCCGGGCTGCGACCGGATACGGAGGCGACCCGTGACTCAACTAGCAACCCGAGAGGCCGCGCAGGCCAGGCAGGAAGACGTACGACGGCGAGGGCGCCGGCTCGGCTGGATGAGTCTCGGTCTGGGGGTGGCACAGCTGGCGGCACCGGACACGGTGCGCCGGATCAGCGGGGTGGATGACTCCTCGACCTCCCGGGCCGTGGTGCCACTGGTCGGAGCACGGGAGTTGGTCCATGCGGCCGGACTACTGACGAGCCGGCGCAAGGGCATCTGGGCGTGGACCCGGGTCGTGGGCGACGCGATGGACCTCGCCTCTCTCGGGGTGGCCATCGCCCACCGTAGCGGGCACCGCCGGCGTCGCCTCGTCGGTGTCACCGGCGCCATCGTCGGGATCACGGTGGTGGACCTGCTGACCGCCGTGCAAGCCACCCGCGACACGAGGATCGGTTCGGCGCTGCCGGTACGAGGCCCACGCGAAGGAGGATCCATGGAGCTGACAGCCACGACAACCATCCGCAAACCCCCACCCACGGTCTACGCGTTCTGGCGTGACCTGGACAACCTCCCCACGTTCATGGCACACCTTGAGACGATCCGCCCCACCGGCGACCGTACGAGCCACTGGTCCGCCAGCGCGCCCTTCGGCAAGAACGTCGAGTGGGACGCGGAGATCATCGACGAGGCACCCGGGAAGAAGATCGCGTGGCGGTCCACCGGGAACGCCGACGTGCCGAACGCCGGCACGGTCCGGTTCGTACCCGCCCCGGATGGAGTCAGCACCGAGGTGCACGTCGTCATGTCGTACGACATCCCGGGGGGCGCGGTCGGCAAGGCGGTCGCCAAGTACTTCGGTGAGGAACCGCACCAGCAGCTCGACGACGACCTGCGCCGGCTCAAGCAGGTGCTGGAGACCGGGCAGGTCGTCCGATCCGAGGGCGCCCCGTGGGGCAAGCGGGCCCGCAAGGAGTTCCCGCAACGTCCGGCGCAACCGCTGTCGGACTCCGAGCTCGCGAAGGGGGCAGACGCGTGAGGGCGAACACCTGGGCAGGCCGCAACAAGGTCAAGGTCCGTGACGTACCGGACCCGAAGATCCTCAACGACCGCGACGCCATCGTACGGATCACCTCCACCGCGATCTGCGGCTCGGACCTCCACCTCCTCGATGGGTACGTGCCCACGATGCAGGACGGCGACGTCATG
Organism: Micromonospora sp. NPDC049107; assembly: GCF_040648595.1. NCBI lineage: Bacteria > Bacillati > Actinomycetota > Actinomycetes > Micromonosporales > Micromonosporaceae > Micromonospora > Micromonospora sp. NPDC049107. Next base: position 323,065 of record NZ_JBEZEC010000010.1, read on the forward strand.
GGCCACGAGTTCATGGGCGAGGTGGTCGAGGTCGGCCGGGGCGTCGACCCGGGCCGGCTGCGCGTCGGGGATCGGGTCGTTGTGCCGTTCCCGATTGCCTGCGGCGCGTGCGGTGCCTGCGCCGCCGAGCTGTGGTCGTGCTGCGAGAACTCCAATCCGAACGCCGGCATCGCCGAGAAGATGTTCGGCCACCCGGTCGCCGGGATCTTCGGCTACTCGCATCTGACCGGCGGCTTTGCGGGCGGCCAGGCGCAGTACGCGCGGGTGCCGTTCGCCGACGTCGGTCCCCTGAAGATCGAGTCGGACCTCACCGACGAGCAGGTGCTGTTCCTCTCCGACATCCTGCCCACCGGCTACATGGGCGCCGAGATGTGCGACATCCAGCCCACCGACGTCGTCGCCGTGTGGGGCGCTGGTCCGGTCGGGCAGTTCGCGATGGACAGTGCCCGGGCGCTCGGCGCCGCGAAGGTCATCGCCATCGACAAAGAGCCGTACCGGCTGCAGATGGCCGAACGGGCGGGCCACACGCCGGTGAACTTCGAGGATGTGGACGTGCGGTCCCGGCTGCTGGAACTCACCGGTGGGCGGGGACCGGACAAGTGCATCGACGCGGTCGGCATGGAATCCACCCACGGTGCCGCGCACGTGCACGCCTACGACCGGATCAAGCAGGCAGTCCGCTCGGAGACCGAGCGGCCGCACGCGCTGCGGCAGGCGATCCTGTCCTGCCGCAGCGGCGGCATCGTCTCGGTCATCGGCGTGTACGGCGGCTTCCTCGACAAGTTCCCGGCCGGAGCGTGGATGAATCGCGCGCTGACGCTGCGTACCGGTCAATGCCACGTGCAGCGCTACATGAAACCGCTGCTGCAGCGCATCGAACGGGGGGAGATCGACCCGACCCGGGTCATCACCCACACCCTGCCACTCGACCAGGCAGAACGCGGCTTCGAGATCTTTAAGAACAAGCAGGACAACTGCGAAAAGGTCGTCCTCAAACCCTGACCACCACCCGCATCCGGCCACCGCGGCACGCCCGGTGGCTGGATGTGGCGTCTGTCCGCGGGCACCCATCTTTAAGGACGGCCTGCATTCGCAGCCCCGGCTCTCCATCTGTTTGCCATAGACGACCCTGGGTAGGCGCAGTCGGTGAGCGGGCCAGAGGCAGACCTAGGCACCCGGTCAGACACCAGCCGCGCGGTGGCGTTCAGCGACGCCATCTTCGCCATCATCATCACGTTGCTGGTCCTGGACCTGCGGGTGCCGGACGTTCCTCCTGGCCGCCTCCTGTCCGGCCTCCTCGAGCAGTGGCCCTCGTACGCCGCGTATCTCGCGTCCTACTCGTATGTGGCCGTCGTCTGGCTCAACCACAAGGCGGCGTTCAACCGCATCCAGCAGGTCGATCGCGGCCTGCACTGGATGAACCTTTTCGTGCTGTTCAGCACGGCGCTACTGCCGTTTCCGACCTCCGTCGTGTCGGACGCGCTGCAGAAGCACAACAACGCGGACCAGCGGGTGGCAGTCGCCTTCTACGCGCTGATCGGCGCGTTGCTGTGCGCTACCTGGCTGGCGTTCTACCACTACCTGGCAAAGAACCCGGACCTGCTCAAGAACCAGGCCAAGCGCGGCTTCTTTCCCGTCGAGCGGTTCAGAGCCCTCGCCGGGGTCGTCCTGTACGTCCTCGCGGGGTTGGTCGACTACCTGGTCGCACCGTTGATCGGCCTGGCCATCTTCATCCTCCTGCCCGTCTTCTACGCCATCACCAGCGCTGGCCTGTACCAGTCGCCCGTGACCCGACGTATCACCCACAGTCCTCCGCCACGGCCCTGAGGGCGGAGGAACCGCCGTTTCACCCCGACGGCGGCGGGCACCCGCCGCAATCCGGTTCGAGAGAGGATCCGAGGTGAACTACAGCGAGTTCATTCAGTCTGTGGCAGCACGACCCACGGTTCCGCACGAAAAGGCCGAACCGATCACCCGCGCCACGCTGGAGAGCGTGGCAAGACGGGTCACCGGTGGCCAGGCGAGGGACCTTGCCTCCCAACTCCCCCAGGAGCTACGCGGCCTGGTGTCCAGGCCCACCGAAGATCCGGATCGGTTCGGCTTCAGCAAATTCCTGGAACGGGTGCAGTCCCAGGCAGGGGTGGATCACCAGGTGGCCACCGATGGAGCGCGAGCCGTGTTGGACACCCTCCGTGAGGCTGCCAGCGCGAAGGAGTACGGGGACTTCGTCGACCAGTTGCCGCAGGAGTTCTGGCGGTCGACCGGGCCGGGGTCGGGACAGCTCCAGCCCCGCCGGATCGGCACCTAATCCCGTTCGGACGGTAGGCGAGGCCCGAGGAGTACGTGATGACCGAACCGAAGAGCCGGGACACGGGCGCACAGGAGCCGCCGACGCAACCGCGTGAGCGGGTTGATGGGCAGCGCAACGCCGGGGACGGCGCGGAATCCGCCGTTCCGAGCGAGAACCGCGGTGTCGGCGCCGGGCCGACGGATGCCGAGCCCGGCGAACGCCCCCTCGCCCCGGAGAGTGGTGCGCACGGCCTTCCTCAGCCGGCTGGCGGGCGCAGCAGCAAGACGATGTCAGACCCGGACGTCGTCCTCCAGATCCCGCAGGTCAAGGTTGAGCAGATCTACGTCGAGGTAGACGATCTGGACACCTCTGTTTCCCTGCGAGCACGGCTGGGCAGCCTGCTCCAGCTCGACGTGGGCGTTCAGGCGCATCTCGGCACGGTGAAGGTCGACATCAAGGGCGTAGAGGCCGAGGCGATGCTCGAGGTTCGCCTCGATGAGCTCCGGGGCATTCTCGACAGCGCCCTGCGTACGATCGAGCGCAACCCCCAGATCATCGAGTCGCTGGTGAAGACGGTGGACAACGCCGTCAACGAGGTCGGGCAGACGGTGCAGGAGGCGCTGGGACCCGATGGACCGCTGTCGCAGACGCTGCAGCAGGCGACCCAGCAGGTCGGCCAACAACTCGGGCAGGCCACCCAGCAGCTCGGACAGAGCACCCAACAACGTGCGCAGAGCAGCGGGACGGTGGCTGGCGGCGGCGTGGGGGGTCTCGGCGGAGTGCTGGGAGGGTCTCCGGCCCACGCCTCGTGGCAACGGATGAAGAAGATCATCAACAGTAGCCAGCCACTGAGGCAGGTCACGAGGTGGCTGGGCGGACCGCAGGGGCAACAGCCGCCGAGCTGACCGGCGCCTGCCGTGGTGGTGGCGGCAGAGCAACTGACCAGGTCACACCCACTGCCCGCAGGTCACGACTGGCCCAGATTGGTGACCAGGTTGACCGCGACGGCCAGGATGCCGGTTCCGAAGGTGTAGGAGAGCAGCGCGTGCCCGAGCGCGATCCGGCGCACCCGGTTGCTTGTCGGTTCGTTCTCGCCCGGGGCGTAGGACATGCCGACTGTGAAGGCGACGTACGCGAAGTCGGCGTACGCCGGCGGATCCTCCTGCTTGAAGTCGATGCCGCCATCGTGACGGTAGTACAGCCGGGCGTACTTCAGCGCGAAGACCGTATTCACCAGCGCCCACGCCAGGACCACCGCGACGACGCTGAGAATCACCAGCGTGACAGCCACCACGTCCTGCTGGTCCGAAGCGCGGATGAGCGCCTCGGCCACGGCGGCGAGGCTGATGGCGGACGCGATCAGGATCGCCGCGTCGGTGGACCGGGACTGCTGCTCCGCCTCGGCAAGCTGCTCGGTACGCCGTGGGTCCGCCGACCAGCACACCCGCCACACCCAGACAAGGATCGTGCCTGCCGCGATCGTCCACATCACCAGCGGCGCCAACTCCGGTGCCCCGACCAGCGCGGTGGCGGACCCTGCGACGACACCGACGGCTAACGACCACAGGGCACGCCGGACCGACAGCAGCCGTCCCCACGCCGGTCGTCCCGATTGCTGCTCCACCTACTCAGCGTTCCAGGTCGAGCGGATCATATGGGACATACCCGACGGGATTACCGGTTCAGGGTGTCAACACGCCTGAACCGTGCAGGCACCCCGGGCAGACTGACCATCACCCGCCAGAAGCTGCTCAGCCTCACGACGCGAGTACGAGGGCAGCGACGCTCAGCCGTCTACTCCGTTGGAGGTGTGCGCCGCGCCAACCGGCTTGGACTGCGAGGACCCCCGTTGTCGCAGGTAGATCGACAGCACGACCATCGAGGAGACGGCCAGTAGCTCCGACTGCCAGTTCTCCAGCGTGCGGTTCCAGAAGTCGGGCCGGAGGAGGTACTGGCCCCAGGACACCGGATCTTGGAGATTGCCGAGCTGATGCTCGTTGTAGGCGGCGACCCCGGTGACGGACTGGGCCAACCACGACAGCATGAAGATCGCGCCGAGAACCAGACCCAGCGAGCGGGAGAACAGTGCCCGTCGCAGGCCACCGACCCGGGCCCACGTCGGCGCGGGGGCGTGAGCGCCGACCATCTGCTCCTCGTCCGATTCGCGGCCTGCCTTGTCGAGCTCTTCGGATTCCGGTGATCCCTTCTGCAGCAGCCAGACGGTCAGGAGGATGTAGAGGAAGAACTGCAGGTACTCCGATTGCCAGTTCTCGGTGACGTCGACGGCGAAGCTCGCCGACGTGAGGTAGCGGCCGAGCGAGATCGGTCGCAGGCCTTCGCTGAGTTGCTGCTGGTTGAAGTCGGCATGTCCGGCGAACGCCTGGCCAACCAGCGCGATGAGGAACAGGAGACCGAACACCAGACCGAGGGAGTTCTCGTACAGGAATCTCCTCACCGGTGCAGCACCCCCAGCGCGCAGAAGTAGACCAGGCCCACCGCCACCACGAGCAGCAACATCACGAACTGGGCGCGCATGAGTCAACCACCCTGCAGCACGCAGTCATATGGCTTGTCGCCTCGAGCGGTGCACCCGGCGGCGACAACGCGCCAGCCACCGGGGAAGACGGCAAGGAAGACGGTGTCGCCGTCGAGTCGCACCTGCGCCTGCTGGCCGTACACCTCGCTGGCCAAGACCTGCCCGGCCCCGGGCAGGTCCTCGTCCAGGATGGCCTCGGCACACGGCCTGTCGACGGAGTGCTCAAGCCCGGCTGCGGTATCGGGTGCCAGAAGAGAGCACGCCCCAACCCCGTCCTTCTCGGCGATCGCGCTCAGCATCCGCAGAGCGACGTCAGCCGCCGCGTCACCCCGAGCGGTTACCAAGCCGCATCCTCCGGTCGCCACCGCCACCGCCACCGCCAGCGCCGCGCCCATTGCCACCCGCACGGCGCGCCAGTGGGATGCGTCGAGTGACGTTCGACGTGATCGAGCAGCGCCCCACACCGGGTGCTCCGATGCTCTGGCATCCGCCCCGTCGAAGGCTCCAGGCGGGGTCAGCCGACCGGCTCGCTTACATCTGATCCGGCATAAGCGTCGGCGAGGAACCGTCGATAGACCGCCTCGTAGCTGTACGCCATCCGGGTGGTCGAGAAGTTTTCCGCCACGTGCGCCACGCAGTCCGCCGGATCGAGCCGCTCCACGGCGCGCAGGGCGTCCGGTAGCTCATCGGAGTGTTCGCAGACCAGCCCGGTCACCCCGGAACGGACCAACTCCGGTACCGCGCCTCGGGCGAGCGCGACCACGGGTGTTCCGGTTGCCATCGCCTCCACCATGACCATGCCGAACGGCTCGTCCCACCGAATGGGCATGATCAGGCACCGGGCCTCCAGCAGCATCCGCAGGGTGGCATCCCGGTCGGCGTTGAAAACCACGCTGACGTCGTCGTCGAGCATCGGCTCGATCACCTCGTCGTAGTACTGGCGTTCGGCCGGCTCGTTGCGCTTGCCCGCGAGCAGCAGCGGCAACCCGGCCGCCCGGCACGCGCGAATCGCCACGTCCGGGCCCTTGTCAGGGCTGAACCGGGCCAGCCACAGCACCGGTCCGGCGCCGGGTTCGGCCTTGTACGGGATAAGCCGGGGGTCCAAGGCATTATGCACAGTGCCGGCCCACGGCAGCCCCGGATTCAGCCGACGCTGCCCATGAGAGATGGCGACCAAGCCGACTCGTCGGTCGGTGTCGCTGAGCACGTCGCCGTGCTCGCCCACCGGATTGCCGTGCACGGTGGCCACCGTCGGCACGGCGCGGCGCCCGGCGACCAACGGACCGACCACTGTGTGATCGTGGATCAGATCGAAGTCCGCCGCCCTGATCAGGTGGTTCACCCGGGCCAGGTGAGCCAGCTCCGGCAGAGACTCGCCGAGCCGCGCGAACTGCAGCTCGGGCGCGGTGGAGACGAAGCTAGGGGCCGCGGTGCCGTGCTGGTCGCCGGTGCCGAACAGGGTCACCGCGTGGCCGTGCTGCACGAGTGCGTCCACCAGTCCGGCGACGACTTGCTCCACCCCGCCATAGCCCGGCGGCGGCACAGGCAGCCAGGGTGGAACGACCATCGCGATGCGCAGGGGTCGATCACGGGTGAGTGCAACTGCTTGGTCAACGGCCATGAGTCCTCCGATTCGGTCATTGGTGCGTGGCTCGCCTGCTGGCTTCCCGCCAAATAGCACCACTAACCAGTCACTCAGCCCCGTGAACGCTGACTGATCGGTCGCTCAGTGCGAGGTTCCGCCTTAGCCAGCCACTCAGCGCTACGAAGCTCGGCGATTCGCCCGCTCACTTCTCACGCAGGCCACGGGTTCCCAGCCCACCTGCCCGCGGCGATCACGGACCTGACCCAGGCGCTCGACGGGCAGGCATCAACGGCATCGCGCTCTCGGCCTCCGCCGCCGCAGGCCCGCGATGGCCGCAACCACAGGACGGCCATCCGCCCCTCGGAACTCCCCAGCGGGCCCTCGGTCGTCGCGTCGCGGCCCGACGCCGTCGTCGCCAACTGAGTGGCGACTCCGGATAAGGCGCCGACCGGCGTCTGGATCCGATGACAGCACGCTCCTCCGCCAGGCGTGGACGTCCGAGCCGGCGAATTACCGGATAAGCAGCTTTCGTAGCGCTTCGCCGCGTTTACGATCGTTGAGCTTCTTACGGATCCAGGTCTCGGAGTAAGTCATGCCAAAGCCGGCGAGCACCAAGCCTGGTCAACACCGTCAAGCGCCCATCCTGGCCCCGGCGGAGTTCGGCGGCTATCCCGGGCCGCTGCGGCGCGCAGTGCCCGGCAACACCCTGCTCAGGCTGCTCGCCACGACCGACGCCAAGCAGATCGGCTTGCTCTACCTGATCTCGTCGTTCTTCTTCTTCATCGCCGCGGGCATCGAGGCGCTGCTCATGCGCGGCGAGTTGGCCCGCCCGGGGATGCAGTTCCTCTCCCAGGAGCAGTACAACCAGCTGTTCACCTCGCACGGCACGATCATGATGTTCCTGTTCGCCACACCGCTCGCCTTCGCGTTCGGGAACTACCTCGTGCCCCTGCAGATTGGCGCACCTGACGTCGCCTTCCCCCGGCTGAACGCGTTGGCCTACTGGCTGTACCTGTTCGGCGGCCTGATGGTGCTCGGCTCCTTCATCAGCCCGGCAGGCGCCGCGGACTTCGGATGGACGGCCTATCCACCCCTGAGTCAGGTGGAACACACACCCGGGGTGGGCGGCAACCTCTGGGTCATCGGGCTGGTGCTCTCGGGTGTCGGCACCATCCTCGGGTCGGTCAACCTGATCACCACCACCCTGACGCTGCGCGCCCCGGGGATGACGATGTGGCGAATGCCGCTGTTCACCTGGGCCATGTTCATCACCGCGTTGATGGCGATCGTGGTGTTCCCGCTGCTGTCGGCGACGCTCCTCGCCCTGCTGTCCGACCGTGTGCTCGACAGCCACATCTACGACGCCGCCAACGGCGGCCCGCTGCTCTACCAGCACCTGTTCTGGTACTTCGGCCATCCCGAGGTCTACATCGTGGCGCTGCCGTTCTTCGGCATCATCAGCGAGGTGCTGCCGGTCTTCTCGCGAAAGCCATTGTTCGGGTACAAGGGCATGGTCCTGGCACTGTGGGTGATCTTTTTCTACTCCCTGAACGTGTGGGCGCACCACATGTTCGCCACCGGTCAGGTCCTCCTACCCTTCTTCTCAGCGACCACCTTCATCATCGCCGTGCCTACCGGGGTTAAGTTCTTCAACTGGATCGGCACCATGTGGAAGGGGCAACTGACCTTCGAGACCCCGATGCTGTTCGCCATCGGGTTCCTCGTCACCTTCCTCTTCGGCGGCCTCACCGGCGTGCTGCTGGCAAGTCCGCCGGTCGACTTCCACGTCCACGACAGTTACTTCGTCGTCGGGCACTTCCACTACGTCCTCTTCGGCACCATCGTCTTCGCCGCGTTCTCCGGCGTGTACTTCTGGTTCCCGAAGATGACCGGCCGGCTGCTCGACGAACGACTCGGCAAGGTCCACTTCTGGACCATGTTCGTCGGTTTCCACACCACCTTCCTGGTCCACCACTGGCTGGGCAACCGCGGTATGCCCCGCCGCTATGCCGACTACCTACCGCAAGATGGGTTCACCACCCTGCACACCATCTCCACCATCGGGTCGTTCGTGCTCGGTGCATCCACGCTGTTCTTCATCTACAACATCTGGAAGTCCTGGCGCTTCGGTGCCGCCGTCACCGTCGACGACCCCTGGGGGTACGGAAACTCCCTGGAATGGGCGACAACCTGCCCACCACCGCTGCGCAACTTCGACCGCATACCCCGGATCCGCTCCGAACGCCCCGCCTTCGACGCCAAGTACGGCACCCGGGTCGCCGACCTCGGCCGTGACCTGCCGCAACGCGCCGCCAAACCTGCACAGAGCGTCAGCGAGGAGCTGCATCGCGAGGGACACGCGCCGGAGCCGCTCGCTGTCGAACGAGCCCACGGCGGTGAGGGCGCGGCCGGTGACCAGCCGATCCCGCAGTCCGGTGCCCGCCCCATCGAGGTACCCGACCCGGAGCAGACCCGACGACCGAGCTTCGAGCCGACCACCGAGACCGACGAAAACCCACTGGACTCCCAGCGGGGAGAGGAAGCCCCGCCGCAGTGGCGCCACCCCGGTCAAGAGGACGACGAGAGAAGGTGAGGAGGTCAGGTCGCCATTGCCCGCCGACTCCCCATCGACTAGCGCCCCGTCCGCCACGCCGCGTGGCAGCGCATCGGACGTCGTATCCGCGACGAGCGACCTCCGGGTCAGGCACCGGCAGACGGCCAGGCTGCTGCGCAACGGCAGTCCGCGGGGCTCTCCCTGTCGAGCGGCAGGGCAAAGCAACCTGTGCCGCCAGAGGAGGGGGTCATCTCCTCTGCCATCTCACGGGCTTTCGCCGTAACGTTCCCGAGTCAGCCGGTTGGCCGTCTCCGGATCGAGACCGCTGGCGCGAAGCAGGTCACTCGCCGCGACCCGCGTCTGAGTGACCAGGGTCTGGCTGAACCGGCCGGTGGCAACGTCGCCGGCCCTGCGAGCGCCGTGCATGGCCGCCAAGGCTGTCGCTCGCGCCCGCTGCGGATCACGGCCCGACCCGCGTTCGGCCCGAAGGTGCTCGTTGGCGTCGGCGAGTTGCCTGAGCGTCGTGGTCAGCTCAGACGGAACCGCCTCGTCGTACTGCAACACAGTCGCCGAGGTACGCGCCAGATCCTGTGCGTCACCAATCAACCGTTGGGCATGCGCAGCGAAATGGGCGAACTGTTCCACGTCATCTCGCCGGAGCCATCTCACCGGCGCCAGACTCACCACCTCCTTCGCCCCATCGAGCGCCTGCGACAATCGTGCGAGATCGGGTCCCGAGTCCCGCAGGCGCTGCAGGGACGCAGTCGCCCGCTCAGCGTCACGCTCGTTCAGAGCGGTCGCGATGGTGCGGAGTTCTGCACTGATCAACTGGACGATCGGCGTGGCCGCCCGGTTGAGAACGCGCATCGGGTTGACCGGAAACAGGAGCGTCACCACCACCAACCCCACCGCCCCACCGATGACGGCATCCAGGATCCTGGGCCACTCAAGGTTGGGATCCACCGGCGACAGGGTCGCGATCACGACAGCCGAAGCACCCGCGTGGGCCACGGTCGCGCCGCTGCCACCGGAAAGGATCAGCGCGAACGCGATCGCGACACCAACCGCCAAGCCGATCTGCACCGGTCCCGGGCCCACGGTATAGAGCAGAGCATCCCCGATGAGGATACCGATCACCACGCCAACCAGCGTCTGGACGGTTCGACGGACCCGCTGGCCAATTGCGGCGACGATCGTCCCGACCGCCGCGGACGGAGCGAAAACCGGCGCAGGGATGCCCAACACGTCGTGCCCGATGAACCAAGACAACGACGCCGCCAGCGCCGCCTGCACCGTGATCACCAGGATGACGTTCGTCAGACGCAGCCGCACCCGCCAACCCTGACGCCCACGCTGGCGAGCCCGCTCTGCCGCCTGCCGCACCTCGGCCGCTACAGCGTCGACACCGGAGGACGGATCGGGCGAAGGTTCCTGGGCACCACGCATGGGGGTAGCTACCCGAAGCAGCGACAAACAAGTCAGCAACGAGTGCCATCAGGGTCGCTCGTGGTGTGGCACAACAGCTGCAGCCAGCCGGACCGGTTACGGGCCTGGTGATCACCGACCATTCGTCGCTCAGCTCGCCCGGGTCTTCCAACCTCAAGCCGATGATGAACGCGCAGCGTCCACCGGCCACTTACGGCTGCCCGCCGTGTTCAACAGCATTCTGTGCCAGCCCACAGATTCCGACGGTTCCGGCACGCAGAAGAGGTCCCCACCTGAATACCCCGAGCAGGACGTTGCCCGTGGGGAAGATGCCTCAGACGACGGACCCGCGGGGGCCTCGGACCACGAACCGCAACGCCGATCACAGGGCGTGTGCACTCTGAGGTAATGGAAACCAGGTCCATCCACTGCATCAACGACGTCTTCCGCAAACACCATCGAACTCGAACAGCTCGGCGTCCTTCGCCGAAGCCGTCCCGCCGGAAGCATGGGCGCCGAGGCATGGGGTATCCGCCGCAGCATGGGTAGCCAACAGCGCAACAAGCATGACAGCGGTGGCGAGTCGGCGCGGGGCCGCCGGCACCCGGGCAGCGGCGCACGGGGTCGGCAGGGGGCCACGGTGGAGCACTCGCCGAACCAGCGGCACGAGCGCACCGCGACGGGATCAGCCGGCACCGAGCGCGACCACAGCCGGTCGAAGGCGGCCCGGGAGGGGCGGGTAAACCGCCAGGGTACGGCCTGATCCTCAGTTACCATCCTCCCGCGCTTGTCGGCTGCCAGCCTGCGGCAGCACATGCCGTACAGCCGGGAGAGAGGTGCAGTTGGCCGTGGCGAGCACTCCCTTATCGGCATCTGTCCGTGCGGCCGTTACGGATGCCCGCCCAACCAGGTTCGGACGGTGATCATTCGGCACCTCGGCCGCCTGCCACTGCAGCCAGCGTCGGCAGCCGATTACCGCGTCGCACCAGCAGCGTTAGTCGAACCACCTGGCATCGAATGACACTCGAAGCCCGGATCGCGCTGTGCGCGTTGGCCCTCGCCCTCCTCCAAACGATCACAGCTCTCCTCGCCTTCGCTGAACACCCCGCCCTGCCCTGGCCCCTGCCGCCGAGCAGTCGAGCGCTGAGTACGGCTCTTGTTGGGGAACCACTGCTCGCTCTCACCTAGGCCAGTGGGTGCGGCTGACCGCTGAGGGCTGCCAGGCGGTAGCGACGGCGTGCAGGTCGGCTTTGATGTAGGTGGTGGTGGCGGGTCCACGGCTGTCGGTGTGTCCGGCGTAGGCGCGGGCCACCCCGTAGCCGAAATGCCGCTCGACCCACGTCAGGGTGGTGTGGCGCAGCCAGTGCGTGCTGATCCCCTGGGCCGCGACCCACGGTAGCTGTCGGCCGATGCGTTTCCACATCAAGTCGTAGCGCCGGTAGGAGGCGGGTTGGCCATTGCGGTAGCGCAACAGCGCATCGGTCGGTGCGACGGCGCCGCGGGCTCGGGCATGGTCGTCCAATCGGCTGGCGAGCATCGGTGTGATGGGCTGCCAGCGTTGCGTGCCGCCCTTCTCGGACAGGCGGATCAGCGCGTGGTCGGTGTCCAGGTCGATCAGGCGTAGCGCGAGGGCGCCGCCGCGTCGGCAGGCCGTTTCGGTGTGCAGGCGCAGCAGTAGGGCGTCGAGCACGATGTCGTGGCCGCCGCTGCGGGCGGCGGCGTTGATGTCGGACAGTTCATCCGCGGTGAGAGCGCGGCGGGTGTTGGGCAGCCGGCGGGGTTTGCGGACCCGGTGGGCAGGGCTGTCCACGGCGGTGAGGTAGCCGTCGGCGATGGCGCGGTTGTAGAAGGCGCGGGCGGCGGCGATGAGATGCTCGCCGGCATGCCGGCCGTTTCGGGAGTTGCGGCGAGGGCGGGCACCGGCGGCGGCCCGTCGCATGAGGGCTTCGAGGTCAATGGCCCGCACCGCGTCGATGCGCCGATCGCCGAGGGCGGCGGCCATGAGCCGCCAGGAACTGCCGTAGGTGCGTCGGGTACCCGGGCTCGCCGCGGCGACAACAGCAGGAACGTACTCAACGACCGTCGGCACGGCAGGCGGGTCAGTGCCAGTGAGACCGGCGGCAGCGAGGCCGAGGTGCTCGAGAAACGCTCGGGCGATGGCGACACGATCGGGATTCGCGGTCATCAGGCCTCGCCGAGGATGCGATCGTGCAGCTCGGCCAGACCCACGGCGATGGTGTTTGAGGGGTGCACGACGACACGGTTTCGGCGTAGCAGGGCAGCCAGGAGCACGGTATCGCCGGGACCGATGCCGCACAGGCGTCGAGCGGCGGCCGGCAGGGGCAGTTCCGCGCGGGTGCCCACGACGTGCGCGCCATCAGGTGCGGGTGTGATGAGCACGGTGGCGTACGTGACGTCTATGTGCAAGGCGAGGCCGGAAGTCCAGCCCAGGGCGCGCAGCAGCGGGCGGGTGGTGACCCGGCCTGCGGCGTCGGGGCGTGCCACGTCGAACAGCATATCGTCGGCCGGTGGGACGGCAGGTGGCGGCAGCGTCGGTAAGGGTGCCGGCTCCGGCGGCACGACCGGCAACGGGGTGGGGACGAGCGGTTCGACGAGCTGCTCAACATCCCCGCACTGAGGGCGACGTCGGCGAATCATGGCCGCCACCAGCACGGCCGCACAAGCATCAGCTCAGGCGGAACCGCCCCCCGATATTCGCTAGGAGCATGGATGCTTCGTGACTTCGTCGAGAGATTCGCGGCGATCGGTTGATCTTTCGCGAATCTCCACACGAACTGGTGTCCGAGGGGGGAGGCGAACACATTTCTGTGGTGAGTACACCACGTAGGTGTACTCATGGCCGAAAAGAGTAGCGCCCCTCCGGCGCGCTGTCAAGATCCCTCCGATTCAATCCTCGCGCTCTCCGACTCGGGCGCGCCGCCCGCCTGGTGCGCCAATCGCGGTTCACACACGTCTCCCCGTTTACACCAGAACACCCAAGGCGCCCTCTCATCACTCTCTCGGGTCCCGCCGCGGGGGATGTCGTCGAGGCATCGAAAAGTGGGACCAACTTCATCGTCATTGCCTTCATGGTCGTCGTTGGGCTCTTCGCCGGGGCCTGGTGGGTGGGGCGGCAGGGTGACCGCTGCTTATCGAGCTGCGGATACACCCCGCGCTCGGGTTACTGCTGCGAGGCAGCCTGTTCGTGGGTGCGTTCGTCTTGGCCTACGACGAATACCCCCGTGGGGCATAGTGGATACAGCAGGCGTTTTCGTCACGCCGGCGCGGGCTGGTGGCTGATGGCCACAGACGAGTCGTAGCTGCATCGGCACCCTGCCCATCAGGCTCGGCCCGTCACAAGGCGGCGCGGCGGGCCGAAGAGCAGGTCGAGCCCTTTGCGCGCTCGACGGTGCACTGGTCCGCACCGCAGCGGAGAGACACCGGCATCACTGAGTTGCGAGACGTCCCTTAGGTACGACGAGGCCGCAGGGGTCTTAAGGTCGCAATTTTCGGGCCGATGCCGAAGGTCAGCTGAACGAGATGTGAGAGAATAAGGCAGCCTCGGCCTCAGATAGTCGGCCAGGATCTGCCTTCGCCGCGTCGAACGCCTCGCAGATTTGGCGCCACCTGACAAGAACAGGGGCATCCGCCTTCAATCTATGCAGATGCTTGCCGATGGCAGCAGCCGCCAGGTCTTCGACTAGTTCACGAGGCCCGAGTCCACAACGGAATCGGTATTGCCGGAGCTGCACCTGTTCGAAACAGAAAAGGTCGCCCTGAATCCGTATCCAAGCCCACCCCTCAACCCAACCATCCTGCCGCTGGAAGCAAATCCCTTTAATAACCGGCGAATGGATCAACCCTCCTTCCCACATCTCTTCGGCCTCCACTCGGGCCATCGCGCCGAGGTCGTTCACAAAGCCGCTCCGACCATTCGGCAGTCTGCCGATGATATTTCGGTAATCGAACGGCTCGTCGAGCGGCAGAGCCCCCGCTTCTTGTTGCTCCGAGACTTCGTGCATGAAATCTCGGGCATCAATAAGGTACTCGATAATCTTGCGGCCATGGGCGCCCTGATGTAGAGCTGTGGACTCTATGCGCAGCAGCTCAAGGCCAGCAGCTGCACAGATGGCGTCCTTCATGTCGTCACGCCTACGTGCATCGGGCGTGCGGTGGGTCGGATCGTCAAGCTCCACCGCAAAGTCGGGCATGCGAGTCGCGAGGTCACACACGATGAAGTCGAGCTGAGCCCGAGTCGCGTAGCTCCACTCGAGATCAGAGATGCCGCCGGGACGCTTTCCGATAATCTGACTCAGCTTCTGATTAGGCCATACAGCCCGACCTCTCCGCTCGAATAGGGTCTGAAGCTGAGCCAGCGCGTCGTGCTCCGACAACGAGACTACCGGTCGAAGGTACTTGTGCTCACCGCGGCGTGGGGTCACCACTTGCCCCTACCGCTAGCCACCGAAGATACTGACAGGCACCGTCGAGTCATCCAGGACAGACCACACCGTGCTTACTTGAACACGCGGATCCACGTCCCGCCGCATCCGATCAACCATCCGGTCATACTCGGCTGAGTCACGAAACGGTCGACTTGCGGAAAGCACGGCGTGAATACACAGGTTGATGTCATCACAGATCCCAGCCGGGTCGTCGACCGCAGGAAATGAGAAGCTGACGTGCGCCGGAGTAGTCTGGGAGACATATACGACGCGATCGTTCAACCTCTCGCCACGGACATATGAGTCGTTCCAGACCTGGTCAGGAAGAACTCCCCTCCCGTTCATGTAAAAATCGACGTGCCACAAGTAACCCGGAGTGCCCGTCACCGAGTCGCCAGCAGGCAAGTCGTCTGCCCAAGGCCGCCGACTGTATGAGATGCGCGTCTGGACGTCGTACTTCCGCTCGGCGTGCTCCATGATGTAGCTCTTGGGGTGCTTGCCGCGAAGCCAGCCATCGACCACTGGATCCATCCAGGTTACTGCCGGGTCATGGAGCCTGTTGTAGCTGGCAACGGCCTGGAACGCACCCCTCTCCAGGTCACGCAGCATCTGCTCGATCCGCGATAGGTCGTCGGCATGCGGCCGCCGGCAGTGCGCCATCCGGTGTCGAACCTGCTTGAGCTCGCGAACGCGCCCCTTCCAGATTTCCCGGTCGATGAGGGAAGGGCCGAAGAGTTGCCAATGATCATCAAGCATCTGCAGCAACGGCGTCACATCGAGGTGTGCGAGCACCAGGTTTGTATCAGTGCTTGTCATGTGCGTGTACCGCAGCTCAGCGTCCGCCCTGCTCGCGGCCCTACCGATAACGTCCGTCCACTCCGCTCCATAGGCGGCGCGTAGCTCGACATAGCAGAGAGACCGTAGCCAGGTCTCTAGTTGCCACCACCGGCCGTGCACGGCACTAGCCAGGCCGGGAACATCTCGTTCCCACGCCTGCAACAGCGCAATCCGGACGGTGGACGGAAGGCCGTCCCAGCCGCCGGGGATCTCGTCGGGCTCGGCGTCGAGCATGCTGCATACGGTATGCCTAAGGACCCTCGTCCTGTAGTCCCGGGCGTGTTGGCAGCGGGAGCGATCGAGACACACGGCGCCAACCGACTGGTCTCGATGTCATGACTCCTACGCAGGGCCAACCGGAAACCCGAGCTTTCGCCCGACGTCGGCCAGCGACGAGGCAACCTCCTCGGAGTCATCGTCGTCGCCTCGAACCGTCATGCCCTTACCCTCGCGGATCTGCCGGTCTTCCAGCTCTCGGACCATCCTGTAAACCTGGGCATACACGAGCTCGTAGCGGCCCAGATAGGGCTCCAGGTCCGTGTACCGCAGACCGGTGAGGAAGAATCGGTGCACGATCGCGTTGCGGTGCTCGTACAGCTCCACAACCTCCGCCTTCAACTCGGCGTCGATCAGCCCTCGCCGCAAAGCCTCGTCGTAAATCGCCTTCTCGGTGAAACGGGCTCCCCCCCGGCACCTGCTGCACGTACTTGTCGAGGTCGTCGCTCTGCCCCGCAAGTTGCTTGTCGAGGATGATCGCCGTACGCAGGAACCCGTCGATCAGCGAGACATACAGAACCATGCCCTCAATGAGACTTCCGTTCTCGTGGCTTGCTGAAGCAGGTGACGTGCCGCACCGAACGAGGCGATGAAGTCGGCCATGGGGTGCTTCGGGGAGCCGGTCATTCAGTCAGCGTAAAGGCCGGCGAGTAGCGGAGCTGGGTGGCGAGCGATCGCTAGCCACCTGCTCCAAGCCGGGGGGCCCCGACTGTTCCCCTCACCTACGGGCGCGCGGCCGCCGGCGTCGAGCTGATCGAGGTGCCAGACACCAGCGGGTTCTCGTCGGACGACCTGTCCGACGCCGAGCGTCTCCGACCGCTGCGTCCCTTCCACCCGTGCTACGTCATGTACACCTCCGGCTCCACGGGGATGCCAAAGGCGGTCGTCATGCCAGCGGCCCGCGGCCAGTTGGTCAAGCCGGTGAGCGAGGATCCCTACAGTGGGTTTGCCGAAGCCCAAGGCCTCTCCGGTGTGCACTGCAAGCCGGCGACCGTGACGGCACAGTTGCGACCGAGTCACTGAGCGTGTGCTGTCGGCCGACTGACTAGCCAGTTGCTGGCAGGGGCCAGAGGCCCCTGGGGTGTTGGCGGAAATGAGTTCGCGGTGGCGCTACGTAAGCGCGACGATGGCCCGGTGATCAATACGGTTCCTGGGCAGCAGGCTGAGGACCATGCACGGCGCTTGGCCGGCGACCTCGGTGTCCCCGACTTCGTCTATCGGCCGACCGTGGTCCGGAAAGGTAAGGGTGTTCGCGAGATCAGCGATGGTCTGCTCGTGGCCGGAGCCGAGGGGCTGATCCTCCAGGTCAAGAGTCGCGACCCGCGGGCGGCAACGTCGGACGACCCGGCGAAGGCAGGGGCGTGGTGCGTCAAGAACGCCGCCGCTGCGGTTCGCCAGGCAGCCGGAACGCGGCGCTCTCTCGCGGCTAGCGAAGTGTCGGTGCGGTCGCTCCGGGGGTTCGAGCGGATTCTGCCGGACGCATCGAACTGGGCATCGGTGATAATCGTTGATCACCCAAGGGATCCGCAGGTCGCGCTTCCGCCCACGCCGAATACCCTGTACATCTCCGTCAACGACTGGCGCAACCTTCACCGCTGGCTGAGGTCAACCTGGGGCGTGATCAGCTACGTGCGGCGCGCCGTTGAAAGCGGTGTTGAAGTCGCCCTCGGGCGCGAGCAGGACCGCTACCGCGTTCTCGCGGATGCGGACCTACGTGCCCCCGGCTCCCTAACCTCGTTCCCGACCCTCCCGCCTTACCGCATCGGTGGAGCCGAAGCATGGGACGCGGCCCTGTTCGAGGAGCTGATCGAACAGGTTGCCGACCCCGAGGGAGCGACGGGCTGGGACGCTCAGCAGTATCTGTGGATCGTCGAAGAACTCGACCGCGTTTCCCCGATCGCCCGGGTCCGGCTCGGTGCGAAGATGCGGGAGACCTTCCTGGAGATGAAATCCGCCCGTTCACGGCGAAGTTTCCTGGCGCAGGACCCGGGAAACCCGAGAACGCGCATCGCTTTCCTCTATGAATACGACGCGTCCGGTGATCCATCTGGCGACTGGTTCATGGCCCGGGTAGCCGCGTACGGCATCCTGCGAAATCAGCATGCGATCAGGGCAGGGGCGGACCCGTCGTCGGTCACCTTGGTGATCGGCGTGCTTCACCATCCGGGCCGAGGTCGCCGCCACGTGTTCTTCTACGCGACGCAGACCGATGTCTCTCTGCCGGATGAGCTTCGTGATCAACTGGAGGCGGAGTTTGGAGTGTTCGACGGCACGAGGGTGCGCAACGTTTCCTAGGGTTCGCTTGTGGTTCCGGCACGCGCCAGGATGGCGCTGAGGCAGCAAGACGGAGCCAAGCAGGTGTGCGACAGCCGTCTGCTCGCACCTGGATTTGGTCTGCGGCGGCGCCCGGTTTGCCCTGCCGCCGATGCCAATCGAGGGTTCCCCCTCGTTGCCGGAGGCGACGGGCAGTCCCGACCAGGCGGTTTGCGGCAGGTCGGGCACCACGGCGGGAACGCTCTGCCAGGCATGCGAGCCAGGCCCGCCATCACTTCCCGGCCCCCGGATCAACCAAGAGCACCGCGCTTCGCAACACTTTCTCATCTACACGCCAAACGTGATAGTCGCTGCCGTAAGACTCCGGCGACGCAAGGTAGAGCTGGGAAACGTCGCCGGTCAGCAGCAACGCCTGATTGGGGCGGGGGAGCGACGGATCGTAAAAATCGCCGTAGTAGAACCGACCGTAGCTGGCTCCCGAAACGACGCTCAACGGCGGCACTCGCCCACCAACAAACACGGCGTTGTCCACCCCGACCCGAGCCTCCACAACTCTCGGTGGCTTGCCCTTGTGGTAGTGGCCGAGATAGCGGTCACCCGGCCTCACCTTGTGGCGCAGTCGGTCGTCGCCGAAGCGGGGCGGCGGGCTGGTGAAGTCAACGAACCGACCCTCCACTGTGAGGAAGTACGGGCTGAGATTCCACCCTTCGGCGATTGTCTCCAGCACTGCGCCTCTGATCATGGCGTCTTTGCCAGCGATGGCTCTCCGTGGTGGCACACCGCGCTGGGTAAGGAAGTCGCGTGTTTCAGTAGCGAGGCGGCCGAGTCTGCGCGCGGCTTCGGCTGGTGCGGTGGCGTGAGCTTTCCGGAAGGCGTTGAGGAGCTGCGCCGCGCCTGCGGTGGCGTGATGGCGGGCTGCTGCGGCTCGGTTGATCCGTTCGTTGAAGTCCGACATGTTGGCCCCTTCGCGGGTGCGAGGTTGTGTTGTGGTCACCATGGCCCGTCGCCGTACAGGTGGCGCACGCCTCAGCCACCTTCAACGCCGCCGCCGGTTCAGGGGCCGCGACGTCGCGTCGAGGATGTGGCCGAGCCCCCACACCAGCAGCAGGGCAACGAAGCCACTAGCCAACCACTGCATCCCGCCGTCGGCTACTTCTCCGCCGGTCACGTAGCCGACGACACCGAACACCAGCAGCGCGGTGATAAGCAGTAGGGCGAGCAAGCCCAGCCAGCCCAGGAACTCCTTCACTGGCCCGCCGCCTCGTGGCACTCGGTCTGCCGCCAGGCGCGGACCAACCACGCCCGGTCTACGCGCTCAGCGGCAGCATCCCAGCAGTCCCACCCGCCGGCCGCGTAGCCGCGCGCAATGTCGTCGAGCTGCCCAGTGTCAAGCAGAGTTTGAGGGCTACGCAGGGTCCGCAGCAGACAGGGCAGCAGGCCTCGCCTTGGTCGGCGGCGTGCAACAGGTTGAGGTGCCCGGCAACCAGGAACATGGCCGCCTCGGCGGGCATCGTCACAGTGTCGGCCATGGGCCCACGTCATTGATCACGCTGGCCAAAGGTTCAACACTCGCCACGGTCATGGTAGCGGTTGACGCCTGGATCTGCTCGGTCAAGCAATGTGGATAGCAGCCGGGCGTGTAGTTGTCCAGCTCGCCCGCTCGCGCCCCCATGCTGCTGCGGTAGGTGACAGCGAAGGCGACCGGGTCGGATGGCTCGCACGGGAGGTCGCCGCGCTCAGGACGGTACGCCCTGCACGTCGGCGCTTGGGCGGGCAGATCAGTCATCGGGTTTCCTCCTTGCCGGCTTGCAGGATCGCTGCGGCGAAGCGTGGGCAACTGCGCAGGTAAGTCGGGTCGCAGCGGTAGCCTTCGTCGTCGTGGATTCGGGTGGCGCGGGTCAGCAACGTCAGTTCGCGGTCGTTCATCGGGTCACCACGGCCCGTCGCCGTACAGGGTCTCGCACGCCTCAGCCACGTTGAGTGCCACTTTGCTGATCTCCAAGTTGGCGTCCACGGCCGAGTTCCGCTGCCCACCCAGGTCCGCTGTTTCCCGTGCGGTGACCGCGTCCCGTAGGTCCCGGCCGTGCTGCGACATGATCCGGTCGGATGACTTCACCGCATACTCGGCGGCTTTACGCGTGTCGGCGAGGTTGTCGAGGGTTTCCAGCATGTCCGTGGGCAGGGTGTGGCAGGCCAGCTGGTTCCAGTCCTGGGTCGGCAGGGGTGCGGGGGCGGATTTGGTGGGTGCGGCCTGGGCGGCGGGGGTGGGCTTGCTGTTGCCGCAGCCGGCGGCGGTCACGGTCAGGACTGTGGCGAGGGCTGCAACGGCCAAGCGGGTGCGGTGCGGCATGGGCGTCTCCGTTCGTCAGGGGCGGGTCGAGGGCGGATGCGACAAGGTGATGCGGGGCGGCTGCATTGGCTCGTCCAGGAGGCGCATGATCGGCGTGGTCACCGCTGGCCCTCCGTCCACGGCCCCGGATCAACCGCCGTGAACCCGTTGCGGTCCAAGATTCGGCGCACGTTGTCCAACGTGTCCGGGCATTCCGATGCGAAGTCGGCGAAGAACCCTGGGGCGTCCGACAGCGCACTGCCAGCGCTGGTGGACAACCGCAACTGAACGGCGGTGTGCCCGCGCCCAGTGGGGTGGTTCAACACGTCAAAGACCCACGCGGGCCCGTCGTCGTCGACCAGGGCGGCGCACAGCACGTCGTAGCGGCCGGCGGGGTACGCGTACACGAGGCGACGGCCGGTCGCCGGCGGTTCCCTGGTGCTCGACGGCGAGGCGGGGAGGGGTCGAGTTGGGCAGGGGGCGATTCGGCACGGTAATGGTGATCCCCTTCGAGTCAGCCGTTTGCGGTGCACGGGCAGGTCGGGTTGTCAGCCCAATGCGCCTCCATCACCTGCTGAATCTCGTCCTGCCGCATGCCTTCGTCAGTCCCGCGGTAGATCGACGACGCCCACCTGTCGCCCGGCAGCTCGGCGGACGACGCGTTCTCCATCACCTGCCGCAGGCTGTCGACAGCCGATAGCGCCCGATCGGCGAGCATCGCCTGCGTGGACGTTTTGCCGTAGGTGTTCGACAGATCGGTCACGAGGTGCACGAGGTAGTCGTGGGTGGCTAGCAGGTTGGCGCCGATCTCAACGTGGGCGCAAGCGGGCAGTTGGTGGACATATCTGGTGGTCACGGTCGGGCCTCTCTTCGGGTTCGGGTCAGCCGTGCGAGACGGCAGGGCTAAGCAGTCCGTGCGGTCATGCTCACCCGGCAAAACTGTGCGGGAGAACGGCGTCCAGTCCTGACCGGATCAGACGGCGATGAAGAGTTGAGGAAGCTTGCAGAGGGTGTCCCAGGTGCGCAGGTACTCGTCGACCGGGAGATCGTCAGCGACCTCGCGCCAGTCGCGGCGGTCGCCATACTGCTCGGCCCGCTCAAACTGCCCCATCATCGACATGATGCCGCTCGGGACGAATGCATGAAAACCAACGCCGTTGTAGCGGAACCTGGCGTGATACTCGTCGTGGTTGTTCCGGTTCAACCGAGGTCCGATCGAGATGTTGGTGAGTCCGCTGAACTGGGGCGGCACAGCGCTGTTGGGTAGAGCGCCCAAGGACCGACCCGACCAATTCCCGTAGAGGCCGTCCCGGATGGCGGCGGCAAGAACGTGTCCTGCTACAGGGGATTCGATGGACGAGTCTCCCGGTGCGCCCACGGCGGATCGCAGCAGGTCGCTGCCCTGCTGCCAGACCACGTGAAGATGTTCGCTGAGGTCGGCGCACTTGTCCGGGTGGTAGTTAACCGATCCCCATGGGGAGCCGCGAAGAGTGCCGTCTTCATTCACTAGCGGCACGTCGCGGAGTTGCCGGAAGACAGCAAGGGTGACCTGCTTGCCGGAGACGGTCAGGGTCTTGATTTCGACGGATGCGGTGCGGATCTCCGCGTTCTGGACGGTGAGCTTGGACGGCATAGATAATCCTTTGGGGGTGAGCTAGTGCCTTGACCACAAACGTTCGCCGGGTTGGTTAGGCGGCCCTGGCTGCGGGTTAGGCCCAGCGGTGTTGTCGTTCGCTGCGGACGCGTGCGCGTTTGCGGCGTTGAGCGGTCAGGACGTCGGGGTGGCGGGCGTTGGCGTTGCGCCAGCGTAGGTATTGATGCAGGTGGCGGCCAAGGGCGACGTGGTTGTGGTGGTCGGATCCGGCGATCACGAAGGTGCGTAGCGGGCCGAAGTGGGCCTCGATCGGGTTGGCCCAGGATGCGTAGGTCGGGGTGAAGCAGAGCTCGAGCTTGTTCCGGGTCGCCC
This sequence comes from Micromonospora sp. NPDC049107, assembly GCF_040648595.1. Classification (NCBI taxonomy): domain Bacteria; kingdom Bacillati; phylum Actinomycetota; class Actinomycetes; order Micromonosporales; family Micromonosporaceae; genus Micromonospora; species Micromonospora sp. NPDC049107. Next base: position 345,582 of record NZ_JBEZEC010000010.1, read on the forward strand.
ACTGCCGGATGGCGGCGCCGGAGTTTGGTCGGGCGTGTGTTGGCCGTCGAGACGATGAACTGCTCGTCGTCAGGACTGATCTGGCGGGGACGGCCACCTGCCCATTAGGGTCCAAGCTGGGCATCCCCATCTCATTGAACCGGTGAATGACACCACGCACGGAGTCCTCGTCGGCCTGGACCAGCCGGGCGATGACCGGCACACTGTTTCCGCCAGCGGAGGCCAACACGACCATCGCCTGGCGCAGCCGGACCGTTGAACCGGTCCCGCGACGCACGAGGCGTTGCAGCTTCTGGCCTTCTGGATCGCCTAATCGGCGTACTCGAACAGGTTCTGCCACCTACACAGCCTTGACCGTCCCCGGGTCCACGTAGCGGACCCGGCCCGGCGTGTCACCCAACCCGGCCAACGTTTGTGGTCAGAGCACTAGCAGCCGCCCAGATAGACGTTGCCATCAACCCACTTCCTTTGGGTATCGAGCATGCCGGGGTCTGTGCATCTAAGGGTGTTTCCGGCCTGACCCATCGGGCGTTGTGCCTGGTGAGGAGGGTGCCGTGATGACCGCGACACTGAACGACCAGA
>NZ_JBEZEC010000011.1:0-67333 GCF_040648595.1 Micromonospora sp. NPDC049107
GGTTCGCGTCAGAATCCGGCCGGATCCTGACGCGAACCTCTTGATCAACAGGGTTGGGGGTGGGGGTGGGGGAGGGGGACAGGGTGGGGTGGCGGCCCCCCGTGTGGCCGCCGCCCGTTGTGGATCAGCCGTTCAGTAGGTCGTACGCCATTGCCGGTGCCTTCACGGCGGCGGCGCCGGTCGGCGCGGTGATCTTCGGCGCGCTGCCGTAGTCGGCGTACTTGACGACGTAGTCGTACGCCTTGGTCTTACCGGCGGCCGGCATCTTGAGCGTCAGCGACGCCAGGTGCTTGTCCGCACCGACCACGGCCGTGAACGGCACCTTCTTGCCCGCCTCGCCGAGGGCCGCCGCCTCGCCGTCCTCCAGTGCCTTCGCCGCCTCCCCGGCGCTCACGTCGATGAAACCGACGTACTGGCCGGGGCTCTTCTCCTGCACCTCGGTGGCCGCCTGGATCAGCGGACCCGCGTTGCCCTGGTCCACACCGTCGAACGTCGGGATGCTCGCGGCGTCGGTCAGCTTCGCGCGGTCCAGCTTCATCCACTTGTCGGGGAACTTCGGCAGGCCGGGACGGCCACTGAACTTCGCCTTCACCCAGTTCTGGTCCTTGATCACCAGGAACGACATCTTCACCACGACGCCGTCGTCCGGCGGCATGACCATGTTGATTTCGAATCCCTCGGACGCCGGGTCGATCCGACCGTCGATCGTGCTCGACGCGTCCTTGCCGCTGAACCGGAACGCCCCCTCGGTGCCGTCCGGGACGGCGGCGAGGAGCGCGTCCTTCGGACTGACGCTCGGGCTGGCGGACGGGCTGCTCGGTGGCGTCGCGGTGGGTTCGCTCTCCGCTCCGCAACCTGCGAGCAGGGTGGTCGCGGCCAGCACGGCGGCGACCGTACCGACCGTCCGTCGGATGGTGCCGGCGGTGCCCGTTGCCTGTGTCATCGCTTGTCTCTTTCTCGCTGCGTGGCTTCTGCCGACGAGGATGCTGCCGGCCGGCACGGCGGTTCGGCTGCCGATATGCTGCCGTCCGGCTGCCGGGCACTGCCGTCCGGCGGTCCCGGGGGTGTCAGGAGCGAGAACGCGCATGTCAGGCCAACTGCGTTTCGAGATTCTCGGGCCTCAGCGGGCCTGGTACGCCGACCGGGAGATCGACCTCGGTCCGGCCAAGCAGCGGGCGGTGCTCGCCGTACTGCTGCTCGCCGCCGGCCGCCCGGTGTCCACCGGGCAGATCGTCGACGCGGTCTGGCCGGAGGACCCGCCCGCGAACGGTCCCAACGTCGTGCAGAAGTACGTGGCCGGGCTGCGCCGGGTGCTGGAACCGGACCGGTCTCCCCGTACGCCGGGACAGGTGCTCAGCCTGACCGACGCCGGCTATTCGCTGCGGGTGGACCCCGAGGCGGTCGACGCGGTCCGCTTCGAACGGGGCGTACAGGCCGCCCGCCAGCGACACACGAGCGGGCGTACGGACGAGGCGCTCGCCGAACTGGCCGCCGCCCTGGACCTGTGGCAGGGGGAGCCGTTCACCGGCTTCGCCGGGCCGATCTTCGAGGCGGCCCGGCAGCGGCTGGTGGAGTTACGCGCCGTGGCGTTGGAGACCCGGTCCGAGTTGACGCTGGACCTCGGACGGCACCGCGAGACGATCGGTGAGCTGGTGGAGTTGGTGGCCGAGTTCCCTGTCCGGGAGCGGCTGCGACACCAACTCGTGCTCGCGCTCTATCGCAGCGGGCGGCAGGCGGAGGCGCTCGCCGCCTACCGGGAGTTCGGCGACCTGCTCCGCGAGGAGTACGGCATCGAGCCGGGCGAGGCGTTGCAGGAACTGCACCGGCGCATCCTGCGCTCCGACCCGACCCTGGCGGCGACCCCCCACACCGCCGAACCCCAGGCGCAACGCCCCGCCGAACCAGAGGCGCAGCGCACCGCCGCACCGGGGCCGCAGCGCACCGTCCAACCACAGGCGCAGCGCATCGCCGCACCGGAGACACCGCAGCCGGCGAACACGGCGCCCGCACCGGAGACACCGCAGCCGGCAGCCCCGGTGCCCGGACCGGAGGCTTCGCGGCCGGCGGCCACGCTGCCCGGACCGGCAACGTCGGTGGTCGCCCCCGTCGGTCTCCTCCCCTCCCCGCCGGGCCCGGCATCGCCGTCCGCCCTGTCTGTGCCGCCTCCCCCCGCGCTCATGCCCCTGCCACCTCCGGCGGCCCCCACGAAGCCCGCTCGGCGGGAGACGCCGCGTTGGGCGAGCAGGACGGTGACGATTCTCGGGACGGTGCTCGTCCTGCTCTCGTTCGGCTGCCTGACCTGGCTGGTGATCCTGGCCTACGCGGGGTGGCGGCGGAGCTGGCGTCTCGCGCTCGCGGGCCTCGGTTACCTGGCACTGCTCGTCGTCGAGGTGGTCATGCTCGACGTCGAGAGTCCGGAAGCCGAGGTGCCCGGACCACAGGCGGTGACCTTCCTCGGCCTGGCCCTCATCACCTGGCTCGCGGGGGCCGTGCACGTGGTGCTGCTCAGCCGTGGACTCTGGGCGGCGATCACCGGACGACCGGACAGTGCCCGCGGTCGCGCCGACGAGGAGCGGCGCATCCGCCGGGAGCACGCCCGCTACCTGCTCTACCACTACCCGGCGGCCCGTGCCGAGTTGGGACTCGGGCGACCCGACCTGCCCGGCACCTTCGACGACGGCGGTCTGGTCGACGTCAACGGGGTCCCGGAGCAGGTGCTCACGGCCCTGCCCGGTCTGACGGCCGAGCAGGGCCGGCAGATCGTGGTGGACCGCTGGCTGCGTGGCCCGTACGCCTCGATGGAAGAGTTCGCGTCGCGCTGCCTGCTGCCTCCCAGCGCGACCGAGCCGCTGCGCGACCTGTTGCTCTTTCTGCCCCCGGCGTCCCGGCCCGATGAGGCGCGAACGCGCGGATCGTGACCGGCACCTCCCGCGCGGGCGGGGGTTCTGACGTACGACGCTGGTAGAAATGCCGGATGGGCGACGAACGGGCGGCGGTACGGGAGCGGGCCGAGGCGGTGCTGCGTCGGCTGGCCGGTGAGCACGCCCGGCTGCGCGAGGACCAGTGGCGGGCCATCGAGGCGCTGGTCGTCGACCGACGCCGGGTGCTGTGCGTGCAGCGCACCGGTTGGGGCAAGTCGGCGGTCTACTTCGTGGCCACCGCGCTGCTCCGCGCCCGCGAGCAGAGTGGCGGGAGCGGCGAGCACGGTCCGACCGTCATCGTGTCGCCGCTGCTGGCTCTCATGCGCAACCAGGTGGAGGCGGCGGCCCGCGCCGGCATCCGGGCGCGCACGATCAACTCGGCGAACCTCGACGAGTGGGACGAGATCACCGCCGAAATCCAGGCCGGATCGGTGGACGTCCTGTTGATCAGTCCGGAACGCCTCAACAACCCGGACTTCCGCGACGGCGTGCTGCCGAAGCTGGCCGCGACGACCGGTCTGCTGGTGGTCGACGAGGCGCACTGCGTCTCCGACTGGGGGCACGACTTCCGGCCGGACTACCGGCGGCTGCGTACCTTCCTGGCCGAACTACCCGAGCGCACGCCGGTGCTGGCCACCACGGCCACCGCCAACGCGCGGGTCACCCAGGACGTCGCCGAGCAGTTGGGTGACGCGCTCGTCCTGCGCGGGACGCTGGACCGCGAGTCGCTGCGGCTCGGCGTCCTCGACCTGCCCAGCCCGGCGCACCGACTGGCGTGGCTCGCCGACCACCTGGACGAGTTGCCCGGCTCCGGCATCGTCTACACGCTGACCGTCGCGGCGGCGGGGGAGACCACCGAGTTCCTGCGCTCGCGGGGCTACCCGGTGGCGTCGTACACCGGCCAGGCCGAGGACGCCGACCGGCGCGCCGCCGAACAGGACCTGCTCGACAACAAGATCAAGGCGTTGGTCGCCACCAGCGCGCTCGGCATGGGCTTCGACAAACCCGACCTGGGCTTCGTCGTCCACCTCGGCGCACCGCCGTCGCCGATCGCGTACTACCAGCAGGTCGGCCGTGCCGGCCGCGCCGTCGAACACGCCGAGGTGCTGCTGCTGCCCGGCGTCGAGGACGCCGCCATCTGGCGCTACTTCGCCTCGCTGGCGTTCCCGCCGGAACAGCAGGTCCGTGCGGTGCTGGCCGCCCTGCACACCGACCGGCCGCTCTCCACCCAGGCCCTCGAACCCCTCGTCGACCTGCGCCGGGCCCGCCTGGAGCTGATGCTCAAGGTGCTCGACGTGGACGGCGCGGTCCGCCGGGTGCGCGGTGGCTGGCTCGCCACGGGCGAGCCCTGGGTCTACGACGAGGCCCGGTTGCGCCGCGTCGCCCAGGCGCGCACCGTCGAACAACAGGCCATGCGGGAGTACGCGTCGACGGGCGACTGCCGGATGCGATACCTACGGGAGCGCCTGGACGACACCGGTGCGACCGACTGCGGCCGGTGCGACAGGTGTGCCGGCCCGCTGTTCGCGGCGGACGTGTCGACGGCCGCGCTCGCCGCCGCGCAGACGTTCCTGGGCCGCCCCGGCGTCCAGATCGCGCCCAAAAAACTCTGGCCGACCGGGTTGGACGCGGTGGGCGTACCCCTCAAGGGCCGGATCGCCCCGGCGGACCAGGCGCTGCCCGGCCGCGCGGTCGGCCGCCTCTCCGACCTGGGGTGGGGCGGTCGGCTGCGGGACCTGGTCGGCCCGGAGTCGCCCGACGCGCCGGTGCCCGACGACGTGGCCGGCGCGGTGGTCGAGGTGCTGAAGGCCTGGGCGCACGGCGACGACCCGTGGCCCCGCCGGCCGGTGGCGGTGGTCGCCGTCTCGTCCCGCCGGCGGCCCCGGTTGGTCGGCTCCCTGGCCGAGCGGATCGCCGCCGTGGGCCGGCTGCCGCTGCTCGGCGCGGTCACGGCGACCGGCCCGGACGGCCCCGGCGGGCCGCGCGGCAACAGTGCCCAGCGGGTACGCGCGCTGCACGACGCCTTCTCCGTACCGCCCGAACTTGCCGACGCGCTGGCCGCGCTGGACGGGCCGGTGCTGCTCGTCGACGACCTGGTCGACTCGGGCTGGACGATGGCGATGGTCGCCCGGGAACTCCGGCGGGCCGGCGCTCCCGACGTGCTCCCGCTCGCGCTCGCCGTGGCCGGCTGAGTCGTCCGCGAGCGCCGGTCAACGGCGGCGGGCGGAAAGTTCCCGGGCCGGGCGGATTGCGACGGCCGCCACGCTGCCCCGGCGTCGGCCGGAACCCACCGGGCACGGCGGTACGGTGTCGGGATGAGCTGGACGCCGGCGGTGCCTGACCAGGCGGGCGCGTCCCCGTCGGACGCGAGCGCCGTCGCCGCCGACCGGGCTGGCGCGTCCCCGTCGGACGGGAGCCCTCTCGCCTCCGACCGGGCGGGCGAGGCGTTGTCGGGCGGGTCGGCCGCCACGGCCGTCTCGGCTCCGGGGGTTGCCGGTGCGGCCGACCGGAGCACGGTCCGGATGGCGCTGGTGGTGGGTGGTTTGGTGCTCGCCGTCCTGCTCGGCTTCGGCCTCGGTCGCCTGAACGGCGGCACCAACGTCAACGGCGGCGCCGGCCTCGGTGGCGGCACCACCGGCGGTACGGCGCTGACCCCCGACCACACCCACCCGGCGGGCACTGCGGCCCACGACCACGGATCCGTCACGGGCGCTGGCCAGGGCGCTGCCACCGAGCCGGGCGGTCTGTCGGTCAGCTCGGGCGGATACACGCTCGTGCCACTGGGCAGCGAATTTCCCGTCGGCCGCACCGGGCAACTGCGCTTCGAGGTACGCGACGCGCAACGTCGACCGGTCACCCGCTTCGCCGTCGTACACGACAAGCCGATGCACGTCATCGTGGTACGCCGGGACCTGACCGGCTACCAGCACCTGCACCCGACCATGACGCCGGACGGCATCTGGTCGGTGCCGGTGACCCTCCCGCAGCCCGGCGTCTGGCGGGCGTACGCGGACTTCACCGTGGTCGCCGACAACGGCGGCCAGAGCGCCGTGACCCTCGGCGTGGACCTGGTGGCGCCGGGCGCGTACCAGCCGCGTCCGCTGCCCGCGCCGGCCACCTCGACGACGGTTGACGGGTTCACGGTCGGCTACCAGGGCAGTCCGCAGGCCGGGGTGACGGTGCCGCTGACCTTCCGGATCGACGGTCCGAGCGGTGGCGCGGCGCTGGAGCGCTACCTCGGCGCGTACGGGCACCTGGTGGCGCTGCGCGAAGGCGACCTCGGCTACCTGCACGTGCATCCCGAACCGGAGTTGGCCGACGGCCAGGTCAAGTTCTGGCTGACCATCCCGAACCCCGGCCGTTACCGCCTCTACCTCGACTTCCAGGTAGCCACCAAGGTCCACACCGCCGAACTAACCCTGACCATCCCCTAACCCCCCGGCCCTCCTGGCCCCCTCCCGTCCCCGGCCCTCGCTGCGTCGATCATGAAGTTATTGCCACTCGCATCGGCGTGTCGTGGCAATAACTTCATGATCAACGCGGGGATCGGGGGGTTAGCCGGCTCGGCGGGTGGGGCGGCGAGCCAGGTAGCGGAGGAGGTCGCGGATGTGGTGCTTCTCCTCGGCCGGGACGGTGGGGTCGGCCAGCCGGTCCAGGATGGCGCGGACGTCGGCGTCGACCGGGCCGTCGTCGCTGCGGCGTCGGGGCGTCGGGCCCGCGTCAGGCAGTCCGAGGGCCCGGAACGCGGCCGCCACCGGCAGATCCAGAGCGGCACAGAAGCCGCGTACCTTCGCCAGTTCCGGATAGTCCTGCCAGTCACCGGCGAGCCAACGGAACACGGTGGAGCGGCCCACGCCCGTGTGCGCGGCGAGATCGGTCACGGTCCACCCGCGCTCTTCGCGGGCGTCGTCGATGGCCCGCCGGACGAAGCGGGCGAACGCCATCTGCGGTGTTACGTCTGCGGAACCCATCCGGTATGTCTTTCCCTCCCGGCCGAGCACTGGGAAGATGCGCCTCCGAGCGTAGTACGCCGAGGATCGGAAACCACTGACTGACCGCACAAACTGTCCCACGGATGAGACTCCACCTCGGGCAGTATTCGGACCGGTACCGAGCGATCATCATCGTTCTTCTACTAAGCTCGGTGCCCGTCCCGGCATGGCGCACGCGCGCCTGCCGCGTTCGCCCGGACCACCGCCGAGGAGCACCATGGCCGAATCGCGCCGTCCGCAGCCGTACCAGCCTGGTGCGGTGAGCCTCTTCTTCGTCGTCAAGGCCGGCGTCTTCGCCGCCGGGTGCTGGATCTGGCTGCTGGTCCTGGTGCTCCGCACCGACGCGGCGACCGGTGCCCACGTGCTGGCCGCCACCGGCGCGATCACCACCACGCTGGTCGCCGTGGTGCTGGGCGCCCGGATGGCGCTACAGCAGAACGCGGCCGTCCGGCACGCCGAGACGAAGAAGCTGCTCGTCGACATCTCCTGGAACGCGTTCACGGCCGCCGGCAACGCCGAGAGCTCGGGGAAGGTGGTGCCCTTCCCGAGCAGCCCGGTCGACGACGACCGCTCGACGCGCAACGGCGGAGACCGGGTGGCGGTCTTCGACCGATCCGGCAGCCGGGACCGGGGCGGCAACGCCGACCGCCGACGCTGACGCCGCTGCGAAGTCCCGGGCCTGCGGCAGGTCCAGCCGGCGAACCTAGCTGGCGGACCCCGTGTCGCCGGCCAGCAGGACCTCCAGCCGGGGCGTGACCTGCCACTGGTCGACCAGCTCGCGGTACTCCGTGTGCCGTGGGTCCGCGACACCGGTGTGGCGGGCGCGGATCAGCAGGTTGCGGGGGGTGTGCTGGGAGTCGACGAACTCCACCACCTCGGCCCGGTAACCGTGCGTCCGCAGCAACCCGGCGCGCAGCGCGTCGGTGAGCACGTCGGCGAAGCGCTCGCGCAGGATGCCCTGCCGGGTCAGCAACTCGTACGGCGCCGGGGTGGGCTGCGCGCGCAGCTGCTTGGCGAGGTCGTGGTGACAGCAGGGCGCGGCGAGTACCCAGCGGGCCTGCCAGCGCACCGCGCGGGCCAGCGCCTCGTCGGTGGCGGTGTCGCAGGCGTGCAGCGCCAGCACCAGGTCCGGGGCGGGTTCGACGACGGCCTCGGCGATCGTGCCGGCGACGAAGCTGACCTTGTCGGCCCAGCCCAGTCGCTGCGCCAGCTCGGTGTTGCGCCGGCGCTGGTCCTCCCGGACGTCCACGCCGACCAGCTCGACATCGAGCCCCCGACCCGTCAGGTAGCGGTAGGCGGCGAACGTCAGGTAGGCGTTGCCGCAGCCGAGGTCGACCACCCGCAGCGGACCGGTCAGGTCGTCGGGCAGGGTCGCGGCCAGGGCCCGCAGGAACGCGTCGACCTGGCGTCGTTTCGCCGCCGAGCCGCCGATCTCGGCGAAGATCGGGTCGCCGGGATCGAGCAGGTACTCCTTCGCCCGGTCGTTCCCAGCCGGTGTCGTCGCCGGTCGGGCCGTCGCCGCACGGTGTACCTGCGCCTCGCCGGACTTGGTCACCCGGAGCTGGAGGGTCGCGTCGGCGGTCTCCACGTGCCAGTTGCCGAAGGGCTCGGCCAGGAGCTCATCGACCGCCGCGTCGGCCTCGGGACCGGGAGCGACATTGCGGGTGTACGGGCGTACGCCGTCGGAGGTGGTGACCTGAAGTCGGGGCCCGGCCTTGAGCGTCACCGGCCGCAGTTCGGCCCGCTCGACCGTGGGGCGACGGCCGCGACGGCGTCCGGCGGCGACCGCCCGGGTCAGCGCGGGGTCGAGCAGCAGCGCCCGAACCTCGGTCAGGGCAGCGTCCAGTGGTTGCGGCATCGTTCCATCTTCAGCAGGTGGGGTGGGAAGAAGGGAACATCCCCCGCACCGCGTGAGGCGGTCCGGGGGATGTCGGATGGATCTCGCTGCGTCAGTCCGCGGTCGCCTCGGCCGGCGTACCCTCGCCGGAACCGCCACCACGACGGCGTCGGCGGCGGCGGGGCTTGGCGGCCTCGCCCTCGGCGGCGTCGACGGACTCGGCCGGCGCCGCGTCGGCCGCGATCACCGCGGTCGGCTCACCGGTCACCGTCTCGCCGGCCCGGCGGCGACGCCGGCGGCGCGGGGTGCGGGTGGCCTCGTCGCCAGCGGCGTCCGCAGGTGCTTCGGCGGCCGGCGGGCCGGCGTCGGCGCGGTCGCGGCGACCGTCACCCCGACCACGGCGCTCGCCCCGGGCCTCGCCACGACTCTCACCGCGTCGGCCGCCCCGGCCAGCGCTGTCGCCCCGGCGCGAGCGGGTGGTGCCGCCGAGGTCTTCCTCGATCTCGGCGGACAGCCCGGCGCGCGTCCGCTCGGCCGTGGGCAGCGTGCCGCTGACCTCGGTCGAGATGTGCAGGTCGGTGTAGAGGTGCGGGGAGGTGTGGTACGTCTCCGGCGGCTCGGGCATCTCCAGACCGAGGGTCTTGTCGATGATCCGCCAGCGCGGCATGTCGTCCCAGTCGACGAAGGTCACCGCGACGCCGGTCGCCCCGGCCCGACCGGTACGACCGATGCGGTGGGTGTAGGTGTCCTGATCTTCCGGGCAGTCGTAGTTGATGACGTGGGTGACACCGGTGACGTCCAGGCCCCGGGCCGCGACGTCGGTGGCGACCAGGATGTCGATCTTGCCGGCGCGGAAGGCCCGCAGGGCCCGCTCCCGGGCGCCCTGGCCGAGGTCACCGTGCACCGCGGCGACCGCGAACCCACGGAAGTCGAGATCCTCGGCGACCCGGTCGGCGGCCCGCTTGGTACGCGTGAAGATCATGGTCAGCCCACGACCCTCGGCCTGGAGGATGCGGGCCACCACCTCGACCTTGTTCATCGAGTGGGTGCGGTAGACCAGTTGCTGGGTCTGCGGCGACGGCCCGGTCTCGGCGGTGTGCCCGGCGTGGATCGTCATCGGCTGGCGCAGGAAGCGCCGGGACAGGGTGACGATCGGGTCCGGCATGGTCGCCGAGAAGAGCATCGTCTGCCGGTCTTCCGGAAGCATCGCCAGGATCTTCTCGACGTCGTCGAGGAAGCCCAGGTCGAGCATCCGGTCGGCCTCGTCCAGGACGAGCGCGCGTACCCGGTCGAGACGGAGATGCTTCTGCTTCTGCAGGTCCATCAGTCGACCCGGCGTGCCGACGAGGATCTCGACGCCCTTGCGCAGCGCGTCGATCTGCGGTTCGTACGCCACGCCGCCGTAGATCGGCAGCACCCGGACGCCGCGCGTCCGGCCGGCGGCGGCCAGGTCCTTGGCGACCTGGATGCCCAGCTCACGGGTCGGGACGACGACAAGCGCCTGGGGGACGCCGTCGCCACCCTCGCTCGGCGCGAAGACCCGCTCCAGCAACGGCACGCCGAAGCCGAGGGTCTTGCCGGTACCGGTGGGCGCCTGGCCGATGAGGTCGACGCCGCGCAGCGCGATCGGGATCGCGTACTCCTGAATGGCGAACGCGCGGGTGATGCCGGCCGCGGCCAGCGCCTCGACGGTCTCGTCGCGGGCGCCGAGGGCGGCGAAGGTGGGTGCCTCCGGTCGGACCGGGGCGGTGGGGGCCAGTTCCTGGCCGTCCATCAGATCTTGAGTCAGCTCGCTCATGTGGATGTGGGGGTGCCCTCTCGTGGGTGCGCCCCGTCATGTCCTCAGGGCGCGGTCGGTATGACGCGGGCCACACGGTCGGGGGCAGACTGCCGAGCCAGACCGGGCCGCACGCGCACCGCAGGCTGGACTTCGATCAGATCGGCGCCCACGGCAACTGCTCTATGCTACCCGAACAGGCAAGCTCACGTCCCGATTCCCGGTCGGCCAGCCGCCACGCGGGGGGATTGAATGTGAACTGCATCACACGCGGTAGCCTGCGCTCGTGTCCACCGCCGGTTCCGCCGTCCCCGACCTGCTCGGCCTGGTCGCCTTCGGTGAACTGCTCGCCTTCGAACGCATGGCCGCCGACGCGCGACTCGCGCCGGACCTGCGCCGGCGCGTCGAGCTGGACCAGATGGCCGCGGCCGAGATCGACAACTACCGCCGGCTCGCCGACCGGCTCGCCGCACTCGGTGTGCAACCGGAGGAGGCGATGGCGCCCTACGTGCGGCCGTTGCAGGCGTACCACGACTCCACCGAGCCGCGGGACTGGGCCGAGGCCGTCACCAAGGCGTACGTGGGCGACACCATCACCGACGACTTCATCAGGGAGATCGGCCACGCGCTGGACGGACCCGACCGGGCGCTGGTGCTCGACGTGCTGCACGACTCCCGGTACGCGGAATTCGCCGCCGCCGAGATCCGGCTGGCCGTCGCCGACGACCCACGGGTGGCCGGCCGGCTCTCCATGTGGGCCCGGCGACTGGTCGGCGAGGCCCTGTCCCAAGCCGGCCGCGTCGCCGCCGAACGCGCCACGCTCACCGTACTCATCATGCGGGCCGAGCGGATCGACGTGCCGGAACTCTTCGCGCGGCTCACCGCCGCGCACACCGCGCGAATGGCCGCCGTCGGACTGAACAACTGAGCGCCACTGGTCGGGCGCGTTCACGCGGTACCGGCCCGCGGCAGGTGGCGCGACGCCGACCTGCCGCGACGGCCGGACCGGTCAGCGGACGGTGAAACCGACCGCCCGGGGCGACGCCTCGGCGATCTCGACGTAGGCGACCTTCTCGACCGGAACGATGACCCGCCGGCCCTTCTCGTCGGTCAGGGAGAGCGTGCCGCCGTTGCCGGCGAAGGCGTCGGTCACGATCTGCTCGATCTCGGCCGGCGACTGCGCGCTGTCCACTACCAGCTCGCGTGGCGCGTACTGCACGCCGATCTTGACCTCCACTGTGCCTCCTCAACTGGGGCGAGAGAACCGCCCTGCGAAGGCTATCCGATCACGGGCCCGGCGGTCAGGCTGACTCACCTTGCAGCGGGAAGCTCGCGATGCCCCGCCACGACAGCGCGGCCACCAACGCCTCAGCTTCGGCCTTCGGCACCTGTCGGCCGCCGGCCAGCCAGAACTGCGCGGCCGTCTCCGCCGCGCCGACCAGCCCGGAGGCGAGCAACTCGGCATGCGACCGGCTCACGCCCGTGTCGGAGATGATGGTGTCGGTGATCGCCGCGATGCAGCCCTGCTCGACCCGCTCCACCCGCTGCCGCACCGCCGGGTCGTTACGCAGGTCCGACTCGAAGACGAGGCGGAACGCCTCGCTCTCGTGATCGACGAAGTCGAAGTACGCCCGGACCGACGCGCTGACCCGTTCCTTGTTGTCGCTGGTCCCCCGCATCGCCTCCTGCACCTGAGCGACGATGGCGTCACAGTGGGTGTCCAACAGCGCCAGGTAGAGGTCCATCTTCCCGGGGAAGTGTTGGTAGAGCACCGGCTTGGAGACCCCGGCCCGCTCGGCGATGTCGTCCATCGCCGCAGCGTGGTAGCCCTGCGCGACGAACACCTCCTGGGCCGCCGCGAGCAGCTGCTTACGACGCGCGGAGCGGGGCAGGCGCGTGGGCCTACCAGCGGTCTGTGCGCCGTTCCCCACAGCCGTCATGGGATCCTCCGAGTTCTTCGTACGAGCCGCCATTTTCCCCCCAGACCGGGGCGGCCCCCGACCGCGTCGTGGAATTGGCCCGCCGCTGTAACTTATCGCCACTCTCCCCACACGGTAGCCTCAGCGAGGGCGACCAAGGAGCGCGCGGTGAGTGAAACAGGGCAACCCGGAGCCGCCACCCCGGGAGAGCACGGTGACGGAGCGGGTCAGCACGACGACCCGGGTCGTTCCGGCAACGGGTGGGCGCCCTCGATGGGCGGGTGGTCACCGTCCGGCGAGAGCGAAGCGGCCGGGGAGCAGGCGCCACGATGGCAGCCCGACCCCGCGTCCGGCTGGCGCAGCACCTCGACGAGGCACGGTGACCTGCCCGCGCCTCTGCCTGGGCTGCCCGGCGCCGCCGAACGGCCGGCCCGGGTCAACGGCCACCACCTGAACGGCGTCCACCAGGCCGAGGCCGAGGGTGACGGCGTGGCCGACGGCGCCAACCACGGGGACGCCGAGATCAACGGCGTGGGTGCGTCGTCCGGTCGGCAGACACCGGTCAGCGCGCCACCCGGACGGACCGCCGAAGACCGGCCCGACCTGGGTGCCGGCCGCCTGGCGGTGCCCGCCCAGCGCCCCGCGCCCCCCGCCGACCAGGGGTCAGGGGAGGCCGACAGCGGTAGTGCCCGGCACCTGACCGCCGACCCCACCGCGCCGCGTGCCGCCCGCTGGGCCGAACCCGGTGTGCCCGGCACCGCGCCCATCCAGGTGCCGCCCGTCGGCACGGCCGCCTCGGGCTTCGAGGTACCACCCGGACTCCACGCGCCGACCGGCGACCGCTCGACCGCCGACGACCGGGAGGCCGGGTCGCGCGCCCGCCGGGAAGCGCTCGCGCCGGAGTCGTCGGCCGGGTCGGGACGCGGCGACGAGTCCGAGCCGGAACGCCCCGCCGCCGACACCCGGCGCGTGGGCGAGCCCTCCTCCGTCGAGCCGGACTGGTCCGGGCCCAGCTGGAACCGCCCGAGCTGGGGCAGCGGGTGGGCGCCACCCTGGTCCCGGCCGGACGGCGAACCGTCCGACCAACCGACGCGGGACGAGTCCGCGCCGGGTTGGGTCGCCGAGCCCAGCGTGCCGTACGAGCCGGTGCGGGCCGAGCCGACGCGTCCGTATGAGCCACTGGCCGCCGAGCCCCCCCGCGCGTACGACATCGCCACCGAGGCGGAGGCGGCCTCCGATCGCGGCCGGCCGTCGCGCCCGTCCTGGGCCGGCGAACGTCCGGCCACGACCCCGGCCAGCGTGCCGCCGGAGGCCCCCCGCTCCGAGCCGACCGAGCGCCCGGCCTGGGCCGGCGGGCCGACATCCGAGCCGGCCGGTACGCCCGCCGTGCCTCGTCCGTCCTGGGCCGCGCCGATATCGAGCGGCGTGTCGACCGACCCGCCACCCCGCGCGAATGCCTCGGACCCCACCCCGACCAGCGGGCCCGGTGCGCCCGCGCCCGCCGCGTCGGCGGCTGCCGAGCGTCCGTCGTGGGGCGGGGGTTCCGTGCCGACCAGCGGTCCGCCGGCTGCCGAGCGTCCGTCGTGGGGCGGGGGTTCCGTGCCGACCAGCGGTCCGCCGGCTGCCGAGCGTCCGTCGTGGGGTGGCGGTTCCGTGCCGACCAGCGGTCCGCCGGCTGCCGAGCGTCCGTCCTGGGCCGGGAGTCCCGTGCCGACCAGCGCCGCTCAGGTGGAGCCGACCAGCGGTCCGCCGGCTGCTGACCGTCCGTCCTGGGCCGGTCCGGCATCGGCCCTCCCGCCGCCGCGTCCCTCGTGGGCCGGCGAGCCGGACCCGGCTCCGACCAGCTTCGGGGCGTCCCGCCCGTCCTGGGCCGGTGCTCAGGCCTCCGACGGCACGCCCGCGCGCCCAACCTGGGCCGGCCCCGCGCCGGTGGACCCGCCAGCGCCGGTCGACCCGCCACCGGCGCCCGCCGGCCCACCGGCGACGGTGGTGGATGCGCCGTCGCAGAGCACGCCGTCACCGACGACGCCCGTCCGTCCGGCGGCCGAGCGTCCGTCCTGGGCAGGAAACTCGCCGACACCCGTGGCGAACGCGGCCGCCGAACGACCGGACTGGTCCGAGGGGCGCATCCCGGCGGCCTCGCCGGGCGATCGTCCGTCCTGGCCGGCCAGCCGGCCGGCGAGCCCCGCTCGTGGCAGCGACGCGGGCGAGGCGGCCCAGCCGGTCCGACCAACCGGGCCGTTCCGGCTTCGGCCGGCGAGCCCCGAGCCACCCGACCCATCGACCGTCGGGCCGGCCCCCACCGCCCCGACGGCAACCGGTCCGGCCTCGGCGACCGCCGGGTCGGGGCGACACGACCGGCCATCCGCGTCCGCCGCTTCCTACGCGGCCCGCCGATCCGCCCCGGAACCGGCGTCGCCGGCCGACGCCGCCGCCAGCGGTCGACGGCCCGACACGCCGGCGGTACTGCCGCAGCGCGTCCCCGCGCAACCGGACGTGCCCGTCGTGCCGGAGCCGCCAGCCGTGGAACCACCCGCCGAAACCCCCGAACTCGCGCGCATCGCCACCCACCTGCGCCGTGACGACGAGCCCGCTCCGTTGCGGGAACGTCCCGAGGGATTCGACGTCAACGCCATCCTGGACGCCGTCCGGGAGGTAGCCGGTGTCCGGGACGCGGCGCTGCGTCGTACCCCGGCGGGTGCGCACAGCCTCCGGCTGGACCTGGCCGACGGCGCGGATCCGGCCGAGGTGAGCCGACAGGTCGCCCGGCTGCTCCAGGAACGGATGGGCCTCGCCGCCGCACCGCAGAACGTGCCCGGCCTGCCCACCACGCCGCCCCCACCGGTACGCCGCCGCGCCGCCGAGACACGACCTGCCGAGCCCCGCTCGGGTGGCGCGAAACCCGCCAACACGCGATCCGCCGAGGCCCGTCCCGCCGAGCCACGCAACAACGGCGCGGAAGCGCGTATCGCCGAGGGCGGCGGCCCGGCGGCGGCCGCGCCGACGAGCCCCGAGCAGCGGACCGGCCCGGACGCCGCGCTCCGGCGGCGGACGGGCGCCCCGCACCGGGGCCGCGCCACGGTCGAGGAGCCCGGCTCGGTCTCGGGTGTGCCCGCCGGCGGAGCCACCGGCAGCCCGGCGACGCTCGGTACGTCGTACTCCGGTGGTCAGGTGACCACGACGGAGTCGGCGCCCTCCCGCCCGCTGGACACCGGCGGCGCGCCGGGGCCGCGCGTGGTCATCGACCACGTGCAGGTCAGCACCTTCGGCCTGGACGCCAATGTGGAGGTACGGCTGCTCGCCGGCGACGGCACCGCGGCCGGGTACGCGACCGGGCCGGCGGTGGACGGCTACGTGCTGCGGCTCTGCGCGGTGGCCGCCGCCGCGGCCGTCGACGAGCTGCTGCGCGGCACCGAGAACGCCGAGCGTGGCCGCTGCTTCGTCGAGCACGCGGCGGTGGTGCCGTTCGGCAACTGCGAGGTGGCCACCGTGGTGGTGCTGCTGGTCTGCGACGGCTGGGTCGAGCAGCTCGCCGGCTCGGCTCTGGTGGCCGGCGATCCGCGGCAGGCGGTGGTCCGAGCCACGCTGGCGGCGGTCAACCGCCGGCTGGAGGCACTACTCTCCTGAATGGTGCGAGGCAGACTGGAGGGATGAAGCGTGCCACCCTCTGGCCGGACCATCTCCTTGCCGACGCCGGTGTGCCGCCACCGTGGCCGGGCCGGGAGGTGCGCCTCGACGGCCAGGTCCTGTACGTGCGGGACACCCCCGCGACGAGCGCGGACGCGGAGCCGGCGCTGTTCGTGCACGGGCTCGGCGGCTCGTCGCAGAACTGGACCGACCTGGCCGGGCTGCTCACCGACCGGTTGGACGGCCAGGCCATCGACCTGCCCGGGTTCGGTCGCAGCGAGCCGGGACGGCGCTACACGATTCCGGCCTTCGCCGACCTGGTCATCAGGTGGATCGAGCACTCCGGTCGGGGACCGGTGCACCTGTTCGGCAACTCGCTGGGCGGCGCGGTCTCGGTCCAGGTGGCGGGGCTGCGGCCGGACCTGGTCCGCACCCTCACCCTGATCTCTCCGGCGCTGCCGTTCCTGGATTTCCGACGGTCGTTGCAGGGCAGGATGCTGCCGGTGCTGGCCATTCCGGGGGGTGAGCGGCTGGTCGCCCGGCGGTTGACCCAGCTCGCCCCGGAGATCATGGCCGAGCAGGTGCTTGAGGCGTGTGTCGCCGATCTGAGCCGCATCTGTGTGCAGCGCCGGGAGGAGGCGTTGGAGGAGATCCGGGTGCGGTACGAGGCGGCGCACTACGCGGCCGCGTACGTCCGGACGTTCCGGGGTCTGGTCTCCAGCTTCCTGCGGGCGTACCTGCCGGGGTCCGGGTCGCTGTGGCGGCTCGCCGGGGCGGTCCGCGCGCCGACGCTCGTGGTGGGGGGTCGGCAGGACCGGCTGGTCGACGTCCGGGTCGCGCCGCAGACCGCACGGGCCATCCCGGACAGCCGCCTGTTGATGCTCGACGGGGTCGGCCACGTGGCGCAGCTCGAGGTGCCCCGGCTGGTCGCCCGCGCGGTGGTGGGTCTGCTCACCGAAAAGGGGGACGCCGTCCGGCCGTCCGATCTGGCAGGCTGACCGGAATGTTCAGGTCCGCTCACCGTCATCGACGCTTCGCGCTGATCGCCCAGTTGGTGGCGGTGGTGCTGGCGATCGGCGCGGCAGTGACCGTGGTCGCCGAGGAGCGGGGCGAGCCGTCCGACCGGCTGACCGCCGAGGAGGCCGCCGCCCCGCCGCTGGTGGCGAGGCCGCTGCCGGGGTCGGTGAGCCCGTCGCCGAGCGCCACGGTGGCGGCGTCGCCGAGCGCGTCGCCGGTGCTGCGGATGCCCGGAGCGGTCCCGAGCGCCGGGACGGGCCGCTTCGAACACGACGACCGCTCCGGCCCGGTCCTGGGCCGCGCGGGTGAGCTGCGTCGTTACCGGGTGGCGGTCGAGTCGGGCAGCGACGAGGACGTGGCCGCGTTCGCGCAGGCCGTCCAGGTGGCGCTCACCGGACCGGGCAGCTGGGTCGACAGCGGTCGGCTGCGGTTGCAGCAGGTGCCGGGGGACGCTCCCCGGGACTTCACCGTCTACCTGGCGACGGCCCGTACGGCGGGCCGGATGTGCGCCGCGGGTGGGGTGGACATCCGGATCGACGGGCGGCCGTACACCTCCTGCCGCGCGCCCGGTCAGGTGATCGTCAACCTGGACCGGTGGCGGTTGTCGGTGCCGCACTACGTCTCGGCGCGCGTGCCGCTGTCGGTGTACCGGACGTACGTGGTCAACCACGAGGTCGGTCACCAGCTCGGGCACCATCACGAGCGCTGCCCGGGCTCGGGGCGTCCGGCGCCGGTGATGATGCAGCAGACCCTCTTCCTCAACGGATGCCGGGCCAATCCGTGGCCGTACGTCGACGGTCGGCGCTACGCCGGGCCGGCACTCTGAGACGTATTGCGGCAATAGCAGCCAAAAGCGGAGAATTGCCCGAATAATCTGGCAGGCTTGGCGTCATGACGCCGTCGTCCCCTTACGGCCCGCCCGAGCCGCCCGACCCGTCGGCAGGGTCGGCGTACGAGGGCGCGCGTCCCAGTCTCGTGCGAATGCGCCGTCGCCGACGGCGCACTCTGCTGCTCGGTGTGCTCGTCCTCGCCACCGCCGGCGCCATCGGCGTGACCGTGGCGGGTGGCGGTGAGCCGCCGGCCGACGCGCCGCCCATCCCGACACCGGGCGGCATGGGCGTGGGCGGCGGGGAGGCCCATCCGGCGCCCAGCGACTACCCGTCGGTCGGCGCGGGACGGTTCACCGCCGCCGACTCCGAAACCGCGGTGCACGGCGAGGACGGACCGCTGCGCCGGTACCGCGTCGTGGTCGAGCGCGACAGCGGCCAGGACGCCGGCACGTTCGCGGCGCGGGTCGACGAGGTGCTGGCCGACCCGCGCAGCTGGATCGCCTCCGGCGAGCTGCGCGTGCAGCGGGTCGCCGACGCCCGGGCCGCCGACTTCACCATCTACCTCGCCACCCCGGTCACGTCAGAGCGGATGTGCGCCGAGGGCGGCCTGTCCACCGAGCGCTACACGTCCTGCCGGCTACCCGGCCGGGTGATCATCAACCTGGCCCGCTGGCAGGAGGCGGTGCCCGACTACGGCGCACCGCTGGAGACGTACCGCACCTACGTGATCAACCACGAGGTCGGCCACGAGCTCGGTGCCGAGCACGAGGCGTGCCCCGGTCCGGGCGAGCCCGCCCCGGTGATGCAGCAGCAGACGTACGGGCTGGAGGGCTGCGTGGCCAACGCCTGGCCCTACCTCGACGGCCGTCGCTACGCCGGCGACGCCATCCCCTGAGTTATTCCCGCTCCCGCATCGCGGACCACGTGTCCTCCCTCATGGCCGAGCGGGGCCCCGGCGAGCAACAATGGCGCGGTTCACACCGCCGATCCCGGGGAGTCCACCGTGTCGTTGCCCCCGCTCGTCGAGCCCGCCGGCGAGCTGACCGTTGACGAGATCCGCCGCTACTCACGCCACCTGATCATCCCGGACGTCGGGGTGGCCGGTCAGAAGCGGCTGAAGAACGCCCGGGTGCTCTGTGTCGGCGCCGGTGGCCTCGGCTCGCCGGCCCTGTTGTACCTGGCCGCTGCCGGGGTCGGCACGCTCGGCATCATCGACTTCGACACCGTCGACGAGTCCAACCTCCAGCGCCAGGTCATCCACGGCGTGTCCGATGTCGGCCGCTCGAAGGCCGAGTCCGCCGCCGCGTCGATCCGCGAGATCAACCCGCTGGTCAACGTGGAGATCCACAACACCGCGTTGGACCGGGAGAACGTCCGCGAGATCTTCGCCCAGTACGACCTGATCGTCGACGGCACCGACAACTTCGCCACCCGTTACATGGTCAACGACGCCGCGGTGCTGCTCGGCAAGCCGTACGTCTGGGGTTCGATCTACCGGTTCGACGGGCAGGCGTCGGTGTTCTGGGCCGAGCACGGCCCCTGCTACCGCTGCCTCTACCCGGAGCCGCCGCCGCCCGGCATGGTCCCCTCCTGCGCCGAGGGTGGCGTGCTCGGCGTGCTCTGCGCGTCGATCGGGTCGATCCAGGTGAACGAGGCGATCAAGCTGCTCACCGGCATCGGCGAGCCGCTGGTGGGCCGGCTCATGGTCTACGACGCCCTGGAGATGGAGTACCGCAAGATCAAGGTTCGGAAGGACCCGAACTGCGTGCTCTGCGGCGAGAACCCGACCGTCACCGACCTGCTGGAAGACTACGAGGACTTCTGCGGCGCGGTCTCGGTCGAGGCCCAGGAGGCGACGCTCGACTCGACCATCACCGCCCTGGAGCTCAAGGAGTGGCAGGACGCCGGCAAGGACATCTTCCTCGTCGACGTGCGGGAGCCGGCCGAGTACGAGATCGTGCGGATTCCCGGCGCCACGCTGATCCCCAAGGGCGACATCATCTCCGGTGAGGCCCTCGCGAAGCTGCCGCAGGACAAGCAGATCGTGCTGCACTGCAAGTCCGGTGTGCGCTCCGCCGAGGCGCTGGCCGCGCTCAAGGCCGCCGGCTTCAAGGACGCCGTCCACGTGCAGGGCGGCGTGCTCTCCTGGATCAAGCAGATCGACCCGTCGCTGCCCGCGTACTGACCGGTGGAGCCGGGGCGGCCCTGTCGTCCCGGCTCCGACCCGTCGCGTCAATCGACGCAGATAGCTCCGACCAGACCCGCGCACCGAGCGACGCAGCCATTTCCGGCTGGCCGATTCCCCGAGGCGGGATCGTGTCTGCGCAGGTAGCGTCTCCGCCGTGGTCGACTTGGAAGCCGCGATCGGGTTCGTCGTGGCGCACGGGGACGCGGTGGAACGCGCCCGCCTCTCCTGGCTGCGCAACGGCACGCCCGCCCCGCCGGAGCTGTTGGACGCGGCCGAGGTCGGCCAGTCACCCGACGGCGGCTGGCCGGCGACCTGGGGCGGTGAGGTGGCCTCGGTCGACGCCACCTGTTTCCGGCTCGGCGAGCTGGACGACCTCGGTGCGCTGGGTCGTCCCGCCGCCCGCCGGGCGCTCGACTGGTTGGCGTCTCGGCAGCAGCCCGACGGTGGTTGGGACGAGGACCTCTCCCTGGCCGGCTCGGCGCCCGAGTGGGCCCGACCCGGTGACCCCGAGGCCAAACTCTTCCTCACCGCCAACGCCGGCTTCTGGCTCACCGTCGCCGGCCTGGACGCCCGCGCCTCAGGTCCGCTCGATCATCGGGTCGGTGGGGCGTACGCCGGTGTGGTGCAGGCCGCGGCGCAGTCGATCGTCGCGCGGCTGCGCCCGGACGGGACCTGGCCGTCGTTCCTCGCCGCCGGCTGGCTGAGCGCGGCAGTACTGCACCGCCAGGACATGTTCCAGGAGTCGGCGCGGATCCAGGTGGTGCTCGCCGAACGGATGGCCGCGATGTCAGCGGGCGACGTGGCATGGCTGGCGGCCACGCTGCGCCGCGTCGGCATCGACTCCCACGACTGGGTCATGGTGCGCGCCCTGCGGCGGCTCGGCGAGACCCAGCGCAGCGACGGTGGGTGGGAGAGCGACGACGGTCACCAGTTCGACGTGCACTCCACGCTGTCCGCGATCCGGGCCTGCCGGCCGGGCGATCAGCGCACGTGACCGTCGCCGGTGACGACGTACTTGGTGCTGGTCAACTCGGGCAGGCCCATCGGCCCCCGGGCGTGCAGCTTCTGCGTGGAGATGCCGATCTCCGCGCCGAAGCCGAACTCGCCCCCGTCGGTGAACCGGGTCGACGCGTTCACCATCACCGCCGCCGCGTCCACCCGGGCGACGAACTCGCGGGCGGCGGTCGTCGAGTCGGTGATGATCGCCTCGGTGTGTCCGGTGCCGAAGCGGCGGATGTGCGCGACCGCCGCGTCCAGCGAGTCGACCACCGCCACCGAGATGTCGGCCGACAGGTACTCCGTGGCGTGGTCCTCCTCGGTGGCCGGGACGACGGCCGCCGAGTGGGCGACCACCTCGGGGGAGCCGTGCACGGTCACGCCGGCCTCAGCGAACGCGGCCAGCATCGGCGGTAGGAACGCGTCGGCGACGTCCACGTGCACCAGCAGCGACTCGGCGGTGTTGCAGGTGGACAGGCGCTGCGTCTTGGCGTTCAACGTCACCGCGACGGCCTTGCCCAGGTCGGCGGCGGCGTCGACGTAGACGTGGCAGTTGCCCACCCCGGTCTCGATCACCGGCACTGTCGACTCCTCGACCACGGTGCGGATCAGCGACGCGCCACCGCGCGGGATGAGCACGTCGACCAGCCCGCGAGCCCGCATCAGCTCCTTGACCGAGTCGCGCGAACTGGCGTCGAGCAACTGCACCGCGTCCGCCGGCAGACCGGCCCCGGCGACCGCGTCGCGCAGCACCGCTACCAGCGCGGCGTTCGAGTGCGCGGCCGACGACGACCCGCGCAGCAGCGCCGCGTTACCGGACTTGAGGCAGATCCCGGCGGCGTCCACCGTTACGTTGGGCCGCGCCTCGTAGATGATGCCGACCACCCCGAACGGCACCCGGATCTGGCGCAGTTCCAGCCCGTTGGGCAGGGTCGATCCGCGGACCACCTCGCCGACCGGGTCGGGCAGCGCGGCCATCTCACGCAGCGCTCCGGCGATGCCGGCCACCCGGCCCTCGTCGAGGGCGAGCCGGTCCAGCACGGCCGCGCTCAGCCCGGCTTCGCGCCCGGCCGCCAGGTCCGCCTCGTTGGCGGCGAGGATCTCCGGGGTACGCGTCACCAGCGCGTCGGCCATCGCGACCAGCGCGGCATCCTTGACGGTACGGGTGGCCACGGCCAGTTCGGCAGCGGCGTCCCGCGCCCGCTTCGCCTGCTCGACGACGCTCATCGGTCACTCCTCGCGTTAGGAAGGGCCCCTTGTACAACGCTAGGCGTTAACAAGGTGCCCTTGCTTACAGCAGTACGAGGTCGTCGCGGTGGACGACCTCCCGTTCGTACGCCGGGCCGAGCGCCGCGGCGAGTTCGGAGGTGGAACGGCCGAGTAGGCCGGGCAGCTCCACCGCGTCGTAGTTGACCAGGCCACGGGCTACCGGCGCACCGGCGTCGTCGACCAGGTCCACGGGGTCGCCAGCGGTGAAGGTGCCGTCCACGGCGGTGATGCCGGCCGGCAGCAGCGACTTGCGCCGCTCCACGACGGCGGCCACCGCGCCCGGGTCCAGGTGCAGGCGTCCCCGGGGCGAGGTGGCGTGGGCCAGCCAGAACAGCCGGGCCGTCGGCCGTTGCCGCTGCGGGTGGAACAGCGTGCCGACCGGCTCGCCGGCCAGCGCCGGGGCGGCCAGGTCGGCGGAGGTGAGCACCACGGGGATGCCGAAGCCGGTGGCGATCCGGGCCGCCTCGACCTTTGTCACCATGCCGCCGGTGCCGACGCCGGACCGGCCGGCGCCGCCGATGGAGATTCCGGCGAGGTCCTCCTCGTTACGGACCTCGGCGATCCGCACCGACTGTGGACGGGTCGGGTCGCCGGTCCAGAGCGCGTCCACGTCGGAGAGGAGCACCAGCAGGTCGGCGTGCACCAGGGCGGCCACCAGGGCGGCCAACCGGTCGTTGTCGCCGAACCGGATCTCCTCGGTGGCGACCGTGTCGTTCTCGTTGACGATCGGCACGGCCCGCAGGTCGAGGAGTTTGCGCAGGGTGCGGTACGCGTTGCGGTAGTGCGCCCGCCGGGTCACGTCGTCGACGGTGAGCAGCACCTGCCCGACGGTGCGGTCGTGCCGGGCGAAGCTGGCCGCGTACCTGCCGATCAGCAGGCCCTGGCCGACGCTGGCGGCGGCCTGCTGGGTGGCCAGGTCGCGCGGACGTCGGGTCAGACCGAGCGGGGCGAGGCCGGCGGCGATCGCGCCGGAGGAGACCAGCACGACCTCGCGTCCCTCGGCGCCGAGCCGACCCAGGGTGTCGACGAGCGCGTCGACCCGCTCGTCGGCGAGACCGCCGGTGGCGGTGGTCAACGAGGAGGACCCGATCTTGACGACGATCCGCCGAGCGGCCGTGACTGCGTCGCGCACCCGCCCATTCTGCGTGGTCACGCCCGCGTGGCCCGGTGGCGTTCCCATATGGTGGCGGATTGTGACTCCTGACGAGTACGTCGAGGCCGTGCTGGACCTCGTGGAGCGGATTCCCGAGGGCCGGGTGATGTCGTACGGCGCGGTCGCCGACGCGCTGGCCGAACGCTCGGGTCGCTCCTCCGCGCGCCTGGTGGGCGCCATCATGGCCCGGCACGGTGGCTCGGTGCCCTGGCATCGGGTGGTGACCGCGGGCGGCCGGTTGCCACCGGGGCACGAGCGCGAGGCGCGGGCCCGGCTGCGGGCCGAAGGGACGCCGTTGCGCGGCGCGGGGGTGGACATCGCGGCGGCGGGTTGGTCGCCCGGGGAGGGGATGTGACCCCCGCCATAACGTGAGTAACATTCGGCCCCATGAACCAGCCGCCGGGTGCTGCCGGCCTGCCCGCCACCGGACGGCTGCCCCGACCGGTGCACGTCGGATACGCGCTCGGCTCGCTGGCCACCGGCGCGTTCGGCACCGTGCCCGGCCTGCTGTTGCTGCCCTACCTGACCGACACGCTCGGCGTCGCCGCCGGGGTAGCCGCCCTGCTGGTGCTGCTGCCGAAGGCGTGGGACGTGCTGGTGAACCCGGTCGCCGGCCGGATCTCCGATCGCACCCGGTCACGCTGGGGCGCACGCCGCCCGTACCTGCTCGTCGCCGGTCTCGCGCTCGCCGCGCTCTTCGCGGCCATCTTCGCGGCGCCGTTCGACAAGGGGCCGGCCGCCGCGACGTACGTGGCGCTCGCCTTCCTGGCCACGGCCACCGCGTTCGCCTTCTTCCAGGTGCCGTACATGGCGATGCCCGCCGAGATGACCGACGACCACACCGAACGCACCCGGCTGATGACCTGGCGGATCGCTGTGCTGGCGCTGGCCATCCTGATCTCCGGCGCGGTCGCCCCGTTGGTGGTGACGGCCGGCGGCGACGGCGTGCCCGGACACCGCTGGATGGGCCTGTTCGTGGCGGCGCTCATCGGCGTCGGCGCGCTCGGCGCGTTTCTCGGCACCCGGTCCGCACCCGCTGGTGTGGTCGACGTCAGCGAACCGACGCTGCGTGCGCAGCTCGCCGTGGCCGGGGCCAACCGGCCGTTCCGGGCGCTGCTGATCTGCTTCGTGGTGCAGTCCGTGGGGGTGGCGACCATCCTCGCCGGGGTCAACTACTTCGCGGGGCAGATCCTGCGCGACGACCGGAACGGGCCGACGCTGCTCTTCGCCTGTTTCGTCGGGCCGGCGCTGCTGGTGATGCCGCTCTGGGCCCGGGTCGGCGCCCGGCTGGGCAAGCGGGCCGCCCTGGTCGTCGCCGGGCTGATCCTGGCCGCCGGGGCGTTCGCCCTGGTCGCCGCCCCGGTGCTGCCGCCGGTCGCCGTCTACCTGGTGGTCGCGGTGCTCGGCGTCGGGTACGCCGGGCAACAGGTGTTCGCGCTGGCCATGCTCCCCGACTGCATCGCGTACGAGACGGCACGCACCGGTCGACGGCAGGCGGGCGTCTTCACCGGCCTGTGGACCGCCGGGGAGACCTTCGGCCTGGCGCTCGGCCCCGGCATCTACGGCCTCGTGCTGCAGGTCTCCGGCTACGTCTCCTCCGACACCGGAACCGCCGCCGCCCAGTCCGACACGGCGAGGCTCGGCGTCCTGCTCGGCTTCACCCTGATCCCAGCCCTGCTGATAGCTCCCCCCATCCTCCTGCTCCGCCACTACACCCTCCCCACCCCTGCCCCCACCCTCGGGGTCGATCATGAAGTTGTGGTGGGAGACAAAAGCCGTTAGCCGTTACTAGAAGGGCACCATGACTCCATGATCGACGAGAACACGCTCGGGGCGGGCGCGTTGTCCCGCGACGGGGTCAGCGCGGAACAGGCGCTGGACGAGGTTCGGCGGCTGCGCGCCGGTGACCGGCCCACCCACGGTGGACGGCTGTTCGCCTACGTCTACGACCCGGCGGTGCCGGGACTCGACGACCTCACCGCCGCCGCGCACTCCGAGAGCGCCCACGTCAACGGTCTCGACCCGACCGCGTTCCCGTCCCTGCTGGCCATGGAGAACGCGCTCGTCGGCGCGGCCGGCCGGGTGCTCGGCGGCGGCCCGGGGACGACCGCGCCGGACGTGGTCGGCAGCGTCACCAGCGGCGGCACCGAGTCGCTGATCCTCGCCGTCAAGGCGGCCCGGGACGCGCACCCGGAGATCGCCGCGCCCCGGATCGTGGTGCCGTCGACCGCGCATGCCGCGTTCGCGAAGGCGGCGCACTATCTGCGGGTGGCGCTGGACGTGGTGCCGGTCTCGCCGGACACGCTGCGTCCCGAACCCGCCGCGATGGCCGCCGCGATCGGGCCGGACACGGTACTTGTCGCCTGCTCCGCGCCCTCGTACGCGCACGGGGTGGTGGACCCGGTCGCCGAGATCGCCGCCGTCGCCGCCGAGGCCGGAGTGCGCTGCCACGTCGACGCCTGCTTCGGTGGCTGGTCCCTGCCGTACCTGCGTCGCCTCGGCGAGCCGGTGCCGGCGTTCGACTTCACGGTTCCCGGCGTCACGTCCATCTCGGTCGACCTGCACAAGTACGCGTACGCGCCGAAGGGCGTGTCGGTGCTGCTGCACCGGGACGCCACCGGACGCGCGCCGCAGTACTTCGCGTACGCCGACTGGCCCGGCTACACGATGATCAACCCGGTGATCGCCTCGACCCGCTCGGGCGGGCCGATCGCCGCCGCGTACGCCACCCTGCGACACCTCGGCGACGCCGGCTACCTGCGGTTGGCCGCCACCACCCGGGACGCGGTCGCTGCCCTGGCCGACGCGGTCCGCGCCGTCGACGGGCTACGGCTGATGGCCGAGCCGGAGTCCACGGTGGTCTGCTTCACCGCCACCGAGGGCGGCCCCGACCTGTTCGTCCTGGTCGACGAGTTGACCGCCCGTGGCTGGCACACCCAGCCCCAGCTGTCGTACGTCGATCTGCCGGCCAGTGTGCACCTCACGGTGACCGCCTCGGTCGCGCCCCGGGTGGCCGAGTTCGGCCCGGATCTGGCCGCCGCGGTGGCGGCGACCCAGGCGAGCGGCCCGGTGCGGCTGCCCGCCGAGGTGGCTTCCCTGGTCGGCGTCCTCACCCCCGAGGCGCTGACGCCGGAGGTGGTGGCCGGCCTGGCGGCCGGGCTGGGCCTGGGCGGCGGCGACAGTTCCGGTCCGCTGCCGGATCGGATGGCGGTCGTGAACACGCTGCTCGACGCCGCCCCGTCGGCGCTGCGCGAGAGGTTGCTGGTCGAGTTCGTGGGCCTCCTGCAACGCCCCGACTGGAGTTCGGGCGAGTGAACCCCGGTGCCCCACCCCGACGGGATGGGGCACCGGACATCCTCCTCGTCAGAACACGCCGGGGAGTTGCACCTTGTTGTCCTTCTCGTTGCGGTCGCGCCACTGCCGGTCCTGCGCGTCGTAGTGGGTCACGAAGAAGAACCGGGTGGTCGCATCGGTGCCCGAGCGGCTCGGCACCCGCTGGACGAACGTGTAGCGTCGCGACTCGCCGGCCGGCACCCCCGGCACCAGACACGTCCGGTGGTCGTCGGCCGCCGCGGCCGCCGGGTCACACCTGGACCAGTCACCTGTCGTCGGCGCACCCACGTCGAGGCCCCTGAACTGGACCTGGGCCGCGTCGACCGATCCCGCGTTGGTGACGGTGAGGACGATGGTCAGCTCGCGACCACCGGTGACGTTTACCAGTGTGTGCGTCATGGACAGGCGCAGGTCGGTGAGCCGGGGATCCTTCCCGAACTTCGTGGGGCCGCCTGTCTGCACGAACCGGCCACCCTTGAACCGGTAGGTACGCGTCTGTTCCTGCTTCCAGTACGTCGGGGTGTCGCAGCACGGCTGCAGGTCGGCCACCCGCACGTCGACCGTGCCGGCCGCGGTGAGGGTCACCCCGAGGATGTCCTCGACACCGTCGGTGGTCCGGACGACCCGGCCGAGCGTCACGATGCGCCCGTCGTCATCCCGGTCGAAGGCGACGACCTGCTTCGCCAACGCCTCCCCGTACCGGCAGGCGACGACGGCAACCGTCTCCTGAGCGCCGTCACCGTCCAGGTCGGCGTGGTCCACGGACAGGTCGGTGAGCAACGGGACGAAGCTCTTGTTCGAGGTGGTCGCCAGCCGCACGTTCGTCGTGATGCAGGTGGACGGCGCGGTCTGCGGCCACGTCGGCAGGTCGACACGGGCGGCGAGCAACTGGGCCCGGCTGATCCGGCCGTCCGGGGCGCCCGGGTCGGCAGTGGGTGTGGAATCTGGTGATTGGCTGACCGACGGTGTGGGTGGTGGCGGGGTCGTCGTCGGCGGGGGTGTCGGGTCGACGGACTCCGCCGGTACCGGTGGCGTTCGGTCGCCCTTCAGCGCGGCGTTGGCGACGACCGGCGCCAACACCAGCACGACCGCAGCCGCCGCGACCGCCACGACCCTCGTCCGCCGGCGACGGCGCAGGGTACGTCGGGCCTGGTCGGGACCGGGGCCGACGGCCCGGGCGGTGACGTCCGCACGGTACGCGGTCAACCGTTCGCGCAGCCGCGGGTCGAGATCAGACATCGGACACCCCCTCGGTGTTCTCGTCCAGCAGTCCGGCCAGGGCGGTCCGGCCCCGGTGCAGCCAGGACTTCACGGTGCCCTCGGCCACTCCTTCCTGCAGGGCGATCTGACTGACCGACAGGTCGGCCAGGTAGTGCAGGATGACGGCCCGTCGATGGTTGGGCGGCAGTTGCGTGAGCGCCGCGTCGATGGCCACCCGATCCGGCGTGGGGCCGTCCACCTCGGCTTCGACGTGTCGCTGCCGCAGGAGGTGGTTGCGTGCCGTGCGGAGCCGACGCCAGCGGCTGCGGGCCAGGTTCCAGGCGACCCGGCGGACCCAGGCCACCGGATCGTCGTAGCGGACCAGGCGGTCCCAGCGTGCCAGCGCCCGGCAGAACGCCTCCTGGGCGAGGTCCTGCGCGTGGCCCAGATCCCCGGTGTACGCACACAGTTGGGCCGTGACGCTCCGGAAGTGCGCGTGGTAGAAGTCGTCGAAGGCGATCGCCGCCGCGTTCGACCCTCCGGACGTCAGCACCGCCGGCGGTTCGTTGGCGCGGGCCCCCATCGTTGCTGTCACTGCCCCTCCCCGTTTGCCCGCTGGGCCGGTGCCCCTGGGCGCCGGTAACACTCCGCCGCGAGGCACCTGGTTGCGGTCCGCCCAGCCGCGAATCCGACAGTCGACGAGCGGGCCGCGGCGGACGGGCAGGCCGACGACGGCCGCGCTCGGGTGAGCGCGGCCGCCTCGTCCAGTCGATCCGTGTCCGTGTCCGGGAAGGGTCAGCGATAGCCGAAGGTCGACTCGTTGTCATCGCTGTTGTTGTCCAGCCACGGGTCCATGTCCGGGTCCCGGGACCAGGTCCAGAGTGTCGCTTTTCCCGGGGCCAGGCTGGTACCGGCGGCGACCCGCAGTTCCAGGGTCCGCCGCATCTCGCCGTGCGCAGGCACGGCGCTTATGTGGCAGGACACCAGCACGGTGCTCCCCGTCCCGATGTCGCAGCCCGACCAGCCGTCCCCGACGGGCCGCAGCGCCTTCGGCAGCTCGATGGTGAAGAGCACCCCGGGCGGCGTCCGATCCGCGTCGTTGCGGATCCGCACGGTGACCGTGCCCGATCGGGAGTCGTCCGCCGCAGGGGTCAACACCAGGTCGGTGGCGGTGATCGACAGGTCGGCCGATCGCGGGTTGGGGCCGAAGGTGCTCGGCCCGGACACCTGGTCGAACGCGTCACCGGTCCAGCGGTAGCCGCGCCACTGCCGTTGGGAGTTCTTCATCGGCCAGCCGCCGCCGGGCGCGACGTCGAGCACCTCGACCCGAACCTCGCCGTCGTCGCGTACGTCCAGGGCGGTCACCCAACCCGGCGTGGGCGAAGCGGTGCCGGCCACGCGGCCGAGGGTGACGACCCGGCCGGACGCGTCCCGATCGAAGGCGACCACCTGGAACGGCCCGCGGGTGCCGAACAGGCAGCGCACGAGGGCGACCGTCTCCGTCGCCCCGTCGCCGTCCAGGTCGCCGTAGTCGAGCGCGACCAGCTCGTTGACGCCTTCGCGGGCCGGTTCGGCACCCAGCCGCACCCGCCCAGTGGGGCATTCCGCCGGGGTGGTCCAGGCGGGCAGCGACACCGTCGCGGCGAGCAACTGGGCCCGGCCGATGCGGCCGTTCGGGGCGGCGACGGTCGGGCTGGCGCCGCCGTTCGACGCCGTGGCAGACGGGCTGGCCGTCGCACTGGCGGTCGCGGTCGCCGACGGGCTGGCGGACGGCGCGGACGTGGGATCCACGGGCCCCGGCTCGCGATCGGGGCCGTTCATCGTCGCGTACCCGACGGCGGCCCCGCCGAACAGCGCGAGCACCGTCGCGGTGGTGGTGGCGAACCGGCGACGGCCGCGGCCTCGCGCCGTCCGCCGCACGGCGGCCGGCCCGGGCACCTCGACCTCCTCCAGCACGGTACGGCGGTAGTGGGCGAACTCTTCGGCGAGGTCGAGGATCTCCTGATCAGACATCTCGCACCTCCTCGGTGGTGTCGCGCAGGTGCGTCGCGAGGGCCGCCCGTCCCCGGTGCAGCCAGGACTTGACGGTTCCCTCGGCGACCCGTTCCTGGGCGGCGATCTCGGCGACCGTCAGGTCGGCGAGGTAGTGCAGTACGACAGCCCGGCGCTGCTTCGGCGGCAACTTGGCCAAGGCGGTGTCGAGGGCGACCCGGTCCGGGCTCGGCTCGGCGACGTGTGTCTCCCGTTGCCGCAGCAGCCAGGCCTGCGCGGTCCGCAGCCGCCGCCAGCGGTTGTGGCCGAGGTTCCAGGCGACCCGGCGTACCCAGGCCAGCGGATCGTCGTACCGGGCGAGCCGACCCCAGTGGGCGTACGCCCGGCAGAACGCCTCCTGAACCAGGTCCTGCGCCTGCCCACGGTCACCCGTGTACGCGGTGAGCTGCACCACCAGCGAGCGGAAGTGAGCGTGGTAGAAGTCGTCGAAGACCAGTTCGGCGGTCGCGGGGAGAGGACTTCCCGGCGGGTCGGGGGGCGGTCCGCCCACCCGTACTTCTCCTGTCACAAGCACTCGTCCTCCCCGTGGTGGCCGCAGGCGGCGTGTTCGCCAGCACCGGTCACACACTCTGCTGCGCCCGCCGGTTGCGGTCGGACCCGGTGGGGTTGCCTGTCCGGTCCGTGACAGCCGGCTGTGATTCACTGTGGGGTGAGGAGAGGGGACGTCCGTGCAGCTACCGGCAGTGCTCGGTGAGCCGATCCGGTTCGTGCTGAACTGGGGGCGCCGCTACTCGCTCTGGGTGTTCAACTTCGGCCTGGCCTGCTGCGCGATCGAGTTCATCGCCACCAGCATGGGCCGGCACGACTTCATCCGGCTCGGCGTGATCCCGTTCGCCCACGGCCCCCGACAGGCCGACCTCATGGTGGTCTCCGGCACGGTGACCGACAAGATGGCCCCGGCCATCAAGCGGCTCTACGACCAGATGCCCGAGCCGAAGTACGTCATCTCGTTCGGCGCGTGCTCGAACTGCGGCGGCCCCTACTGGGACTCGTACTCGGTGACCAAGGGCGTCGACCAGCTCATCCCGGTCGACGTCTACGTGCCCGGCTGCCCGCCCCGCCCGGAGGCGCTGCTGCACGGCATCCTGCGCCTTCAGGAGAAGATCGCCGCCGAGCAGTCCGGGATCGGCGGAGTGCCGCAGCGGGACCTGCTCGCCGCGCCCGCCGAGGCCAGCGCCCCACGCT
The DNA here is from genome assembly GCF_040648595.1 of Micromonospora sp. NPDC049107. Classification (NCBI taxonomy): domain Bacteria; kingdom Bacillati; phylum Actinomycetota; class Actinomycetes; order Micromonosporales; family Micromonosporaceae; genus Micromonospora; species Micromonospora sp. NPDC049107. The sequence goes on from NZ_JBEZEC010000011.1 coordinate 31,297, forward strand.
CGGTCGACTCCCTCACCGCCCCACCCGTACGCCCACCCGACGCGGGCTGACGAACGCCGGGGCCGCCGCCCGGACGAGTCCGAGCGACGGCCCTGCCGTGTGGTGATCAGCTGGTGGCCGCGATGGCCAGCGTGGTCTGGGCGGTGTTGTCGCTGGGGTCGGCGTCCGGGCCCGACGGGAACCAGTTGGTCGTCAACGCCAGGGTGATGACGTCCTGAGCGTCGGCCGGGTCGGTCGGCGGGGTGATCACCAATCCGAAGCTACGCACCTCGCCGGGCATCATCCGTTGCCCCGGTACCCAGGAATGGTCCGTCAGGACCGGCCCTTCCGACGGGATGGTGTATTCGATGCGCGACCCGGCGGGCAGCGGACTGGCCTTGATGTCGAGGCCGACGTGCGGCGCGTCCCCCTTGTACCGCACGGTCACCGGCAGGTAGAGGCGGCCGGTGCCCTCCGGGTCGAGGGTCACCGGGCCCACCGAGTCGATGGCGGCGTCCGGCTGGGCGTCCTGGACGTACGGCCGGGGGCGGATCAGCGACCCGGTCGTGGACCGGAACAGCGCGGTGAGCGACCTCTCCGCGATCAGGCCACCGTTGATCGAGGAGACCGCGATCCGGCCTCCGGTCATGCTCATCGGGTACGCCCGCGGGGTGGTCAGCACGTGGAAGTCCAGCGTGACCGTGCGGCTCTCGCCCGGGGCGAGGTAGGCCCAGTTGTTCGAGAGGGAGCAGTCGAACAGCCGCCGGTTCTCCTCCATCGCGCCGAACCAGTCGCAGCGGCTGTCCGTGTCCTGGAACGCGCCCGGGACCGGCTCGCGCAGCGTCAGGTAGAAGTAGTCGGTCTCGCTGCCGGTGTTGGTGACGGTCACCGGGAGGCTGTCCAGGTAGCCCCGCTCGGTCGGCTCCAGGATCAGTCTGCCCACCGACACGGTGCCGCCGGCGGCGTCCGCCGGTGCCGCGGCGGCCGGTCCGGCCCCACCGATCGTGGCGGTCAGGCCGAGCAGTGCGGCGGTGAGCAGGGTCCCCGTTTTGCGGAACATGTGTGTCCGGTCCTCCGTGGTCGACGCCCGGCGAGGGACCTGCTGCCGCCCATGGCAGCAGCGATCGGCCGACGTGACCGTGGTGTCCGGGCCCCCGCGCGTGACGCAGACAGCATGATCGATGGGTTCCTGTTCCGCCACCCCGTTCTGCCAGCCCGTGGTGGACCCGGCCGGCTAGCCTGCGGACCATGACCAGCTCAGGGGACCGGCGCTCGGACCACATCACCGAGGTGCTCAGCGCGGAGTTCGGCGCGTCGATGGCGATCGATCCGGCGGCCTTCCGGCGCAAGTTCCGCAAGATGGCCGCGTCGCCGTTCGCCTTCTACCGGGGCAGCGCCGCGCTGTTCTACGCCGACCAGCGCGGTGACTTCGCCGACGACCGTTTCCTCGACGAGCGGACCGGCCGGGTGTGGATCCACGGCGACCTGCACGCGGAGAACTTCGGCACGTACATGAACGCGTCCGGGCAACTGGTGTTCAACGTCAACGACTTCGACGAGGCGTACGTCGGCCCGTTCACCTGGGACCTGCGGCGGTTCGTGGCCAGCGTGGCGCTGCTCGGCTACAGCAAGGCCCTCTCCGACACGGTGATCGACGAGCTGGTGACCGGCTTCGCCCGCGCCTACCTGACCGAGTTGCGGGCCATCGCCGCCGGCGGGGACGACGCCATCGGGTCGATCACCCTGGACAACGCCGACGGGGTGCTGCGTCGGGTGCTCCAACAGGCCCGCCTCAACACGAGGGTCGACCTGCTCGCCGCGCAGACCACCGTCGACAACTACGAGCGGCGGTTCTCCGTCACCGACGGCGTCTTCGAGGTCGACGCCACGACCCGGGACCGGGTGCTCGCCGCCTTCGAGGACTACCTGGAGACCCTGCCCGCGGCCACCGCCCGGCTGCGTCCAGGGGCCGCCCGGATCAAGGACGTGGTGCTGCGCAAGGGCGTGGGCATCGGCTCGGCCGGGCTGCCGTCGTACAACCTGCTGCTGGAGGGGCACACGCAGGCGCTGGAGAACGACGTGCTGATCTACATGAAGCAGGCGCAGGTCCCGGCGGTGGCCCGCTACAGCACCGACGAGTCGGTGGCCGGCTACTTCCGGCACCAGGGCCACCGGACCGCCGAGTCGCAGCGAGCGTTGCAGGCGCACGCCGACCCGTGGCTGGGCTACACCGAGCTGGACGGGGCGGGTCAACTGGTCGCCGAGGTCTCCCCGTACGCCGGCGATCTGGACTGGGCCGACGTGAACGAGCCGGACGAGCTGACCGGGGTGCTGGCCGACCTCGGCCGGGCGGTGGCCCGGATGCACTCGGTCGCCGACGACGAGTCCAGCCACGACCTCGTGGACTACTCCACCGAGGAGGCGATCGTCGCTGCCGTGGACGCCGACGAGTCGGGGTTCGTCACCCATCTGGTGGACTTCGCGCACGCGTACGGGGTGCGCGCCCGGCAGGACCACCAACTCTTCGTGGACCTGTTCCGCAACGGCCGGCTACCGGGGATCTGACCGGTTCACGAGGCGAACTCGAGCACGACCTTGATGTCGTCCGGCCCGGCGGTGTACGCGTCGGCGTACCTGTTCACCGGCACCCGCCGGGTGATCAGGGAGGAGAGCCAGACCTGGTCGGCGCGCGAAAGAGCCTGCGCTGCCGAGTTCCAGTGCCGCCGGTTGGCGTTCACCGAGCCGAACACCACGTTGTTCTCCAGCACCAGCGCCCGGTTGAGCGCCCCGGCGTCGAAGTCGATACTCCGGCCGCCGCTGGACACCCCGGCCAGGCAGACGATCCCGTTCGGCGCGGCCTTGCACATGACGTCCAGGACCACCGTGGGCGCGCCGGTGCACTCGATCACCACGTCCGGCTCGAAGGGCAGGTCGTTGACCGGCACCGCGTGGTAGGTGGCGCCCAGCCCGGCGACCAGCTCCGGCTTCGGCCCGTCGGTGGCCCGGTCCAGCACGTGGACGGTGAGCCCGCGCTGGGCGCCGAGCAGCGCCGCCAGCAGCCCGATAGGCCCGGCCCCGGTCACCAGCACGGTCTGCGGCTGCCACTCGGCCCGGTGCCCGATCCGTTCGATGTGGTCCCATGCCTTGGCCACCACGCTGGTCGGCTCCAACAGCACGCCGACCTGGGCCAGCGCGGGGTCGAGCTTGACCGCGAACTCCGGTTCGATCCGCCAACGGTCCCGGGCGAAACCGGGCAGCGCCTTGATGCCGTGCTCGGTGTACTGACCGTTGCGGCACATGTCCCACTCGCCGACCGCGCAGTTGGGGCAGGGCACCGGGTCGGGATGCCGGACGATGCCGGCCACCAGGTCGCCGGCTTGCAGGGTGCCGGTCGGGTCGTCGAGCACCCGGCCCAGCGACTCGTGCCCGATCACGAGCCGATCGGCGCCCGGCGGCGCCTCGCCGTAGTCGCCCGCGATGATCTCGTGGTCGGTGCCGCAGATGCCCACGGCCAGGGCCTCGACCAGGACAGCGCCCTCCTCGGACGCCGGCTCCGGCTGATCCTCGACGAGGCTCAGCGAGTTGGCTTGCCCGGGTTTCACCGTCACAGCGCGCACGCCCTCATCTTTCCCCGTGGGCGGGACAACCGCCGGTAAAGCCACCAGATCACCGGAGGCCGGTCGCCGCCCGGACCTCGCCTCGGCTCGACCGCCCTCCTGAAACAGACCCTAGGATCAGCGGCATGACGTCAGAAGAGGTCGGCGCTCGGCTGGTCGCGTTGCTCGCGCCGGTCGAGGCGACCGCGTCGGTCTCCGGCGGGCAGCGGTTCGCCCGGGCCACCGTCGACGTACCGCCGGCGAGCTGGTCGACCGCCGTCCGCGCCGCCCGCGACGACACCGAGCTGGCCTGCGACTTCTTCGACTGGCTGTCGGCGGTCGACGAGTTGGCCGGGGGCTTCGACGTGGTCGCGCACCTCTGGTCGACGCGACTGCGGCACGGCGTGCTGCTGCGTACACGGGTGCCCCGCGACGCGCCCTCGGTGGCCTCGGTGGTGGACCTCTACCCCGGTGCCGCCTGGCACGAGCGGGAGACCCACGAGATGTTCGGCATCGACTTCGCCGGGCACGGTGAGCTGCGACCGCTGCTGCTGCCCCCGGAGTTCGAGGGCAACCCGCTGCGCAAGGAGTTCGTGCTCGCATCGAGGGTGGCGAAGCCCTGGCCGGGCGCAAAGGAACCGGGTGAGTCGGAGGCCGGCGGTGGCCGCCGGCCGATTCGCCCGCCGGGCGTGCCCGCTCCGGGCGAGTGGGGGACGACGCCCACCCCGGCCGGCGCGGGTGGTGTGGGGGAGGGGCCGCGCGGCGGCACCCCGGCCCGACCGGCCGGTGACCGTCCGGCGCGGCCCGCGCCGGGGGCCCGTCCGGCGCGTACTCCCCGGGTTGCCGACGCCGCCGACGGCCCGGCGGGGTCCGCGCGGCCCGAGCCGGTCGCGGACCCGGCGGCGCGCGACGACGGCGACGACGACGGGGGTACGCGCTGATGCCGCTCTGGGTGGAGCTGGTGCTCCGGATCGGCGGCGTGGTGGTCGCGTTCCTCACCCTGCCGCTGCTGGTCGGTCAGGCCGAGCACAAGGTGATGGCGCACATGCAGGGCCGGCTCGGCCCGATGTACGCGGGCGGCTTCCACGGTTGGGCGCAGCTCGTGGCGGACGGTGTGAAGTTTGTGCAGAAGGAGGACATCACCCCGCGCGAGGCGGACCGGGCGGTGTTCCGGCTGGCCCCCGCTGTGGCGCTGGTGCCCTACCTGCTGGTGCTGCTGGTCATTCCGCTCGGCCCGAACGACCTGGTCGGGCAGCCGTTGGACATCGGCCTGTTCTTCGTGCTGGCCGTCGTCGGCATCGGTGTGGTGGCGGTGCTCATGTCGGCGTGGGCGTCGGCCAACAAGTACAGCCTGCTCGGCGGGCTGCGCGGGGCCGCCCAGCTCCTCGGCTACGAGCTGCCGCTGGTGTTGGCCGCCGCGTCGGTGGCGATGGCGGCGGGCACGCTCAGCCTGTCCGGCATCGTCGAGGCGTGGCAGCCCTGGTGGCTGCTCTGGCAGGCGCCCGCGATGATCATCTTTTTCGTCGCCGGGCTGGCCGAGATCCGCCGCCCGCCGTTCGACATGCCGGTGGCCGACTCGGAGCTGGTGTTCGGCTACATGACCGAGTACACGGGTCTGCGGTTCGCGTTCTTCCTGCTGGCCGAGTACGTCGGCATCGTGGTGATCGCCGCGCTGACCACGGTGCTGTTCCTGGGCGGCTGGCAGGGACCGTTCGCCGACGACCAGCTCGGCTGGCTCTGGACCCTGCTCAAGATCGCCGCCGTGGCCTTCGTGATCATCTGGCTTCGGGTCTCCTACCCCCGCCTGCGCGAGGACCAACTCCAACGCCTCTGCTGGCTGGTCCTGGTCCCCGCCTCCCTGGCCCAACTGGTCCTGACCGCAGCAGTCCGAGTAGCCCTCTAACCCCGCCTCTGCCCCGCCCCGCCCCCGCCTCTGCCTCTGCCCTGGCCTGCCCCCGCCCTGCCCGCCCTCGCCCCGCCTCGCCCCGCCTCGCCCCGCCTTGCCCTCGCCCCGGCCCCGCCCTCGCCCTCGCCCCGCCCTCGCCCGTCGATCATGGAGTTGTGGTGGGTGACAAAGCGCCCGGCAACCCCCAAAACCGGCACCACAACTCCATGATCGATGAGGCCGGGCGATGGTCACCCGCGATCTTGCACTTACTGCGGCGGCATAAGGGGCATCCCACTCACATCGACGACAGAAAGTGCAAGATCGGCGGGGCGCGGGGCGCGGGGCGCGGGGCGCGGGCGCGGGGCGCGGGCGCGGGCGGGCGGGGGGTTAGCGGAGGGGGGTGTGGGTGGGGTCTACTGGTTCGGCCGGGGGTGGGGGTGGGGTGCCGTCGCCGAAGGGGCGGCCGCCCAGGGCGTCCCGGCCGTGCGGGGTGAGCCAGTTCGACAGGTCGGGGCCGAGCGGAACGATCCCCGTCGGGTTGATGTCGCGGTGCACCTGGTAGTAGTGCCGCTTGATGTGGTCGAAGTCGATGGTGTCGCCGAACCCGGGGGTCTGGAACAGATCCCGGGCGTACGCCCACAGCACCGGCATCTCGCTCAGCTTCTGCCGGTTGCACTTGAAGTGTCCGTGGTAGACGGGGTCGAAACGGGCCAGGGTGGTGAACAGCCGCACGTCGGCCTCGGTGATGGTGTCGCCGACCAGGTACCGCTGATTGGTCAGCCGCTCGGTCAACCAGTCCAGCCGGTCGAACAGCCGGTGGTACGCCTTGTCGTACGCCTCCTGGCTGCCGGCGAACCCGCACCGGTACACGCCGTTGTTGACGTCGCGGAACACCACGTCGTTGACCTCGTCGATCTGCTGGCGTAGGTGTTCGGGGTAGAGCTGCGGGGCGCCCTCGCGGTGGTACGGCTTCCACTCGGTGGACAGGTCCAGGCTCATCTGCGCGTAGTCGTTGGTCACCACCTGCCCGGTGGGCACGTCCACCATCGCCGGTACGGTGATGCCCCGTTCGTAGTCGGGGAAGCGCGCGAAGAACGCCTCCTGGAGGCGCTCGATGCCGAGCACCGGGTCGCGCCCACCCGGGTCGAGGTCGAAGGTCCAGCTCCGGGCGTCGTGCGTCGGGCCGGCGATCGCCATCGAGATGGCGTCCTCCAGGCCGAGCAGCCGTCGCACGATGACGAGGCGGTTGGCCCACGGGCAGGCTCGGCTGACCGCCAGCCGGTACCGGCCGGGCTCCACCGGGTAACCGTCCCGCCCGTCCGCGGTGATCCGCGTGGCGATGTACCGCTGATCCCGGGTGAACTCGCCACCCGGCTCGACGTACTTCCCGCCTGTCTGCGCCACGTCGTCCGCCCTCCGGCTCCGGTTGCCCTCACTGCCCATCCTCGCCGAAATCCGGGCCCTCGGCGCGGTACGGGCCAACCTCGGCTGCTCCCGGCGCTGGGCCGCATCTTTTCTGGCTACCCTGCCGTCATGACGGATGTGGAGACGGCGGCCCGGCGGCTCATCGCCGACGTGTGGAACGCGCGTCGGGAGGAGTCGGCGTACGAGCTGATCGCCGGGGAGTGTCCGGGGCTGGGCGGGACGGGGCCGGATGCGACGCTGGCCTGGCACCGCGAGCGCCGGGAGGCCTTCCCGGACCTCCGCTACAAGATCGTCGACGTGGTCGCCGCGGGTGGGCGGGTGGCCGTGCACTGGCGGGCGGCGGGCACCCACGCCGGGCAGTTCGGGCCGGTGCCGCCGACCGGGCAGGTGGTCAGCTACTCGGGGGCGACGTTCCTGCGCTTCGACACCGCTGGCCGGATCATCGACGTGTGGAGCTGCAACGAGCTGCTCCAGCTCCTTCAGCAGCTCGGCGTCGAGATGGTGCCGCCGGCCGGCGGCCTCAGCGGCTCCGCGGCGTGATCCGGCTGATCGGCAGGTTGATCGGGAACGGCTCGCCGGTGTCGACGAACTTCGTCCACCGCCCGGTCTCGGCGTAGACCTCGTTCACCGCGTCGATCCGGTACGTCACGACCTCCAGGTCGCCGTCCAGGGTCTCGATCCGCCAGTAGTAGGGGATGCCGGCCTGGGCGTACAGCGCCGGCTTCAACACCCGGTCGATCGAGCGGGTGCTCGGCGAGACGATCTCGATGGCGACGACCACCTCGTGCGGCTCGTACCTCGACGGCTCGCGAGCTGCCGCGGCAGCCGTGGTGATCAGCACGTCGGGGATGAAGGAGCGGGTGCGGTTGATCCGTACCTCGACCGCCTGGGTCACGTCGTAGCCGTCGGGGCAGTCCTCGTCGAGCGCGGCCATGAGCCGGCCGGCGATGCTCTGGTGGGTGCGGGTGGGGTGAGGGGACATCAGTAGCATTCCATCGAGCAGTTCCCGGCGACGGCCATCCTCGGGCAGCGCGTCCAGATCGTCAGTCGTCCATCCGCTCTCGGGCGGGTAGTCGAACTGCAGCGCGGCGGTCATGGCGGGTCCTTCCAGGTGCGGTCGTCCTCCCCGCGGCCACGGTACCGCCGCGGACCTGTGGGTGGTGGTCGCGCGCGCCGGGGCCACAGGGCAGGATGGTCCACATGACCGATTCCAGCGAGCGCGGCGATCCGGCCGGCGGCGCCAGCGAGCGCGGCCTGCCCGGCGCCGGTCTGGTGAAGGGGCTGGCGGTCACCCTCAAGACGATGACCAGCCGCTCGACCACGCAGCAGTACCCGGACGTCGCTCCCGAGCTGCCGCCGCGCTCGCGTGGCGTGATCGCGCTGTCCGAGGAGAACTGCACGGTCTGCATGCTCTGCGCCCGCGAGTGCCCGGACTGGTGCATCTACATCGACTCGCACAAGGAGGAGGTGGCGGTGCCGGGCGCCGCCCGTCCCCGTCAGCGCAACGTGCTCGACCGGTTCGACATCGACTTCTCGCTCTGCATGTACTGCGGCATCTGCATCGAGGTCTGCCCGTTCGACGCGCTCTACTGGTCGCCGGAGTTCGAGTACGCCGAGTACGACATCAAGGACCTGCTGCACGACAAGGACCACCTGGGCCAGTGGATGGCGACGGTGCCGCCGCCGCCCGCGCACGATCCCAACGGCGAGCCGGCCAAGGAGGAGACCGCCGCCGCGCGCAAGGCCGCGCGGTCGATCGCACCGGCGGTACGCCCCGGCGACGAGGGCCCGACGTCGTGACCGCCCGAGCCGTGGGGACGGCCCGGTGACCGGCGCGGACCTGCTGCTGCTCGCGCTGGGCGCGGTGGCGGTCGGCGCCGGTGTGCTGGTGGTGACCACCAAGCATCTGGTCCGGGCGGGGCTCTACCTGGTGGTCTGCCTGGGCGCGCTGGCCGGTGACTATCTGGTGCTCGGCGCGGAGCTGGTCGCCTGGGTCCAGGTGCTGATCTGCGTGGGCGCGGTGGTGGTGCTGCTGCTGTTCGCGGTGATGTTGACGCGGGCCCCGATCGGGGCGTCCGACGATCTGGACCGGCCCGGCTGGCCCGCCGCGCTGATCGGTGGCGGGGCCGGGCTGGGGCTGAGCGTGCTGTTGGTCGACGCGTACCGGTGGAGCGCCGTCGCGCTGCCCGGCGCGGGTACGGCGGAGCGGCTGGGGGAGCAGATCTTCTCCTCCTGGGTGCTGCCATTCGAGGTGCTCTCCGTCCTGTTGCTGTCCGCCCTGGTCGGCGCGGTCGTGCTGTCCCGGCCCGACATCGGCCGCCGTACCGAGGACAAGCCCGCGCCGGCAGCGGAACTGGCCTCCGGGGGGCGTCGGTGAGGCCGGTCATCCCGTACGTCACCGCCGCGCTGCTGTTCGGCCTCGGCGTGTACGGGGTGCTGCGTCGACGCAACGCCGTGCTGGTGCTCATGTCGGTCGAGTTGATGCTCAACGCGGTGAACCTGATCCTGGTCACCGCGGACGCCACGGTGCGCGCGGTTCTGCCGCACTCCGGGCAGGTGTTCGCGCTGTTCGTCATCGTGCTCGCCGCCGCCGAGATCGGGGTGGGGTTGGCGATCGTGCTCCAGCTCTACCGCCTGCGGTCCACGGTGGCGGTGGACGACGTGGCGTTGACCGAACCGGCCGGGGCCGTCGGGCGGGACGCGGAGGCGACCCGGTGACCGGGCTGCTCGGGGCGGCGCTGCCCGCCGTACCGCTGCTCGCCGGTCTGGCCGGTCTGCTGCTGCCGCCGGCCCCACGGCATCCCGGGGGCGCGGTCGGCGGTGGCCGGGCCCGAACGGCGGCCGTGACGATCGGGGTGGCCGGCGCCGCCGGCGCGCTGGCGCTGGCCGTGGCCCTGTTGGTGACTGTCGACGGTCCGACGGAGACGTCGACGACGTGGGTCGACTTCGGCGGGTTGGCGGTGACCCTGGGGGTACGCCTGGACGGCGCCGCCGCGCTGGTCGCGGTGGCGGTCGCCGCGGTGGCCCTGGCCGTGCAGGTCTACTCGGTCGGCTACCTGCGGCGCGGCCCGCACGACGACGTCGACGTCGACCACCGCTATCCGCCGTACGCCGCCCAGATCAGTCTCTTTACGGGGGCGATGCTGCTGGTGGTGGTCGCCGGCGACCTGATCATGCTGCTGGTGGGGTGGGAGGTGATGGGCCTCTGCTCGTACCTGCTCATCGCCCATGACCGCCGGCTCGCGGGCGCGCCGGCCGCCGCCATGAAGGCGTTCCTGGTGACCCGGGTCGGTGACATCGGCTTCCTGCTCGGCATCGCGTTGCTCGGGGTGTCGACGGGCAGTTTCCGGATCGCCGACGTGCTCGCGCACGATCATTCCGGCGCGACCCTGACCGCCGCCGGTCTGCTGCTGCTCGCCGGTGTGGCCGGTAAGAGCGCGCAGTTCCCGCTGCACACCTGGTTGCCGGACGCCATGGCCGGCCCGACGCCGATCTCCGCGCTGATCCACGCCGCGACGATGGTCGCCGCCGGGGTGTACGCGGTGACCCGGCTCTACCCGCTGTTCACTGCCGCTCCGGTGACGTTGACGGTGCTCGGGGTGCTCGCCGCGATCACCCTGCTGCTCGGGGCGCTCGCCGCCACCGCGCAGGACGACATCAAGCGGGTGCTGGCCTGGTCGACCGTCTCCCAACTGGGTTACATGACCGGCGCGCTGGCCGTCGGCTCGCCGTCGGCGGCGCTGTTCCACCTGCTCACCCACGCCGCGTTCAAGGCGCTGTTGTTCCTCGCCGCCGGTGCGGTGATCCACGCGGTGGGCACCACGCTGATGTCGGAGATGGGTGGGCTGCGCCGGGCCATGCCGGTGATGTTCTGGTGCACGGTGATCGGCCTCGGCGCGCTGGCCGGGGTGCCTCCGCTGGCCGGCTTCTGGAGCAAGGACGGCGTGCTGACGGTCGCCGAGTCGGCCGCGCTGGAGGGTACCGGCCCCGCGCCGTCGTGGGTGGGCTGGCTGGTCTGGCTGGCCGGGCTGCTCGGTGTGGCGATCACCGCCTGGTACGCCGGGCGACTGCTGCTGCGGGCCTTCTTCGGCGAGCCCCGGCTGCCGCTGGTCCACCCGCACGACCCGCCGGCGGTGTTGCGCTGGCCGGTGCTGCTGCTGGCCGTGCCGGCCGCGCTGCTGGGCCTGGCCGGGTTCGTCGGCGCGTTCGCCGACCGGCTGCGGTTCGCCACCGTGCCGGTCGCGGGCGCGGAGGACGGCCTGGTCCACGTGGGTCCGGGGCTGCTGCTGCCGCTGGCGCTGCTGCTGGTGGGCGCGGGGCTGGTGTGGGCGCGCTGGCGTCGGGACGCGGCCGCCGATCCGGCGACCGCGCTGGGTCCGCTGCGGCCGGTCTTCGCCCGCGCGTTCCGGCTCGACGATGTTCAGCACACCCTTGTCGTACGCCCCGTCCGGGCGCTGGCCCGCCTCGCGCGTACCGGCGACGAGGTGGTGGTGGACGGGGTCGTGGAGGGCAGCGGCCGGGCCGCCACGGGCCTGGGGGTCGGGCTGGCCGCGTTGCACCGGGCGGCGCTGCCCCGGGCCGCCGCCGGTGTGCTGGCCGGCGCGCTGCTGATCGGCCTGGCGGCGGCCGTCCTGGAGGCGGTCCGGTGAGCGCGAGGAGTGAGCCGGTTTTGCGAGCCCCGCAGTCGCGAAGAGAGGCGGTCCGATGACGTTCGGACAGGTGCTGCTCGTCGCCGTGCTGGTGGTGCCGGCGCTCGGCGCGGTCGCGGTGGCGGCGACACCCCGGGACCGGGTGGCGCGGATCGTCGGTACGGTCGCGGCGGCGCTGACCCTGCTGGCCGCCGTGGCGTTGGTGTCCGGTGGACGGGGCTGGTTCGCCTGGTCGGCCGGCACACCGGCGGTGCGCCCCTGGCACGACGTGGACCTGCCCTGGGCGTCCGGCCTGGATCTGCGTTTCCACCTCGGCGTCGACGGCATCTCCTGGCCGCTGGTGGTGCTGACGGCGCTGCTCACGCTGCTCTGCTGCGCGTACTCGCTGTGGCGGGTGCCCGAGGGCGGCAGCGGCCGGGCGTTGGTGGCGCTGCTGCTGGTCGTCGAGGTGGGCATCCTCGGCACGTTCCTCGCGCTGGATCTGGTGCTGTTCTTCCTGTTCTTCGAGGTCGTCCTGCTGCCGATGTACGCGATCATCGCCGGCTGGGGCGGCGTCGACCGGCGTCGGGCGGCCCGCAAGTTCGTGCTGTACACCCTCGTCGGCTCGGTGCTGCTGCTGGTCGGCGTGTACGTCGTGGTCGCCGCCGCGGGCACCGCCGACATCGTGGCCCTGACCGGCGGGGCCGGGCTGTCCCGGAGCACCCAGTTGGCCGCGTTCACGCTGTTCGCGCTCGCGTTCGCGGTGAAGAGTCCCCTCTGGCCGCTGCACTCCTGGCTACCCGACGCGCACACGCAGGCCCCGACGGTGGGCAGCGTGGTGCTGGCGGGGGTGCTGCTCAAGATGGGCACGTACGGGCTGATCCGGGTCGCGGTGGGGGTGGCCCCGGAGGGCGCCCGCTGGGCCGCCCCGGTGCTCGGGGTGCTGGCGGTCGCCGCGATCCTGGTCGGCTCGCTGGTCTGCCTGGCCCAGGTCGAGGTGAAGCGGCTCATCGCGTACTCGAGCGTGGGGCACATGGGTTTCGTCCTGCTGGGCGTCGCCACGCTGACCGCCACCGGCGTCCAGGCGGCCCTGATCGGCAACGTGGCCCACGGGGTGATCACCGGCCTGCTGTTCTTCCTGGCCGGGGCCGTGAAGGACCGCACCGGCACGGGTGCGCTCGCCGAGCTGTCCGGGCTGCGGGAGACCGCGCCCCGCCTCGCCGGTCTGCTGGCGTTCGCGGCCGTCGCATCGCTGGGCCTACCCGGGCTGGCCGGCTTCTGGGGGGAGGCGTTCGCGGTGGTCGCGGCGATTCAGGTGGGCGGCCCGCTGTGGCTGACCCTCGGGGTGCTCGCGGCGGTCGGTGGCGCGCTCACGGCCGCGTACTTCCTGCGGTTGCTGCGCCAGGTCACCCACGGCCGGCCAAGCCCTGCGGTGGGCGGCGTCGGCGCGGGTCTGGCCGGCGCGGAGCTGACCGCGTGGGCGCCGCTGGTGCTGCTCGCCCTGGCCATCGGTCTGGTTCCGGCGCTGGTCCTCGGCGTCGCCGAGGCGCCCGTCGACGCCCTCATCGAGGTGATCCACAGGTGAGCACGAGAAGCGCGCCGCGACCGGAGGCGGCCCGATGAGCGTCGTGCAGAGCGTGGACAGCATCGCGTTGCTCCCGGCGTACCTGGCCGCCGGCACCGCCGTACTCGTGTTGGTGGTCGACCTCGTGCTGGCGCGGCCCCGCGCCACGGTCGCGGTGGCCGCGCTCGGGGCGCTCGGCACGGCCGTCTTCTCGGCGCTGGTGGGCGCGGGCGGCGAGCGGCGGACGTTCTGTGTCGGCGCGGACTGCTCGTGGGTCTTCGGTGGCCGGGCGGCCCTGGTCGGCGCGGTGGTGGCGTTGCTCACCCTGGGCGTGCTCGGGCTGTCCGTGCCGGCGCTGCGGGACGGTCGGTCACCGGTGGGGGAGTACGCCTTCCTGCTCGCCTGTTCGATGACCGGCGGCGTGGTGCTCGGCGCGGCCGGCGACCTGATCACCCTGATCGTGGCGTTGGAGACGCTGACCCTGCCGCTGTACGTGCTGGTGGGCCTGCGCCGGGGCAGCCTGGCCAGCGCCGAGGCGGCGGTGACGTTCTTCGTGGTCAGCGTGGTCGCCACCACGCTGACGCTGCTCGGCGCGGCGTTGCTGTACGCGGTGACCGGCGGGCTGCACCTCGATCGGGTGGGCGCGCTGCTGGCCGAGCGGCCGGAGTTGCGCGACCTGCCGCTGACCACCGCCGCCGTGACGCTGCTGCTGCTCGGGCTGGCCTTCAAGGTGGCGGCGGTGCCGTTCCACGCCTGGGCGCCGGCCACCTACGACGGAGCTCCGCTGCCGGTGGCCGCGTACCTGTCGACGGCGTCGAAACTGGGCGGCCTGGTGGCGGTGCTGGCCGTGGTGCAGCGGGCGCTGCCGGCGGACCGGACCGGACCGGTGCTCGCCCTGTTGGCGGTGCTCACGATGACCGTCGGCAATCTGGTGGCGCTGCGTCAGCGGCGTACCGTCCGCCTGCTCGCCTGGTCGTCGGTCGCGCAGGCCGGATACATCCTCGCCCCGCTGGGCGCGCTTGCGCTGGCCGCCGGCCGCACGGGCGAGGCGCGGTCGGCCGCGTACGCCGCCGCCGTGGCGTACGCCGTGTTCTTCGTGGTGCTGGAGTTGGCGGCGTTCGCCGGGGTGACCGCGCTGCGCCCGGCGGGGGCGGACGGCGGCACGCTTGACGACCTGCGCGGGGCCGCGCGCCGGCACCCGTGGCGCGGCGCTGCCCTCGGCCTCGCGCTGGTGGGTCTCGCGGGACTGCCACCGGGCCTGGCCGGGTTGTTCGCGAAGGTGACGGTGGTCCGGTCGCTGCTGGACGGCGGCGCGGCCTGGTTGGCGCTGGTGGTGGCGCTGAACGCGGTACTCGGGCTCGCCTACTACCTGCGGGTGACGGCCGGCCTGTGGACGCCGCGCCCCGCGCCGGGCGGAGACGGCGTGGTGGCCGTACCCCTGGTGGGTGTGGTGGCGGTGGTGCTGGCGGTGGCCACGGTGGCCGCCGTGGTGCTCGGCGTCGCCCCGCAGCTCGTGCTGGATCTCGCCGCCCGCTGAGCGGGTCTCAGTCAACTCTCAGCGTTCCGACGGATGGTTGACGGGTATCGGGTTGTTGTACCGGTCAGCGGGTCGAGGCGATCCGCGCACCGAAGGAGAGATCGTGCACCACAACCGTCTGAAGACCGCCGCGCTGCTCGGCCTGCTCACCGCGCTGATCCTCGCGGTGGGCTACGGGTTCGGTGGCAGTGGCGGCCTGGTCATCGCCGTCCTCATCTCACTGGTCATGAACGGCATTTCCTACTTCTACTCCGACAAGATCGCGCTGCGTTCGATGCGGGCGCAACCGGTCAGCGAGGCACAGTTCCCCGAGCTGTACCGAATGGTGCGCGAACTGGCGACCGAGGCCCAACAGCCGATGCCGCGCCTGTACGTCAGCCCGACCGCCCAGCCGAACGCGTTCGCGACCGGGCGTAACCCGCAGCACGCGGCGGTCTGCGTGACCCAGGGCATCACCGAGATCCTGGACTACCGGGAGCTGCGCGGTGTGATCGGGCACGAGCTGTCGCACGTCTACAACCGGGACATCCTGATCTCCAGCGTCGCGGCCGGCCTGGCCGGCATCATCACGTTCCTGGCGAACATCGCCTGGTTCATCCCGCTGGGTGGCGGGGACGACGAGGACTCGCCGAACCCGGCCGTCCTGCTGCTGACCCTGATCCTCGGGCCGATCGCGGCCACCGTGATCCAGTTGGCGATCAGCCGCAGCCGCGAGTTCCAGGCGGACCAGTCCGGCGCCGAGCTGAGCCGCGACCCGCTGGCCCTGGCCAGCGCCCTGCGCAAGATCGATGCCGTGGCCCGGCGACGTCCGCTGCCGGCTCAGGGCACGCTCACCAGCAGCGCCCACCTGATGATCGCCAACCCGTTCGCCGGTGGCGCGGTGGCTGCCCTCTTCTCCACCCACCCGAAGATGGAGGACCGGGTCGCCCGCCTGGAGCGGATGGCCGCCAACTCGGGGCCGGTGCAGTTCCAGCGCTGACCCGCCGAACCCCGTACTCCGCCCGCGTCCGCTCACGGACGCGGGCGGAGTCGTTTCCAGGTCACTCCGGCGCGGGCGGCCGATCCAGACGGGTCAGCAGCACGACGGCGAGCAGGACGACGCCCGCCGTCAGGTACGACGCGCCGGGCGAGAGCACGGCGGCCACGCCACCCAGCAGGAAGATGCCGATCCCCGAGGTGACGATGTTCGCCGCGACGATCGTCGCCTCGACCTGCCCCATCCGTTCCGGTGGGGCCAACCGGGCGAACGTGGCCTGCGCCCCGATCAACCAACCGCCGCCCGCGCCGATCAACGCGTTGCCGACCGTCAGCGCCCCCAGCGGCGCGTCGACGGCGACCAGGACACCGGTCAGCAACAGCGCGCCGGCCAGCGCCGCGGCGACGGCCACCTGTCCGGCCAACCGGCCCAACCACCGCGACCGGCCCACCACCAGCACGAAGACGGCACCTCCCAACGCCGACGCCGCCAGCACGGCGGGACGCCAGGCCCCGCCGGCCAGATCCGGGGCGAGGGTCTCCGGGAGCGCGCCGGACAGCACCGTGGCCAGGGTGAGCAGGGCGACGCCCCGCAGCACCGGATGGCGGGCGATGATGCGCACGCCTGCGGTCGCCGGTGGACGCGGCCCGCGTACCTGGTGGGGGCGCTTCGGCAGTCCGGCCAGGACGACCGCGGCGATCAGGAACGACCCGAGGTCGATCAGGAGCGCCACCCGGGAGCCGAGGGCCACCGTCAGACTGGCCCCCGCGAGCAGGCCGACCACCTGGCCCGCCTGGTTGGCGAAGGCGCTGAGGCCGAACAGCGGCAGCCGCAGCGGAGCGTCCACCGCCTCGGCGGCGACGGCCACGTTGACGCTCGCGTAGGCGGCCCGTACCGCGCCCAGCAGGCCCGCCGCCACGATCGCCGGCAGCGGCTCGGGGACCGCCGCGGGGACGGCGATCAGCGCGGCGCCGGCCACCGACAGCCAGACCAGCAGGGTGCGGCGGGCCGGCACGTCCAGCCAGCCGCTGAACACCGTGGCGACCAGCAGGGCCGGCAGGGTACGCGCGGCGTAGACCGCGGCCGGGCCGAGGACGGAGTTCGTCTGGTCGTACGCGAGCAGCAGCAGAGCGGCCAGGCCCACGAAGTCACCCAGCTCCGAGATGCCCCGGGCGATGACCAGACGGGAAGCGACCGGATGCCGGAACAGCGCTCGGTAACCGGGCGACGGCGTGAGCTGTGCGTCGGTGTCGGGCATCAGGTCGGCTGGTCCGCTTCCGCTACCCCGATCGGCTGGTAGGCGGCGTTCTCCCGGACCCGGCGGGCCTGTTCCCGGCGGTAGCTGCTGCGGATCTCCGGATCCTGGCGGCGGCGGCGCAGCGCCACGAAGTCCGACCAGACGTCCTCCGGCCATGCCGGCAGCCCTTCCCCGGTGACCAGTTCGGCCTGCCGGAAGGCCTCCAGTGTCGACCGGTGCACCGGTTGCAGGCACATGAGAGGGATGTTCCGGTAGAAGCGCACCACCTGCCCCACCTCGGTGAGCCGCAGGATGGTGGGCAGCAACGAGGTGTACCAGTCGGTCTCGACCACGCCCTCGTAGAGCTGCACGCCGCGCTGAGCGGGCCAGTTCGGCACGCCCCGGGCCATCAGGCACCAGCCGGGGGACGTACGCGCCACCACGCCGGCGACCAGCTCGATCGTGTTGGCGGCGCGCGGGTCGGCGTCGAGGAACGGGATGCTCGCGCCGTACCTGTCGAAGATGTCCAGGTCACCGTGGAACTGCTCGGGCGCCGCCTGCAACTGGCCGGCCGCGTCCGGCAGCTTTCCGTCGTAACCACCGGCGAGCGAACGCCACTGGGCCGGCTCGTTCTCCGCCAGCAGCGTCCACTCGGTGTCCTGCCCGTCCCAGCGCAGCGCGAAGTCGGTTGGCGGGTAGACGTACCAGCCGAACCCCGAGGCGATGGCGACCGGCGGGCACTGTTGGACAGCCCGGGCGGGCAGGGAGCCGCGCAGGCTGGGCGAGGCGGCCTCACTGGGCTTCGCGTCGCCGTACAGCGAATAGATCTCGACTCGCAGAGGTGCGGTGGTAGTCCCGGACATCGGACCTCCTGCCTCATCGTGCGGTGCCGGCGTATGGACCCAATTCGATCAGCAACCTACCCCCTTTGTGACCGCTCGGTCAGTCCCGGCCTCCGCGCTGCTGTGAGCGGATCGACCATCCATGGCCTGACCTCGGACGTTAGGGTCGACAGGGCTTCTACCCGTTACCTGTCCCAGCGGAGGTACACCTCGTGGCCGCACTGCGCCAGTACCTGGGTGTCTGGCGGATTCCCGGTGCGCCGATCCTGCTGGTCACCGGCATCATCGGCCGGCTCGGCATCGGCATGACGCCGCTGGCGCTGCTGCTCGTGGTCGAGCAGGTGACCGGGCGCTACTCCCTGGCCGCCATCGCGGGCGGCATCTACGCCGTCGCCGGCGCCGCGCTCAGCCCGGTGGCCGGACGCATCGCCGACCGGGTCGGTCCGAGCCCGGTGCTGCTGGTCACCGCCGTGGCCCACCCGTTGGCGCTCACCGGGCTGCTGCTGGCCAGCCGCTCCGGCGACGACGCCCTCGCCGCCATCTACCTGACGGCCGGCGTCGCCGGCGCGACGTACCCGCCGCTGACCGCCGCCATCCGCGGCGCCTGGAACGAACTGACCAGCCCCGCCTCCGGCCGGTACGCCCTGCGCAACACCGCCCTCGCGGCGGAGACCTCGCTGTTCGAGATCGTGTTCGTGCTGGGCCCGCTGCTCGTGGCAGGGTTCGTGCTGGTCGCCGACGCGGCGGCCGCGCTGATCGGGGCGGCGGTCGTCACCCTGGTCGGCACCACCGCCGTCGCCCTCGGCCGGGTGATGCGCGACTGGCGGCCCCACCCGCGCGAACACCACGCCCGGGGACTCGGTCCGCTACGGGTCGCCGGCTTCCCGGCACTGCTGCTCTGCGTCGCCGGGCTGGGCATCGCGTTCGGCGCCGCCGGTGTCATCGTCCCCGCGTACGCCGGCAACGCCACCACCGACGACCCGGAGAGCCTCGCCGGGCTGCTGCTGGCGGTCTGGGGGGTCGGCAGCGCCATCGGCGGCTTCTGGTTCGGCGTCCGCCGCCCCCCGCCGAACATGACCCGCCAGTTCGCCCTGCTGCTCGCCGCGCTGGCCGGCACGTTCGTGGTGTTCGCGCTCATGCCCACGCCGCTGGCGTTGGGCGTCGCGCTGGTCGTCGGTGGGGCCGTCATCGCTCCGGCGCTGACCCTGGAGAACACCCTGGTCGGCCGGATCGCCCCGGCGGGCATGCTGAACGAGGCGTACACCTGGGTGGTCACGGTGGCCGTGGCGGCGAGCGCCGCCGGCGGCGCGGTGGCCGGCCTGATCGTGGACCACGCTGGCGGCGTGCCGTGGGCCTTCGTCTTCGCGGGCGCGGCGGTGGCCGTCGCGGCCGCGGTCGCCGCGCTGCCCGCCGGGCCCATCGCCCGAGCGGAAAACCAGGCGGTACGCGCCGACGCGCCCGTCCCGATCTGACCTTCTCCGACGGTTTCCGGCGATGTCGGTGGGGTGCGCCAGACTGAGCGTCGACGAGAGGGGAACCATGGCCAAGCTGCTCTACTCGGCAACCGCGTCACTCGACGGCTACATCGCCGGCCCCGGCGGTGACATGTCCTGGCTCACCGAACACCTCAGCGGCGACAACCCGACCGCCGACCGTCTGCTGGCCAACATCGGCGCGATCCTCGCCGGCAACCGCACCTTCGGCGGCGACGACCCGAACCGTGGCACCGACAGCGAAGGCGCCTTCGGCGGCCGGTACCACGGGCCGGTGATCGTCCTGACCCACCGTCCACCCACCGAGCCGCCCGAAGGCGTCACCTTCGCCGACGACCTACACGTTGCCGTCGCGCAGGCCAAGGAGGCCGCCGGCGACAAGTACGTCAACGTGCTCGGCGCGGACGTCGCCAAGCAGTGCCTGCGGGCCGGTCTGCTCGACGAGATTCTGATCTTCTTCGCGCCGGTGCTGCTCGGCGACGGCGTACCCATGTTCGACGACCCGGGTGGCACCCGCGTCCGGTTGACGCCAGTTCCCGGGGAAACGGTCCACTGGTACCGCGTCGACCGCTGACGGATCGGCGCGGGTACGGGCGTTGCGGCCTCGCCACCGACCTTCGGTCGGTCACGGCCGACGTCGAGGGCTACGGCCTTCGGTCGGTGATCGCCGCCTCGATCCGTAGGCCGATGCCGGTCAGCACGAGGAGGAACGCGACGAAGTGCGGCGCCCGGCCGTCGTAGCCCGCTGACAGGGTGAGTAGCGAGGTCAGAAAGCCAACGACGAGCGACAGCGTACCCAGTATTCGTCCGGTGTCCGCGCGCCGAGATCGAGGATCCACGATGCGACCGTAGCGGATGCGGGCCAGGCCGCCGCCCGCCCGTCGGGCGCTGAACAGCAGCGACCAAGGACGACCGTTGGCGACGACGTCCACCGAGGTCACAACAAGTGATCCACGATGGCACCGGCAGACGTGATCGGGTCTTACCGGTAGTTCGTGAACTGAAGGGCGACGCCGAAGTCCTCACCCTTGAGCAGCGAGATGACCGCCTGGAGGTCGTCCCGCTTCTTGCCGGTGACGCGCAGCTGGTCGCCCTGGATCTGCGCCTGAACGCCCTTCGGGCCCTCGTCGCGGATCTTTTTGCTGATCGCCTTGGCCTTGTCCGTCTCGATGCCCTGGATCACCTTGCAGTCGATCTTGAACACCTTGCCGGATGCGCGCGCCTCACCCGCGTCCAACGACTTCAACGAGATGTTCCGCTTGACCAACTTCTCCTTGAAGACGTCCAGAGCGGCGCGGACCCGCTCCTCGGTCTCCGCCTGAAGGCCGATCGCCTCCTCACCCGACCAGGAGATCTCCGCGCCCGTACCGCGGAAGTCGAACCGCGTCGCGAGCTCCTTCTCCGCCTGCCGGAGGGCGTTGTCGACCTCCTGGCGGTCGACCTTGCTCACGATGTCGAAAGACGGGTTCGCTGGCATGCTTCTGCTCCTGCTGTCCGGCGGTCTGGGACGTGCAGTCGGCCGCCCACCAGCGGCACGACCCCCTGACCGTACCCGGTTGCACCGGCCCCGGGGTGAGCCGCTATCCTTGCTTCCGCCGCCGCGTTGCGACGCGGTGGGGTGCCCTGGCGGGTTGCCCGAGCGGCCAATGGGAGCGGACTGTAAATCCGTCGCGAAAGCTACAGAGGTTCGAATCCTCTACCCGCCACCAGGTGCAGACACGGCCCCTGACCAGCAGAGATGCTGATCGGGGGCCGCTGTCGTTTGTCCGGCCGAGTCCGGGTGAGTCCAGGCGTTGACGACTGGTTGTGGGCAGATGGTGCGCAGGTCGATCTTGCCCGCTGAGGGTCCTCCTGGGGCTCTAAACGCTGCGGCTGGCGTCTGGTCCTCGCCTGGCGGAGTCCGTGCATGTGGCGATCGGCTGAGGGGTCTGCGGTGAGGTGTCGCCGGCGGCGGGAGAGGGACCGGGGGCAAGCCAGTCCCGGGGTTGGGCTGGCGCGGCAGTCGGAAGCCCTGATCTTCGACGAGGCCGACCCGCTCGGCTTCCGTACCGCCTGGCCGTGATCGTGTCGTCGGGCGGATCGACAGACTCGGGGCGGCGGTCCGGCGGCAGTCGGTGGCTCTCCGCCCCGGCGCCGGAGGCGGCCGGGGCGGCTTGCCGCCGGCCGGGTTACCGCCCCCGCGCCGCGCGGAGCGCGGCGCCTTGATCCAATACAGAAGGAATCGGTAGCAGCGTTGGGGGGCGGATCACACGCGGGACGAGACATCTCGCTTAGTCAAGTGTCAGCCGGTCGGCGCATCGATGCGCCAGGCCAGAGCAGGCCGATCAAGGTGCCGACCAGAGCGCCCCACGCTCGCCCAGTATCACTCCCAAACCAAGAAACTGACCTCTAAAACGCATATATCTCCCGCGAAGCGCTCGCGGTCCTTCTCCGACTCGAGGAATTTCTCGCACATGCTCAACTTCGTTACCACTAGCTTGCCGTGGCGGCCCTCGCTGCTGCGTACGCAGAATGAGGAGCCTGCTCGTAGCTGCGATGCCGTAGCTAGCGATGACCATGCGTTGTTGTCGATTTGAGCGCATTCTTGCAATGTCGGTTGCCGACTCGGCGGTGATGCGAAGATGGTTCCGTTGACTCCACCAAGGGAGCCTTCGTTAAGCGCGAGATCCGTGGTGCCGGCTGCGTTGTAGCGAATCTCGTTATCGTCCATATCCCAGTAGTCGGCATTCTGGAAATCATCATCTCCGTACTCGTTAAGGGTCTGGAGGCGGGGGCTGCCGCTGCTATGCACCACCTCTCGTTTCGGCTCCCCCGTTGAAGTGGGCGATGCATCACCGCTGCCCAGAGTCGCAGAAGACGTGGGTGTTCCCGTATTCGTGCTATGAGTGGAGGAGGGGCTCAGGCTGTTGGTTGGCATGGCGGATGGATTGGGAAGCGATGAGGCTCTCGGGTCATCCTTCACGGGGAACAGCCATGCAAGCAGGGCGACAAGAGCGCTAAGAAGCCCAACGACAGCTCCGATCCCGGCCCATTCCCCTCTGCCGAGATGCTGACGAAGGCGGTCCTGGGACGGCTTCTCACGATCGCTCACGTTCAACCTCACTCCACACGCGACAGATCACACAACTTAGCGTCGCGCGGCCGTTACCGGCGCCCCTCGCGGACCGGGTTCGAGTCGGACCGACGCATGAACCTGTTGGGTGCTGATCCTGCTCGCCATCGGGATCATGGCTGGTGCTGCGGCCTTCACCCATGTCCATGGCCTGACCGTCGCTCACGGCCAACCTGACTGGATCGGCTGGGCCAACGCCCGTAGCCGTCGAGCTGATGGCTATCTACCTCGGCCTGGAGATCCGCGCCCGCCGCCAAGACAGCCGACCCGTCGGCCTGGTCGGCGTACTCCTGATCGCGTTCGCGCTGCTCTCCCTCGCCGCCCAGGTCGCCGAAGCCGAGCCCTCCCTCTGGGGCTGGATCGTCGCGGCCGTGCCGTCGCTCGCCTTCCTCGCCCTGGTCAAGGTCGTCCTGTCCAGCGCACCCACCACCCCGCCGGCAACCGAGCCCGATCAGCCGCAGGGCGATTGATACGACGAGCCGCAGCCGCTCGAACCCGCGCCGCAAGCTCCGGTGATGCCGCCGGCATCAGTTGCGGTGCTGCCTCCAGCCGCTGTCGTCCAGCCCAATCGGCCCCAAGTCGTCGGGATCATCCGATGACGGCCACCCTCGCCGCCGGGTGGCGGCTACCGGAACTCGTGCACGACCTCGATCAGTCCGACGATGTGAGCGTTGAACTCGTCCAGATCCTCGGCCGGCACCCACAGCTCCAGAATGGTCTTTCCGCCGGCCTGGCGGATCGGGTACCGACTCAGGAACTCCGACTCGACCCGGAAGCGGGTCACGTAGCCGACGCCGGACGCGGGCACGTTCCAGTCCCGGGCGATCATTACCGCGTAGTCCTCGTTCAGGACCGGGTAGAAGATCGGCTGATCCGGCAGGCGCGGTGGCCATGCCTGCCATCCGGACTCGCGGACGAGATCCAGCTCTTCCGGCCCGGTTGGGCGCCACAGCACCGTCGTACCGTCATCGCTGTTCATCTCGACCTCGCCGTTCGGATTCTTGGTGAGCCCGGGACAGTACCGGCGGACCTGCGCCCGGGACCACCGCATTCGCCTCGCTGTGGGGGTGGGCCGATGACGGCTCCCACCCTGCCCGGTCTCGAATCCGCCCCGACCCCGGCTGCTCCTCGGCCGGGGTTGCCGTAGCCGGCGGTTCATCTTGGCGCACGGCGGGCACTTGTCTTCGCGGGTCGCCGAACGGGCAGCTTCGGGTCGGCCGCTCGGCGCTCGGTCGGTGGCTCGGTGACCTGGAGCAGGACGCCGCGTGAAGAGCTACGAGGTCCAGATCTGGGAGATCGCCAAGCGCCGACCGGAAGGCTCGGCCCTGGCGGGTCCGCTGGGCGGTGAGCGGCCAACGCTTCGAGGACATGTTCCGTACCAAAGCCCTGGCGCACTCGTTCCGCGCCGAGCTGGTCCAGGCGGCCAACGCGGGGGAGCCCTTCGACCCGGCCACCGGCCGCCCGGTCCCCGAGGCCAGAACCAAGAACCCCACTACCTGGTACGCGCACAGCCGCGCGTACGTCGAGATGAAGTGGCCCCGGGCGGCGGCCAAGACCCGGCGCTCGATCGTCGAAGCGCTGACCTCGATCACGGTGACCCTGACCCGCCCGACCAAGCGGGGTCGACCGACTGACGCTCTGCTCCGCGAGGCGCTGTACCTCTACGGCCTCAACCCGCGCCGCTGGTCCGACGAGATCCCGGCCGACCACGCGGCGGCGCTGGCCTGGCTGGAAACCGCGTCGCTCCCGGTCGTCGAGCTGGACTCGCCCGCCATGGTCCGCCGAGTCCTGGACAGCCTGTGCGTACGCCTCGACGGCAAGCCCGCGGCTGCCTCCACCGTCCAGCGGAAGCGGGCCACCTTCTACAACGTCCTTGGGTACGCCGTCGAGCTGGAGCTGATCGCCTCCAACCCGGTCGACCGGGTCCAGTGGACCGCCCCCGAGGTCGCGCAGTCCATCGACCGGCGGGTGGTGGCGAACCCGGCCCAGGTCGCCACGCTGCTGGAGGCGGTGAAATCTCTCGGCAAACGCGCCGACAAGGTCACCGCCTTCTTCGGCTGCCTCTACTACGCGGGGATGCGTCCATCGGAAGCCGCGGACCTACGACGGGAAGACTGTGACCTTGCCGGCCCGGTGCGCCGACTGCGGGGCCGACTTCGACGACCTGGCGGCGGTCAAGCCTTCCCGGTCCTGCGACCACGAGAAGATCGAATACCGCTGGGGCCGCCTGGTGCTCGCCGGCACCTCCCCGCGGGCCGGCTCGCACTGGACGATGACGGCGGCTCCCACGAGCGGCGCGGACTCAAGCACCGGGGGAGGGCGGAGACTCGGACGGTCCCGATCCCGCCTCGGCTCGTCGAGCTGCTGTGCGCGCACGTCGAGAATCACGGGGTTGGCCCGGACGGTCGGTTCTTCCGGGGCCTGCACGGTGGGCCGCTCTCCGAGTCGGTCTACGACCGGTGGTGGAAGCTCGCCCGCGAGAAGGCGCTGACCGAATCGCAGGTGGCCTCGCCGCTCGTCCGGCGTCCCTACGACCTGCGGCACGCGGCGGCCTCGCTCTGGCTGAATGCCGGCGTCCCGTCGACCGAGGTAGCCCGGCGCCTGGGTCACGGCGTCGCCGTCCTGCTCCGCGTCTACGCCAACTGCATCGACGGCGGCGACGACACCATGAACGACAAGATCGGGGACGCACTCGGATGAGCGTCCGTGCTTCAGTCCGTCTCGGCGGTCGTTGCGTGGCCGAGAAGGCGCCGAGCTTCGTCGACGACGTCCGCGTCGATATCCCTGGTTGCGGTGCTGGTGTGCGGTTGCCAGTCGTGGATGGCGGCTACGAGGTCGTAGGCGTTGTCCAACGCGATCAGTTCGGCTGCCAGCGGAGTGCCGTCATAGGAGATGAATCGGTATGCCCAAGAGGTGAGATCACGGGGCGCGATGGTCTGTGCGAGCAGTCGCCGGGCCATGATTCGGAGGGCTTCCTCCCCGCTCTCTCGGCTTCCCTCACCGTAGTAATCCAGAGAGAGTTCCGACAGTGCGCCTTCGAGCCAACGCCGCAGATCGTCATTCTCCTCGCCCTTCACAGGCGAGATGCCGGCGAGGATCCCGAGAGTCGGGCTGTCTATACCCGCGGTGAGGCAGTCGCAGGCGGCTTCGATCACCTGGGCCGCGGTGCCGGAACCGACGCTCCAGAAGACAGCGGCGTCCTGGAGTCGGGCGAGAGCGTCCTCTTTAAGCATCGGGACATGGTCCGCCGTCGAGTTGGCGTTGTCTCAGAGTTATCCAGCCGCGGGGATCGATGTACTCAGCGTCCGACTCCTTGGATGAGTGAGGGACTGGTGGAGGATGACGCGATGAGTACCGAGTCCGGCGAGGCGCTGGCCAGGACCCAACGTCTCGTGCTGCGGGAGGTCCGATCGTCTGACCTGCCGGTGCTTGAGCGGATGTGGCAGGACCCGGTGATGCGGCGCTACCTCGGCGGCCCGGTGTCTGACGAGGTGGCGGCCGACCGGCGAATGGGTGACCACACGGGCGGGCTGATGGTGACGAGGAGTTCCGGAGAGATCGTCGGTTGGTGCCACCTCGGCCGGTACCGGACGGGGGATCTGGAACTGTCCTACGTCTTCCTGCCGGAGTGGTGGGGACGTGGCTACGCCCGAGAAGGGTGCGCTGCGGCCGTCGGCCTTGCCTTCGACCGGTTCCCGGACGCACCCCGGCTGGTCGCCGTCACACAGGAGGTGAACCTTCGATCGGTCCGGCTCCTGGAAGCCCTTGGCATGGTGCGGGTCGACACGTTCGAGGAGTTCGCCGCACGTCAGGTGATGTTCGCAGTCGACCGTCCGCAGGCAGCAAGCATGAACCTCAATTGTCCGACGGTGCCCGAATGACGGAGTTGAGGACCGTCGGCAGACGGTCGGTACGGCGTGAGGTGCTTCCCCCGGTCTTCGCGGGAGTCGCCCTGGGGGTGGCGGCGTTTGCTGCCGACCTCGTGCCGGAAGCTGTGGGCAGGGTCCTCGTGCCAGCCTTCAGCTCGGGATTCGCCTGGGGTGTGGTGGCCCTCGTCGTGAGCTACTACGCCCCGACTTTCAGATCAGCTCTTGTCGCTGGGGTCGGCACACTCGCCCTGTCGACCCTGACCTACTACGGCCTCGTTGCCTCGCTGAGTCGGCAATGGCTCAGCGATTCGGCGCCACCACCGGACGGGCTCGGCTCCATCATGCGCGCGTCGGCCTTCTGGCTGGTTGGTTCGTTGGTTGGCGGATTGGTGCTTGGCTACCTCGCCCACGTCTTCAGGACGGGCACTACCCGCAACGCCGGCATCGCTCTCGGCGTAGCGCTCGGGCTGCTCGCCGGGGAGGCGGCCTACACCGTCCTCTTCATCGCGTTCGTCTGGGTCGGCCCCATGGATTTCTTCGTGTGGACGAGGCTGGGAGCGGCAGCGGTGCAAATTCTCCTTGCGGCTGCGGCCGCCCTCGTGGCGTTACGGCTCCGCCGGCCACCGGTCTCACCGCGGGTCTTCATGATGGCCGCTGCGGTGTCGACGGTGGCGAGCATCGCGAGTTGGCATCTCATCGAGTCGGTTCGGATGACGCTGTAGCCGCGAGGGGCGTCCTGGGGGCAAGTTCCATCCGTGGGCAGATGGTGGGCGGCTCTCTCCCGGACAGGCGATTGGACGGCAGAAACGGCAGCTCAGTGACTATGCCCAAGCCAAGATCGCGGACGCCCTGTAAATCCGTCGCGAAAGCTACAGAGGTTCGAATCCTCTACCCGCCACCAGGTGCAGACACGGCCCCTGACCAGCAGAGATGCTGATCAGGGGCCGTTGTCGTTGATCTAGCCGAGTCCGGCTGAGTCCAGCCATGTCGACAACGACAGGGTCGGCCCGGATGCGCGCTTCTTCCGGGGGCCTGCACGGCGGGCCGCCCTCCGAGTCGGTCTACGACCGGTGGAGGAAGCTCGCCCGAGAGAAGGCGCTGACCGAATCGCAGGTAGCCCCGCCGCCCGTCCGCCGTCTTTACGACCTGCGCCTCGCGATGGCGTCGCTCTGGCTGCATGCCGGCGCTCCGCCGACCGAGGTCGCCGGCGTCTGAGCCACGGCGTCGCCGTTCTGCTCCGCGTCTACGCCAACTGCGTCGACGAGGAGGCGACACCAGGAACGACAAGATCAGCCACGGTGCCCGTCGTGGCGCTCCGCTGGTCAGAATGTTCGAGTGATGACAGGAATGGTCGGCCTCGTGCTGCTGTTGGCGCTGGTCGCCGCTGCGCTCTTCGCCCTGGTGTACGTGGCGGCGCTGCTGTGGCGGGCGTTGACGCTTGGGGTTACCTCTCTGCCGCGTGCTCTGAAGTCCCTGACGGTCGAGCCACCTCCGGAGGGGCCCTGAACGACTCCCGGGATGTGTGGCCGATGCCGAAGGACGACTGATCGGAGACGCTGCCAAGCCTGGCGTCGCCTTTCGAGATACCGGCTCGTCGGGCGGAGGTGCCCGGTGGTTCGCCGACCGAGTTCGTCCGGCGGTGGTGTGTGGTGGGAGCGCCACCCTTCCAGAGAATGATGCGGGCGTGTCCTCGCCAGCACCGGACCGTGACCCACCTGCCGGAGACCACCTCATCAAGGTCTGGTTCAGGTTCGTGCCGCGGGAGGGCCGCCGGCGGCCGCGGATTTCCCGGCCATCAAGGCGACCCTGCGACGCGGCGAGGCGGAGGGTTGGTGGAGCTTCGAGGTCGGTTGCGCGAGCGACAAGTGGGAAGCGGCCTGAACCTGCGGAGCCCGCGACTCCCCACGTCCTTTCTCTCGGACGTGCAGGACCCCTGGTTGTTGCTTCCTGGCCGGCTTGAGCTGCGGAAACGCGTCGCTTGAGGCGCTCGGACGTGCGTCGGGTCACCAGGATGGAATCCGACTCGGGGGCTGGCCTATTGGCGAAGACCCGGTATGGTGGTCGATGGCTGGACGCCGAACGCACGACGCGAACGCATCTCCTGGAGGCGTCACTCACAGTGACCAAGATGTCGGATCTGGTGCTCTGACGCGACAGCGCCGAATTTGTGGTGAAGGTCGTATTCGACGCTGTGTGAAGCGCTGACCTGCCCTGCACGGCCGTGATCTGCTCCGGTGCGGTGGGGGCGGTGGGCCGAACGGCGGGAAGTTACAGACGGTGGGGCCCATCGGGCTGTCCACCACTTCTCTGGCTGCCCGCACTGTGGCACGATCGTGGAACCTCCACCACCCCCACGACATTTTCCGACAGGAGCAATCATGTCTGGTCTTAGGTTGGGCCGGCTGCTTGGCTCACTTCTCACCCTCGCCGCACTCGTGAGCGGCATCGCCAGTGTTGATCTCGGCAGCAGCTCAGGGGGCGGCGCTCAGGCTGGCGACATCGTTTGGCAGACCGTGTCCACCGCCGACAAGCCCGTGCCGACGGCGCAGGCAGCTGACATCGTCTGGCAGTGAGGCGGTTGCCTCGGGGTGATCATCCTGTTTGCCCGTTCGGGTGGAAGGCACCATCGACGTAGTGACGGTATCGTGACCGCTCGGCGTCAATCCGAAGGAGCGCCATGAGCGGTCATGGTCAACCCCGGCGACGGTCATCCGAGGACGCGTGGATCATCACCGCGCCCCTCGCGCTGATCGCGGTCGTCTGTGCCACCGCCACCGGGTTGATCGCGAAGGAGCCCTTCGGCGACTGGCCCGAGGCAATGCTCCTTCTCGTCATCATGATCGTGGCGGGGTTGCCGCTGCTCAGTCTGGTGGTGCGGCGGCAGACGATCGGTGTCACGCTCACCGAGCTGCCGATGGTTCTCGCGCTGTACTTTCTGCCACCGCTGACGGTGGTGGTCATCTACACGTTGAGCTCCCTGATCACCCACACCAGGCAGCGGTTCTCGGCGCCGAAGGTGTGGTTCAACGTGGCGCGCGCCGCCGCGGGAACGTCGCTGGCTGTCCTGGTCCTCCAGGCGTTCCCTCCCATGGAGGGCGTCGGTCCGAGCACCTGGGGCAGCATCTTCGCCGCCGTGAGCATGGTGATCCTGATCAGCTACGCCAGCGTGGCGGCGGTACACACGTTGCTGCACGGTTGGCAGACCGGGCGCGGGACGTTGCGTACCGCCACGCCGGCGGTGCTCACCGCGGCGATCAACGTGTCGGTCGGCCTGATCGTGCTGATTCTGGTCCGTAGCACGTGGTGGTCGCTGCTCCTACTGGCAGCCCTCGGCGCCGGCCTTGCTCTGGTCTACCGGGCCTACGCCCAGTTCTTCCGCCAGCACCGCACCCTGACCGACCTGTACGACCTGACCCGCGCCGTGGTCGGCAGCGGGCACAGCGGCACACTCGCCGACGCGCTGCTCGGCCGGGTCCGCGCGCTGATGCAGGTGGAGTACGCGACGCTGTGGCTGCCCGCCCAGGGAAGGCACCCCGAGACCCTGTTGACCGCGCGGGTGGACGACCCGGGCCTGCTCGACCTGGCGCTCACCCCGGCGATGATCCGCGAACGGGTCCAGGAGACCGGACGTACCGTTGCGGTGGGCCGTGGGGTGACGACCGACGGAGAGTTCCGCGCGGAGCTGGCCGAGCGGCGGATCAAGGACGCGGTGGTGGTGCCGCTGCGGTCGGGTGAGGTCGTCATCGGGACCCTCGAGGTTGCCAACCGGCTCGGCGACGGCAACAACTTCAGTTCTGCGGATATCGCGGTCTTCGAGACGGTGGCCGCGCATGCCGCGGTGGCGCTCGAGAATTCGCGTCTTGTCGACCGCCTGCGGCACGACGCGTACCACGACACCCTGACGCGGCTGCCCAACCGGCGGCGCATCACCGCCGCCCTGGACGAGTCAGTCAAGATCGGCGCGCCCGACGAGGTGGTGGCGTTGCTGCTGTTCGACGTCGACGGGTTGCAGCAGGTCAACGAGTCCCTCGGCCACGCTGCGGGGGACAAGGTGCTCGTCGAGGTCGCCAACCGACTGCGGGCGAGCGCTCCGTCGTCGGCTCTGGTCGGTCGTGCGGGCGGCGACGAGTTCCTGGTGACCCTTCGGTTGGAGAGCGCCGAGGCGGCACTCGAACTGGCCGAACAGCTGCGCGACCAGATCCGTGACGAGATGGTCTTCGACGCGCTCACCCTCGACGTGAACACCGCCGTGGGTGTGGCCGTACACCCGGAACATGGCAGCGATGCCGCGACCCTGCTGCTCCGGGTCGACCTGGCGGCGAACGCCGCCAAGTCGGTGCCGGGCAGCGTGCAGTTGTTCAACCCGGGCCTGGAGTCCCGGTCGTTGCGCCGGCTGGGTCTCGCCGGTGACCTGCGCCAGGCGTTGGACCAGGGCGAGCTGGAGGTCTACTTCCAGCCGAAGGTGACCTTGCGGGACCGGCGTCTGGTCGGTGTCGAGTGTCTGGCCCGCTGGGAGCATCCGACGCACGGCACCGTCGCTCCCGAGGACTTCGTGGCGGTGGCCGCGCACACCGGCCAGTTGAGTCGGCTCACCGAGGTGGTGCTCCGCGAGGGGCTGCGGCGCAGCCGGGACTGGGCCGAGGCGGACCAGCCGCTGCCCATCGCCGTGAACCTCGCCGCCCGCACGCTCACCGACCAGCACTTCCCGGACCGGGTGCAGGAGTTGCTGACCGAGTACCGGGTCCCGGCCCAACGCCTCACCCTTGAGATCACCGAGTCGGGGGTGCTGGACGGCACGGACCGGCCCATCCCGACGCTGCGTCGGCTCCGCGACCTCGGCGTCCGGCTGTCGGTGGACGACTTCGGCACCGGTGACTCCTCGCTGGCCCACCTGCGCCGGTTGCCGGTGCACGAGGTGAAGGTGGACCGCTCCTTCGTGCAGGGCATGGCCACCGACCCGGGGGACCTGGCGATCGTCAACGCGGTGGTGACGCTCTCCCAGCAGTTCGGTCTGGCCGTGGTCGCCGAGGGTGTGGAGAGCGAACTGACCCTGGAGCTTCTTCAGGACATCGGGTGCGAGATCGGTCAGGGCTTCCTGTTCAGTCGGCCGCTGCCGTACGAGCGACTGGCCGCCTGGTTCGGCGCTCAGGTGGACCCGGAGACGATCTCCGGCGGAGAGCTTCCACGCCTGCGTGTGGTGCCCTGAGCTGCGCAGATCCGGCCGCCGGGGATCCGATTTCACCTGCCGACCCCTGCCGTGTATTCTACTTCTGCGCGCCCCACGGGGAGATCGCGCAGGCCCCCTTAGCTCAGTCGGCAGAGCGTCTCCATGGTAAGGAGAAGGTCTACGGTTCGATTCCGTAAGGGGGCTCGAGGGTTCAGCTGGACCCACCGCGGCGGTGTAGCTCAGATGGCAGAGCAAGCGGCTCATAATCGCTGTGTCGCCGGTTCAAGTCCGGCCACCGCTACTCTCGTCTTCCGGGCTGGTTCCCGGTGGTCGTTGAGATGGGCGCCACTGGCGCCCACTTTGCATGTCCGCGCAGTCAGCGTCTAGGCTGACGCGTCGTAGTTGTTTCCGTTAGCGAGGAAGGCACTCCGCCGTGGCGAAGGCTACCGATGTCCGGCCGAAGATCACTTTGGCGTGTGTGGAGTGCAAGGAGCGCAACTACATCACGCGCAAGAATCGCCGGAACGACCCCGACCGCATCGAGATGAAGAAGTTCTGCCCGCGCGACGGCCGGCACACGGTTCACCGCGAGACCCGCTGACCGCCGGCCGGCACCGCCGGCCGTCGTCAAAGCCTTTCCAACCGCCGATCTGACCGGTCGGGCGCGGCATAGCCGCAGCCTGCCGACCAGATCGGCGGTTGTGCTTTCCGTGTAGGTTCGCGGCATGTCCCTGGACCCTTCCTTCGTCGGCCGCACGTACCCGCCGACCGCC
Source organism: Micromonospora sp. NPDC049107 (assembly GCF_040648595.1). Classification (NCBI taxonomy): domain Bacteria; kingdom Bacillati; phylum Actinomycetota; class Actinomycetes; order Micromonosporales; family Micromonosporaceae; genus Micromonospora; species Micromonospora sp. NPDC049107. The sequence goes on from NZ_JBEZEC010000011.1 coordinate 63,383, forward strand.
CCCTACCAGGTGGGCCGAGAAAAGATCCGTGAGTTCGCCACGGCCATCGGCGCCACGGACGCGGCTCACCACGACCCGGCCGCGGCGCAGGCCCTGGGCCACCCGGACGTGGTCGCCCCGCCGACCTTCCCGGTGATCGTCACCATGGCCGCGACCCGTCAGATCATCGAGGACCCGGACCTGGGCGTCGACTACAGCCGGCTGGTCCACGGCGACCAGCGGTTCGCGTACAACCGGCCGGTGGTCGCGGGCGACGAGCTGGTCTGCGTCAACACCATCGAAGAGGTCAGCAACCGGGGCGGGCACGGCCTGCTCACCACCCGCACGGACGTGAGCACCGTCGCCGGGGAGCAGGTGGTCGCCGTCTGGGCCCGGTACGTCATCCGTGGAGAGGCCTGAGATGGAACTGCCAACCAAGACGTTCCGGGTGACCCGGGCGGACCTGATCCGCTACGCCGGCGCCTCGGGCGACTTCAACCCGATCCACTGGAGCGACCGGGTCGCCACGAAGGTGGGACTGCCCGGGGTCATCGCGCACGGCATGTTCACGATGGCGCTGGTCGGTCGGGCGGTCACCGAGTGGGCCGGCGCGCCCGACGCGGTGGTCGAGTACGGCGTCCGGTTCACCCGGCCGGTGGTGGTCCCCGACGACGACCAGGGGACCGAGATCGAGGTGACCGCGCGGGTCCGCGAGGTGACCGAGGACGGCCTCACCCGGCTGGACGTGACCGCGACCTGCCTGGGCGACAAAGTGCTGTCGCAGGCGCGCGCGCTCATCCGCACAGCGCGCTGAACCGAGGCCGGACGCACGCGAAATCACGGCGGCCCGGCCCGCTGAACCGGCGGCCGCGCGGCACGCTGGATCGGCTTCGCCACGCGTGGCGGGGAGACCGGTTGGGAAAGTCGGGCACCTACCCGTACACTGGTCCGCCGTGGGGCAAGTGACCCCTGCACGGTCGTCTGTGACCGCGTGGGGCGAGTGTTGCCGCACAGGGGTGTAGCTCAATTGGCAGAGCAGCGGTCTCCAAAACCGCAGGCTGCAGGTTCAAGTCCTGTCACCCCTGCGCCTCAGGCCTGACCGTTCCCGTGGGTCGCGCCGCCGACAAGGCGGCGTCCGGCCCGTGGTGGTGGCATCGGCGGGGTGGTTCCGAGGCAATCGGGGCTCCCGGTCGGACCACCGGCCGCGGCCCGTCGCGGGACGGTTGGGTTCGGCCGGCGTGACCAGCGCCGCGTACGCCGCCCGGCGTGCGACCCGAGATTCCGCGACGGAGGGCGAAGTGGCCGACAACAAGCGGCGCGGCGAGGACGCCGGCGACGATCGTCTCGACGATGAGATCGTCGACGACGTAGCCGACGACGACGCCACCGGCGCGGACGAGCCGGTCTCCCGGGGCGGCACCGCGACGCGGGCCCGCGCCCGGGCGGAATCGGCCGACAGCCGGCCGACCACGAGGTCGGAAACCGGTCGGGTGGGCGTGTTCGGCCGCATCGCCCGGTTCTTCCGCGAGGTCGTAGCCGAACTGCGTAAGGTCATCTGGCCGACCCGCAAGGAGTTGCTGACGTACACCGCCGTGGTGGTCACGTTCGTCGCGGTGATGCTGACGATCGTGGGCGTGCTGGACTACGGCTTCGCCAAGGCCGTGTTGTTCGTCTTCGGCAACTCGGACTGACCGGCTGTCTCCAGCCGATAGTGACGGAAGTGAGCGAGCGTGCCTGAGTACGACGAGACCGCCGGAGAAGTGGACGAGCAGTCCACGGTCGCGACGGCGGCTGGTGACGAGTCGGTTGAGGCCGCCAGCGAGCCGGAGTTCCCCACCACCGAGCCCGCGCCGGACGAGGACTACGACCCGGTCGCCGAGCTGCGGCAGAAGCTGCGTTACGCGCCGGGCGACTGGTACGTGGTGCACTCGTACGCCGGTTACGAGAACAAGGTGAAGACCAACCTCGAGACCCGGATCACGAGCCTCGACATGGAGGACTTCATCTACCAGGTCGAGGTGCCGACCCGGGAAGAGGTCGAGGTCAAGAACGGTAAGCGTTCGCAGGTCCAGGCCAAGGTCTTCCCCGGCTACATCCTGGTCCGGATGGAGCTGACCGCCGAGTCCTACTCGTGTGTCCGCAACACCCCGGGTGTGACCGGCTTCGTCGGTGCGACCGACCGGGCCGACCGGCCCGCGCCGCTGTCGCTCGACGAGGTGCTGAAGTGGCTGGCGCCGGCCGTCGAGACCGAGCAGAAGAAGGCGAAGCCGGAGATCAAGGTCCTCGACTTCGAGGTCGGCGACTCCGTTACCGTCACCGACGGCGCGTTCGCCTCGCTGCCGGCCACGATCAGTGAGATCAACGCCGACCAGCAGAAGCTCAAGGTGCTGGTGTCGATCTTCGGCCGGGAGACCCCGGTGGAGCTCAACTTCAACCAGGTCGCCAAGATCTGATGGTCGTCGGCGGCGGGCTCAGCCCGCCGCCGACGTCGGCGTACGCCCTCCCGCTCGACCTCGGCGGACGAGCGGGCTGCGGCGTGCGCTACTCTTGAACGTCGCCGCTGTCGCATCGCGCTGACCGTGCGCGCCCAGCCGCGGCGGCGACGGCCGCATTTTCCCAGCTCCAAGCCCCAGGAAGTGACATGCCTCCGAAGAAGAAGCTCGTCAAGACGTTCACGCTTCAGCTGCCGGCGGGCCAGGCCACGCCGGCGCCGCCGGTCGGCCCCGCGCTCGGTCAGCACGGCGTGAACATCATGGAGTTCTGCAAGTCCTACAACGCGCAGACCGAGTCCCAGCGGGGCGACATCGTCCCCGCCGAGATCAGCGTGTACGAGGACCGGTCCTTCACCTTCGTGCTGAAGACCCCGCCCGCCGCCCGGCTGCTGATCAAGGCCGCCGGTGTGCAGAAGGGCTCGGGCGTTCCGCAGGCGACCAAGGTCGGCTCGGTCAGCCGCGCCCAGCTGCGTGAGATCGCCGAGAAGAAGATGGCCGACCTCAACGCCAACGACCTGGACCAGGCCGAGAAGATCATCGCCGGCACCGCCCGGTCGATGGGCATCACCGTCAACGACTGACGTCGGCCTCCGCCGACGACCCGATCGTGGGAGGGCTCGCGCCGAGCGGCCCGCCAGAGACCACAGGAGTAATCAGCAATGCAGCGCAGCAAGAGCTACCGCAAGGCCGCCGACGTCATCGACCGGTCGAAGCTCTACACCCCCGCCGAGGCCGTGAAGCTGGCCAAGGAGACCACCAACGTCAAGTTCGACGCCACGGTCGAGGTCGCCATGCGCCTCGGCGTCGACCCCCGCAAGGCGGACCAGATGGTCCGCGGTGTGGTCAACCTGCCGCACGGCACCGGTAAGACCGCCCGCGTGATCGTCTTCGCCAGCGGCGCGAAGGCCGAGGAGGCCGCCGCGGCGGGTGCGGACGAGGTGGGCACCGACGAGCTGGTCGCCCGTATCCAGGGTGGTTGGCTCGACTTCGACGCGGCGATCGCCACGCCGGACCAGATGGCCAAGATCGGCCGGATCGCGCGGATCCTGGGCCCGCGCGGTCTCATGCCGAACCCGAAGACCGGCACGGTGACCATGGACGTCACCAAGGCGGTGCAGGACATCAAGGGCGGCAAGATCACCTTCCGGGTGGACAAGCACTCCAACCTGCACCTGATCATCGGCAAGGCCTCCTTCTCGGAGAGCCAGCTGGTGGACAACTACGCCGCGGTGCTCGACGAGGTGCTGCGGGCCAAGCCGTCCGCGGCCAAGGGCAAGTACCTCCGCAAGGTCATCCTCACCACCACGATGGGCCCGGGCGTTCCGGTCGACCCGAACCTGGTGAAGAACCTGACCGAGGACTCGGCCGACGCCTGAGCCGACTCATCGCTCCACCGGGGCGGGGGCCCCGGGGGGGGGGGGGCCCCCCGCGGCCGCGGGGGGGGGAACGCGGACCCCAACGGGGGGGGGAACGAAGGGTT
>NZ_JBEZEC010000011.1:67343-262995 GCF_040648595.1 Micromonospora sp. NPDC049107
CTGTGCACGGGGCGCCCGAGTGCGCTGACAACTCGCTCACCCGGGCCGCCGCCACGATCGTGGCGGCGCCCCGGCGCGTTCCGGGTGTGGCAAGCTCGTCCGCATGCGGCTGGAGAACGTCTGGTTGCGGTACCACCGGCGGGGTCCGTGGGTGCTGCGGAGCGTGGACGCGCAGATCGGCCCGGGTGAGGTTGCGGTCGTCCTGGGCCGCAACGGGGTGGGCAAGTCCACCCTGCTCCAGGTGGCCGCCGGGGTGTTGCGGCCGGGCCGGGGTCGGGTCGTCGACCGGCCGGCCCGGGTGGGCTGGGTGCCCGAGCGCTTCCCGGCCGATCAGCCCTTCACCGTGTCCCGCTATCTGACCGGCATGGCCCGCGCGGCTGGGCTGGGACGCTCGGCCGCCGACGAGGCGGTGACGACCTGGACGCGGCGGCTCGGGCTGGACGCGTTCCGCTCGGTGCGCCTCGCGGAGCTGTCCAAGGGCACCGCGCAGAAGGTCGGCCTCGCCCAGGCCATGCTGCGGGCGCCGGGCCTGCTGGTGCTCGACGAGCCGTGGGAGGGCCTGGACGCCGCGACCCGCGAGCTGGTTCCCGAGCTGATCGACGAGGTGCTGGCCGACGGTGGCACGGTCCTGGTCAGCGACCACCGGGGGGAGACGGTCCGGTTGCCGGCCGCGCGCCGTTGGTCGGTGGCCGCGGGCGTGCTGACCGAGGAGACCGCGCCCGCCGACGAGGAGGCCATCGCGGTGGTCGAGGTCGCGGTGCCGGCCGCGCGGGTCGCCGGCACCGTCGCCCGCCTGCGCGCCGAGGGCCATCAGATCCTCCGAGTACGCGCCGACGCCTCCACCACCCCACCCCAGGCGCATCCGCCCACCCCGTCGGCCACGTCGGCGCGGCTCGGGGCGGCCGACGCGATGGTCGAGCCCGACACCGGGGAGGGCCGATGAACGCGCTGGTGCGGATGCGGCTGGCGGGTTTCCTGCGTACCGGACGGGCGTTGGCGCCCCTGCTCGCCGGCCTCGTCGTCCTCGGCACGCTCTACGGCGGCGGCCGGTCCCAGCCGGCGGAGGCGTACGGCGTCTCGGCGGTGGTGCTCTTCCCGGTGCTCGCCTGGCAGACCAAGATCCTGCTGGACATCGAGCCGGACGTGCAGCGTCGGCTGGCCCAGGTGACCGTCGGGGTGGCCCGGGAGCGTCTCGCCGGACTCCTGGCGGCCGGCGCGGCGGCGCTGGTCGCGGTGGCCGTCGCGCTGCTCTTTCCGTGGCTGGTGGGTGGGGTCACCGGCCCGGTCGAGCCGGGTGACCGGTCGGTGCCGGTCGGCATCGCGCTGGGGCTGTGGGCGCACCTGCTGGCCGTACCCGCCGCGGTTGCCCTCGGCGCGCTGGCCAGCCGGGCGTCGGTGGGCGGTGCCGCGTACGGCGTCGCGGTGCTGGCCCTCGGCGGTGTCGGCGCGGTGGCGCTCGGCCTGCGTGGTTCCGTCGCGCCCTGGCTGGTACCGCCGATCATGGCTACCGCCCGGACGACGGCGGGTGACGCCGCCGCGCTGACCCTGCTCGGGCTCACGGCCTGGGCCCTGGCGTGGAGCGTGGCGGTCACCGCCGGCTACCTGTGGCGGCGGCGGGCCCAGGGCTGAGTGGCCCGGCGGCGTGACCCGGCTCACCGGGGGCGATTTGGCGCTGGTCCCGGCGGCACGTACTCTTAACCTCATCCGTGTTATTGCGGATAAGGAACCACCCAGAGACCGCTGGTCACCGTGCTTCGGCACGGTCGAAGGCCCCGCGACGACGGGCGACCCGCGTAGGGCGGCAAGCGTAATTCGGCAGTGAGCATGGTCCGCCGACCGTGACTTCCCGCCGGCCCTCGCCCCGTGCGCCCTGCGCCGGGGCTTTTCGTTGTCGTGCTGCCTTCGTCCCCGCTCCGGCTTCGGCCGTGCCCGGGGACCAGCCTCGAGCAACGAGAGAGGAGGGACATGGCGGACAAGCCGATCCGAGCCGACAAGGCCACGGCCGTCGCTGAGCTGACCGAGAGCTTCCGCAGCGCGGGCGCTACCGTGCTGACCGAGTACCGCGGTCTGACGGTTTCCCAGCTCACCCAGCTGCGGCGATCGCTCGGTGCCGAGACCAGCTACACGGTCGCGAAGAACACGCTGGCGAAGCGTGCCGCGACGGACGCGGGCATCACCGGCCTCGACGAGCTGTTCACCGGTCCTACCGCGCTGACTTTCGTTTCGGGCGACGTCGTCGAGGCGGCGAAGGGGCTTCGCGACTTCGCGAAGGCCAACCCGAAGCTCGTCATCAAGGGCGGTGTCTTCGAGGGCAAGGCCATTTCCGCGGCCGAGGTCACGAAGCTCGCCGACCTGGAGTCCCGTGAGGTGCTGCTGGCCAAGCTGGCCGGCGCGATGAAGGGCAACCTGAGCAAGGCCGCGGCCCTGTTCCAGGCTCCGCTCTCCAAGGCCGCCCGCGCGGCGGCCGCCCTGGCGGACAAGAAGCGCGAGCAGGAGGGCGCCGAGGCGGCCTGAGGCCGCGCGGCGCACCCACGTTCTTTAACAACCTTTAGAAAGGACGCCAGACATGGCGAAGCTCAGCACCGACGAGCTGCTCGACGCGTTCAAGGAGATGACGCTGATCGAGCTCTCTGAGTTCGTGAAGCAGTTCGAGGACACCTTCGAGGTCACCGCCGCCGCTCCGGTCGCGGTTGCCGCCGCCGGTGGCGCTCCGGCCGCCGCCGAGGCCGAGCCGGAGAAGGACGAGTTCGACGTCGTCCTCGAGGCTGACGGTGGCAAGAAGATCCAGGTCATCAAGGTCGTGCGTGAGCTGACCGGCCTGGGCCTCAAGGAGGCCAAGGACGCGGTCGAGTCCGCGCCGAAGGCCATCCTGGAGAAGGTCAACAAGGAGACCGCCGAGAAGGCGAAGGCCAAGCTCGAGGGTGAGGGCGCCAAGGTCACCCTCAAGTGACCTGAGCTCCAACCTGCGCGTACCCGGCTCGGTGAGCTGGGACACGGTCGCGTCGCGGCGGGCGGTGATCCGACACGGATCACCGCCCGCCGTGTTTCGTGGACCGGGCGACAACCGTGCTGAGCTGGGCGCCGATGGTCGGCGCGGGATCATCCGCACGAACGACCGGATCCTCCTGAGGTGGGAAAGAACCGACGACCCGGATACCGGCCCTTGACGCGGCCCCGGCCTGACAGGCACCCTGACACCAGCAAGACACCGCGCTTGCGACGGCCACGATGTGGGTAATGACAGCGACGGCACCATCGGTCGCGGTCACCCGAGCGGCCCAGTGGGGAGTTGCGTTCTGAGCGGCCCGGCAGACCCCGGTGAACGGGGGCCGAGGAGCGTTCCGCAAACGACCTGCGGGGTGGGCTGGACAGCGGTTAGCCTCTCGGCTACACTGCTAGTTTGCGCTGCCTTCCGACTTGACCCCTGCTCGGAAATGTCCGTTTACGGATAATTCTGGTGGGGTCATTGGAGTGCACGCGTACCAGCCGTTCTGCAGCACCGGTCCTCGGAAGGACGCATCTTGGCAGCTTCCCGCCCTGCGAAGACCAGTCGTACGTCGAGCGCATTCGCTCCCCGCCGAGTTTCATTCGGCAGGATCACCGAACACCTCGAGGTCCCCAACCTCCTTGCCATCCAGAACGAGTCCTTCGACTGGCTCGTCGGCAACGAGGCTTGGCAGGGCCGGTCGGCGGACGACCCGCACGCACGCTCGGGTCTCGCGGAGATCCTTGAAGAGATCAGTCCCATTGAGGACTTCTCCGGCACCATGTCGCTCTCCTTCTCGGCGCCGCGCTTCGACGAGGTCAAGGCCTCGATCGAGGAGTGCAAGGAGAAGGACCTGACCTACTGCGCTCCGCTCTTCGTGACCGCGGAGTTCACCAACAACACCACTGGCGAGATCAAGAGCCAGACGGTGTTCATGGGTGACTTCCCGATGATGACGCCCAAGGGCACCTTCGTCATCAACGGCACCGAGCGCGTCGTGGTCAGCCAGCTCGTCCGGTCTCCGGGCGTGTACTTCGACAAGCAGCCGGACAAGACCTCCGACCGCGACCTCTCCAGCGTCAAGGTCATCCCGAGTCGGGGTGCCTGGCTGGAGTTCGACATCGACAAGCGCGACACGGTCGGCGTACGTATCGACCGCAAGCGCCGGCAGGCCGTCACGGTCCTGCTCAAGGCCATCGGATGGTCGGCCGAGCGGATCCGTGAGAAGTTCGGCTGGTCCGAGCTGATGATGACCACGCTCGAGAAGGACCACATCGCCGGCGCCGACGAGGCCCTGCTAGACATCTACCGCAAGCTGCGCCCTGGCGAGCCGCCGACGCGCGAGAACGCCCAGACCCTGCTCGACAACCTCTTCTTCAACCCGAAGAGGTACGACGTGGCCAAGGTCGGGCGCTACAAGTTCAACAAGAAGCTCGAAGTCGACGTGCCGATCACCACCGGCACGCTGACCGAGGACGACATCGTCGCCACCGTGGAGTACCTGTGCCGGCTGCACGCCGGTGAGGACGGCTACGAGGCCGACGACATCGACCACTTCGGCAACCGGCGCCTCCGTACCGTGGGCGAGCTGATCCAGAACCAGGTTCGGGTCGGCCTCTCCCGGATGGAGCGGGTCGTCCGCGAGCGGATGACCACGCAGGACGTCGAGGCGATCACGCCGCAGACCCTGATCAACATCCGCCCGGTGGTGGCGGCGATCAAGGAGTTCTTCGGTACGTCGCAGCTGTCCCAGTTCATGGACCAGACCAACCCGCTGGCGGGCCTGACCCACCGGCGTCGGCTGAGCGCGCTCGGCCCGGGTGGTCTGTCCCGGGAGCGGGCCGGCTTCGAGGTCCGCGACGTGCACCCGTCCCACTACGGCCGGATGTGCCCGATCGAGACGCCGGAAGGCCCGAACATCGGCCTGATCGGCGCGCTGTCCACCTTCGCCCGGGTCAACCCGTTCGGCTTCATCGAGACGCCGTACCGGAAGGTCGTCGAGGGTCGGGTCACCGACCAGATCGACTACCTGACCGCGGACGAGGAGGACCGGTTCGTCAAGGCCCAGGCCAACGCGCGCCTGAAGGCTGACGGCACGTTCGCCGAGGACCGGGTGCTCTGCCGTCGTAAGGGCGGCGAGACCGAGGACGTCGTCCCCGGTGCCGTCGACTACATGGACGTCTCGCCCCGGCAGATGACCTCGGTCGCGACCGCCATGATCCCGTTCCTCGAGCACGACGACGCCAACCGGGCACTGATGGGCGCGAACATGCAGCGCCAGGCGGTGCCGCTGGTCAAGGCCGAGGCGCCGCTCGTGGGTACGGGCATGGAGTACCGGGCCGCGGTCGACGCTGGCGACGTGGTGGTCGCCGAGGTCGGCGGTGTGATCGAGGATCTCTGCGCCGACTACGTCACCATCCACCAGGATGACGGCCACCGCCGGACGTACCTGCTGCACAAGTTCCGCCGCTCCAACGCCGGCTCCTGCGTCAACCAGAAGCCGGTCGTCTTCGAGGGCGACCGCGTCGAGGCCGGTCAGGTCATCGCCGACGGTCCCTGCACCGACGAGGGCGAGATGGCACTCGGACGCAACCTGCTGGTGGCGTTCATGTGCTGGGAGGGCCACAACTACGAGGACGCGATCATCCTGTCGCAGCGCCTCGTGCAGCAGGACGTGCTCACCTCGATCCACATCGAGGAGCACGAGGTCGACGCCCGGGACACCAAGCTCGGTCCGGAGGAGATCACCCGCGACATCCCGAACGTCAGCGAGGAAATGCTCGCCGACCTCGACGAGCGCGGCATCATCCGGATCGGCGCCGAGGTCGTTCCCGGCGACATCCTGGTCGGCAAGGTCACGCCCAAGGGTGAGACCGAGCTGACCCCGGAGGAGCGACTGCTCCGCGCGATCTTCGGTGAGAAGGCGCGTGAGGTTCGGGACACCTCGCTGAAGGTGCCGCACGGCGAGACCGGCACGGTCATCGGTGTGCGCACGTTCTCCCGCGAGGACGGCGACGAGTTGCCGCCGGGCGTCAACGAGCTGGTCCGGGTCTACGTCGCCCAGAAGCGCAAGATCCAGGACGGCGACAAGCTCGCCGGCCGGCACGGCAACAAGGGCGTCATCTCCAAGATCCTCCCGGTCGAGGACATGCCGTTCCTCGAGGACGGCACCCCGGTCGACATCGTGCTCAACCCGCTCGGTGTGCCGAGCCGGATGAACATCGGCCAGGTTCTGGAGACCCACCTCGGGTGGGTGGCCAAGACCGGTTGGAAGGTCGAGGGTGACGACGCCGAGTGGAAGCGCCAGCTCCGCTCGATCGACGCGCACGAGTCCGAGGGTGACACCAACGTGGCCACCCCGGTCTTCGACGGTGCCCGCGAGGAGGAGATCTCCGGTCTGCTCGAGTCGACCCTGCCCAACCGGGACGGCAAGCAGCTGATCGGGCGCACCGGTAAGGCGCAGCTGTTCGACGGTCGTTCCGGTGAGCCTCTGCCGGACCCGATCGCGGTCGGCTACGTCTACATCCTGAAGCTCAACCACCTGGTCGACGACAAGATCCACGCTCGGTCGACCGGTCCGTACTCGATGATCACGCAGCAGCCGCTGGGTGGTAAGGCGCAGTTCGGTGGTCAGCGCTTCGGTGAGATGGAGTGCTGGGCGATGCAGGCGTACGGCGCCGCGTACGCCCTGCAGGAGCTGCTCACGATCAAGTCCGACGACGTGCTCGGCCGGGTGAAGGTCTACGAGGCCATCGTCAAGGGCGAGAACATCCCGGAGCCGGGCATTCCGGAGTCGTTCAAGGTGCTGCTCAAGGAGCTGCAGTCGCTGTGCCTCAATGTCGAGGTGCTGTCCAGCGACGGTGTGGCCCTGGAGATGCGCGAGACCGACGACGAGGTGTTCCGGGCCGCGGAGGAGCTGGGCATCGACCTGTCCCGGCGCGAGCCGAGCTCGGTCGAAGAGGTGTAAGTGGTGCGGGTCGGGGGCCTTCGGGCTCCCGACCCCCGCCCGTGATCTAGCTGTAAAGACGACGACATAGGGGACATAGTGCTCGACGTCAACTTCTTCGACGAGCTGCGCATTGGTCTCGCCACCGCCGACGACATCCGTCAGTGGTCGCACGGCGAGGTCAAGAAGCCTGAGACCATCAACTACCGCACCCTGAAGCCGGAGAAGGACGGGCTCTTCTGCGAGAAGATCTTCGGTCCGCAGCGGGACTGGGAGTGCTACTGCGGTAAGTACAAGCGCGTCCGGTTCAAGGGCATCATCTGCGAGCGCTGCGGCGTCGAGGTGACCCGCTCCAAGGTTCGTCGTGAGCGGATGGGGCACATCGAGCTCGCCGCTCCGGTGACCCACATCTGGTACTTCAAGGGCGTTCCGAGCCGGCTGGGCTACCTGCTGGACCTCGCCCCGAAGGATCTCGAAAAGATCATCTACTTCGCCTCGTACGTCGTGACGAGCGTGGACGCGGAGTCGCGTCACCGTGACCTCTCGACGATCGAGAACGAGATCCTGGCCGAGAAGCGGCAGTCCGAGAACAGCCGCGACTCGGAGATCGAGAAGCGGGCCGCCAAGCTCGAGGCCGACCTGGCCGAGCTGGAGGCCGAGGGTGCCAAGGCGGACGTCCGGCGCAAGGTCAAGGAGGGCGGAGAGCGCGAGATGCGCCAGATCCGCGACCGGGCCCAGCGCGAGATCGACCGCCTGGACGAGGTGCTGGACACCTTCCGCAAGCTGGAGCCGAAGCAGCTTGTCACCGACGAGCTGCTCTACCGCGAGCTGCGCGACCGGTTCGGTGAGTACTTCACCGGCTCGATGGGCGCGGAGGCCATCAAGGCGCTGGTCCAGAACATGGACCTCGACGCCGAGGCCGAGAGCCTGCGCGAGACCATCCGGTCCGGCAAGGGCCAGCGGAAGATCCGGGCGCTCAAGCGGCTCAAGGTCGTCGCGGCGTTCCTGAACACCCGCAACTCGCCGCTCGGCATGGTGCTGGACTGCGTCCCGGTCATCCCGCCGGACCTGCGCCCGATGGTGCAGCTCGACGGTGGCCGGTTCGCGACCTCGGACCTCAACGACCTGTACCGCCGCGTGATCAACCGGAACAACCGCCTCAAGCGGCTGATCGACCTCGGCGCGCCCGAGATCATCGTCAACAACGAGAAGCGGATGCTCCAGGAGGCCGTCGACGCGCTGTTCGACAACGGTCGTCGTGGCCGGCCGGTCACCGGTCCGGGTAACCGCCCGCTCAAGTCGCTGTCCGACATGCTCAAGGGCAAGCAGGGCCGGTTCCGCCAGAACCTGCTGGGCAAGCGCGTCGACTACTCCGGCCGTTCGGTCATCGTGGTCGGCCCGAAGCTCAAGCTGCACCAGTGCGGCCTGCCCAAGCAGATGGCCCTGGAGCTGTTCAAGCCGTTCGTCATGAAGCGGCTGGTCGACCTCAACCACGCGCAGAACATCAAGTCCGCCAAGCGGATGGTCGAGCGTCAGCGCCCGGTCGTGTGGGACGTGCTGGAAGAGGTCATCGGCGAGCACCCGGTGCTGCTCAACCGGGCGCCGACCCTGCACCGTCTGGGCATCCAGGCGTTCGAGCCGCAGCTGGTCGAGGGCAAGGCCATCCAGATCCACCCGCTGGTCTGCACCGCGTTCAACGCGGACTTCGACGGTGACCAGATGGCGGTGCACGTGCCGCTGTCCGCCGAGGCCCAGGCCGAGGCGCGGATCCTGATGCTGTCGTCGAACAACATCCTCAAGCCGGCCGACGGCAAGCCGGTCACCATGCCCACCCAGGACATGGTCATCGGCCTGTACCACCTCACCCACCTCACCGCCGGTGAGAAGGGCGAGGGCCGGGCGTTCAGCTCGGACGCCGAGGCGCGGATGGCGTTCGACAACGGTGAGCTGCACCTGCAGGCTCCGGTGAAGATCCGCCTGCGGAACGTGATCGGTGTCGACAACGGCGCCGGCGCCGAGGCGTGGACCGCTCCGGAGGGCTGGGTCGAGGGTGAGCCGCTGACCGTGGAGACCACCCTCGGTCGGGTGCTGTTCAACGAGACGCTGCCGCAGGGCTACCGCTTCGTGAACTACGAGATCCGCAAGGGTCAGCTCTCCGCGATCGTCAACGACCTCGCCGAGCGCTTCCCCAAGGTGGCTCTCGCGGCCACCCTGGACGGGCTCAAGGAGGCCGGCTTCCACTGGGCCACCTGGTCCGGCGTGACGATCGGCATGGAGGACGTCATCGCCCCGCCGCGCAAGGCGGAGATCCTGGCGAAGTACGAGAAGGAAGCCGACCGGATCGACAAGCAGTACCAGCGTGGTCTGATGACCGCCGAGGAGCGTCGCGGCGAACTCATCGAGATCTGGACCAAGGCGACCAACGAGGTCGCCAAGGAGATGGACACCGCGCTGCCGCAGGAGAACCCACTGTGGAAGATGATCAACTCGGGTGCTCGCGGTAACCTGCTCCAGCTCCGGCAGATCGCGGCGATCCGTGGTCTGGTGGCCAACCCGAAGGGCGAGATCATCCCGCGGCCGATCAAGGCCAGCTACCGGGAGGGTCTGTCCGTGCTGGAGTACTTCATCTCCACGCACGGTGCCCGTAAGGGTCTCGCCGACACCGCGCTGCGGACCGCCGACTCGGGTTACCTGACCCGTCGTCTGGTGGACGTCTCCCAGGACGTCATCATCCGCGAGGAGGACTGCGGCACCGACCGGGCGATCCCGATGCAGATCGGCGAGAAGCTCGACGGCAAGCTCGTCGTCCACACCCACGCCGAGACCAGCGTGCACGCCCGGACCCTGGCCGACGACATCAAGGGGCCGGACGGCACCGTGGTGGCCGAGCGCGGCCAGGACATCAACTCCATCGGGGTCGACAAGATCGTCGCCGCTGGTGTGGAGACGGTCCGGGTGCGCAGCGTGCTCACCTGCGAGTCGAAGCTGGGCGTCTGCGCGGCCTGCTACGGCCGTTCGCTGCCGACCGGCAAGTCGGTCGACATCGGTGAGGCCGTCGGCATCATCGCCGCCCAGTCCATCGGTGAGCCGGGTACGCAGCTGACGATGCGTACCTTCCACACCGGTGGTGTCGCGGGTGAGGACATCACCCAGGGTCTGCCGCGTGTGCAGGAAATCTTCGAGGCCCGGGTCCCGAAGGGTAAGGCGCCCATCGCCGACACCCCCGGTCGGATCCGCATCGAGGACGGCGAGCGCTCGCGGAAGATCATCGTGGTGCCGGACGACGGCAGCGAAGAGATCGTCTACGACAAGATCTCGAAGCGCGTCAAGCTCCGGACCCACGACGGCGGCCACGTCGCGGTCGGCGAGAAGCTGACCGAGGGCACCATCGACCCGCACGAGCTTCTGCGGATCATGGGTCCGCGTGCGGTCCAGGTCCACCTGACCAGTGAGGTCCAGGAGGTCTACCGCTCGCAGGGTGTGCTCATCCACGACAAGCACATCGAGATCATCATCCGCCAGATGCTCAAGCGGGTGACGGTCATCGACTCCGGCTCGACCGAGTTCCTGCCGGGCGTGCTCGTCGACCGGGCGCTGTTCGAGTCGGAGAACCGCCGACTCGTGTCGGAGGGTGGCGAGCCCGCCGCCGGCCGTCCGGTGCTGATGGGTATCACCAAGGCCTCGCTGGCCACCGACTCCTGGCTCTCCGCGGCCTCCTTCCAGGAGACCACGCGGGTGCTGACCGACGCTGCGATCAACTCGCGCAGCGACTCGCTGGTCGGCCTCAAGGAGAACGTGATCATCGGTAAGCTCATCCCGGCCGGTACGGGCATCAGCAAGTACCGCAACGTCCGGGTCGAGCCGACCGAGGAGGCCAAGGCCAAGGTCTACTCGATGACCGGTTACCCGGAGACCGACTACGGTTTCGGGCCGGCCAGTGGGCAGGCTGTGCCGCTGGACGACTTCGATTTCGGGTCGTACCGCTAAGCACCAGACAACGACGAGGCCCCCGGCATCCGCCGGGGGCCTCGTCGTTCCCGGACCGCCCTGCCAGCGGACCGGGTTGGGCATGATGGAGGCATGACGACCGCATCCGGGCAGGTGTCCGTCGCCTCTTCAGGCCTGCGCCACCCGCTCGACCCGGATCCGGCCCGCGCCACCAAGGCGCGGGCGGTCTTCGCGCTGGGTCTGCTCGGCATGCTGACCGGGCTGTTCATCGGCGGGGTGGTGCCCGCGACGGTGGCGCTCCAGCTGGCCCGGCAGGCCCGCCGGGAGGCGTACGCCTCGGGGGGTTTCCTCACCGGAAGCGTCTGGCTGCAGCGGGGGGAGCGGATGGCCTGGACCGGTCTGGCGTTGGTCGCGGTCAGCGTGGTCGTCGTCGTGGTGATCGGCGTGGTCCGGCTGGCGGGCACGCCGTTCGGCCACGACTACCCCTCGAACATGGACTGAGGCATGCGGCGACCGCGCCCGGCGCGGACGGCGCCGCCTCCGGCGGTAGCCTGGCCGGTGTCCGCCGCGCGCGCTGGCGGCCCAGTCGACAGGAGGACTTCGTGACGGAACCGGCGCGGCCCCCGGCGGACGAACCAGCCGGGCATCCTGACGTGCCGGCTCCGGGCGCGACTCCCGGCTCGCCGGGTCCGGACGCGGCTCCCGGCTCGCCGGCTCCGGACGCGGCTCCCGGCTTGCCGGCTCCGGACGCGGCTCCCGGCTCGCCGGCTCCCGGCGTGGCCTCCTCCGCGCCGGCTCCGGACGCGGCTCCCTCGAAACCAGCTGTCGATGCCACCTCCGGCCCGAATCCGACCGCGGCGTCTTCCCCGGGGGTCGGCTCACCTGCCTCCTCCGATTCCGGTTCCACCGCGCCGGCGTCGAGCGCGTCGTCCGCACCGGTTTCGGATTTCGGGCCGATGCCCTCGGCGTGGAGTGAGTGGGCGCAACCGGAGGCGGGCGGACAGCCGGCGCCGACGACCGGCGCCCCTGCTGCGGGTACGCCCTCGTCGGCGGGCTGGGGTCCGCCGCCCTCGCCCGCCTGGGGTCCGCCCGCGGCCGAGTGGGGCGGGGTCTTCCCGCCCGGTTACCACCAGCCCCACCCTGCCGCCGGTACGCCGGTGCCGTACGGCTGGGCCCAACCGCCGTCGGGGCCCGCCGCCGCAGACGGGTGGGGGCAGCCACCGTCCGGACCGGGCACGCCGGCCGGTTGGGGCCACCCATCGTCGGGACCGCCCGGCTGGGGGCAGCCCTCGTCCGGGCCGGGCCCCTGGGGGCAGCCGGTGCCGGGGCACTTCCCCGCCTGGGGTACGGCCCCCGCCCGGCCGGTGCCGCCACCCACCGATGAGCAGCGGAGGCCGCCGAAGCGGGTGGAGGCGGTGCCCGGCACCCCGTTCGGGGTGGTGCACCTGGACGTGCCGCCGGTGACCGCCGGGCTGGCGACGGGGTCGCTGGTGGCCGGCATCGCGTCGATCCTGGTCTCGCTGCTGGTGATCTGCGTCGGTGTGGCCTTCGGGGCCCGTGGGGGAGTGTGGGTCTCGGGCGCCTTCACGGTGCTGGGGGTGCTGGCGGGGTTGGCAGCGGTCGTCACCGGCCTGCTGGGCCAGCGACAGATCCGCCGGGCGGCGGCGCCGTCGGCGGTGCGGTTCACCGGTCGGGGGCTCGCGGTGGCCGGCGTCAGCTGCGGCGCGGCGGGCGCCCTGCTGAGCCTGTTGGGTCTGGGGCTGGGGTTGCTGATCAGTCTGACGTGACAGGGGCGCGGGGACGGGTCCGTGGATCAGGTGGTGCCTGGGGGCCTGCCCGGGGGCGACGGGTGCTTCGGCGGGGAAGCCGGTACACTTGTGTTTGTAGGTGCCCATCGCGGGTGCCGAGGCGGGACGCGATCCGGCCGGCGAGGGGTGAGACGTTCGCCGACCCATTCCGTTTTGACCTGGGCGGCTGTGGTAGGTACTCTTTCCCCTTGTGCCCGGGCGTGCCCGGGCAACTCGTGCGTGCGCTGGTTCCGGAGTCCGGACGGCGGCACGACAAGCCAAAGATCCGGAGCGGGGCGATCCGCGTGCCGGTGACAGAAAACCCGGTACGTCCGCGACAGCGTCCGCACCGGGACCGTGAGCTGGGCGACACGCCCGACCGCGGGTGCCGGGGCCTCCGCAAGGTGACCCTGGTCGGAATGTAGGAGAGCCGGTCATCAGGCTGGCTAACGAGCAGACGGCGCGGCCGCAGACAGCGGCCGAAGGGAGCGGAGAAACCCGGTGCCCACCATTCAGCAGCTGGTCCGAAAGGGCCGTCAGGCCAAGACGACCAAGACCAAGACCCCTGCGCTCAAGGGGTCTCCCCAGCGGCGCGGCGTGTGCACCCGCGTGTACACCACCACCCCGAAGAAGCCGAACTCGGCGCTGCGCAAGGTCGCTCGTGTCAAGCTCAGCAGCCAGATCGAGGTAACCGCGTACATCCCGGGTGTCGGCCACAACCTGCAGGAGCACTCGATCGTGCTCGTGCGTGGCGGTCGTGTGAAGGACCTCCCCGGCGTGCGTTACAAGATCGTCCGCGGCTCGCTGGACACCCAGGGTGTCCGCAACCGCAAGCAGGCGCGCAGCCGTTACGGCGC
This sequence comes from Micromonospora sp. NPDC049107, assembly GCF_040648595.1. Lineage (NCBI taxonomy): Bacteria > Bacillati > Actinomycetota > Actinomycetes > Micromonosporales > Micromonosporaceae > Micromonospora > Micromonospora sp. NPDC049107. Next base: position 80,868 of record NZ_JBEZEC010000011.1, read on the forward strand.
GAAGAAGGAGAAGAGCTGACATGCCGCGTAAGGGACCCGCTCCGCGGCGGCCGCTGGTCGCTGACCCGGTGTACAACTCGCCGCTGGTCACCCAGCTGGTGAACAAGATCCTGCTGCGCGGCAAGCGCCAGCTCGCCGAGTCGATCGTGTACGCGGCCCTCGAGGGCTGCCGCGAGAAGTCCGGCACCGACCCGGTCGTCACCCTCAAGCGGGCGATGGACAACGTCAAGCCGACCCTCGAGGTGCGCAGCCGTCGTGTCGGTGGCGCCACCTACCAGGTGCCGGTCGAGGTCCGCCCCACCCGGGCTACCACGCTGGGCCTGCGCTGGCTGGTGACCTACTCCCGCGCCCGGCGCGAGAAGACCATGGTCGAGCGGCTGATGAACGAGCTGCTGGACGCGAGCAACGGCCTCGGCGCCGCCGTCAAGCGGCGCGAGGACACGCACAAGATGGCCGAGTCCAACAAGGCCTTCGCGCACTACCGCTGGTAACACCTGAGGTTCCGGCGCCCACCGGGCGCCGGAACCGCCACCAGTTGAGTCGAGACGACGATAAGTAGGGATTGAAGTGGCCGCCGCAGACGCGCTCGCCAACGTACGCAACATCGGCATCATGGCGCACATCGATGCCGGTAAGACCACGACCACCGAGCGAATCCTGTTCTACACCGGCATCACGTACAAGATCGGTGAGGTCCACGAGGGCGCCGCCGTCATGGACTGGATGGAGCAGGAGCAGGAGCGTGGTATCACCATCACCTCCGCTGCCACCAAGTGTGAGTGGAAGGGCCACACGATCCAGATCATCGACACGCCTGGCCACGTCGACTTCACGGTCGAGGTCGAGCGGTCGCTGCGGGTCCTGGATGGTGCGGTCGCGGTCTACGACGGTGTCGCCGGCGTCGAGCCGCAGACGGAGAACGTCTGGCGGCAGGCCGACAAGTACAACGTCCCGCGGATGTGCTTCGTCAACAAGCTCGACCGGACCGGTGCCGACTTCTTCCGCTGCGTGCAGATGATGATCGACCGGCTCAACGCCACCCCGCTGGTGCTCCAGATCCCGATCGGGCTCGAGGGCGACCACATCGGTGTCGTCGACCTGGTCGGCATGCGCGCCCTCACCTGGCGCGGGGAGACCCAGAAGGGTGAGGACTACGCGATCGAGGAGATCCCGGCCGAGCTGGCCGACTCCGCGGCCGAGTGGCGCGAGAAGCTGATGGAGACCCTCGCCGACGTCGACGACTCGGTGATGGAGAAGTACCTGGAAGGCGAGGAGGTCTCCATCGAGGAGATCAAGGCCGCCATCCGGCGTGCCACCATCGCCGGCAAGGCCAACCCGGTGCTGTGCGGCTCGGCGTTCAAGAACAAGGGCGTCCAGCCCATGCTCGACGCCGTGGTCGACTTCCTGCCGTCGCCGCTGGACGTTCCGGCGATCGAGGGTACGGCCACCGACGGTGAGACCCCGCTGCTGCGCAAGCCGTCCAACTCGGAGCCCTTCTCCGGTCTGGCCTTCAAGATCCAGACGGACAAGCACCTGGGCAAGCTTACCTACGTGCGCGTCTACTCCGGCACGCTCGACTCCGGCTCCCAGGTGGTCAACTCCACCAAGGACCGCAAGGAGCGGATCGGCAAGATCTACCAGATGCACGCCAACAAGCGGGAAGAGCGTCCGTCGGCGCAGGCCGGCGACATCATCGCCGTGCAGGGTCTCAAGCAGACCACCACCGGCGACACGCTCTCCGACCCGGCGAACCCGGTCATCCTGGAGTCGATGACCTTCCCGGAGCCGGTCATCTCGGTGGCGATCGAGCCGAAGACCAAGTCTGACCAGGAGAAGCTGGGTACGGCCATCCAGCGCCTGGCCGAGGAGGACCCGACCTTCCGCGTCCAGCTGGACGAGGAGACCGGTCAGACGGTCATCTCCGGCATGGGCGAGCTGCACCTGGACATCCTGGTCGACCGGATGCGCCGCGAGTTCAACGTCGAGGCCAACGTCGGCAAGCCGCAGGTGGCGTACCGCGAGACCATCCGCCGCAAGGTGGAGAAGGTCGAGTACACCCACAAGAAGCAGACCGGTGGCTCCGGCCAGTACGCCCGCGTCATCGTGAGCGTCGAGCCGCTGCCGCTGGACAACGACTCGCCGACCTACGAGTTCGCCAACGCCGTCAGCGGCGGTCGCATCCCGCGGGAGTTCATCCCGTCGGTCGACGCCGGTGCGCAGGACGCCATGCAGTACGGCATCCTCGCGGGCTTCCCGCTCGTCGGTGTGAAGCTGACGCTGCTGGACGGTCAGTACCACGAGGTCGACTCGTCGGAAATGGCATTCAAGATCGCCGGCTCGATGGTGATGAAGGACGCGGCCCGCAAGGCCGATCCCGCGTTGCTTGAGCCGATGATGGCCGTTGAGGTCACCACTCCTGAGGAGAACATGGGTGACGTCATCGGTGACCTCAACTCCCGCCGCGGCATCATCCAGGCGATGGAGGAGCGCAGCGGCGCCCGCATCGTGAGGGCTCTGGTGCCGTTGTCGGAGATGTTCGGCTACGTCGGCGACCTGCGGTCGAAGACCCAGGGCCGGGCTAGCTACAGCATGCAGTTCGACTCCTACGCGGAGGTTCCGCAGAGCGTCGCGAAGGAGATCATCGCGAAGGCAACGGGCGAGTAACTGCCCCGAGCAGGTGATTCGTGGTCGGTCGCGGGTGACTCAACCCGCCCGCGGCCACCACGATCGGATCGCGTGAGACCGGGCCTGTAGGCTTCATCGCCGCAGAACCCACAAAGGCTCTCCGGCCGTCAGGCCGGAAAGGCTGTCGACAGAGTCCTAAGCGCCGACCGGCGCGCCGGGCGTACGAACCAAGAAGTCCACAGGAGGACACCAGTGGCGAAGGCTAAGTTCGAGCGGACTAAGCCGCACGTCAACATCGGCACCATTGGTCACATCGACCACGGTAAGACGACGCTGACGGCGGCCATCACCAAGGTCCTGCACGACCAGTACCCGGACCTGAACCCGTACACGCCGTTCGACGAGATCGACAAGGCGCCGGAGGAGAAGGCCCGCGGCATCACGATCTCGATCGCGCACGTCGAGTACCAGACCGAGTCGCGGCACTACGCGCACGTGGACTGCCCCGGCCACGCGGACTACATCAAGAACATGATCACCGGTGCCGCGCAGATGGACGGCGCGATCCTGGTGGTCGCGGCGACCGACGGCCCGATGCCGCAGACCCGTGAGCACGTGCTGCTCGCGCGTCAGGTTGGCGTGCCGTACATCGTCGTGGCGCTCAACAAGAGCGACATGGTCGACGACGAGGAGCTCCTGGAGCTCGTCGAGCTCGAGGTCCGTGAGCTGCTCTCCTCGCAGGAGTACCCGGGTGACGACCTGCCGGTCGTGCGGGTTTCGGCGCTGAAGGCCCTCGAGGGTGACCCCGAGTGGACCGGCAAGCTCCTGGACCTGATGACCGCGGTCGACACCGCGATCCCGCAGCCGGAGCGCGAGACCGAGAAGCCGTTCCTCATGCCCATCGAGGACGTCTTCACGATCACCGGTCGTGGCACCGTCGTCACCGGTCGCGCCGAGCGCGGCATCCTCAAGCCGAACGAGGAGGTGGAGATCGTCGGTATCCGCGAGAAGTCGCAGAAGACGGTCTGCACCGGTATTGAGATGTTCCGCAAGCTGCTCGACGAGGCCCGCGCGGGCGAGAACGTCGGTCTGCTGCTGCGTGGCATCAAGCGCGAGGACGTCGAGCGCGGCATGGTGGTCGTCAAGCCGGGCACCACGACCCCGCACACGGAGTTCGAGGCGACGGTCTACATCCTCTCCAAGGAGGAGGGCGGCCGGCACACCCCGTTCTTCCAGAACTACCGCCCGCAGTTCTACTTCCGGACCACGGACGTCACCGGTGTCGTCACCCTCCCCGAGGGCACCGAGATGGTCATGCCGGGTGACAACACCACCATGTCGGTGAAGCTGATCCAGCCCATCGCCATGGAGGAGAACCTCAAGTTCGCGATCCGCGAGGGTGGCCGCACCGTCGGCGCCGGGTTCGTCACCAAGATCCAGAAGTGACCTGGGTAACCCCGATTAGACCCGCCGCCGGTCGTGCGGCATACTAGTCAGGTTGCGTAACGACAGTTCGTCGCCTGTGTTCGGCTTTCGCTGAACCTCCGGGTGGCGAGGCAGTCGAGCGTAGGGTGGTTGGCGGCCCAGTCGCCAACCACCCTCGCACGGCGTTCAGGTCGCGGTAGTGCGATCGGCGCCTTGACCCACCGCGCGGTCAGCACCACTCCGGAACCCCGGGGCGGAGCCTGGCCCGAGGGCGCGACACGCCCGACCGCGGGGGTCGGCGAAGTGGGCCTGTGCCAGCCGGTACAGGCGCCCGCAACACAGCGGCATCGAGAGAAGGAACAGAAGCCACCATGGCGGGACAGAAGATCCGCATCCGGCTCAAGGCCTATGACCACGAGGTCGTCGACTCCTCGGCTCGGAAGATCGTCGAGACGGTGACGCGTACCGGGGCGCAGGTCGCGGGCCCGGTGCCGCTGCCCACGGAGATCAACCGTTTCTGCGTTATCCGCTCGCCGCACAAGTACAAGGACTCGCGCGAGCACTTCGAGATGCGCACGCACAAGCGGCTGATCGACATCATCGACCCGACCCCGAAGACGGTCGACTCGCTCATGCGCCTCGACCTGCCGGCTGGCGTCGACATCGAGATCAAGCTGTAGGGACCGGACAAATGGACAGGCAAGTCAAGGGGATCCTGGGCGCCAAGCTCGGCATGACCCAGGTCTGGGACAACAACAAGGTTGTTCCCGTGACCGTGGTCGAGGCCGGCCCGTGCGTCATCAGCCAGGTTCGTAGCGCCGAGAAGGACGGTTACTCCGCGGTCCAGCTGGCGTACGGCACGATCGACCCGCGCAAGGTGAAGAAGCCGGTCAGCGGGCACTACGCGAAGGCGGACGTGGCGCCGCGCCGGCACATCGTCGAGCTGCGCACCACGGACGCGTCGGAGTACTCGCTCGGCCAGGAGGTCACGGTCGAGGAGTTCCCGGCGGGCGTCACGATCGACGTCACCGGCAAGACCAAGGGCAAGGGCTACGCCGGCCCGATGAAGCGGCACGGCTTCCACGGTCTGCGCGCCAGCCACGGTGTCGAGCGCAAGCACCGCTCGCCCGGCTCCATCGGCGCCTGCGCCACCCCGGGTCGTGTCTTCAAGGGCACCCGGATGGCCGGCCGCATGGGTGGCGTGCGCTACACCGTGCAGAACCTCACCGTCCAGGCGGTCGACACCGAGAACAACCTGCTGCTCGTCCGGGGTGCCATTCCTGGTCCCAAGGGCGCGCTCGTTCTGGTCCGTACCGCGGCCAAGAGCAAGGTGAAGAAGGGCGGTGCGGCCAAGTGACCACCGTTGACGTGCGCACCGTCGAAGGCACCACCAGCGGCTCGGTCGAGCTGCCGGCGGACATCTTCGACGTGCAGGCCAACGTCGCGCTGATGCACCAGGTCGTGGTGGCCCAGCTCGCGGCGGCCCGACAGGGCACGCACAAGGCCAAGACCCGCGGCGAGGTCGCCGGTGGCGGCAAGAAGCCGTACAAGCAGAAGGGCACCGGTCGCGCCCGGCAGGGCTCGATCCGCGCGCCGCAGTTCGCCGGCGGTGGCGTGGTGCACGGTCCCGTGCCGCGCGACTACAGCCAGCGGACCCCGAAGAAGATGAAGGCCGCCGCGCTGCGGGGTGCCCTCTCCGACCGGGCCCGCGCCGGGCAGGTGCACGTCGTCGAGGCGTTCGTCTCGGGCGAGAAGCCGTCGACCAAGGCCGCTCTGGCCACGCTTGCCAAGCTCACCGAGGCCCGTCGGGTCCTGGTCGTGCTGAGCAGCACCGACGAGCTGAACTGGGTGTCGCTGCGCAACGAGCCGCGGGTGCACCTGATCGAGTCCGGCCAGCTGAACACGTACGACGTGCTGGTGGCCGACGACGTGGTCTTCACCAAGGACGCCCTGGACGAGTTCCTGGGCGTGCCCGCCGAGACCACCGAGGAGGGTGGCAAGTGAGCACGATCGCCGACCCGCGCGACATCATCGTGGCGCCGGTCGTCTCGGAGAAGAGCTACAGCGAGCTGAACCGGAACTGGTACACCTTCCTGGTGCACCCGGACGCGAACAAGACCGAGATCAAGATCGCTATCCAGCAGATCTTCGACGTCCGCGTCCTGACGGTCAACACGCTCAACCGCCAGGGTAAGCGCAAGCGCACCAAGACCGGCTTCGGTCAGCGCAAGGCGACCAAGCGGGCGATCGTGAAGCTGGCTGACGGTGACCGTATCGAGGCCTTCGGCGGCCCGGTCAGCTGAGGGGTGTAGACAATGGCTATCCGTAAGTACAAGCCGACGACGCCGGGCCGTCGTGGCTCCAGCGTCGCCGACTTCGCCGAGATCACCCGGTCTACGCCGGAGAAGTCGCTGCTGGCTCCGTTGCCGAAGAAGGGCGGGCGTAACGCCCACGGCCGGATCACCACGCGGCACCACGGTGGCGGTCACAAGCGCCAGTACCGTCTGATCGACTTCAAGCGGGTCGACAAGGACGGCGTGCCGGCGAAGGTCGCCCACATCGAGTACGACCCGAACCGCACCGCGCGCATCGCGCTGCTGCACTACGCCGACGGCGAGAAGCGGTACATCATCGCGCCGAAGGACATGAAGCAGGGCGACCGCGTCGAGTCCGGTCCGGGCGCCGACATCAAGCCGGGTAACAACCTGCCGCTGCGCAACATCCCGGTCGGTACCACGATCCACAACGTGGAGCTGCGTCCGGGCGGCGGGGCCAAGCTCGCCCGCTCCGCCGGCGTCGGCATCCAGCTGCTCGGCCGCGAGGGCGTGTACGCGACCCTGCGTATGCCGTCCGGCGAGATCCGGCGGGTGGACGTGCGTTGCCGCGCCAGCATCGGCGAGATCGGCAACGCCGACCAGTCGAACATCAACTGGGGTAAGGCCGGCCGGATGCGGTGGAAGGGCAAGCGCCCGACCGTCCGTGGTGTCGCCATGAACCCGGTCGACCACCCGCACGGTGGTGGTGAGGGTAAGACCTCCGGTGGTCGCCACCCGGTCAACCCGCAGGGTAAGCCCGAGGGCCGCACCCGCCGTAAGGGCCAGGCGAGCGACAAGCTGATTGTCCGCCGCCGCTACGCCACGCGTAAGCGCGGCTGAGGGAGATAAGACATGCCTCGCAGCCTGAAGAAGGGCCCGTTCGTCGACGACCACCTGCTCAAGAAGGTGGAAGTTCAGAACGACAAGGGCTCCAAGAACGTGATCAAGACCTGGTCGCGGCGCTCGACGATCATCCCCGAGATGCTCGGGCACACGATCGCCGTGCACGACGGACGCAAGCACGTCCCGGTGTTCGTGACCGAGGCGATGGTCGGGCACAAGCTCGGCGAGTTCGCGCTGACCCGCACCTTCAAGGGTCACGAGAAGGACGACCGGAAGAGCCGTCGGCGCTGACGCCGCCAGGCATACGGATAGAGGGAACAAGGGGTTACAGCGATGCCAGGAAAGGGCGACGCTCCGGTGCTTCCGGGCGCGCGGGCGGTTGCGCGGCACGTGCGCATCTCGCCGATGAAGGCGCGCCGGGTGGTCAACCTCGTCCGCGGCCTGCCCGCGAAGGAGGCGCTCACGGTGCTGCAGTTCGCGCCGCAGGCTGCGAGCGAGCAGGTGTACAAGGTGCTCGCTAGCGCGATCGCCAACGCGGAGAACAACGAGCGGCTGGACCCCGACGCGCTGCTCGTCAGCGAGGCGTTCGTGGACGAGGGCCCGACGATGAAGCGGTTCCAGCCGCGGGCGCAGGGTCGGGCGTACCGGATCCGCAAGCGCACCTGTCACATCACCGTGGCGGTCGAGGCGGTCGCGCCGGCAGCGCCGAGGAAGGCCGCGGCGAAGAAGGCCGCCCCGGCCACGCAGGCCGCACCGGCCGAAGCGCAGAGCAAGACGGAGGACGCCGAGTAATGGGTCAGAAGGTTCACCCCACTGGGTTCCGGCTCGGCATCTCGACCGACTGGAAGTCCCGTTGGTTCGCGGACAAGCTCTACAAGGACTACATCGGCGAGGATGTCAAGATCCGCCGCATGATGTCCAAGGGCCTCGAGCGTGCCGGGATCTCCAAGGTCGACATCGAGCGCACCCGCGACCGCGTCCGCGTCGACATCCACACCGCCCGGCCGGGCATCGTCATCGGCCGTAAGGGTGCGGAGGCCGACCGGATCCGCGGCGAGCTGGAGAAGCTCACCGGCAAGCAGGTCCAGCTGAACATCATCGAGGTGAAGAACCCCGAGTCGGACGCTCAGCTCGTCGCGCAGGGCGTGGCCGAGCAGCTGTCCAGCCGGGTCAGCTTCCGTCGGGCGATGCGCAAGGCCATGCAGTCGGCCATGAAGAACCCGGTCTGCAAGGGCATCCGGGTTCAGGTTTCGGGTCGCCTCGGCGGCGCCGAGATGAGCCGGACCGAGTTCTACCGTGAGGGCCGGGTTCCGCTGCACACGCTGCGGGCCAACATCGAGTACGGCTTCTTCGAGGCCCGTACCACGTTCGGCCGGATCGGCGTGAAGGTCTGGATCTACAAGGGCGACGCCGTCCCGGGCCGGGAGGCTCCGGCCGAGGCCGGTCCGTCCCGCCCGCGTCGTGGTGAGCGCGGCGACCGTCCCGAGCGTCCGCGCCGTGGCCGGTCGGGTTCGTCCGGCACCACGGCTGGTGGCACCGAGGCCGGTCGGGCTGCTGCGACCACCATCGCGCAGCAGGCCGAGACGCCGAGCGGCGAGCCGGTCGACAGCGCTGCTGTCGCCGCCACTGCTGCTCCGGCTGAAACGCAGCAGGAGGGCTGACAGATGCTGATGCCGCGCAAGCCCCCGAAGGGCTTCCGCAAGCCGCACCACCCGGACCGCCACGGCGCGTCCAAGGGTGGTAACCGGGTGGTGTTCGGCGAGTTCGGGATCCAGGCTCTCGAGCCGGCGTACGTGACCAACCGCCAGATCGAGTCGGCGCGTATCGCGATGACCCGTCACATCAAGCGTGGCGGCAAGGTCTGGATCACGATCTTCCCGGACCAGGCCCTCACCAAGAAGCCTGCCGAGACCCGGATGGGTTCCGGTAAGGGTTCGCCCGAGTGGTGGGTCGCCAACGTCAAGCCGGGACGGGTTCTCTTCGAGATGTCGTTCCCCAACGAGCAGATCGCGCGTGAGGCCATGCGTCGCGCGATCCACAAGCTCCCGATGAAGTGCCGCATTGTTACGCGCGAAGTGGGTGAATCCTGATGGCAGCGGGCGTTAAGGCGACCGAGCTGCGTGAGCTCTCCGAGGAGGAGCTGGTCACGAAGCTGCGGGAGGCCAAGGCGGAGCTGTTCAACCTCCGCGTGCAGGCCGCAACCGGGCAGCTGGACAACAACCGGCGGCTGCAGGTCATCCGTCGGGAGATCGCCCGGATCTACACGATCATGCGCGAGCGCGAGCTGGGGCTCTCGGCCGCGCCGACTGAGGTGACTGCATCATGACCGAGAACACCACCGCTGACGCCACCCGCGCGCGCCGCAAGGTCCGCGAGGGCCTGGTGGTCAGCGACAAGATGGACAAGACCGTCGTGGTCGAGGTCGAGGACCGGGTTCGGCACGCGCTGTACGGCAAGATCATGCGTCGTACGAGCAAGCTGAAGGTGCACGACGAGCAGAACGCCGCTGGCACCGGCGACCGGGTCCTGATCATGGAGACCCGGCCGCTGAGCGCCACCAAGCGTTGGCGGATCGTGGAGATCCTGGAAAAGGCCAAGTAGCGAAGGCTCGAGCTCGCCCGGCGTTGCGTCGGGCGTAGGTTCCGCCAGGCTCCGGCCGCCACGGCGGCCGGAGAACCGGCAGACATAGGAGATAGACGTGATTCAGCAGGAGTCGCGACTGCGCGTCGCCGACAACACGGGTGCTCGGGAGATCCTGTGCATCCGGGTTCTCGGTGGCTCCGGTCGGCGCTACGCGAGCATCGGCGACGTCATCGTGGCCACGGTCAAGGACGCGATCCCGGGTGCCGGTGTGAAGAAGGGCGACGTCGTCAAGGCGGTCGTCGTTCGCACGGCCAAGGAGAAGCGGCGGCCGGACGGCTCGTACATCCGCTTCGACGAGAACGCCGCCGTCATCATCAAGGACGGTGGGGACCCGCGTGGAACCCGTATCTTCGGCCCGGTGGGCCGGGAGCTGCGGGACAAGCGGTTCATGAAGATTATTTCCCTCGCGCCGGAGGTGTTGTGACCGTGAAGGTCAAGAAGGGCGACACGGTCGTCGTCATCGCCGGCAAGGACAAGGGCGCCAAGGGCAAGGTCATCGCGGCCTACCCGCGGCAGGACAAGGTCCTGGTCGAGGGCGTGAACCGGGTCAAGAAGCACACCCGCATCAGCACCACCCAGCGTGGCGCCAAGACCGGCGGCATCGTCACCCAGGAGGCCCCGATCCACGTCTCGAACGTGCAGGTCCTGGACTCCGACGGCAAGCCGACCCGCGTCGGTTACCGGATCGACGACAACGGCCAGAAGGTCCGCATCGCGCGTAGCACCGGTAAGGACCTGTGATGACCACGGCTACCGAAAAGACCATGCCGCGCCTCAAGGAGCGGTACCGCAACGAGATCGTGGCCCAGCTGCGTGAGCAGAACAGCTACGGCAACCCCATGCAGGTGCCGCGGCTGGTCAAGATCGTCGTCAACATGGGTGTCGGCGAGGCCGCTCGCGACGCCAAGCTGATCGACGGCGCGGTCCGCGACCTCGCCACGATCACCGGCCAGAAGCCGCAGGTGCGGCGGGCGACCAAGTCCATCGCGCAGTTCAAGCTCCGCGAGGGCATGCCGATCGGCGCGAAGGTGACCCTCCGCGGCGACCGCATGTGGGAGTTCCTGGACCGGCTGCTCTCCATCGCGCTGCCGCGTATCCGCGACTTCCGCGGTCTGGACGGGCGCAAGCTGGACGGGCACGGCAACTACACGTTCGGTCTGACCGAGCAGTCGGTGTTCCACGAGATCGACCAGGACCGGATCGATCGCCAGCGGGGCATGGACATCACGGTGGTCACCACCGCCACGACCGACGACGAGGGCCGGGCGCTGCTCAAGCTCCTGGGCTTCCCGTTCAAGGAGAACTGAGATGGCCAAGAAGGCGCTGATCCTCAAGGCGGCCGCGAAGCCGAAGTTCTCGGTTCGCGCGTACACCCGCTGCCAGCGGTGCGGGCGTCCGAAGGCGGTCTACCGCAAGTTCGGGCTCTGCCGGGTCTGCATCCGGGAGATGGCCCACCGCGGTGAACTGCCGGGTGTGTCCAAGGCTTCCTGGTAAGGGCGACCGCGTCCCGGCTCCGGCCGGGAACTCCTGCACCGATTAGGTATTGCTCTTCGCCGTAGGCCCGGGGCTGGTGCCCCGGGAACCCCGGCGAGAAAGGCTGACGAAATCCATGACGATGACCGACCCGATCGCAGACATGCTCACGCGTCTGCGTAACGCCAACCAGGCGTACCACGATCAGGTGAAGATGCCCTACTCCAAGATCAAGGCGAACATCGCCGAGGTCCTGAAGGCCGAGGGTTACATCGCCACCTGGTCGGTCGAGGAGCCCGAGGAGGGCGCCGTCGGCAAGCGACTGGTCGTCGAGCTGAAGTACGGCCAGAACCGCGAGCGGAGCCTGGCCGGCATCAAGCGCGTGTCCAAGCCCGGTCTCCGGGTGTACGCCAAGTCGGACGGGCTCCCGCGGGTGCTCGGTGGGCTGGGCGTGGCGATCATTTCGACGTCCCAGGGACTGCTGACCGACCGGCAGGCCCGCAAGCGGAGTGTTGGCGGGGAAGTCCTCGCCTTCGTCTGGTAACGGGAGACTGGTAGAAATGTCGCGAATTGGACGTAAGTCGATCCCGGTGCCATCCGGCGTCGACATCACGATCGACGGGCAGACCGTCAAGGTCAAGGGCCCGAAGGGCGAGCTCCAGCACACCATCGCGGAGCCGATCACGATCGAGCGCGCGGAGGACGGGCAGCTGAACGTCAGCCGCCCGAACGACGAGCGCAAGGCCAAGGAACTGCACGGCCTGAGCCGTACCCTGGTCGCCAACATGATCGTCGGCGTGACCGAGGGTTACCGTAAGAGCCTGGAGATCGCGGGCACCGGTTACCGGGTCACCGCCAAGGGTTCGGACCTCGAGTTCGCGCTCGGGTTCTCGCACCCGGTGGTCGTCCCCGCCCCGGCGGGCATCACCTTCACGGTGGAGCGGCCGACCCTGTTCCACGTGGCCGGCATCGACAAGCAGCAGGTCGGTGAGGTCGCCGCCAACATCCGGAAGATCCGTCCGCCGGAGCCCTACAAGGGCAAGGGCGTGAAGTACCAGGGCGAGGTCATCCGCCGCAAGGCTGGAAAGGCAGGTAAGAAGTGAGCGCCACGCTGCTCAAGCGCCGCCGCGGCGTCGCCGCCAAGCGCGCCGTTGGGCGTGCGCGTCGGCACTTCCGCGTCCGCAAGAACGTCACCGGTACGGCCGAGCGTCCGCGCCTGGTCGTCACCCGTTCGCTGCGGCACATGGTCGCCCAGATCGTCGACGACACCAAGGGCCACACCCTGGCGTCGGCGTCGACCCTGGACGCCTCGCTGCGCGGTACGGAGGGCGACAAGAGCGCCCTCGCCGGCAAGGTGGGCGCCCTGCTCGCCGAGCGGGCCAAGGCCGCTGGCGTCTCCAAGGTCGTCTTCGACCGCGGTGGCAACCGGTACGCGGGCCGAGTCGCCGCGCTTGCCGACGCCGCCCGCGAAGCCGGGCTCGAGTTCTAACAACCCCGTCACGAGAGATAAGGAAGGCTGCTGATGCCAGGTCAACAGCGCCGTGGCGGCGGGTCCGGTGGCAACGAGGGTGGTCGCCGCGACAACCGCCGTGAGGGCGGCCGCGGAAACGCGCCCGTCGAGAAGACCCCGCACCTTGAGCGGGTCGTCGCGATCAACCGCGTCGCCAAGGTCGTGAAGGGTGGTCGTCGCTTCAGCTTCACCGCCCTGGTGATCGTGGGCGACGGCGACGGCACGGTCGGCGTGGGCTACGGAAAGGCCAAGGAGGTGCCCGCGGCCATCGCCAAGGGTGTCGAGGAGGCCAAGAAGCACTTCTTCAAGGTGCCGCGGATCGGTCAGTCGATCCCGCACCCGGTGACGGGTGAGGACGCGGCCGGTGTGGTGCTGCTCAAGCCGGCCTCGGCCGGTACGGGTGTCATCGCCGGTGGTCCGGTGCGTGCCGTGCTGGAGTGCGCCGGTATCCACGACGTGCTCTCCAAGAGCCTCGGTTCGTCGAACCCGATCAACATCGTGCACGCCACCGTGGCGGCCCTGAAGGGGCTCGAGTCCCCCGAGCAGGTCGCAGCGCGTCGTGGTCTGCCGGTGGAGGACGTCGCGCCGGCCGCCATGCTGGCGTCGCGGGCGGGGGTGGCGCGCTGATGGCACGCCTGAAGGTCACCCAGCTCCGGTCCGGTATCGGGACCAAGCAGAACCAGCGTGACTCGCTGCGTTCGCTCGGTCTCAAGCGGATCAACGACGTGGTGGTCAAGGAGGACCGGCCCGAGATTCGCGGCATGATCTTCACGGTCAACCACCTCGTGAAGGTCGAGGAGGTCGAGTAATGACGATCAAGGTGCACCACCTGCGCCCGGCGCCCGGTTCCAAGACCGCGAAGACCCGTGTGGGTCGCGGTGAGGGTTCCAAGGGCAAGACCGCCGGTCGCGGTACCAAGGGCTCCAAGGCCCGCAAGAACATCTCGGCGGCGTTCGAGGGTGGGCAGATGCCCATCCACATGCGCCTGCCGAAGATGAAGGGCTTCAAGAACAGGTTCAAGGTGGTCTTCCAGGTGGTCAACCTGGACCGGCTCGCCGAGCTGTTCCCGAACGGCGGCCAGGTCGGCCCGATCGAGCTGGTCGAGGCCGGCGCGGTCCGCAAGGGCCAGCCGGTCAAGGTCCTCGGCACCGGGGATCTCGGCGGGGTGGCGCTCCAGGTGTCGGCGCACGCGTTCAGCGCGTCGGCCAAGGAGAAGATCGCCGCCGCCGGTGGCTCTGCCACCGAGCTGTAAGGCGTACGACCTCGGCGCCCGTCCAGTTGCGAGCAACTGGCGGGCGCCTAGGTCTGCCTGGGGCCTGAGCGCCCGGTAATATCGGAATCGGTTTATGTAGCCGGGCACACCTGCCCGGAGTGGGACAGGGCTGTTAGAGTCCCATCCCAGCCATGGATTCCGGGCACTCGCCCGGGATTCACCCCGACCCGCCAGGGATCACCGGCGGCCCGCCTCGCGCAGGAGGAAGAAGTTGCTGTCCGCCTTTCTCAGTGCGTTCCGTACGCCTGACCTGCGCAAGAAGCTGCTGTTCACAGTAGGCATCATCGCGGTCTACCGGCTGGGTGCCACGCTGCCCAGCCCCGGCGTCTCGTACGGCAACGTGCAGAAGTGCCTCGACTCCATCTCGGGCGACACGACGGGCCCGCTGAATCTGCTCAACCTATTCTCCGGCGGAGCGCTGCTCCAGCTCTCGGTCTTCGCGCTGGGCATCATGCCCTACATCACGGCGTCGATCATCCTGCAGCTGCTGACCGTCGTGATCCCGCGCCTTGAGCAGCTCCGCAAGGAGGGCCAGGCCGGCCAGGCGAAGATCACGCAGTACACCCGCTACCTGACCCTGGGTCTGGGTGTCCTGCAGGCGTCGGCGTTCGTGGCCCTGGCCCGCTCCGGGCAGCTGTTCCAGAACCGCTGCGACCAGTTCCCGATCATCCCCGAGGGCACCGGCATCCCGGACTGGCTGACGCTGTCCATCCTGGTGATCACGATGACCGCCGGCACCGGCATGGTCATGTGGCTCGGCGAGCTGATCACGGACCGCGGCGTCGGCAACGGCATGTCCGTCCTGATCTTCACCTCGATCGCGGCCCGCCTGCCCAGCGAGGGCTGGCAGATCAAGACCAGCAAGGGCTGGGACATGTTCGCCCTGGTCATCGCGCTGGTCCTGGTGGTCATCACGGCGGTCACCTTCATCGAGCAGGCACAGCGCCGGATTCCGGTGCAGTACGCCAAGCGGATGATCGGCCGGCGCATGTACGGCGGCACCTCGACCTACATCCCGCTCAAGGTCAACCAGGCGGGCGTCATCCCGGTCATCTTCGGGTCGTCGCTGCTCTACCTGCCGCAGCTGGCTCTCCAGTTCTTCGACCAGAACGACCCGGGCAAGGTCCAGGCCTGGATCCAGAACAACCTGGTCGCCCCGGACAGCCCGATCTACATCACGGTCTACTTCCTGTTGATCATCTTCTTCACGTACTTCTACGTGTCGATCACGTTCAACCCGACCGAGGTCGCGGACAACATGAAGAAGTACGGCGGTTTCGTGCCGGGCATCCGTCCGGGCAAGCCGACCGCCGACTACCTGGACTTCATCCTCAGCCGGATCACCCTGCCGGGCGCGCTCTACCTGGGCGTCATCTCGATCCTGCCGAACTTCTTCTTCATCTGGCTGGACAACCAGCAGTACCAGAACTTCCCGTTCGGTGGCACCGCTGTGCTCATCATGGTCGGCGTCGGTCTGGAGACCGTGAAGCAGATCGAGAGCCAACTCATGCAGCGGAACTACGAAGGGTTCCTGCGGTAGATGAGACTCGTTCTGGTTGGCCCGCCGGGCGCGGGCAAAGGCACGCAGGCCGAGTTCATCGCCGCGCACCTCTCGGTGCCCAAGATCTCGACCGGGGACATCTTCCGGTCGAACGTCACCCAGGGCACGCCACTGGGCGTCGAGGCGAAGCGCTACATGGACGCGGGCGAGCTGGTTCCGGACGAGGTCACCATCAACATGGTCCGGGATCGGCTCGCCGAGCCCGACGCCAGCGAGGGCTTTCTCCTCGACGGCTTCCCGCGGACCACTCCGCAGGCAGCCGCTCTGGACAAGCTCCTCGCCGACCTGGGCACCGCTCTGGACCTGGTCCTGGAGCTGGTGGTCGACGACGACGAGGTGATCCGGCGGCTCTCCGGCCGGCGTACCTGCCGCGGCTGCGGCAAGATCTGGCACGTCGAGTTCGACGCCACCACCCGTCCGGGCATCTGTGACCGGTGCGGCGCCGAGCTGTTCCAGCGCGACGACGACAAGCCGGAGACCATCGCCACCCGCCTGCGGGAGTACAGCGAGAAGACCGCCCCCCTGGTCGACTACTACGGCGCCCAGGGCAAGCTCGTCGGGATCGACGCCACCGGCCCGGTGGAGGACGTCACGACCCGGGCCATCGACGCCCTGCGGTCGTACGGCGGCTGAGGCCCGGCCGCACCGCGGCGGATAGAGTGCGAACAGCGGGGTACGCGAGACGTGCCCCGCTGTTTCGGCAACGAAAGGTAACCGCTCCATGCGTCGTCCCCAGCTGGACATCCAGCTGAAGACCCCTGACCAGATCGAGAAGATGCGCGCGGCCGGACTCGTGGTCGCCGAGGCGCTCCGCCGGATGCGCGAGGCTGTTGCGCCCGGTGTGAGCACCGCCGATCTGGACGCCATCGCCGAGTCGACGATCCGCGAGGCGGGCGCCGTCCCGTCGTTCAAGGGGTACCACGGCTTCCCGGCGTCGATCTGCTCCTCGGTGAACGAGCAGATCGTGCACGCCATCCCATCGTCGAACCAGGTGCTCGCCGAGGGCGATCTGATCTCGATCGACTGCGGTGCCGTGTTGAACGGGTGGCACGGCGACTCGGCGATCACCGTCGGGGTCGGCGAGGTCGATCCGGCGCTGTTGAAGATGGCTGAGGTGGCCGAGGACGCCATGTGGGCCGGTATCGCCGCTGCGGCTCGTGGTGCGGCCAGCGGCAAGGGCCGGCTCACCGACATCTCGCACGCCGTGGAGACCGCGGTCCGCAAGGGCGGCCGGTACGGCATCGTCGACGGTTACGGCGGGCACGGCATCGGCACCGAGATGCACCAGGATCCGCACGTGCTCAACCACGGCCGGCCGGGCAAGGGGCCGCGTCTGGTCCCGGGCATGGCCCTGGCGATCGAGCCGATGATCACCATGGCCTCGCCCCGTACGGTCGAACTGGCCGACGGCTGGACGGTGGTCACCCGGGACGGGTCGATCGCGGCGCACGTCGAGCACTCGATGGCGCTCCTGCCCGACGGCGTCTGGGTGCTCACCGCCTTCGACGGGGGCCGGGCCCGACTCGGCGACCTCGTGACGGCCCGCCAGCCCGCCGCCTCCACCACCCCCTGACGGCCCGCCGCCTCCACCACCCCCTGACGGTCCCGACCGGGCGGGCCAGTCGGTTGATCGACTCGGGTTCCGGAAGGTCGCCCTGTCCCACCGCCATGGAAACCCCGATTGCCCTGATGTCGGGTCGATCGAGGGCAGGGCAACCGGGCGGGACGGATTGGTGGGGCGGTGGCATGCTTGCCGGCATGGACGGGCGCGACGGGATGCGAGCGGCGGACGCGGACCGGGAAGCGGTGGCCGAACGGTTGCGGGCCGCCCTCAACGAGGGTCGGTTGGACCTGCACGAGTACGACGAGCGGTTGCAGCGGGCCTACGCTGCGCGGACGTACGCGGAACTGGATCCGCTGCTGTCGGACCTGCCGCCGATGTCGCCTGCGGCGCAGCCGGCCCCGCAGTCGCCTGGCCCGGTGGCCCAGCCGTCCAGCGGCCGACTCGCCTCGTTCGCGATCGGCGACACCAATCGTTGGCTGGGCGAGGTGTGGTTCCCGTACCTGAAGGTGCTTGCCATCGTGGTGACCATCTGGGGCGTGACCTCGCTGCTGAGTCAGGACCTGCTCTACTTCTGGCCGGTCTGGGTGGCCGGGCCGTGGGGTGTGGTGCTGGTGCTTCGGACGGTGGGTGGGCTGGCCGCGGGGGAGCCCCGGCGGCAGGCGATCGAGCGGGAGCGTCGTCGCCAGCGCAAGCGCGCCAAGCGAGAGCGCAGACGCCAACTCCGCTCCACCGAACCAGACAAAACCCCACCCCCCACCTGACTCACAAACCCCACCCAGATCCCCGTCGATCATGAAGTTACTGCCCTCGGGGCCCGGCGTGTCATGGCGATAACTTCATGATCAACCAGAGGCTGCGGGTCGTGGTGGGTGGGTGGTTTGGCGGTGGGCGGCAGGCGGGCGTACACTTTCTGATCGGCGCACAGCGTCCACTCCGGCATGCCCACCCTGCGCTTCGGTGGGTCCCGGAGCCGCGGCTGGCGCGGTCTTCTGATTCTGGTCAGATTTCCGTGTAAGACGTTGTGGGTCGCCCGGAGCAATCGACGTCAGGACAGCGGAGGACATGCCGAAAAAAGACGGAGCCATTGAGATCGAGGGTCGGGTCATCGAGCCCCTGCCGAACGCCATGTTCCGCGTGGAGCTCGCGAACGGCCACAAGGTGTTGGCTCACATCAGCGGCAAGATGCGGCAGCACTACATCCGCATCCTGCCGGAGGACCGGGTCGTCGTCGAACTCTCGCCGTACGACCTGACCCGCGGGCGCATCGTCTACCGCTACAAGTAGTCCTGACGGCGGCCGGGAAGTCCCGTGTCCGTCTTCGACGTCCGGTCTCGCGCATGGCGCGTTGCCGGGCCAGATGGGAAGTAAGGCAACCGTGAAGGTCAAGCCGAGCGTCAAGAGGATCTGCAACAAGTGCCGGGTTATCCGCCGGCACGGCCGGGTCATGGTCATCTGCACCGACCCGCGCCACAAGCAGCGCCAGGGCTGACTCAGCCCGTCCGGCCGAACACGGCCGGGTGGTGTTGGTCCGGGCAGTTCCTCAGCGACACACACATCACACATGCTCGTCCCAGCCGCGAGCGGTACGCGAGGCGTACTCCTTTCGTGGCTGACCCCCGGTCGGAGGCCGGGGCCCGCTTGGGCAGCGACCGATCCCGGTCGCCGGCGCTGATGGCGTCGGAAAGACGGGACGGCCGGTAGCGGGGTGGGACGGGTCCACACCTCCGCCACACATCACGAGGAGTACGCCCGCACATGGCACGTCTAGTCGGCGTGGATCTCCCCCGCGAGAAGCGGATGGAGATCGCGCTCACCTACATCTTCGGGGTCGGTCGAACCCGCGCCCTGGAGACGCTCGCCGCTACCGGCATCTCGCCGGACAAGCGCGCTCGGGACCTCACGGACGAGGAGCTCGTGCAGCTCCGCGACCACATCGAGGGCAACTACAAGGTTGAAGGCGACCTGCGCCGCGAGGTCGCCGCTGACATCCGCCGCAAGGTTGAGATCGGCTGCTACGCCGGCATCCGGCACCGCCGGGGCCTGCCCGTGCGTGGCCAGCGGACCAAGACCAACGCGCGGACCCGCAAGGGCCCGAAGCGGACCGTCGCCGGCAAGAAGAAGCCCGGCAAGAAGTAATAGGAGCGCACAGACTTATGCCACCGAAGGCTCGTGCCGGAGCCGCTGTCAAGAAGGTCCGGCGCAAGGAACGCAAGAACGTCGCCCACGGGCAGGCGCACATCAAGAGCACTTTCAACAACACCATCGTGTCCATCACGGACCCGACCGGTGCGGTCATCTCCTGGGCCTCCGCGGGCCAGGTGGGCTTCAAGGGCTCCCGCAAGTCGACTCCGTTCGCCGCGCAGCTGGCCGCCGAGGCCGCCGCGCGTCGCGCCATGGAGCACGGCATGCGCAAGGTCGACGTGTTCGTCAAGGGCCCCGGCTCCGGCCGGGAGACCGCTATCCGTTCGCTGCAGGCCGTCGGGCTGGAGGTCGGCCAGATCGCCGACGTCACCCCGCAGCCGCACAACGGGTGCCGTCCGCCTAAGCGTCGTCGGGTCTGAGAGGTAGAGAGAGATGGCTCGTTACACCGGTGCTGACTGCCGCCGTTGCCGGCGGGAGAAGATGAAGCTGTTCCTCAAGGGCAGCAAGTGCGATGGTCCGAAGTGCCCGTTCGAGTCCCGGCCGTTCCCGCCCGGGCAGCACGGCCGCGGCCGCACCAAGGAGACGGAGTACCTGCTCCAGCTCCGCGAGAAGCAGAAGGCCCGCCGCGTCTACGGCGTGCTGGAGAAGCAGTTCCGTGGCTACTACGAGGAAGCCGTCGGCAAGCAGGCCAAGACCGGTGAGGTCCTCCTGCAGATCCTCGAGTCGCGGCTGGACAACGTCGTTTACCGGGCCGGCTACGCCCACTCGCGGGACATGGCCCGCCAGCTGGTCAAGCACGGTCACTTCACGGTGAACGGCAAGAAGGTCGACATCCCGTCGTACCGCGTCAAGGAGCACGACATCATCGAGGTTCGGGGCAAGAGCAAGGAGCTCACCCCGTTCGTGGTGGCGCAGGCTCAGGCCGGTTCGAAGACGGTTCCGGCGTGGCTTGAGGCCATTCCGAGCCAGATGAAGGTGCTCGTGCACTCCCTCCCGGCCCGGCAGGTCATCGACACGCAGGTCCAGGAGCAGCTGATCGTCGAGCTCTACTCCAAGTAGTCGGGCTCGTTGCGGTGGCCTGCCCTTCGGGGCGGGCCACCGGAACAGTTTGTGTCGTGGGCGTCAAATAGCGGGCGTCCCGGAAGAGAAGAGACAAGATGCTCATCAGTCAGCGACCCTCCCTCTCCGAGGAGTCGATCAACGAGACCCGGTCGCGGTTCGCCATCGAGCCGCTCGAGCCGGGCTTCGGCTACACCCTGGGCAACTCGCTGCGGCGTACGCTGCTGTCGTCGATCCCGGGTGCGGCGGTCACCTCGATCAAGATCGACGGCGTGCTGCACGAGTTCACCACGATCCCCGGTGTCAAGGAGGACGTGGTCGAGCTCGTCATGAACATCAAGGAGCTGTGCGTCAGCTCCGAGCACGACGAGCCGGTCAGCATGTACCTGCGTAAGCAGGGCCCGGGCGACGTGACGGCGGGCGACATCCAGCCCCCGGCCGGCGTCTCGGTGCACAACCCGGACCTCAAGCTCGCGACCCTGAACGGCAAGGGCCGGCTCGACATGGAGCTGACCGTCGAGCGGGGCCGGGGCTACGTGACGGCCGCTCAGAACAAGCAGTCCGGCGCCGAGATCGGCCGGATCCCGGTCGACTCGATCTACTCGCCGGTGCTGAAGGTGACCTACCGCGTCGAGGCGACCCGCGTCGAGCAGCGCACCGACTTCGACCGGCTCATCATCGACGTCGAGACCAAGCCGTCGATGGGCCCGCGTACCGCGCTGGCCTCCGCCGGTTCGACGCTGGTGGAGCTGTTCGGTCTGGCTCGTGAGCTGGACGAGACGGCTGAGGGCATCGACATCGGGCCGTCCCCGCAGGACGCCCAGCTGGCGGCGGACCTCGCTCTGCCGATCGAGGAGCTGGACCTGACCGTCCGCTCCTACAACTGCCTCAAGCGCGAGGGCATCAACTCCGTTGGTGAGCTCATCGGGCGTACCGAGGCCGACCTCCTCGACATCCGCAACTTCGGTCAGAAGTCGATCGACGAGGTCAAGATGAAGCTCGCCGGGATGGGTCTCGGGCTGAAGGACTCGGCTCCGAACTTCGACCCGGCGCACGTCGTGGACACCTTCGGCGAGGCCGACTACGACACCGACGACTACCGCGAGACCGAGCAGCTCTAGTCCGCGCTGCCGCCACAACTGAGGAGCACCAAAAATGCCCACGCCCACCAAGGGCCCCCGCCTCGGCGGCAGCCCCTCGCACGAGCGGCTGATGCTCGCCAACCTGGCGACCGCGCTGTTCCAGCACGGCAAGATCCAGACCACCGAGACGAAGGCCCGGCGGCTCCGTCCGCTGGCCGAGCAGCTCATCACCAAGGCCAAGCGCGGTGACCTCGCCTCGCGGCGTCGGGTGCTGGGTGTCGTCAAGGACAAGGACGTCGTCTACGCCCTGTTCGACCAGATCGCGCCCCGGTACTCCAACCGCCCCGGCGGTTACACCCGGATCGTGAAGACCGGTCCGCGCAAGGGTGACAACGCGCCGATGGCGATCATCGAGCTGGTGGAGGAGCTTCAGGTCGCCGAGCCGAAGGCGAACAAGAAGACCGCCGCCCGCAAGGCCGCGCAGCAGGACAAGGTCGAGGCGCTCGCCCCGGCCGAGGACGCTCCGAAGTCGGCCGACGCCGACCAGGACTCCGAGGCGCCGGTGTCGGCCTCCGGCGACACCGCCGAGGCGCGCGAGGACAGCGACCTCGCCACCGAGGAGAACAAGGCCTGACCTCGGGCATCAGTGCGGGCCCGGCACCCCTTTCGGGGTGTCGGGCCCGACCCGTAACAGGAGGTACGAGGTGGACGAGCGGATCCGGCTGCGGCTGGACGTCTCGTACGACGGCGCGGACTTCTCCGGGTGGGCGCCCCAGCCGACGCGGCGGACCGTCGCCGGGGTGCTCGTCGAGACCCTGGACCTGGTCCTGGGCGCGGGTACGGCGACCGGTCTGACCGTCGCGGGCCGGACCGACGCGGGGGTGCACGCCCGCGGGCAGGTCTGTCACCTGGACCTACCCGTCGAGGTGTGGCGGGAGCACGAGGGGCGGCTGCTGCGCCGGCTGGCCCGGCTGCTCCCCACCGACGTGCGGGTACGGGCGATGACCGAGGTGCCCACCGACTTCGACGCCCGCTTCTCGGCCACCTACCGGCGCTACGAGTACCGGGTGACCGACGCCCCGTACGGCGCGGAGCCGCTCCGTCGGCACGAGGTGTTGGCCTGGCCGCGGGCGCTGGACCTGGCGGCCCTGAACGCCGCGGCCGAGGGCCTGGTGGGGGAGCACGACTTCGCCGCGTACTGCCGACGCAAGGAGAACGCGACAACGCTGCGCGAGGTGACCCGGTTGGACTGGCGGCGGGACCCGGACGGCATCCTGGTCGCCACCGTACAGGCGGACGCGTTCTGTCAGGCGATGGTGCGCAGCCTCGTGGGGGCGATGCTCGCGGCCGGCGACGGCCGCCGGCCGGTGCGGTGGCCGGGCAGCCTGCTGACCCGGCAGGAGCGGTCCAGCGAGGTGACGGTGGCGCCGGCGCACGGGTTGACCCTGGTCGCGGTCGGCTACCCGGACGATCCGGTGGACTACGCGCGCCGTGCCGACCTGACGCGCCGGCTGCGCGTGCCGGTCGAGGGCTGACGGGCGAACCCGGTACGGACGACGACGGGTGTGCCACCTCGGCGGCACACCCGTCGGACGCGGTCGCGGTCAGTCGCCGTCCTCGCCGCCGCTCTGGCTGCCGCTGCCGTCGGTGGACGCCCCCGTTGGCTGCCCGGCCGTGCCGATGTCGGCCCGCCGTTGGAGGACGCCCTTGCTGAGGTGGGCCTCGATCATGTCGAACAGGACTTCCCGGATCTTGGTGTCGCCGGGCTTGACCGCGGTTCCGTCGGCACGGACCACCAGCGCGTACGCCAGGTAGTGGCCGCGGACCTGCCAGCCGACCCGGGCCGGGGCGCTGGTCAGCGCATCGGTGTCGTCGCCGGCGGTGAGCCCGAGGAACCGGCCCTGCCGTTCGTCGAGGATCTGCCGGATCCGGTCCCGGGCCCGCTCGGCGTTGGCCCTGTCGGTCAGGTTGAACAGGCCGGTGGTGACCAGGTGCTCGCCGCCGGGGCTCCGCAGGGTGGCCCGGACGACCTGGTTGCAGCCGAGCCGGACCAGCAGGTCCGCGACCTCGTCCGTGGCGGCGACGGCGCAACTGCCGCTGGACTGGGTCTTGAGCACCTGGTAGGCGGGCTGGCCTTCGGCGAGCTTCAGATCCTTGCCGGGGAAGAGTTCCTTCGCGGTGAGCGGCGCCTGGTCGGTGTCCCGCGAGTCGAGATCCTGCGGCTGCTGGACGCTGGCGGACGGCGCGGCGTTCGGCTGGTACGTCGGGGTGGACTGTGGTGTCGCGTCGCGATCCAGCAGCAGTGCGGCGGCGCCCAGGCCGCAGAGCGCGAGCAGGACGAGGACGGCGGCGCCGCCGATCACCACCTGCCAGAGCCGCCCACCGCCACGCCGGGCGGACGGCTCCACCGGCTGGGCCGAGGTGTAGACCTGGCTGCGGGGAGCCGCCACCGACGGGGTGACGCGGGGGGCCGGCGGCGGCTGGTTCGACGGCAGCACCAACTGGTTGGGTCGGGGCAGCGACGGCGCGGGGAAACGCGACGGTGAGGGGCCGGCCGGTGGAGGGGGACCTGCGCCGACCACGTCCAGGTCGGAGCCGGGCTCGGGGTCCTCGAATGCGTCCTCTTCGGACTGGTACCGATACACCATGTCGCCCAGAGTAGGAGTGATTGTCCCTTTAGGGGGTAATATCAGGGAAATGTGGGTGTGGGCAGTGTCGTGAGCCGCCCGAGCCGATGCGAGAATTGCCGACGTGACCGGCGACCACTACTTCACCGCGCAGCCCGCCAGCGACGCACCGGCGCGCGAGGTCGAATTCTCCGTCGCCGACCGCGACTACCGACTCGCCTCGGCCGGCGGTGTCTTCTCCGCCAGCCGTCTCGATCCCGGCACCGCCGTACTCCTGCGCAAGGCCGACCTGCCCGCCGCCGACACCACGGGTGACCTGCTCGACCTCGGCTGCGGGTTCGGACCCATCGCGTGCGTCCTGGCCGACCTCGCGCCGACGAGCACCGTCTGGGCCGTCGACGTCAACTCCCGCGCCCGCGATCTCACCGCCGCCAACGCGGCGAGGATCGGCGCCGGTGACCGGGTCCGGGTGAGCGCGCCGGACGACGTACCGGCGGAGGTGACCTTCGCCCAGCTCTGGTCCAACCCGCCCATCCGCGTCGGCAAGGACGAGCTGCACGAGCTGCTGCGGCGCTGGCTGCCCCGGCTCGCCCCGGACGGCGTCGGCTGGTTGGTCGTCGCCCGGCACCTGGGTGGCGACTCGCTGCAGCGCTGGCTCGTCGAACAGGGCTGGCAGGTCGAGCGGCACGCCAGCCAGAAGGGCTTCCGGGTGCTGCGGGTCACCCGGTAATTGGATGTCCCTACCGGTCCCGGTTGGGGCAGGATCCCGGCGTGGGATACGTGGACGTGGCAGCGGTCGGGCACACCCTGCCCGACGGTCGGGAACTCTTCGCCGACGTGTCGTTCCGAGTCGGTGAGGGCGCCAAGGTCGCCCTGGTCGGGCCGAACGGCGCCGGCAAGACGACACTGCTGAGGATGGTCGCCGGTGACCTTCCGGTACGCGCGGGCAGTATCGCGCGGGCCGGCGGGCTGGGCGTGATGAGGCAGTTCATCGGCATGATCGGCGACGAGACGACGCTCGCCGACCTGGCGCTGTCGCTGGCCCCGCCGGCGCTTCGCGACGCCGGCCGCCGGCTCGGCGAGACCGAGGCGGCCATGCGGGCGGCCGAGACCCACGGCAAGTTCAGCAACGCCGCGGGCAAGGCGCAGTTGGCGTACGCGGACGCGCTCGGCGCCTGGGGCGAGACCGGCGGGTACGACGCCGAGGTGCTCTTCGACACCGTCGCCACCATCGTGCTCGACCAGCCGTGGGACGCCGTACGGGACCGACCGGTACGGACGCTCTCGGGCGGGCAGCAGAAGCGGTTCGCCCTGGAGTTGCTGCTGCGCGGCCCGGACGAGGTGCTGCTACTCGACGAGCCGGACAACTTCCTCGACGTGCCCGGCAAGCGCTGGTTGGAGGGGCGGCTGCGGGAGTCGACGAAGTCGGTGCTCTACGTCTCGCACGACCGTGAGCTGTTGGCGCAGAGCTCCGACCGGGTGGTCGCCGTCGAGGGCGGCAGCGCCTGGGTGCACCCGGGTGGCTTCGCCAGTTGGCACGAGGCCCGGGTGGCCCGGCACGCCCGCCTCGACGAGCTGCGTCGACGCTGGGACGAGGAGCACCAGAAGCTGCGCGAGCTGATGCTGATGTACAAGCAGAAGGCCGCGTACAACGACGGGTTGGCCTCGCGGTACCAGGCCGCGCAGACCCGGCTGCGCAAGTTCGAGGAGGCCGGGCCTCCGCCCGTACCCCCCAAGGACCAGGACATCCGGATGCGGTTGACCGGCGGGCGGACCGGCAAGCGCGCGGTCGTCTGCGACCAGCTTGAGCTGGACGGCCTGACCTTCCCCTTCGACCTGGAGATCTGGTACGGCGACCGGTTGGCGGTCCTCGGCGCCAACGGCACCGGCAAGTCGCACTTCCTGCGTCTGCTGGCGCGCGGCGGCACCGATCCCGACCCGGCGAACGGGCCGGTCGACGGCGCGGGCGCGCTCGCGCCGGTGGTGCACGACGGCGTGGCCCGGCTCGGCGCGCGGGTCCGCCCCGGGCACTTCTCCCAGACGCACGACCGACCGGAGCTGATGGGAAGGACGCTTGTCGAGATCCTGTGGCGGGGCGACGAGCACCGCCAGGGGATGGACCGGCACGCGGCGATGGGGGTGCTCAGTCGGTACGAGCTGGCCGGGCAGGGTGATCAGCGCTTCGGCACCCTCTCCGGAGGGCAGCAGGCCCGCTTCCTGGTGCTCCTGCTGGAGCTGTCCGGGGCGACCCTGTTGCTGCTCGACGAACCCACCGACAACCTCGACCTGGCCAGCGCGGAAGCCCTGGAGGCCGGCCTGAACGCCTTCGAGGGAACGGTGATCGCGGTCACCCACGACCGCTGGTTCACCCGCTCCTTCGACCGTTTCGTACTGTTCCGCGGCGACAACGAGGTGGTGGAAACCCCCGAGCCGGTCTGGGACGTCGGCTGACGCGAAAGGAAGGGCCCCTTATTAGACACCAGGCGTTAGTAAGGGGCCCTTCCTTCACGGGGCATAGGGTGGAACTCGTGACTGAGATGACCTATCGCCGGCTGGGCGACTCCGGGCTCGTGGTGTCCGTCGTCGGGATCGGCTGCAACAACTTCGGCCGCAAGCTGGACCTCGACGGCACGCGAGCGGTGGTGGACGCCGCCCTGGACGCCGGGATCAACCTGTTCGACACCGCCGACATCTACGGCGAGCCGCAGGGTGGCTCGGAGGAGCTGCTCGGGCAGGCGCTCAAGGGCCGCCGCGACGACGTGGTGGTGGCCACCAAGTTCGGTATGGACATGAACGGCCTGAACGGTCCGGACTTCGGGGCCCGTGGCGCGCGCCGGTACATCGCCCGCGCGGTCGAGGCGTCGCTGCGCCGGCTCGGCACCGACCACATCGACCTGTACCAGATGCACGAGCCCGACCCGGGTACGCCGATCGACGAGACCCTCGCCGCGCTGGACGACCTGGTCCGTGACGGCAAGGTGCGCTACCTGGGCAACTCCAACTTCGCCGGCTGGCAGATCGCCGACGCGGACTGGGTCGCGTCGTCCAACGGCCGGGCCCGCTTCATCAGCGCGCAGAACCACTACAGCCTGCTGGAGCGCTCGGTCCAGGCCGAGGTGATCCCGGCGTGTGAGCGGTTCGGCCTCGGCATGCTGCCGTTCTTCCCGCTCGCCAACGGTCTGCTCACCGGCAAGTACAAGCGCAGCGAGCAGCCTCCGGCCGGCAGTCGGCTCTCCGGCGGCGGCCGGTACGCCGACCGGCTCGCGGCGGCCGACTGGGACACCATCGAGGCCATCGAGGCGTACGCGAACGAGCGGGGTCTGACCATGCTCCAGGTGGCGATCGGTGGCCTGGCAGCCCAGCCTGCGGTGACCTCGGTGATCGCCGGCGCCACCAGCGCCGAGCAGGTGCACGCCAATGCCGCCGCCGGCACCTGGGAGCCCACCGACGAGGACCTGACGGCCCTGCGCGACATTCTCTGAGCGCGGGCGCCGCGTGCCGCGTCGTGATCCACTCGCGTTCCTTGAATGCGGGGTGACCTGCGGTCGGGGATGCCCCGACTTCAAGGAACACGAGTCGATCACCAGCCGGCCGGACGGAACCGGGCCGGGCCGCTCGTCGCGGCCCGGCCCGGTCGTCGGAGTGGCGCTGGAGCGCCGACAGGTCAGTCGTTCGGCGTGGCGGAGCGGCGGCGGCCGAACAGCATGGCCACCCCCATCGCGGCGGCGATGAGCACCAGCCCGGCCGCCGCGAACGGCCACCAGCCGGCAGCTGCCCCGCGTCCGTCGGCCCGGTCCGCGGTCACCGCGACCGGCGTGGGCACCGGCGGAGACTGTGCCGCCTTCGCCTGCACCGTCGCGGTGGCCTTGCTCTGCAGCGGAGCGGGGGAGTTCACCGTCACCTTCCACGTGCCGGTGGAGAGCACCGGGCCGCTGCTGTAGAAGCCCTGCCCCTCGGGCTGCGGTTCCAGCTGCACCGGGCCGACCTTCTGCCCGTCCGGGCCGGTGGCGGTGAGCACCAGTCGTACCACCCGGTCCAGCCGACGACCGTCGGCGTAGGTGGCCTGGATGGTGACGCCCTCGGCTCCGTCGCCGGCCACCGTCAGCTTGAGTTTGTCGGCCTGCGCGGCCGCCGGGGTCGCGGCGAGCAGGGTCAGAGCCAGTCCGGCGAACACGGCGGCCAGCACCTTGCGGATACGCGTCACGGACGTCTCCTCCCTAATGAGGGAGGCCCCTCCCCGACGCCG
The DNA here is from genome assembly GCF_040648595.1 of Micromonospora sp. NPDC049107. Classification (NCBI taxonomy): domain Bacteria; kingdom Bacillati; phylum Actinomycetota; class Actinomycetes; order Micromonosporales; family Micromonosporaceae; genus Micromonospora; species Micromonospora sp. NPDC049107. The sequence goes on from NZ_JBEZEC010000011.1 coordinate 109,256, forward strand.
GAGCGTCGGGGAGGGGCCTCGATCGGATCAGAGCTGGCGACCGGGTGCCAGCCGGGTGGCGTCGCCACCGAGCCGTCCCGTGCCCTTGACCGGCTCGCCGTCATTGGCCTTGACGCCGGCCTTGCTGGCCGTACCGCCGAGTCGCACGATCATCGCGTCGGCGTCCCGGGTGAGGGTGTCCCGGATCTCGGCCTCGGCCACCAGGGTGGCGTCGGTGGCGAGGTCCCGGAACTGGGTCAGCTGCTTGATCGCCTTGCTGTCGTTGCCGGCCGCCTCGGCCTGGCGGGCCGCGTCGAGCTTGGCGGTCAACTGCTTGTGCGCCTTGGCCGACAACCGCCCCGTCGCCTTGAACCGGTCCAGCAGGAACTGCATGTCCCGGAACGAGGTGGTGACGAAGAACCGGACGTTCGAGGTCGTCTTGTTGCCGGCCTTGTCGGTCGCGGTGACGGTCAGCTCGTGCAGGCCGAGCGACAGCTCGTACATGGCCTGCAGGGTGCCGCTGGCGTACGTGTTGCCGTCGAGCTGGCCGACCACGGACGCGATGCCCGAGGTCGGGTCCACGGCCTGCCAGGACACGCGGACGTCCTGGCTGTCGCCGTAGAGCTGGCCGTCGGCGATGCCGGAGACCAGCAGCGTCGGCTTGGTGCCGTCGATCTTCAGGATCGCCGACTTGAGCGTCTCGACGTTGCCCGCCTTGTCGGTGGAGCGGTACAGCAGCTCGTGCTGCCCGTCACCGGTCACCTCGACCGGCGTCGTGTACGGCGTCCACGCGCCACCGTCCAGCGACCACTCGACCGTCTTGACCCCGGAACCGGCGTCGGTCGCGGCGAGCACCACCGGGATGGTCCCGTTGTGCCAGCCCGCGTCGTTCGCCGGAGCGAACGTCGCCGTGGTGACCGGAGCGGTGGCGTCGATCTTGACCGTGACGGTCTTCGTCGACTCCACGTTGCCGGCCTTGTCGGTCGAGCGGAACCGCAGCTCGTGCTCGCCGTCACCGCTGATCGCCACCGGCGCGGTGTACGCCGTCCACGCGGTGGCCCCGTCCAGCTGGTACTCCGTGCTGGCGAGCCCGCTGCCGCCGGCCTCGTCGGCGGCGGTCAGGGTGACCGTCACCGGGCCGGTGTACCAGCCGTCGGTGGGGGTGCCGGACACCGCCGCGGTGGTGACCGGCGCCTTGTCGTCGGCCACCTTCGTGCTCAACCGGAAGTAGTCGAACGCGGCCGTCTTCGACGCCGTCTGGTTGGCGCCGAGGGTGAACAGACCCACCTTCGGGGTGGCGCCCACCGCGCTGTTGGTCAGTGCCTCCAGCGTGGTCCAGGTCGTCCCGTCGGCCGAGTACGACGCGGTGAAGGTGTCGCCCACCCGGGCCAGGCGCAGGTACCACACCGCCGAGGTGAGGCTCGTCGCCTCCGGCTGCGGGCTCTGCACCGTCCCGGCGATCTCGCTGCGGAACTCGATCCGCCGCGTCACCGCCGAGCCGGCCGTGTTGTCGGCGATGAAGTCGAACTTCAGGTAGTTGTCGTCGTCGGCCTGCACGAGCAGACCGGCCTGCTGGTACTGCTCGTTCAGCAGACTGCCGTCGACCTTGGTCTCCAGGGTCCAGTCGCCCGAGGGCGCGGTCTGGAGGATGAAGTTCTTCGGACCGGTGTTGTCGGTGCCGTAGATGTCACCGTTCGGCACGTCGATCCGCAGCGCGCCGTCGGTCACCCGGTAGCCGTTCGGGTCCTCCCGAACGATGGCGTCCCACCGGCACTTGTCCAGCGTGCTGCCGGTGAACTCGTCCGACGGCTCGACCGGGCCGGCCGGAGCGTCCGGCGTGACCACGAACGAGTCGAACGCGGCGTCCACCACTGGGGCCTCGGTGCCGCCGTTGAGGGCGAACACCCCGATCCGCGGGTTGGTGATGCCAGCCAGCGCGGCCGAGCGGCCGACCGTGGTGAACGTCTGCCCGTCGCCCGAGGTGGCCGCGGTCAGGTTCGTCCCGTCGCTGGTGATCCGCAGGTACACGGTGTCACCGGCCGGTGCGTTGGTGGCGTCGGCAGCGTCGTTGCGCGGCGTGGCCGCCGTCTCCCGGATGAACTCCACCCGACGGCTGCCGTTGTAGAGCAGGTCCACCTTGGCGTAGTTGTCGTCGTCGCCGTACACCAGCAGGCCGGCCTGCTGGTAGTTGGCCGTCACCGGGAGGGTGACCTTGGTGGTCATCTCCCAGGCGCCGGTCGGCGCCGGCTGGAGCACCAGGTTGGTGGCGTCGTTGCGGGCGCCGTAGAGGTCACCCACGGCGGTGGGTAGCTTCAGCGCGCCGCCGCTGAGGGAGTAGAGCTGGTTCTCCCGGACCACGGTGGTCCACCGGCTCTTGTCCAGCGTGTTGCCGTTGAAGTCGTCCGAACGCGCCCCGAGGCAGGACGTGTCCGGAGCGTTGACCCGCACCGGCACCGTGGCGTACGACTTGGCACCCTTGCTGTCGGTCACCGTGAGGGTGGCCGTGAAGGCGCCGACGCTGGTGTACGTGTGGCTGGCGTCCAGGGTGGACGCCGTACCGCCGTCACCGAAGTCCCAGGCGTACGTCAGCGGGGTGTCACCCTCGGCGTCGGTGGCCGTGCCGTCGAAGGCGACGGTGACCGGCGCGGTGCCCGTGGTCGGGGTCGCGGTGGCGGTGACCACCGGCGGCCCGTTCTCGGTGACGCCGCGACCGACGAAGTCCATCCAGTTGACGTTGAACAGCGAACCCGTTCCGCCGTTCGGGTCACGGGCCACGAAGTACAGCCCGCCGCTCGCGGCACCGGTCACCGGCGCGCTCACGTCCGTGTACGTCTGCCACCCGCCGGTCGCCGGAACGGTGGCCGTGGCCACGACCGGTCCGTCGACCGCACCGGCGTGGACCTCGATCCGACCGCCAGCGGCGGCCGAGGCGGCCCGGAACCGGATCTCGGTGATGTTGGTGAGGTTCGCCGGAACGACCGACCACCAGTCGCCGTCCTCGATGAACGCGATGCTCTGACCGCCACCGGCGGTGTCGGTCGCGGCCTCGCGCTGCACGCCGGCGTCGCCGCCGCCCGTGCTCACCGGGGTACGCCCGGTGGCGGTGAAGTACTCGGCCTGCTTCTGCTTGGGCTGCAGGATCTCGATCTGCCGGCCGGTGAGCGCGCCGGAACCGCCCGCGCCACCCTTGTCGGTGTAGGTGGCCTCGAAGACCGCGAACACGTTCGCCTCGGCGCCGTGCCCGGAGGCGAGCGACGTCTGGACCGTGCCGGTGCAGCCGGTGTGCTGCTCCAGCGGGTGGGCGTGCTCGTCGTGACCGAGCAGCACCTGGAGGTTCACCTTGGTGCAGTCGATCTGCCCGTCCTCGGGGTCGGTCACCTTGACCGTGTAGCGGACCTGGTCACCCCAGTTGAAGAAGCCACCGTCCGGCGGGAACTCGATGGTTACCGTCGGCGCGGTGTTGCCCACGGTGACCGGTACGTTGGCCACCGCCGTGCGGCCCTTCGGGTTGGTCACGGTGAGCTGCGCCGTGTAGTTGCCCGCCGTGGCGTAGGTGTGCGTCGGGTTGGCCTCGGTGGAGGTCTGCCCGTCACCGAACGCCCAGGCGTAGGTGAGCGTTCCACCGTCCGGGTCCCGGGAGCCGGCGCTGGAGAACTCCACCGTCAACGGGGCCGGACCCGAGGTCGGGTTGGCGGCCGCCGCCGCGATCGGCGCACGGTCACCGGCGGTGTAGTCGATCCGGTAGACCCCGGAGTTGTCGTTGTTGCCGCCGAAGCCGCTGCCCCACTCGATCAGGTACAGTGCGCCGTCCGGACCGAACTCGAAGTCCATCGGCCGGATCATCGACATGCCGGGCAGCAACTGGTTGATGTCCACCAACGACTTGCCGTCGGCGGTCATCTGCATCGTGTACATCTTGTTCTGGTTCCACTCGCCCAGCAGCGCCTTGCCGTCGAAGTAGGCCGGCCACTTGCGGGTCGAGTTGAGGTTGGCGTCGTACCGGTAGGCCGGGCCGCCCATCGGGGCGCCACCGCCACCGATCTCCGGGTACCGCGCGTCACCGGCGTAGCCGTAGTCGACGGTGGCCGGGACGACCGGCGGGAGGTTGGTCAGGCCCGTGTTGTTGGGCGAGTTGTTGACCGGCGCGGCGCAGTCGAACTTCGGACCGCTCGGGCCGGACGGGAACGTGTAGTCGTTGTAGGCCTCGTTCGTGCCCGTGCAGTACGGCCAGCCGTAGTTGCCGGGGGTCACGACGTTCCACTCGACCAGACCCCGCGGGCCCCGGTCCGGGTTGTTCGAGTTGGCGTCCGGCCCGTAGTCACCGACGTACAGCGTGTCGGTCTTCGGGTCGGTGCCGATCCGGAACGGGTTGCGGAAGCCCATCGCGTAGATCTCGGGACGGGTCTTCTCGGTGCCGGCCGGGAAGAGGTTGCCGGACGGAACGGTGTACGTCCCGTTGTCCTCCGGGTGGATCCGGAGCACCTTGCCGCGCAGGTCGTTCGTGTTGGCCGACGTGCGCTGCGAGTCGTAGTCCTGGCGACCCGGACGCTCGTCGAGCGGCGCGTACGCGTTCGACTCGAACGGGTTGGTGTTGTCACCGGTGGCCAGGTACAGGTTGCCGGCGCTGTCGAAGGTCATGCTGCCGCCCGCGTGGCAGCAGGTGTTGCGCTGGGTGTCGACCCGCAGCACCTGCTTCTCGCTCGCCAGGTCGATGGTGTCGCCGGTCACGGTGAACCGGGACAGCAGGTTGCGCGTGACGTTGTCGTTCGGGGCGTAGTAGAGATACACCCACTTGTTGGTGGCGAAGTCCGGGTCGAGCCGGATGCCGATCAGGCCGTCCTCGTTGCCGGTGAAGACGTCCAGGTCGACGGCGGTGACGGTGTTGCCGGTGTCCGGCTTGATGATCTGCACCCGACCGTCGCGCTCGATGTAGAAGACCCGCCCGTCGGGGGCGATGTCCAGCTCCATCGGGTTGCTGGTGTTGCTGTCCAGCGTGACCTTCTCGAAGTTGGAGGTCTTCGACGCGCCGCAGTCGGCGTCGACCACGCCGGCCGCCGTCTGGATGCCGCCGAGCAGGTGCTTGAGGAACTCGGGCTCGGCGTACGACTCACGGGTGTGCCCGCCGCCGGTGTACCAGGAGCGGCCACCGTCGAAGTCCTGGCACCACGCCGTCGGGTGGTCGGCGCCCATCGCGCCGGCGCCCGGGGTGTAGCTCTTCTCGTCCAGGCTGGCCAGGACGTGCACGTCCGACCGGGGGTTGGTCTGGAAGTTGTACCACTCGTCGAACCGGGACCAGCGTTCCGGCAGTCCGGCGGTGGACGGGTGGGCCGGGTCCTCCACCTTGACGGTGGCCTGCTGGTTCTGCGGGTGGTTGGCGAAGTACGCGCCGACCAGGTCGCCGTACCAGGCCCAGCTGTACTCGGTGTCCGAGGCGGCGTGGACGCCGACGTAACCGCCGCCGGCCTTCACGTACCGCTCGAAGGCCGCCTGCTGGTCGGCGTTGAGAACGTCACCGGTGGTGGAGAGCCAGATCACGGCCTTGTACTTGGCGAGGTTGGCGTCGCTGAACGCGGCACCGTCCTCGGTGGTGTCCACCGTGAAGCCGTTGGTGGCGCCGAGCTGCTGGATGGCGGCGATGCCGGTGGGGATGGCGTCGTGCCGGAAGCCGGCGGTCTTCGAGAAGATCAGGACGGAGTAGGGGTCGGCCGCAGCGGCCTTCGGCGCGTTCGGCGCCGCCTGGGAGAGCGGAGCCGCGACAGGCACGTCTCGCGCGGGGATCTGTGCTCCGGTCGGAGCCGCCTGCGCCGGGGACCCGATGAGGGCCGTCGACGTCAGGGCGAGGGACAACAGGGTAGCGGTGAGTGGTAAACGGGCACGACGAGAACGGGACACGCCGCCTCCAATGTCGCGGTGGACAGGGATCGCGGGGCCGGCTCGCCGAAGACCGTCCCAGATGGAGCCGGTGGGGACGCCGTGCCAGGGCGTCCACGCCGGCATTTTGTCGAATCGCTGAACAAATTAGTTCTGCTGCATCGATGTCCGGCAAGATGCCGGCGGGTAACGGTTCTGCAACGGCGGGCGACATTCCGAACAGGACAGGAGAAAGCACCCCGATCGATACGCCGCCTCGGGTCGATGACCCACCCTTGGCAGCGGAGGCCGAACTGTCGTACGGTGACACGCAAGTAACCCACGGGAGCCCGGTGTACCGGGCTGAGAGGGGGGCTGACAGCCCCCGACCGTCGAACCTGATCCGGGTAATGCCGGCGCAGGGAGGAGCGTTGCCGTGCCGTCCCTTGGACGACTGCATCTGATCACCGACACCCGACCCGGGCGCGATCCCCTCACCGTGGTCCGGGCCGCCCTCGCGGCGGCCCACGCCGACCTCGTCGTGCAGGTCCGGGTCCAGGACTCCGCCACCGACCGCGAGGCGTACGACCTGGCCGCCCGGGTGCTCGCGCTGTGCGCGCCGTACGGGGCGACGTGCCTGATCAACGACCGACTGCACGTGGCGCTGGCGGTCGACGCCGCCGGTGGACACGTCGGCGCCGACGACCTGCCGGTCGCCGCGGCCCGGCACGTGCTCGGCCCCACCGGCGTGCTGGGCGTCACCGCCCGCGAGCCGCGCGGCGCGGTCGAGGCGGTCGTCGCCGGGGCCACCTACCTCGGCGTCGGCCCGTGCCACGCCACCAGCACCAAGTCCGGCCTGCCCGACCCCATCGGGGCAGTCGGGGTACGCGACGTCGTCGACGCCGTCGACGTGCCGGTCATCGCGATCGGGGGAGTGACCGCCGACCGGGTGCCGGCGCTGCGCGCCGCCGGGGCGTACGGGGTGGCCGTGGTCGGGGCGGTCTCCTCGGCCGCCGATCCGGGACGGGCTACCACCGACCTGCTGCGGGCGCTGGCGTGACCCGCGCCGACGTGGCGGTGGTGGGCGCGGGCCCGATCGGGCTGGCGATCGCGTGGCGCTGTGCCACCCGTGGCCTGCGCGTCGAGGTGCACGACCCGACGCCCGGGTCGGGGGCGTCGGCCGTCGCCGCCGGGATGCTCTCCCCGGTCGCCGAGGCGTACTTCGGGGAACGGCGACTGACCGAGCTGCTGGTGGCCTCCGCCGCGCGTTGGCCCGCGTTCGCCGCCGAACTGACCGACGCCAGCGACGCCACGATCGGCTACCGGACCGAGGGCACCCTGATGGTCGGGCTGACCGGCGACGACCTGGCCGAGGCCCGCCGGCTGTGGGCGTACCAACAGGGTCTGGATCTGCCGGTGACGGCGCTGCGCCCCACTGAGCTGCGCGACCGCGAGCCGGCGCTCGCGCCCCGGGTTCGCGGCGGCGCGTTCGCGCCCACCGACCACCAGGTCGATCCCCGGCGGCTGGTGCCGGCGCTGCGCACGGCCGCGCGGCGGGCCGGCGCGGCGTTCGTGCCGCGGCCGGTCCGGCGATTGTCCGAGGTGGAGGCCGGAGTCACGGTGGTCGCGGCCGGTTGCGGCGCCGCCGCCCTCACCGGCCTGCCGGTTCGGCCGGTGAAGGGCCAGATCCTCCGGCTGCGCGCGCCCGGCGGCGTCGCGCCGGGCTTCCGGCACGTGATCCGGGGGTACGCCGACGGCGAGCACGTCTACCTGGTGCCCCGCGCCGACGGCGAGGTGGTGCTCGGCGCGACGGTCGAGGAGCGGTCGGACACCACCGTCACCGCCGGCGCGGTGCAGCGGCTGCTGCGCGCCGGGGTCGACCTGCTGCCCGAACTGACCGAGTACGACCTGGTGGAGGCCGTCGCCGGGCTGCGGCCCGGTACCCCGGACAACGCGCCGATCCTCGGGCCGCTGCCCGGCCGGCCGGACGTGCTGGCCGCCACCGGGCACCACCGGCACGGCATCGTCCTGACCCCGGTCACCGCCGAGGCGATCACCGAACTGGTGCTCACCGGAACGCCCGACCCGCTGCTCACCGGCTTCGGCGCCGACCGGTTCGCCGGCCCGAGAAGCAGTTTCGAGGAGGAGTGATGGAGCTGACGGTGAACGGAGCCGGGCGCAGCGTCCCCGGCGGTGTGTCGGTGGCCGACCTGGTCCAAGACGTCGCGCCGCACCAGCGTGGCGTCGCGGTCGCGGTCAACGGCGAGGTGGTGCCCCGGGCCGGCTGGCCGGCCACGGAGCTGCGCGACGGCGACCAGGTCGAGGTGCTCACCGCCGCGCAGGGCGGGTGAGCGGCGTGCCGTTCGAACTGGGTGGGGAGACGTTCGGCTCGCGGTTGATCCTCGGCACCGGCGGGGCCGCGAACCTGCACGTGCTGGAGCAGGCGATCCGGGCGTCCGGCACGGAACTCGTCACGCTGGCACTGCGCCGGGTGGACACCGCCCCGGGCACCGGAGGCGGGCTGCTGGACCTGCTGGACCGGTGCGGCGTACGGCTGCTGCCGAACACGGCCGGCTGCCACACCGCGGCCGAGGCGGTGAAGGTGGCCCGGCTGGCGCGCGACGCGTTCGATACCGACTGGGTGAAGCTGGAGGTGATCGGCGACGAGCGGACGCTGCTGCCCGACGGGGTGGAGCTGCTCCGCGCCGCCGAGGAACTCGTCGCCGACGGTTTCACGGTGCTGCCGTACACCAGCGACGACCCGGTGCTCGCCCGCCGCCTCGCCGACGTGGGCTGCGCCGCGGTGATGCCCGCCGGGGCGCCGATCGGCTCGGGACTCGGCATCGGCAACCCGCACCACATCCGGCTGATCCGGCAGAGCGTGGACGTGCCGGTGATCCTCGACGCCGGCATCGGCACCGCCTCCGACGCGGCGCTCGCCATGGAGCTGGGCTGCGACGCCGTCCTGCTGGCCAGCGCGGTCACCCGGGCCGCCGACCCGGTGGCGATGGCGACGGCGATGCGGTACGCCGTCGAGGCCGGCCGCCTGGCGGCGGGCGCGGGCCGGATCGCCCGGCGCTTCCACGCCCTCGCGTCCACCCCCGACGAGGGAAGACCGAACCTGTGACGGGGTCGCCGCCGGCCGGGGTGGTCCTGTTGACCGATCGGCTGGTCGCCAGGAGCGGTCTCGAACGGGTCGTGGCGGGGGCGGTCGCCGGGGGAGTGCGCTGGGTCGTGCTGCGGGAGAAGGACCTGCCCCGCGCCGAGCGCGCCGCCCTCGCCGTCGAGCTACGCGCGATCCTCGCCGACGCCGGCGGGACCCTCATCGTGGCCGGCCCCGACCCGCTGGGCGGCGACGTCGTCCACCTGCCGGCCGCCGGCCCGTACCCGCCGCCACGCCACGGTCTGGTCGGCCGCTCCTGCCACAACGAGACCGAACTGAACCGCCTCACCACCGAGCACTACGCCACCCTCTCCCCGATCTGGCCCACCACCACCAAACCCGGCTACGGCCCACCCCTACAAGCAACGGGCCTGCGAAAGCTGATCGAGATCAGCCCGGTGCCCCTGTTGGCGCTGGGTGGCATCGAAACCCCGGAACAGGTAACCGCCTGCGTGCAGGCAGGAGCCGCCGGAGTGGCAGTACTCGGCGCACTCATGCGCGCAAGAAACCCCGAAGAGGCAGCGGCAAACCTGACCAGCGCCTTCGAAGAGGCGGTCACCCAGAAGGTCCTAAAAGGCCGGCACGGGCGCACGGAGGTCCCCCGGTCAGGGCTGCGGCCGACCGTGCCCACGCAGGGATCAAGCCTGACCGCCCGGAGTGGGCACGGTCGGCCGCCGCCCCAAACCGCGACCACGAAGGAAAGCCAGTGACCCCGAAAACCACGCTAACCATCGCCGGCTCCGACTCCGGCGGTGGCGCGGGCATCCAGGCGGACCTCAAGGTCTTCGCGGCGCTCGGCGCGTACGGCACGAGTGTCCTCACGGCGGTCACCGCGCAGAACACCCGGGGTGTCGACGCCGTCCTGCCGTTGCCACCGCGCACGGTCGCGGAGCAGTTGGACAGCGTGCTCGCCGACTTCACCGTGGGCGCGGTCAAGACGGGGATGCTCGGCACCCCGGCCGTCGCCGACGTGGTGGCTCAGGCGGCCCGGGACGGTCGGTTGCCCCAGCTCGTCGTCGATCCGGTGCTGGTCGCGACGAGCGGTCACCGGCTGGGCGTGGTGGGCGCGGTGGAGCGGCTGCTTCCGTACGCCCGGGTGGCGACGCCGAACTGCGCGGAGGCCGCGGCCATCACCGGACGTGGCGTGGACGACGTGGCGGGGATGGTCGTGGCCGCCGAGGCGCTTGCGGCCGGCGGCCCGGAGTACGTGGTGGTCACCGGCGGCGACGTCGCTGGGGACGAGGCGGTCGACGTGCTGTGCGGCGCTGGCGTCACCACTCTGCTGCGCGGTCCCCGGGTGGACACCCGGCACACCCACGGCACCGGCTGTTCGTTCTCGGCGGCCGTCGCCGTGCGGCTGGCGCTGGGGGATCCGGTGCCGGCGGCGGTGCAGGTCGCCAAGGAGTACGTGTTCCGCGCGCTGACCGGCGGGCGGGGCTGGGAGCTGGGCACGGGGCGCGGGCCGCTGGATCACTTCGGCTGGTCCGCCTGATCACCAGGGAGGTTGTCATGCAGGCACGAGGCAAGGTGTACGTCGAGGGGTCGCGGCCGGATGTGCGGGTGCCGTTCGCGGAGGTGACGCTGACCGGTGACCATCCGCCGGTACGGCTCTACGACACGTCCGGCCCGGGGTCGGACCCGGCGGTGGGGTTGCCGGCGCTGCGTGGTCCGTGGATCGCCGAGCGCGGTGACGTGGCCCCCGTGCGGGGCGCGGGCACGCCGCTGGCCGGCGCGGAGGGTCGTCGGCCCACGCAGTTCGCGTACGCGCGGGCGGGTGTGGTGACGCCGGAGATGGAGTTCGTGGCGATCCGGGAGAACGTCGACCCGGAGCTGGTCCGGACCGAGATCGCCGCCGGTCGGGCGGTGCTGCCGCTGAACGTGAACCACCCGGAGTGCGAGCCGGCGATCATCGGTAAGGCGTTCCTGGTCAAGGTGAACGCCAACATCGGCACGTCGGCGGTCAGCTCGTCGGTAGCCGAGGAGGTGGAGAAGCTGACCTGGGCGACCCGGTGGGGCGCGGACACCGTGATGGACCTGTCCACGGGCAAGCGGATCCACGAGACCCGTGAGGCGATCGTGCGCAACTCCCCGGTGCCGATCGGGACGGTGCCGATCTATCAGGCGTTGGAGAAGGTCGGCGGCGACCCGGTGAAGTTGAGCTGGGAGGTGTTCGCCGAGACCGTCATCGAGCAGGCCGAGCAGGGCGTGGACTACATGACGGTGCACGCCGGGGTGCTGCTGCCGTACGTGCCGCTGGCCGTGGACCGGGTGACCGGGATCGTCTCCCGGGGCGGCTCGATCATGGCGGCCTGGTGCCTGGCGCACCACGAGGAGAACTTCCTGTACACCAACTTCGCGGAGCTGTGCGCGATCCTCGCGCGCTACGACGTGACGTTCTCGCTCGGTGACGGGCTGCGGCCCGGTTCGATCGCGGACGCCAACGACGAGGCGCAGTTCGCCGAGCTACGCACCCTCGGTGAGCTGACGAAGGTCGCCTGGGAGCACGACGTGCAGGTGATGATCGAGGGCCCGGGTCACGTGCCCATGCACAAGATCAAGGAGAACGTGGACCTCCAGCAGGAGTGGTGCCACGAGGCGCCCTTCTACACGCTCGGTCCACTGACCACCGACATCGCGCCCGCGTACGACCACATCACCTCGGCGATCGGCGCGGCGATGATCGGCATGTTCGGGACCGCCATGCTCTGCTACGTCACCCCGAAGGAGCACCTCGGCCTGCCGGACCGGGACGACGTGAAGGCCGGCGTGATCGCGTACAAGATCGCCGCCCATGCTGCCGACCTGGCCAAGGGGCACCCCGGCGCGCAGGCGTGGGACGACGCGCTGTCGAAGGCACGGTTCGAGTTCCGCTGGGAGGACCAGTTCAACCTCTCGCTGGACCCGGAGACCGCGCGCTCGTACCACGACGCGACGCTGCCGGCCGAGCCCGCGAAGACCGCCCACTTCTGCTCGATGTGCGGCCCGAAGTTCTGCTCCATGAAGATCACCCAGGAGCTGAAGGAGTACGCCGCCCGCGGCATGAAGGACAAGTCGGAGGAGTTCGTCTCCGGCGGCGGGAAGGTCTACCTGCCCCTGGCCTGACGGTTTGGCGCGGTCGACCCCGGGTTCCGGGAAGTCGGGGCGTCCTGGCCGGCAGGAAGGCCCGAATTCACGGAACCCGGGGTCGGTCGGTTCAGTCGCGGTGGTGGCGGCCGGTGGAGCGCAGCGAGCGACGGCCGCTCTCCTGCTCGGGCTCGTTGTCGGTGACCGGCTTGCTCAGGCCGGCGACCCAGTCGACGAACTCCTCGTCCTGCGAGGGCAGCGGCTCCGCCGCATCGGGCGCGGGCCGGCTCTCCTCGTCGGCCCGCACCCGGTTACGCCGGAACAGCCCGCCGAGCCGCCCTCGCCGGGAGGACCGCCCGTCGTCCGTGGACGTCCGCGCGGGGTCGTTCGCCGGCTCGGCCCTGCCGGCGGTGGTGGACGCGTCCCCCTGCTCCGGTACGACCGGAGTGATCGACGGCGGCACGATGGACCTCGCCAGGGCGGCCATCGCCCTGGCCTGGTCGGTCGTACCGGCGGGGGTCTGGTCCGGCGTGCTGACAGCAGGTCCGGCGGTGCCGGCCTCGGCCGCGCTGGTGTTCTGGTCCGGCGTACCGGTGCTCTGATCCGATGCTCTGGCGCGGCGGGTGGTGTCGAAGGCGTCCCAGGTGGGCACCCGGCTCAGGTCGGGCAGGGGTGCCCGGTGCCGGAAGCGGGGCGTCCAGTCGGTCGACTCCTCGGCGCTCGCGGCCGCATCCGCAGTCGACGGTTCCGGGTCGGTCGACGCCGTGGTCCACGACGGGGTGGCCGACCAGGCCGGCGCTGCCGGCGTCCACCGGTCGGCCCCCGCGTCGCCCGCAGTCGGCTCGCCGAACAGCGAAGCGCCGGTGCCACCCTCGGCCGTCGCCGGTCCGGTGCGGCGGCCCGCCCCGGGCTCCGCGACCGGGATGGAGCCGTCGGCGGGCAGGACCGCACCCTCTTCGGCGACCAGGGCGTCGGGTTCCGCTGCAGCGGTCCGTGCCGCTTCGCCGGGCTCGACGCCTTCACCCTCGGGGGAGGGGCGCGGCGCGTCCTTGCCGAGCGGCTGGTCGGCGCTTGTCACGTCGGCGCCCTTGCCGGCGCGGGCCGTCCGCTTGGCGCGTCCGCCGGTCGTCGCTTCGGTGCTCGTACCGGTGGGCGCCGCTCCGGCGGTTGACGTCGCGCTGGTGTTCGTCCCGGTGGCCGCCGCCGTGCCGTCCTCGGCCGCGGTCGTCGAGGTGGCGGTCGTCGAGGTGGCGGCCGGTACGGACTTCGGCTTGCGCGAGCGACGCGGCTTGGGCGTGGACACGTCGGCGGTGCTGTCCGTGTCGGCGGCGCTGCCCGCGTCGGCGGCGCTGTCCGTGTCGGCGGCGCTGTCCGTGCTCGTGGTGCCGGCGACCTCCACGACCTGTGGACCCGTGCTCGGCCCAGCCACGTCCACGACCTGCGGGCCTGTGCTCGGCGTGCCGGCATCGGCCACGACCTGCGGATTCGTGCCCTGCGTGCTCGGGGTGCCGGAATTGGTCGCGACCGGCTCGCCGGTGTCGCCCGCGCTCGGCGTGCCCGCGCCGCCCCCGGCCCGCGTGCCCGCCCTACGGGCGACCGGAGTGACGGTGGCGCCCGCAAGCGGAGTGCTCGTGTCACCGGAGCCGTCCGTGCCGACCGGGGCTTCCATGTCGGGCGGCGCTTGCGTGGCGCTGATCGTCGTGCGGTCGCTGCCCGGCTTGTCCCAGCCGGTCGTCGCGCTGTCTGTCGCGCCGTCGCCGCCCGCGTCGGGCGTCGGGCTGCCGGCTGCCGATGCGGGCGTGGTGGGCGTCGGGCTGACGGCTGCCGACGCGGGCGTGGTGGACGTCGCAGCGGTACGGGCCGGGTCGGCGGCACCGCCGGTCGCGTCCTCGTCGCGGCTCGACGGCTGCCGCCCGGCGGTGAACTCGCCGGTCGGGTCGGTCAGCCAGGAGGCGCGGGCCGGTGTGCGGTCGTGCCGTGCGCCGGTGGCGAACGGGTCCGGAGTCGCGGCGTCCGCTGCCGACCCGGCGGCGTCGGACCGCTGGCGGGGGCCGGCGGGTCGAGGGCTCTCGCCCGCGCGCGTCGCGTCGGCGGGGACCGGGCCGTGCTGGCCGCTCACCGTGGCAGACGGCCAGTCCCAGTGGGCGGGGACGGTGCGTACACCTGTGGTGTCGTCACCGGCACGCGGACCCGCAGCCGTCTCGACCAGCTGTCGGCCGGCGGGCCCGGGGTGGTCCTCGGCCTGGTCCGCCGGCGTCGCCTGGTCACCGCCCGGCAGCGTCGGGCCGGTGGGCAGCGGACGCAGGATGTCGGTGGGCGCGATCGCCTCGGAGTCGGCGGCGCGGACGCCGACGGGCCAGCGCAGCAGGGCGGCCGCCGCAGCCCCGAGGGCGCCGGCGAGGACGGCGATCAGCGCGCCGTAGTAGGGGGTCGTCTGGTAGCGGTCGACGGCGTCGCCGGGGCCGGCGGTCAGGTAGGCGAACGCCACCAGCACCGGACCCGCCACCCCGGTCGCCGCGCTGATCAGCGGTATCTGGCCGCGCCACCGGGCCAGTCCGGCGGTCGCCGCGCCCGCGAGCAACGCCACCAGGGGCAGCACGAGCAGCGCCAGGCGCTGCGCGGCCGCGTCGTTGAGCCAGTTCGGTTCGAGTACGCCGAGTCGGACCGTGGGCAGCGGGCCGGACGTGCCGAGCGACGGCAGAACGGAGACCAGCGCCAGCAGCCAGATCGTCCCGGCAACGGCCGCCATGTTCCAGCCCAGCACCGGCCGGAGCAGTACGGCGATGGCCGCGCCCGCTCCGATGACCGCGCCGAGGATGGCGCAGATGCTGACCGCCCAGACCGGGTCCACCGAGATCAACTCGGCGGCTCGGGCGGGCTGCATACAGAGCGGGGCGACGGCGGTGGCGCCGAGCGCGGCAGCGCCAGCGATGGCGAGGTGCCGGCCGGTGCTGGCCGGCGGGGTGTCCCGGCGGGCCAGTCGTCCGGTCAGGACGGCGCCGGCCACGGCGGCGTTCGCGGCGAACCAGCCCACCCAGACGAGCTGGGCCGGCCACTGGTTTACCGTCGAGCCGGTGAAGGCGCCGGTGAGCCGGACGATGCCGAAGCCGTACGCGACGCCGAGTTGGCCGGCTCCGGCCAGCACACTCACCCCGAGCGCCGTGAGCAGCAGTCTGCCCCAGGTCCGATAGGCCATGTCGGGCACGTTACGCACCTGGTACACCCGATCGCCACCGGCGCGCCGCGCGGCGCGCCGGGGCACGCCGGGCGGGTCTACTTGAGTTCGACCAGTCGGGCCAGGTATGTCGTGTCCCCGACATTGGTGAGCATGTGTACCGCGCCGGGGTCGCGATAGACGACACCGCCGGTGGGCTCGTCGGCGTCGATCCGGGTCCCGTCGATCGTCTGCACGACGTTCTTCGCGCCCTGGATCGCCACCACCAGGTAGGGGTGGTCGTGCCGGTGCAGGGGCTGACGCTCACCCGGTTCGAGCCGGATGTGCCAGACCCGGACCCGGTCGTTCTCGTACACGACCTCCTGGCCCACGGGCCCGAGTTCGGTGCCGTCGATCACGTCGGTCATCGTCCACCGTCCAGTTGGGGAAGCACCTCGGCGGCGATCAGCTCGAGGTGGTCGAGGTCGTCGAGATCGGTGAGGCGCAGGTGCACCCGGCTCGCGCCGATCTCGGCGAACTCGCCGATCCGCTGCACCAGCTCTGCCGGCGAGCCGACCACCGGGTCCTCCGGCGGCAGCGCGCTCTTCTCGTGCAGGGGCGCGGCCCGTCGGGCGGCCTCCGCGTCGGTACGCCCGATGGCCACCACGATGCCGGCGGAGAGCACCAGCGGCGCTCGCCCGGTCTCGGCCCGACCGGTACGGTCGCACGCCTCCCGAACGCGGTCGTACGCCCCGGCGGTCTCGGCCACGGACTTGAACGGCATGTTGAACTCGTCGGCGTACCGGGCGGCCAGCTCGGGGGTCCGCTTGGGACCGCGGCCGCCCACGATGATCGGCGGACCGGGCACCTGCGCCGGCTTGGGCAGCGCGGGCGCGTCCACCAGCCGGTAGTGGTCACCGGTGAAGCTGTACGTCTCGCCCACCGGGGTGGACCACAGCCCGGTGATCACCTCAAGCTGCTCGGCCAGCCGGTCGAAGCGTTCGCCGACGGCCGGGAACGGGATGCCGTACGACGTGTGCTCGCGCTGGTACCAGCCGGCGCCGATGCCGAGGTCGACCCGGCCGCCGCTCATCTGGTCGACCTGCGCGACCAGCACGGCGAGGGGGCCGGGCAGGCGGAAGGTGGCCGACGTCACCAGGGTGCCGAGCCGGATCCGTTCGGTCTCCCGGGCCAGCGCGGCGAGGGTCAGCCAGGCGTCCGTCGGGCCGGGCAGGCCCGGGTCGTCGCCCATCGACTGGTAGTGGTCGGCCCGCAGGAATCCCTCGAAGCCACCGGCCTCGGCCAGTCGGGCGAACCGGAGCTGGGTGTCGTAGTCGGCACCCCGGTGCGGCTCGGTGAACACCGACACCCGCATGGTCATCGTCCCTCCGCGCCGGCCGTGGCCGGCTGGTCGCGTTCCATCAACAGTTCGTGCAGGTCGGCGCTGACCCGGGCGACGTCGGCGAGGTGGGCGTTGCGGCCCAGGGTGCGTGGACGGGGAATGGCCACCTCGACCACCTTGCGGATCCGGCCGGGCCGGGGGCTCAGCACGATCACCCGGTCGGCGAGCAGCACCGCCTCGTCGATCGAGTGGGTGACGAAGACGATGGTGGGCTTGTTCTCCATGTGCACGCGCTGGAGTTCGCCGGACAGCTCCTCGCGGGTGAGCGCGTCGAGCGCGGAGAACGGCTCGTCCATCAGCATCACCCGGGGTTCGCCGATCAGCGACCGGCACAGCGACACCCGCTGCTGCATGCCGCCGGAGAGTTCGTGCGGCAGCCGCTTCTCGAACCCGGCCAGGCCGGCCACGTCGAGCAGTTGCCGGGCCCGCTCGCGGTGCTTGGCGCGACTCCAGCCGAAGATCTCCACCGGCAGCAGGACGTTGTCCAGCACGCTGCGCCAGGGCAGCAGCGCCGGCTTCTGGAACAGCATGGCGATGTCGCGGCGGGGTCGCGTGATCGGCGTACCGGCCACAGTGATCTCGCCGGAGGTCAGCGGGAGCAGCCCGGCGATCAGCCGCAGCAGGGTGGACTTGCCGCAGCCCGAGCGCCCGAGGACGGCGACGAACTCGCCCTCGGCGACGTCGAGGTCGATGCCGCGTAGGGCTTCGACCTGGCCGGACCGGCCTTCGAAGGTACGCGACACCCCGGACAGTCGGATCATCTGCGGCGGACCTCCGCTGAGTGGACGGTCAGGAATCCGACAAAGGCTAGCCGCCCTGTTGACATGTCGCACCGTCCGGGGTCGTCGTCAGGTTGTTTCCGATCCGCAACCCGGTACGCCTGGCGTCGCAACTGTGGGTTTCTCGTACGCTGTGCCCGCGAAGAGTCCCCTCACGATGGCGGTGCCCGGCTTGCCCCTCCCGCCGGTACCGCCGCGACAACCCCCTCCGGTGGCCTGCGGCCCCGGTCGGAAAGGACATGGTGCTACTGATGAGAAGGCTGACCCGTACGGTCGCTACGGCCGCGCTGGCCACTGCCCTCGCCCTCGTCTCCGCCTGCAGCAGCGGGTCGGACTCGTCCGACGACGCCAAGGGTGGCAAAGACGGAGCACTGGAGAAGGTGACCTACCTCACCTCCTTCGGCAACTTCGGCCGTGACTCCTACGCCTGGGTGGCGAAGGACAAGGGCTTCTTCAAGGAGGCCGGCTTCGACGTCGAGATCAAGGCCGGCCAGGGCACCGGCGGCGTGATCCAGACGGTCGTCGGCGGTCAGGCGGACTTCGGGCCGATCGACCTCACCGGTGGTCTGCTCCAGCTCGGCAACGGTCAGGCGAAGGACTTCACCGCCGTGGCCGCGATCCAGCAGCGCACGATGGCGGGCATCGCCACCGTCGAGGGCAAGAACATCAACTCGCCCAAGGACCTGGAGGGCAAGAAGCTCGCCGACACCCCCGGCTCCGTGGTGCGCAACCTGTTCCCGACGTACGCCCGGCTCGCCGGTGTGGACGCCAGCAAGGTGACCTGGGTCAACGGTGAGGCGCAGGCGCTGATCGGCACGCTGGCCTCCGGCTCGGTGGACGGCATCGGCCAGTTCGTCGTCGGTCAGCCGACGATCGAGGCGGTGTCCAAGAAGAAGGCCGTCATGCTGCCGTACAGCAACGTGATGCAGGACCTCTACGGCAACGTGCTGATCACCTCCAGCAAGATCGCCAAGGAGAAGCCCGAGATGGTGAAGCGGTTCACCGCAGCGCTGCTCAAGGGCCTCGAGTACAGCCTGGCGAACTCCAAGGAGGCCGGCGAGATCCTGAAGAAGAACGTCGACGCCGCCAACCCGGTGGCCGCCGCCGCCGAGCTGGACCTGATGGCCGCGTACGTGCGCTCCGGCAACTCCGGCACCGCGATCGGCACGCTGGACAGCGGCCGGGTGGCGAAGAGCATCGCGATCCTGCAGGGCGCGGGCGCGCTCAAGCAGAACATCACCCCCGAGCAGATCATCGACTTCAGCCTCGCGCCGAAGGCCTGATCGTCCGGTCGTCACCAGGGGGTACGTTCCACCGGTCTCCGGTGGGGCGTACCCCCGTCGCTTGTCGGCCCTCGGGGCCGGCGAATCCTGTCGGCCCTTGCGGGCCGGCGAACAACGAGGAGGACAAGATGACCGACGTCCGCTCAGCCGAGCCGGTGGTGACGGGGCCCGCACCCTCGGGCGCCGGCCGCCAGGCGCGTCGGGCGGGTCGGGGCGCCGGCCTGCGGGCGGGGACCGGGGCGGCGCTGCTGCCCGCGGCCGGTCTCGTGGTCGCCCTGGCCGTGTGGTGGCTGGTCGCCCGGCTGGAGCTGGTCCACCCGGCCGCCCTGCCGCCGCCGGGGGACGTGCTCAGCGCGTTCGTCGACAAGCCCGCCCAGATGCTGGAGCACACCTGGGCCACCCTGCTGGAGATCCTGATCGGGTTCGTCCTGTCGGCCGCCGCCGGTGTCCTGATCGGACTCTCCCTGGCCAGCTCCCACACGGTCGAGCGGATGTTCACGCCGCTGCTGGTCGCGGTGAACGCCGTGCCGAAGATCACCCTGGGCCCGCTGCTGGTGGTGGCGCTGGGCTGGGGGCAGAAGCCGATCCTGACCATGGTGTTCCTGCTCTGCTTCTTCCCCATCGTGCTGTCCACCGCGACGGGGTTGACCACCACGCCGGCCGACCTGGCCGAGCTGGTCCGGTCCTGGAACGCCTCCCGTTGGCAGGCGTTCCGCAAGGTGCGGTTCCCGGCGGCGCTGCCGCAGATCTTCGTCGGTCTCAAGGTGGCCATGCCGCTGGCGGCCATTGGCGCGGTGATCGGCGAGTTCCAGGCCGGGGAGAAGGGCCTGGGCTACGTGATCACCCAGTACGCGGGCGTCGGCGACACCGCCACCGCCTGGGCGGCGATCATGCTGGTGGCGCTGGTCAGCATCCTGCTCTACTCCGCGCTCGTGCTCGTCGAGCGGATCGCGCTGCCCTGGGTACGAGAGACCACCAGCAGCCGCTGACCCGGTGAGGCGGGAGGCCAGGGTAGATCTTGGGCAGCCCGGCACGGTCGTCTAACAGTCACAACTTCGGTGATACTGCTGCTTCCCGAGTGGCGGAGGCAGCAGTATCACCGAAGTTGCGTGGATCTTGGCGGGTTACCCCGCGAGCCGCCAGCGCCCGTTGCGCGCGACGAGCGTGGTGAGCGCCTGCGGCATGAGCCCCGAGTGGTTGTCGGGCGTCATGCGGATCGGGCCGGAGAGGCCGTCGATCTGGGACGTCTCCAACACGTCCCGGATGCCGTCCCGGTCGACCTTCCCCGCCGGGCCGCCGGCCCGCAGTTCGGCGTCGGCGATCAGCTGGATCGCGTCGGCGGCGAAGGAGGACGAGCCGTTGTAGCCGCCGAAGCGGGCCGTGTAGTCCTGGAACCACTGCCGCCGGGCCGCCTTCGCCGGCGTGGTGGCGATCACGTCGTCGATGACCATGGTCTGGGTGAAGACCATCGTGGCCTTCTCGGTGGCCCGGGCCGCCGCGCCGAGGAAGAGGTCGCCGGCCGCTCCCGCGTCGAAGAAGAGCGACCCGCGGAACGCGGCCTGCTGGGCGCTGGTCGCGGCGAGCGCGGCCTGCTCCGGCGGGGTCCAGACGACCAGCGCGTCGGGCTTGAGCTTGACGAGCTTGCCGATCTGCTGGCCGACCTCGGTGTCGGTGGTCTTCACCGATTCCTCGCCGGCCACCTTGATGGTGGTCTTGCCCAGTTCGCGGCGCAGCGCGAGGACGCCCTCGCGGCCGTAGTCGTCGTTACTGGCGAGCAGGGCGACCTTGCGGACGTTCTTGCGACGTAGTTCGGTGGTGAGCGCCGAGGCGCTGTCGGCCGCGTTCGGGCCCAGCTTGAACACGTAGCGCCGGTCGGCGACCGGGCTCGAGATCGCCCCGGAAGCGGCCAGCGCAATGGTGGGAATCCGCTTCTCGTTGATGACGCCGACCGCGCCGACCGCGCATTCGCTACAACCGCCCATGACGATCGCGCTGACCCGGGAATCGCTGCTGAAGTCCGCGATGTTGCGCAGTGACTCGGCAGCGTCGGAACGGTTGTCCTTGATCCTAAGGTCGATCTTCCGGCCGTTCAGTGCTCCGGAGGAGTTCAACTGGTCTCTCTTGAGTTCCAGCGCGCGCTGGTATGCCCGGCCCATTGGTGCCGCGGCACCGGAGAGCTCGAGGTCGGCGGCGATCACGATCGGACTCGTGTCCTGCTCCGCTTCGCCGAACTGGCAGCCGGTGAGCGTGGTGGCCACGAGGGCCGATGCGAGCGCCGCGATGGTCGCGGAGCGGATGGGGCTCAACTCAGTCCTCCAGGTGCGGGCGCGGGCGCTGCCCGGTCACCGCCGCTAATCCGTCCTCAGTGGAGGACGGGATCTCCTCTGCCGTACGGTGTGTGCGCGAAGCCTGCAAAACCTTGCCAATGGCCGGCGCTGTGGTCAAGCGCGGACCCCGGTTGCATTTTCGGGACGGTCATCCCACATGCTGGGGTAACGCAATGTTTGCAAAACCTCACTTTGCATACACGCGTGACCACTCTGGAGTTACATGCCCTGATCAGGGGCTTGCGGAAATGAAGGTATCAGTTGACCGGATCAAGGGTTCCGCGCCGTCCGACCGTTTCCTACCTCACTGCGGCTTCCCAAACACGATCTTCTCTGATGAAATCGCGGCCGTGCCGCGCGTGGTCCCCTCCGCTCCCGGCACGGCTCGGCGGGTCAGGCGGGGAAGAAACGACGGAGGCGATGTCGTGAGCACCGGACCGACGACCCTGCCCGCGATCGGCGGCGATACCGGGCGTACGCGCCGGCGCATGCCGAGGCTGCGGGACGCCCGGATCCGGTCCAAACTGGCGCTGATCCTGGTCGTTCCGGTGGCCGCGGTGATCGCGCTCGCCACCGTCCGACTCATCTCGATCGGCGAGGGCGCCTACGACGCCACCCGGGCCCGGTCGCTCACCGCGCTCGCCATCGACGTCAGCGCGCTGACCCAGGATCTGCAGGCCGAGCGGATGGCGGCGGCGGCCTACCTGGCCACTCCGCAGCAGCCGGCCGACGCGTACAACCTGCGGGTACGCCAGACGCAGCAGCGGGTGGACGAGTACCGCGCCGAGCGTGACCGGATCGGCGAGGTGCCGACGGCGGTGCGGGACCGGCTGGCGGCGATCGACGACCACCTGGCCACCCTGGACGGCACCCGCCAGGAGGTGCTGGACCGCCGGCAGATGGCGGTCGCCGAGGCGGTCCTGCGCTACGGCGTCATCCTCACCGACCTGATCAGCTACGGCGACGGGCTGGCCCAGCTACCCGGCGACGAGAGCCTGGCGGACAGTCGCCGCGCCGTCGCCGCCTTCGCCCGCGCCAAGGCGTCCGTCGCCGAGGAGGAGGCGGTCGCCTTCACCGCGCTGACCGCCGGCCAGCTCGACCCGGAGCAGTTCTCCTCCTTCGTGGCCACACTGACCAGCCAGCAGGAGGCGCTCGTCGCCTTCTCGCTCGCCGCCGACCCCGTGCAGCGGGCCCTGGTCGACAGCACCGTCTCCGGTGACGCCGTCGGCCTCTCCGACCGGGTCGCCACCGACATCACCCGGTCCGTCGGGCAGCGCGCTCTGGTGAGCGCGCAGGACGCCACCGCGGCCATCGGCGCGGTGAACGACCTGATGCGTTGGGCCGAGATCCAACTGCAGGACCGGCTGCTCGACCAGGCCGACGAGGCACGCTCGGACGTCATCCGGCAGGCCGTGGTCGAGTCGATCCTGGTGCTGCTCACCCTGATCATCGCCGTGTCGCTGGCCGTGGTGCTGGCCCGGTCGCTGAACCACTCGCTGCGCCGCCTGCGCGAGGGCGCGCTCTCGGTGGCCAACCACGACCTGCCGGACGCCGTGCAGCGACTGCAGAACATGGGCAGCGTCGGCGACGGCGGGGTGGACGAGATCGTCCGGCAGGTCCGGGATCCGATCCAGCTCAACAGCCGCGACGAGGTCGGTCAGGTGGCGTCGGCCTTCAACGTCGTCCACCGGGAGGCGGTCCGGGTCGCGGCCGAACAGGCCGCGCTGCGCACCAGCGTCTCGGCGATGTTCCTCAACCTGGCCCGCCGTAGTCAGACCCTGGTCGACCGGATGATCGGCGAGCTGGACGCGATCGAGCGCGGCGAGGAGGACCCGAAGCGGCTGGCCCAGCTCTTCGAGTTGGACCACCTGGCCACCCGAATGCGCCGCAACGACGAGAACCTGCTGGTCCTGGCCGGCGCGGACTCGGCCGTACCGCGCCGCGACGACGCGCTCGTCGTCGACGTGCTGCGCGCCGCCCAGTCCGAGGTCGAGCTGTACAACCGCATCGAGTTCGGCACCGTCGACACCGACATCTCGGTGGCCGCGCACGCGGTCAACGACGTCGTACGCCTCGTCGCCGAACTGCTCGACAACGCCACCCGGTTCTCGCCACCGAACACGACGGTCGTCGCCGACGGTCGCCGCATCCGCGACTACGTGCTGATCCAGATCGAGGATCGCGGGCTCGGCCTCACCGACGAGCAGCTCGACTCGCTCAACCGTCGGCTGGCCGCCCCGCCGAGCGTGGACGTCGCCGCGTTCCGGCTGATGGGTCTGGCCGTGGTGAGCCGGCTCGCGTCCCGCTACGGCATCCGGGTGGAGCTGCGCCGCAACGTCGAGGGCGGCACGGTCGCCCAGGTGACGCTGCCCGCCGCCACCGTGATCCTGCCCAGCAGCCGGGGACGCGAGCAGGCGCTCACCCGCCCCCGTCAGCCGATGGCCGTCGAGCAGACGCCGCTCACCCCGGTCGGCCACGCCGAGTCGTACGCCGGCGCGACCACCACGGCGGCCACGCTGCCGGACCAGTGGCGGAGCAACGCCCCGGCGCCCGCGCAGTGGCAGTCCCCACTCGACACGCGGGACACCACCCCGGCCGTGCAGGCCGGCGGATACACCGGTGCGCGTCCGACGGTGCCGCCCGCCGCCGCGCCGGCCGCGCCGGCACCGCCCGCGCGACCGTCGTACGGCAACGGCAACGGCACTTCGGCGGGTAGCCCCACCGTGGCGTACCCGACCATCGACGCGCTGCCCCGGCGGGGCGCGGCGGCCGACACCACGGACGCCCGGAGCGCGTCGGTGCTGCCGGTCGGTCCGGTCGCCGGGCCGGGCGCGGTCGCCCCGCCGGCGCCGCCCGCGCCGCCGCTCCCGCCCGTGCAGCCCGCCACGCCGTCGCTCCCGCCCGTGCAGCCCGCCGCGCCGGTCGCGCCGCCGACGCCGGCCGCGCCGGTCAGCAACCGGCCGGAGTTCCCCGCCGAAGCGCCGATCTTCCGGGAGATGGAGGCGGTCTGGTTCCGGTCGCACGGCGACGACGCCACCGCGATCTTCACCCGGCCGCAGTTCGACACGCCGCCCCCGCCGGCCGACGCCGGCACGCGGGTCACCAACGGTGGCCCGTCGAGCGCCGCGAAAGCGCCGGCCCGACCGCCGCTGCCCACCCGGACCCCGGGCAGTTCCGAGGGCACCGGAGCGCAGAGCATGGGAAGCATGGACGGATTCGGCACCGCGAAGGCCGGCGGTCGTACCGCCTCGACGCCGACGCCACCACCGTCCTACGCCCCGGCGCCGGCCGCTCCGGCGGCCCCCGTCGCGGCTCCCGCGCCGGCCGCCGCGCCGCCGGCCCCGGACCCGGACGCTTGGCGCACGGCGGCCGACGAGGGGTGGACGCTGGCCAGCCGGGCCGCCGAGCCGGCCCCCGCCGGCACCACCCGCTCGGGTCTGCCGAAGCGGGTGCCGCAGGCGCAGCTCGTGCCGGGCGGTATCGAACCGAAGGGTGGCCGGGACCGCAGCCGGCGGACCCCCGACGAAGTACGCGGCCTGTTGTCGGCCTACCACCGTGGCGTGCAGCGCGGTAGGTCGGCTGGTACGGACCTGAACAGCACCTCGACCAAGGAGAGCCGATGAACAGGCCAGCTGCCATGCAGGACATGGGTTGGCTGCTCACCAACTTCGCCGACAGCGTGGCCGGTATCGCCCACGTGGTGGCGGTGTCCGCCGACGGGCTGCTGCTCGCGTCCTCCCGGGACCTGCCGGGGGACCGGGCCGACCAGCTCGCCGCGATCACCTCCGGCGTGGTGAGCCTGACCGAGGGTGCGGCCCGGATGTTCAGCGCGGGCGGTGTGTTGCAGACCGTCATCGAGATGGACAGCGGTTACCTGTTCCTCATGTCGATCAGCGACGGTTCGTCGATGGCCGTGCTGGCCGCGCGGAGCTGTGACGTGGGCCAGGTGGGCTACGAGATGGCGCTGCTGGTGGAACGGGTGGGCGCGGCGCTGGTGCCGCTGCCCCGGGACGCGGTGCGTTCGTAGCGCCACAGTCCGGCGCGCGGACCGCGCGCCGGAGCAGGGAGGGGAGGCGGTCTCTACCGGCTCCGCGGGAGACGAGGAGGTGATCGGGGATGGACCAACGACGCGTTGACCCGCGTGGCGCGTTGGTGCGTCCGTACGCGGTCACCCGTGGTCGTACCGAGCCCCGGCAGGACATCGCCCTCGAGGCGGTCCTCACCTCCTCTCCCACCCAGGTTGCCGAGTCCCGTTTCGCGGGGCACGACAAGCACCGAATCGCCACGGTCTGCGAGGGCCGTGCACAGTCGCTGGCGGAGATCGCCGCGTACACCCGGATGCCGCTGGGCGTCGCCCGGGTGCTGGTCGCCGACATGGTGGCCGAGAGCCTGCTGACGTTACACACTGCTGCTCCCGCCGAGGGGTTCGAGGAGCGGATGGAACTGCTTGGAAGGGTGCTAAGTGGACTTCGCAGGCTATGACCCCGCTGGGGGGCGGCAGCCGAGCCGGGGAATCGTCTCCGCGAAGATCGTCGTCGCGGGCGGTTTCGGCGTCGGTAAGACGACCCTGGTCGGCGCGATCTCCGAGATCACGCCGTTGACGACCGAGGCGGTGATGACCGCGGCCGGTGTCGGCATCGACGACCCGTCCAAGGTGCCCGGCAAGGAGACCACCACGGTCGCCATGGACTTCGGTCGTATCACCATGGCCCAGGACCTGATCCTGTACCTGTTCGGTACGCCGGGTCAGACCCGCTTCTGGTTCATGTGGGATGAGATCATCCGAGGGGCGGTGGGTGCCGCCGTCCTGGTGGACACCCGTCGGATCACGGACGCGTTCGCCCCGCTGGACTACTTCGAGAACCGGAACCTGCCGTACGTGGTGGCGCTGAACAACTTCGACGGCGCTCCCCAGTATGAGCTGGAGGAGATCCGCGAGGCGCTGGCCATCTCGCCGCAGGTGCCGCTGGTCATGACCGACGCCCGGCAGCGGGACTCGGTCAAGCAGGTGCTGGTGACGGTGGTCGAGCACGCCATGCTCCGCCTCCAGGCGGAGCACGGCCGGGGCTTCCCCACGCCGGTCGGCTGAACCCACGGTCACGGCCGGCTGGATCCACGGTCACCGCCGACTGAACCCACGGCCACGGCCGGCTGGCGACAGCCGGCCGTGGCGCGTTTCAGTCGACCCGGAGCCGGTAGCCGCGCTTCACCACGGTCTGCACCACCCGGGGCGCGCGCAGACCGGCACGCAGCCGGGCCACCGCCATCTCCACGGCGTGCTCGTCCGCGCCCCGGGGCAGGGTCCGCAGCAGGGCGGTACGCGACAGCACCCGGCCCGGGGACTGCGCCAGCGCCCGCAGCACGGCCATCGGCGCGGGAGCGAGGGGCCGCAAGTCGCCGTCGATCACCGCGGCGTGCCCGCGCAACGTGAGCAGGTGGCCGCCGGCCTTGAAGGTCACGGTCCGCCGGGGCAGCTCGTCGACGATGGTGCGAACCAGGGCACCCAGCCGGGCGCGGCCGGGCGCGCTCACCGGCACCCCGAGCCGGAGCAACGGCTCGGCGGTCACCGCGCCGACGCAACAAGCCAGCACGTCGGTGCGGAACGCGGACACCACCGCGTCGGTACGGTCGCCGGCCGCCCGCAGCAGCGCCTCGACCGCCGGCGCGGAGGTGAATGTCACCGCGTCCACCAGCCGGCCGGCGATCAGGTCGATCAGCCGGTGCAGCGGAGCAGGGTCCGTCGGTGGCGCCCAGCGGTAGACCGGCACCTCGATCACCGTCGCGCCGGCCGCCTCCAGCGCGAGGGTGCACTCGGGCTGCCGCTCACCGTGCAACTGCATGGCGATCACCTGCCCGGCCACCCCCCGCCGACGCAGGTGGTCGACCACCTCGTCGCAGCTCTCCGACGCCGGTGACCACTGGTCGTGCAGGCCGGCCGCACGGATCGCGCCGCGCGCCTTGGGACCCCGGGCGACGACGTACGAGCTGGCGAGCACCGAACGCAGCGGCTCGGCCAGCCCCCAGCCCTCGGCCGCCTCCAGCCACCCACGCATCCCGATGCCGGTGTTGGCCATCAGGATGTCGGGTGGCTGGTCGAGGCAGGCGCGGGTCGCTTCGCGCAGTTCGCTGTCGTCGGACAGCGGCACGATCCGCAGCGCCGGGGCGAGCACCACGCGTGCGCCCCGGCGTTCGAGCAGCGCGGCCAACTCGTCGCGCCGCCGGTCGGCGGTCACCCCGATGGTGAAGCCGGCCAGTTCTTCCCGCATCAGTCCTCCCGTCGCAACCGCACTTCGACGATCCCGTCGTGGCAGCGCGTGTCGTGCCGGGCCACGGTCACCCCGGGCAGGTCGAGGCACTCCCCGGTGCGCAGGTCGTACACCTGCTTGTGCAGCGGCGACGCGACCGTCGGCACTCCGCCACGGCTGCCCACGATGCCCCGGGACAGCACGTACGCGCCGGTGACCGGGTCGCGGTTGTCGATCGCGAACAGCCCGTCCACGGTGTGGAAGAGAGCCACCTGCACGCCGTCGACCAGGGCGGCGACACCCCGATCCGGTTCCAGCCGGTCGAGAGGGCAGACCGCCGTCCAGCCGAGGGTGGTCCTGGTGGTCATCGTGATGCTCATCGCCGTACCTCCGGAAGGCCGAGCGTGACGGGACGACGGCCGTGGCCGTCGGGTGGGGTGCCGCCGCGCGCCGGCACCGGCTGGCCGCGCTCCACGGCGAAGGTGATGGACGGGTCGGGCACGTCGGGGGCGTTGACGAAGGAGGTGTAGCGGCGCAACCGCTCCGGATCGTCCAGCACGTCGCGCCACTCGTCCGAGTACGACGCCACGTGCTGTGCCATGGCCGCGTCGAGGTCGGCGCAGATGCCGAGCGAGTCGTCCACGATCACGGCCCGCAGGTGGTCCAGGCCGCCGTCCATGGCCTCGATCCAGCCGGCCGTGCGTTGCAGCCGGTCGGCGGTGCGGATGTAATACATTAAAAATCTATCGATTAGTCGAATCAGGGTTTCTGTTGACAAATCAGTGGCGAACAGGTCGGCGTGCCGGGGCCGGAAGCCGCCGTTGCCGCCGACGTAGAGGTTCCAGCCGGTCTCGGTGGCGATGATGCCGAAGTCCTTGCTGCGGGCCTCGGCGCACTCGCGGGCGCAGCCGGAGACCGCCGACTTGAGCTTGTGCGGGGCGCGCAGCCCGCGATAGCGCAGCTCCAGCGCCACGGCCAACCCCACCGAGTCCTGTACGCCGTACCGGCACCAGGTCTCGCCGACGCAGGACTTCACCGTGCGCAGCGCCTTGCCGTACGCGTGGCCGGACTCGAAGCCGGCGTCGACCAGGCGTCGCCAGATCTGCGGTAGCTGCTCCACCCGGGCCCCGAACAGGTCGATCCGCTGCCCACCGGTGATCTTCGTGTAGAGCTGGAAGTCCCGGGCCACCTCGCCGATCACGATCAGCTTTTCCGGGGTGATCTCGCCGCCGGGGATGCGGGGCACCACCGAGTAGCTGCCGTCGCGTTGCAGGTTGGCCAGGAAGTGGTCGTTGGTGTCCTGCAACGACGCCTGCTCGCCGTCGAGCACGTGCCCGTTGCCCAGCGAGGCCAGGATCGAGGCCACCACGGGCTTGCAGATGTCGCAGCCGCGTCCCCGGCCGTGCTCGGCGACCAGCCGGGAGAAGGTGCGGATGCCGCGTACGCGCACGATCTCGAACAGCTCGCGGCGGCTCACGTCGAAGTGCTCGCACAGCGCCGTGGACTGTGCCACCCCGGCCGCGTCGAGAAGCTGCTTGAGCATCGGCACGCAGGAGCCGCAGCTCGTGCCCGCCCTGGTGCACGCCTTCAGCGCCGGCACGTCCGAACAGCCGCCGGCGATGGCGGCGTCCACGTCGCCCCGGGTCACCGCGTTGCAGGAGCAGACCTGCGCGGCGGCGGGGAGCGTCCCGGCGTCCGCGCCGCCGCCGTCGGGGGCGAGCAGGGCCAGCGGCGCGGCCGGCAGCGGGCCACCCACGCTGGCCCGCAGCGTCGGGTACGCGCTGGCGTCGCCCACCAGCACCCCACCGAGCAGGGTGTGCGCGTCGTCGGAGAGGACCAACTTGGCGTACACGCGGGTAGCCGGGTCGGTGAACGTGACGTCCAGGCAGCCCTCGGTGGTGCCGTGGGCGTCGCCGAACGACGCCACGTCCACCCCGAGCAGCTTCAGCTTCGTGGCGGTGTCCGCGCCCGGGAACGTCGCCGCGCCGCCGACCAGCCGGTCGGCGACCACCTCGGCCGTCGCGTACCCCGGTGCCACCAGGCCGTGACAGGTGCCGTCGACCGCCGCGCACTCGCCGACGGCCCAGACCCGCTCGTCGGCCGTGCGGCAGGTCTCGTCGACCAGCACCCCACCGCGCGGACCCAACGGCAGCCCGGCGGCCCGCGCCAGCTCGTCGCGGGGTCGGATGCCGGCGGCCACCACGACCAGTTCGGCGTCGACCACCCGGCCGTCGGACAGCTCCAACGCGGCCACCGTGCCGTCGGCGCCCGCGCGGATCGCCGTGGTGGCGACCCCGAGGTGGGTACGCACACCCAGGTCGTGGACGTAGCGGCGCAGCATCGCGCCGCCGGCCTGGTCCACCTGCACCGGCATCAGCCGGGGCGCGAACTCGACCACGTCGGTGCTCAGGCCGAGCAGGCGCAGGGCGTTCGCCGCCTCCAGCCCGAGCAGCCCGCCGCCGATCACCGCGCCGACCCGCCGACCGGCGGCGTACGTGCGGATCGCCGCCAGGTCGTCGAGCGTCCGGTAGACGAAGACGCCGGGCAGGTCGGCCCCGGGCACCGGCGGCACGAACGGGTACGACCCGGTGGCCAGCACCAGCGCGTCGTAGTGGTAGTCGCCCTCGGCGGTGCTCACCACCTGCCGTTCCCGGTCGATGGCGGTGGCCGGCTCACCGAGGCGCAGCCGCACCCCGTCGTCCGGGGTGTGCACGTTCAGTTCCTCTTCGCTCACCCCGTCGAAGTACGCCGAGAGACGCACCCGGTCGTACGCCGGACGCCTCTCCTCGGCCAGTACCGTGACCCGCCAGTGGCCCTGCGGGTCACGGGCGCGCAGTGCGTCGACGAAGCGTTGCCCCACCATGCCGTTGCCGACGACGACCAGGTCCGCGCCGCTCATCGCGTCACCTCCACAGATTCCGCTTCGGACAACCAGTCGACGATGCCGCCGACCGCGTCGCGGCATCCGCCGCATCCCGTGCCGGCCCGGGTGCCCGCCACCACCGCGTCGACCGTCCGCGCGCCGGAGCGCCAGCAGCGCACCAGCGCTCCCTTGGTCACGTTGTTGCACTGGCAGACGACGGCCGCGTCCGGCATCAGCGCCGGTGACGCGCTCGGCGTCGAGACGGCCCCGCCGAGCGCCCGGCCGAGCAGCAGGGCCCGCCGGTCGGCCGGTACCGGGTGACCCCGGTCGAAAAGTTGGATCACCGTGCCGATCGCCGGGTTGTCGCCGAGCAGGATCGCGCCGATCAACCGCTCGTCATGGATGCGCAGCCGGGCGTACGTGCCCCGGGTCGGGTCGGTGAACGTCAGCTCCTCGCCCGGCGGGCCGCCGACCGCCTCGCCCATCGCGGCCAGGTCGATCCCGGCCGCCTTGAGCCGGGTCACCACCGGGCGGGGCCGGTACCGGGCGAGCGGGTCCGTGCCGGTCAACACGTCGGCGAGCACCCGCGCCTGGGCCCACGCGGGCGCGACCAGTCCGGTGAGCGTCCCGTCGTGTTCGGCGCAGTCGCCGAGCGCCGAGATGGACCGGTCGTTGGTGCGCAGCCGGTCGTCCACCACCACGCCGCGCCGCACGGCCAGCCCGGCGGCCTGCGCGAGGGCGGTGTCCGGGCGTACCCCGCAGGAGAGCACCAGCAGGTCGGCGTGCAGCGACCGGCCGTCGGCCAGGTCGAGTCGGACGCCGCTGTCGTCCGCCGCCACCCCGGTGGCGGGCACCCCGAGCTGGATCGTGACGCCGAGCCCGGCGAGTGTGCTGGCCAGCACCGTGCCGGCCGCCGGATCGAGTTGCCGTTCCATGAGGTGGTTGGTCGGGTGCACCACGGTGGTGGCCAGCCCGCGCGTGGCCAGGCCCCGGGCGGCCTCCAGCCCGAGCAGCCCGCCGCCGAGCACGATCGCGGCGCGTGCGTCGCGCGCCACGGCCAGGATGCGGCGGCAGTCGTCCAGGGTGCGGAAGGGGACGACCCGCCGGGGCAGGTCGGCCGGGTCGAGGCCGGGCAGGGGCGGCACCACCGCCCGCGCGCCGGTGGCCAGCACCAGATGGTCGTAGGCGATCCGTTCGCCGTCGGCCGTGCGGACCTCGCGGGCGGACCGGTCCACGGCGGCGACCGTCACGCCCGAGCGCAGGTCGATGCCGTGCCCGGCGGCCTCGGTCAGCTCCACGTCCGGTTCGTCGATGCGGCCCGCCAGCAGCGTGGACAACATGATCCGGTTGTACGCGCGGTGCGGTTCCGCCCCGAGGACGGTGACCTTGCGCTCGTCCCCGCGGGCGTGCAGCTCGGTCGCGAGCCGGGCGCCGGCCATGCCGTTGCCCACGATGACCACCCGGGCGGTCATGCCTTCTCCACCCGGACCGCGCAGATCTTGAACTCGGGCATCCCGGAGATCGGGTCAACCGCGTCGTTGGTCACCGAGTTGGCCCGCCCGGCGCCCGGCCAGTGGAATGGCGCGAAGACCGTGTCCGGCCGGATACCCGGGCTGAGCCGGGCCGGGGCGCGCAGCTCGCCCCGGCGGGACGTGACCCGCACCGGGTCGCCGTCGTCGATGCCCAACCGGGCGGCCAGGTCGGGGTGCAGCTCGACGAACGCCTCGGCCGCCGCGCGACGCAGCGCCGGTACCCGGCGGGTCTGCGTGCCGGACTGGTACTGGGCCAGCACCCGGCCGGTGGTGAAGTGCAGCGGATACGTGGCGCACACCTCCTCGGCGGCCGGCCGGTGGTCGACGGGGTGGAACCGGGCCCGGCCGTCCGGGGTGGCGAACCTGTCGGCGAAGAGTCGTGGCGTGTCCGGCCCGTCCGCGCTGGGACACGGCCAGTGGACGCCGTCGGTGGCGTCGATGCGCTCCCAGGTGATGCCGGCGTAGTCGGCGATGCCGCCCGCGGAGGCGCGGCGCAGATCGCCGAAGACGGTGGCCGGGTCGGTCGGGAACCGCGCCGCCGCCGTCTCGGCGTCGCCCAAGCGTCCCGCCAGGTCGGCGAGGATGGCCAGGTCGGTGCGGACGTCCGGCGGCGGTGGGCGCAGCGCGCGCCGACGCAGCACCCGACCCTCCAGGTTGGTCATCGTGCCGTCCTCCTCGGCCCACTGGGCGGTGGGCAGCACCACGTCGGCCAGCGCCGCCGTCTCGGAGAGCAGTAGGTCGGCGACGACCAGCAGGTCGAGGTCGCGTAGCCGGCCCTCGATCCGGGCGGCCCGGGGAGCGGAGACCACCGGGTTCGAGCCGAACACCAGCAGCGCCCGGGGACCGTCGGCGGTGCCGAGCGAGTCGAGGAGCTGGTACGCCGGCACACCGGGACCGGGCAGCTCGTCGGCCGGTACGCCCCAGACGCCCGCGACGTGTTCCCGGGCCGCCGGATCATCGATCCTGCGGTAGCCGGGGAGCTGGTCGGCCTTCTGCCCGTGCTCCCGCCCGCCCTGACCGTTGCCCTGGCCGGTGAGGCAGCCGTACCCGGAGCCCGGTCGGCCCGGCAGGCCCAGGGCGAGGGCCAGGTTGACGTACGCGGTGACGGTGTCGACGCCCTTGGCGTGCTGCTCGGCTCCGCGCGCGGTCAGGATGATCACCCGGCCGCCGGTGCCCAGCGCGCGGGCGGTCGCCTCGAGATCGGCCACCGGCACCCCGGAGAGCTGTTCCGCGCGGGCCGGCCACCAGGCGGCGACGCTGCGGCGGACCGCGTCGAAGCCGGTGGTGCGCTCGGCCACGTACGCCTGGTCGACGCAGCCCTCGGTGAGCGCGATGTGCAGCAGCGCGTTGGCCACGGCGAGGTCGGTGCCGGGCAGCGGTTGCAGGTGCAGGTCGGCCTGGCGGGCGGTGGCGGTGACGCGGGGGTCGACGACGATGAGCTTCCCGCCGCGTTGGCGCTGCTCGGTGAGCCAGCGCACCAGCGGCGGCATGGTCTCCGCCGGGTTGGCGCCGACCAGCAGCAGCGTGTCGGCCTGACCCAGGTCGGACAGGGGGAACGGCAACCCTCGGTCGATGCCGAAGGCGCGCATCCCGGCGGCGGCCGCCGAGGACATGCAGAACCGCCCGTTGTAGTCGATGTTGCGGGTACGCAGTGCGACCCGGGCGAACTTCCCCAGCGCGTACGCCTTCTCGTTGGTCAGCCCGCCGCCGCCGAAGACGGCGACCGCGTCCCGCCCGGAGCTGTCCTGGATGGCGCGTACGCCGGTGGCGACCCGGTCCAGCGCGGCGTCCCAGGTCGTCGGGCGCAGCTCGCCGCTGACGGTGTCACGCACGAGCGGGCTGGTCAGCCGGTCCGGGTGGTCGAGCAGCTCCGCCGAGGTCCAGCCCTTCTGGCACAGCCCACCCCGGTTGGTCGGGAACTGGCGGGGGAGCACGCTCACCCCTGCCTCGTCCTCGCGCAGGGTCATCCCGCACTGGAGAGCGCAGTACGGGCAGTGCGTCGCCACCTCCCGGGGCGTACGCCCCGATCGAGTTGCCGGCCGTGCACCGTCTGTCATGTCGGCAAAGCGTGCCGCCGGGCAGTTTCCAGTCCGGGTCCCTTCTGTTTCGGTCCTGTCAAGTGGGCCTCACACCGCACGGGAGCAACGGGCGTGACGGGTAGGTGGCGGCGGACCGACAGTCACCCCTCCAGGTCGGCGCGGTTCGGTCGGCGGGACAGCGAAAGCCAGCCCAGAAACCGGGCGTGAAGTGCCCGCAGGTCAGGATCAAGACCCAGGGCGTACCGGTCGGCAACCGCGTCCTGCATGTTCGCTGCCAGGTAGAACGCCAGGGCGATCGAATGGCCGTGGAACTCGGTCGCGAGGTGAAGCTGTGCCGGCGGGCACGGCCAGGGAGCGGCACAGTTGCCGCAGAGCCACGCCGGGCGCATCGGATGGTGCGGGCGAGGACGACGGGTCATCGAACACGCACCGGACCGCGCCTGACGGGAGTGCGGGTGGTCGAGCGACGGGCCGCCGGGGCGGACGCGCCCGCCCAGATCAGGCCCACCGGCATCACGAACAGGGACCGGCGCGCGACCGCGTCGCCATTCGGGGCCAGCTCGTAAGCGTCAATCCACAGCCACCCGTCGTACGTCGGCCAGTCGAGCACGCGAATCACGCGGACGAAGATCGGGTGCAGGAACTGCACACTCGCGGCACGCGTCAGGTGCAGCACGTCACCCGTGTGTGGCTTCCGCGGTGTGGGCTTCGGTGTGGGTCTCCGATCCGGCGGCTTGTCCGGCACGGTGCTCTCTCCCCCTGGTCGTCACTGTGGGAAGGGGCCGCCCCGCGATGCCCACGGGCCAGGGGCGGCCCCGATACGAACGCGTCCGCCGGGCTCTGATCCCTACCGGCCGCACCGCCTGATCTCACCTTGCGGGCAGTAACAGGACAAGAACAGCCCGTAGCGATATGGTCGCGAGACATTCCGCGCATCCGAGGGGGGAAGTCGTGAACGATGCGCTACGCGCCGCGCTAGCAGAGACGGGTCATTCGATTGAGTCCCTGGCAGGGCTGGTCGGGGTCGATCGGAAGACGGTCGCGCGCTGGCTGAACCACGACCACATTCCCCACCCCCGACACCGGGAGGCGGCGGCGAGTGCGCTCCGACGGCCCATAGGGGACATCTGGCCGGACACTTCAAGACGCCGCGAGCCAATTTGGTTCCGACCATGGCAGGAGATTGAGCGCGAGGCGATCTCGCTGCGGTCGTTTCAGTCGACCGTCCTCCCCGGCCTCCTCCAGACCGAGGCATATGCCCGCGCCGTGCTCGCCGGAGCCGACGTCATCGCCCGCAGCGACGTCGAGCGACACCTGGCCTCACGGCTCGCCCGGCAAAGCATCCTGACCCGTGAAGACCCGCCACACTTCACCGCCGTTGTCGACGAAGCCGTGTTGCGGCGGCCGGTCGGTGGACGCGCCGTCATGCGTGAGCAGGTACGGGCCCTCGTCGCCGCGTGCGGGGCCCCGCACGTCCGCGTGCACATCGTCCCCTCCACCGTCGGCGCGTACGCTGGCCTGAATGGACCCTTCGTGATCGCCGTGGGGCCTGAGCATCGGATTGCCGGTTGCCTCGACAATCAGCTTCAGGGGCAGGTCGTCACCGGTGCTGAGGACATAGCGGCGATGCTGGCCGCGTGGGAGAACGTGCGCGGTGAGGCGTTGTCCCACTGGCAATCCGTCGAGCTACTTACGGAGATGGCGAAGACATGGAACTGACCGGCGCGCAGTGGCGTAAGAGCACCCGCAGCAGCGGCAATGGCGGCGACTGCGTCGAGGTTGCGGACAACCTGCCTGGCATCGTCGGTGTGCGGGACTCGAAGGACCCGGCAGGGCCGGTGTTGGCCTTCGGGTCAGCGGCTTGGCAGGCGTTCGTCGGTATGGCGAAGGCACACGACCCGGCCTGAACAGCTAGACGTAGCGGCCCCCGGCTCCTGAAACCCACGAAGGGTGCCGGGGGCTTTCGCGTGTCCGGGGTCGGCGGCGTTGGCCCATCGGCGCTTATAATGTGGGAAATCTGTCTCACTAAATGGGAGTGCGCGCGATGAGTGTGGTGGACGTTTTCGACGCGGTGGCCGGCACCTACGACGAGGCGCGGCGGCGGCTGGTGCCCTGCTTCGACGCCTTCTACGGCACGGCCGTCGAGGTGGCCACACCACCGCTGCGTGCCGCGCTGGCGGCGGGGCGTACCCCCGAGGTGCTGGACCTGGGCGCGGGCACCGGGCTGCTCTCGCTCCTGCTGGCCGCGGCGGTGCCCGGGGTCCGGCTGACCCTTGTGGACGCCGCGCCGGCGATGCTGGCCCGCGCCACCGACGAGCTGTCGGCGCGTTCGGTGCCGCACCGGACCGTCCAGGCGGACCTGTCCGACGAGCTGCCCCCCGGCCGCTACGACGCGGTGGTCAGCGCGCTCGCGATCCACCACCTGGACGACGACGGCAAGCGGGCGCTCTACCGGCGGGCCGCCGCCGCCCTGACGCCCGGTGGGGTGTTCGTCAACGCCGAGCAGGTCGCGGGGCCGACTCCCGCGCTCGACCAGCGCTACGACGAGGTGTGGATGGCGCGGATCGCCGAGTTGGGGTCGTCGCCGGAGGAGATCGCCGCCTCTCGGGGCCGCATGCGCTACGACCTTCCGGCGACCGTCGCCGACCAGTGCCGATGGCTCGACGAGGCCGGCCTGGTCGACGTCGACTGCTACTTCAAGGAGTGGCGTTTCGCGGTGTTCGGCGGACGTGCCCGCTGACGATATGCACGTTTCGACACCCGGGAGCGAGCCGGCCACCGCGTGGATGACTGACAGTCATACCGATGGGTAGTCTCACCGGCATGACTGCCAAGGTGACGCTATCGTTCACGGACGAGACGATCGAGGAGGCCCGACGCTTCGCCAAGCGCGAAGGGCTGTCCCTCTCGGCGTGGATGGACCAGGCCGCCCGGGAGAAGGCGCTGCGCGAGGTCTTCACCGCGCACGCCGCCGCCGTGGGACGCGCCGGCCTCGACCTGGAGTCCGCCGCCCTCGCCGACGCCCGCGAGGTGGGCATGGTCAACGACCTCTTCTCCGGTGAACCGCCGCGTGCTGCGCAGGGGTGAGGTCTGGCGCATCGAGGGCGCCCGGGAACGCCTCGGTCTGGTGATCAGCTCGGATGTCTACAACTCCACCGACGTGCCCATCGTGATCGTCGTCGAGGTGGTCGAGGAGTCGCTGCTGCGCGACTCGCCCCTGGCCGTGCCGATGGGCGCGTACGTGGTGATGCCCGACCGGATCTCCTCGCCCATGAAGAAGTGGTTCACCGAGTGCGTGGACGTCGCCGACACCGACACGATGCTCCGGGTCGGCCGCGCGCTGCGCATCCTCCAACAGCTCTGAATCGACGGACCTCACCAACGCCCCCGGCCCGTGGTGCGGCAGGCGTTTCCGGGCCGACCCACGACAGGCACTGCCAGGTAACTCCACCTTCCTAGCGTTTTTCCTCGTCAGATCGACGAGGAGGAGCCGCCGTGAGCACGCTCACCAGCACCGCAGTCACCGCCGACCCACCTGCCGTCACCGGGCGTCGACGCCCGCTGGACGACTGGCGGCCCGAGGACCCGGACTTCTGGCGTACGACGGGCGCGCCGATCGCCCGCCGCAACCTCTGGGTGTCGATCTTCGCCGAGCACGTCGGCTTCTCCGTGTGGAGTCTCTGGTCGGTGACCGTGCTCTTCCTCGGCCCCGCGTACGGCATCGACCCGGCCGGAAAGTTCCTGCTCACCGCCGTGCCGGCCGCGCTGGGCGCGGTGCTGCGGCTGCCGTACACCCTGGCGGTGGCCCGCTTCGGCGGGCGGCGCTGGACGATGATCAGCGCGCTTCTGCTGCTGCTCCCGACGGTGCCGATGACGATCCTGCTGGAGCCGGGGGTGTCCTACTCCACCCTCATGGTGCTCGCCTGCCTCACCGGCGTCGGCGGCGGCAACTTCGCCTCCTCGATGGCGAACATCAACCTGTTCTACCCGCAGCACCTCAAGGGACGCGCCCTCGGGCTCAACGCCGGTGGCGGCAACCTGGGCGTACCGGCCGTGCAGCTCGTCGGGCTGGCGGTGCTGGCCACCGCCGGCGCCGCGTACCCCCGGTTGGTGCCTGCGGTGTATCTGCCGCTGATCGTGCTGGCCGCGCTGGCGGCGGCCCGCTGGCTGGACACCGTGCCCGGGGCGCGCAACGAGCCGGGAGCGCTGCGCGAGGCGGCCCGGGACCCGCACACCTGGGTGATGTCGTTGCTCTACATCGGCACCTTCGGGTCGTTCATCGGGTTCGGTTTCGCCTTCGGCCAGGTGCTCCAGCTCCAGTTCGCCGACCGGTTCCCCACCCCCGTCGACGCCGCCTGGCTGACCTTCCTCGGGCCGCTGATCGGTTCGCTGGTCCGGCCGCTGGGCGGGCACTTCGCCGACCGGCTCGGCGGGGCACGGGTGACCTTCTGGAACTTCGTGGCGATGGCGCTCGGCGCCGGCATGGTCCTGTACGCGGCCCGCGAGCGCTCGTTCGGGCTCTACCTGGCCGGATTCCTGGCCCTCTTCGTCTTCTCCGGGATCGGTAACGGCTCCACGTACAAGATGATCCCGGCGATCTTCCGGGCCCGAGCGGCGGACGCGGTGGCCGACGGCACGCGCGACCCGGAGGCCGCCGCCCGGTGGGCGCGACGGATGACCGGCGCGTTGATCGGGATCGCCGGCGCGATCGGGGCCTCCGGCGGGGTGCTGGTCAACATCGCCTTCCGCCAGTCGTTCCTCAGCTCCGGCAACGCGGACGCCGCCTACCTGGCGTTCATCGGCTGGTACGCGCTGTGCTTCGCGGTCACCTGGGTCGCCTACCGTCGTCCGGGGTCGCCCCAGCGGCTCGCCGGCGTGTGAACCGGGTCACGGCCGCCGCGCCCGAGCGCGGCGGCCCACCCCCGTTTTGACCTGCCGATGGGGCGCCGGGTATCGTTGCCTGCTGTTGTACGACATCCAGAGGCGTGCCCTATCAGGTACGCTTGGTCGTTCGTGCGCGCTGGTCCGGCCTGCTAGCTCTGGTCACCTCGGCGCGCGACCCCAGACCGACGACGAGACAAGGTAGACCTGTGCGTACGTACAGCCCGAAGCCGGGTGAGATCGAGCGTCAGTGGCACGTCATCGACGCCTCTGATGTCGTGCTGGGCCGCCTGGCCACCCACGCCGCCACGTTGCTGCGTGGTAAGCACAAGCCGACTTTCGCGCCGCACGTCGACACGGGCGACTTCGTCGTCATCGTGAACGCGGGCAAGGTCGCGCTGACCGGCAACAAGCGCCAGACCAAGGTCGCTTACCGCCACTCGGGATACCCGGGTGGTCTGAAGCAGGTTGGCTACGACGAGCTGCTGACCAAGCGCCCCGAGCGGGCCATCGAGCTGGCTGTGAAGGGGATGCTCCCGCACAACAAGCTCGGCCGTCAGCTGATCAAGAAGCTGAAGGTCTACGCCGGTGCCGAGCACCCGCACCTCGCGCAGCAGCCGGTGCCGTTCGAGATCAAGCAGATCGCGCAGTGAGCGCGGGCGAAGGAAGCAGCATGACCGACATCACCGAGACCGAGGTTGCCCCCGAGGCCACCGAGGCGCCGGCGCCCGTCGCCCGCGCGCCGCGTGGTGACCGCCCGATCCAGACCGTGGGTCGGCGCAAGGAGGCCATCGTCCGGGTCCGTATCGTTCCGGGCACCGGCAAGATCACCTGCAACGGCCGCGACCTTGAGGCCTACTTCCCGAGCAAGGTGCACCAGCAGCTCATCAAGGACCCGCTGGTCACCGCCGAGAAGCCCGAGGCGTTCGACGTCATCGCCAACCTGCGTGGCGGCGGCACCACCGGCCAGGCCGGTGCGCTGCGGCTGGCCATCGCCCGCGCGCTGATCGTCAACGAGCCGGACGACCGCCCGGCCCTCAAGAAGGCCGGCTTCCTCACCCGGGACGCCCGGGTCAAGGAGAGCAAGAAGTACGGCCTCAAGAAGGCCCGTAAGGCTCCCCAGTACTCGAAGCGCTGATCTTCTCCAGCGCGTTGTACTTCTGACGGACGGCCGGTCCGCCTCCCCCGACCGGGGAGGTGGACCGGCCGTTCCGCTTTCTCCTCATCGGCAGTTGCTCATCGGAGGTTGGCGGGTATGGGTCGGTTGTTCGGCACGGACGGCGTACGCGGGCGCGCGAACGCGGATCTCACGCCCGAGTTGGCGCTGGCGCTGGCCGTGGCCGCCGCGCACACACTCGCCGAGACGGACCGCAGTCACCCGCCGCTCGCCGTTGTCGGCCGGGACACCCGGGCCAGCGGCGAGATGCTGGAGGCCGCCGTCGTGGCCGGGCTGACCAGCGCCGGCGCGAACGTCGTACGCGTCGGTGTGCTGCCCACCCCGGCCGTGGCCTTCCTCACCGCCGAAGCCAAGGCCGACCTCGGCGTGGTGCTCTCCGCGTCACACAACCCCATGCCGGACAACGGCATCAAGCTCTTCGCCGCCGGTGGTCACAAGCTGCCCGACGAGATCGAGATGAAGATCGAGGCCGCGGTGGAGGCGAACGCCACCACCGCCTGGGACCGCCCGATCGGTGCCGGCGTCGGCCGGGTGCACGACCTGCTCGACGGCGCGGACCACTACGTGCAGCACCTGGTCGGCGCACTGCCGCACCGGCTGGACGGGATCAAGGTCGTCGTCGACTGCGCCAACGGCGCGGCGAGTGAGGTGGCTCCGGTCGCCTACCGGGAGGCCGGCGCCGAGGTCGTCGCGATCCACGCCGAGCCCGACGGCCTGAACATCAACGACGACTGCGGCTCCAACCACATCGAGGCCCTGCGTGAGGCCGTGGTGCAGCACGGCGCCCACCTGGGCATCGCCCACGACGGCGACGCCGACCGGATCGTGGCGGTCAGCGCCGACGGCGACGAGGTCGACGGCGACCAGGTCATGGCGATCCTGGCGCTGGCCATGCGGGAGGCCGGGACCCTCACCCAGGACACCCTGGTGGCGACCGTGATGAGCAACCTCGGTCTGCGGCTGGCGATGTCCGCGCAGGGCATCCGGCTGATCGAAACCAAGGTCGGCGACCGGTACGTCCTGGAGGAGCTGCGCGCGTCCGGCCTCGCGCTCGGCGGCGAGCAGAGCGGTCACATCGTCATGCCGGCCCACGCCACAACCGGCGACGGGGTCCTCACCGGTCTGCACCTGATGGCCCGGATGGCCGCCACCGGCCGGTCGCTCGCCGAGCTGGCCTCGGTGGTCACCAAGCTGCCGCAGGTGCTGATCAACGTGCCGGTCGGCGACCGGACCGTCGGGGCCAACGCACCGGCCGTCCGCGCCGAGGTCGAGCGGGCCGAGGCGGAACTGGGGGAGACCGGTCGGGTGCTGCTGCGCCCGTCGGGCACCGAGCCCCTGGTCCGGGTGATGGTCGAGGCCGCCACCGAGGCGATCGCCCGCGACGTCGCCGAGCGGATCGCCGCCCTGGTGCGTACGGCCAGCCCGGCCGCCTGAGACCATCCCGGGGCGATCTCACAACCGCAGTTGGCTCGCCCGCCCGTAGGTGTCGGCGGGGTCCTCGCCGTCGGTGAGATCGAGATCCTCGGTGACACGGCCGTCGGTCAGTCGGACCAGTCGGTCACAGCGCGCGGCGATGGCCTGATCATGGGTCGCCAGCAGGATGGTCATGCCGTGCCGGTCACGGAGGTCGAGCAGTAGGTCGAGGATCTGGCCGCCGGTGGTGGAGTCGAGGTTGCCGGTGGGCTCGTCCGCCAGCAGCAGGCCCGGTGCGCCCATGAGCGCCCGAGCGATGGCGACCCGTTGCTGCTGTCCGCCGGAGAGCTGGGCGGGCAGGGCGCGTTCCCGCCCGGCCAGGCCGACCGCGTCGAGCAGTTCCCGGGCACGTGCCGCGTGATCGGTCCGACCACGGCGGGGCAGGACCGGCGCGATCACGTTGTCCAGCACGGTGAGCGCGGGCAGCAGGTGGTAGCGCTGAAAGACGAACCCGACCCGCTGCCGGTAGCGGGCCAGCGCGGCACGCCGCAGCTCGCTCACCACCACACCGTCGGTGGTGATGGTGCCCTCGTCTGGCTGCTCGATCGCGCCGATGAGGTGCAGCAGCGTCGACTTCCCCGACCCGCTCGGCCCGGTCAGCGCCACCACCGAGCCCGCCGCGATGCTCAGCGACACGTCGTCGACCGCCGTGAGTCGGTCCGCGCCGACGCCGAACCGTCGGACCAGGTGGTCGACCGAGATCACGCTGCCGCTCTGCTCGCTCATTAGCTACTCCTCTGCCAGAAGTCGGGCGGGCCGTAGGCGCGGCAACAGAGCGGCGGGCACCAGCGCGGCGAGAGCGCTCACCAGCGCGCCCGCCAGCGCGACCAGCGCGGCCACCAGGATCAGCGCGCCGGGCAGGGCGCCGATCAGCCACGCCGCGCTGGCCAGGCCGACCGCCGCGCCGGTCGTCGACCCGACGAGCCCCAGCGTCAGCCCCTCGTAACCGACCAGCCGGCCCAGTTCGGCGTCGGTCCAGCCGATTGCCCGCAGGGTGGCCAGCTCGGCCGCCCGGTCGCGGATGTTCAGGTAGAGCACGTCCGCGACCGCCGCCGCGCCGAGCAGCACGGTGGCCACCGCGGCCACGGTGTCCGCGCCGCGCACGCTCAGTGAGACCACGTCGCCGAGCAGACTGCCGACGATCGCGCCCCGGAACGCCCAGGCAGCGGCGGTGACCAACGTCAGCGCGGCCACCCCGATGGCCAGCGCGCCGGCGCCGAGGAAGGTGCGTCCGGGGGTACGGGCCAGGTTCGCCAGCGCCATCCCGAGCAGGGTGCGGGGCCGGCGTACCCAACCGGCGGGAGCGACCATCGGGCGCAGGGCGGCGGCGGGGTGGGCGCGCGCGGCCCGCAGCGCCGGCACCAGGCCCGCGGCCAGCGCGAGCAGCAGGGCGATGGGTACGGCCAGAGCCGACCGCCGCCAGTCGACATCGATGCCGAGGGTTGTTCCGAGCGGCACCGCGAGGGTCAGCGACAGCAGGCCGGCGATGAGCCCGAGGAGGGCCACCTCGCCCAGGATCAGCGCCGCGATGCGGCGGACCGGCCAGCCGAGGCAGGAGAGCACCGCCAGTTCGGAGCGTCGGTCCCGGACTGCGGCGCTGACCGCGTTGCCGAGGAACAGGACGCAGACCACCAGCACCAGGAGGAAAAGCACCAGGCTCTTGCGGTCCACCGCCTGGGTGATGATCGAGGCGACGCCGAGCGCCGACCAGTTCTCGGTCAGCCGTAGCGTCGGCCGACCGAACGTGCCGGCGGGCAGCTCCACGGTCTGCGGCGCGGCCGACGAGCCGAGGGTGATGTCGACGTCCAGTCCGGTGCGCGCCGCGATCTGCTCGGCGACCAACCGGACCCGCTCGGCCGAACGTTCGGTGTACCCGCCCACGTCGGCCACCCGTACCCGGATCGCGCTGATCGGGGCCTTGGCCTGTGGGCTGCCGGTACCCGCGAGGAGGGTCGGCAGGCTGCCGAGGTTGGTGATCAGCAGCGGTGGGGCGGAGAGGTATCCGGCCGGGTTGCCGCTGGGCGCGAGTGGCTGACCGCCCAGCGCCGCACGGCTACGCTCGTCGGCGCCCTGCGCGACGGGCGCCTGATAGGTCTGCAGCGGCAGGTGGCCGAGGTCGGCGAAGCCGGTCAGCCGACTCGGGTCGAAGACACCCGTGGCCCGCCAGTACCGGAAGGTGGTGTTCCCGGCGGCGGCCAGCAGCAGCGGCCGTACCGACCGCGAACCGCTGTCGTCGGCGAGCCAGGGGCGGGGCATCGGGTTGTACGCCGTCTCCCGGCCGTACGCGGTGGGTGCGCCGGGTGGCTGCGGACGGGCCCGCAGGCTGCCGTCGGCAAGACGGTCGTACTGCACGTCGGCCGACTGCACGATGGCCTGCAACTGGCCCACGCAACACCCGGTCGGGGACAGCTCCTCGGTGAGCATCGTCTGGTGGCCGGCGGTGAGGTCGGTTCGGGCAGACCCAGCTGGCGCCCCGACCGGGCGGCTCAGGGTCTTCTCCAGGTCGATCGCCGGCACGCCCACCGGACTGGCCGAGAGCCGGGTGAAGGTGGCCGACAGTGCCTCGTCGATGAAGGGCCGATTGGTGACGAGGACCGGCACCTGCAGGTTCTCCGTGCTGCCGGCC
Organism: Micromonospora sp. NPDC049107; assembly: GCF_040648595.1. Taxonomy (NCBI): domain Bacteria; kingdom Bacillati; phylum Actinomycetota; class Actinomycetes; order Micromonosporales; family Micromonosporaceae; genus Micromonospora; species Micromonospora sp. NPDC049107. The sequence continues at coordinate 153,092 of NZ_JBEZEC010000011.1, forward strand.
CGTTCGACGGCGACGGTGTCGTCCGGGCGGACGGCCCGGCCGGTGACCACGGCGTCGTCGAGGCCGACCAGACGTTCCTCGGCGACCGGGTCGACAGCGGCCAGGAGGAACGGCACGGTCAGGTCGTACGCCATCACCAGCCGGTCGGCGGGCGCCGAGGTGCCGTCCCGATCGCTCGCCAACGCGTAGGGCTGGCCCCGGAACCGGCCGTCGGGCAACAGTTGCACGGCGTGCAGCGACCACGCCTCCCGCTCGGAGTAGGTGCCGGGGTTGCCGAGCAGGGCGTACTGGGGATCGCAGATGGGCAGGCTGCGGCCGTCCGGCTGCACCTCCCGGGGGGCCGGTCCGCAGGCCTCCGGCCAGGGGTAGGAGTTCCCGTCGGAGTAGGGGACCGATTCGCTGCCGAGTCTCCCGTCGAGCCGGGGGAAGATCAACGGTTTCTTGGTCACGTAGACGTACCGGGGCTTGCCCCGCGCGCTGGAGAGACCGCGTTCGGCGTGGAAGGTGGGGGCGACCCGGATGACCTGATGATCGAGTGAGCGGTCGACGGCCCCGGTGAGGTCGATCGGCGTCGGCAGCAGCGTGGTGGAATAGCCCAGCATCGCGATCGGGGCCGCCACCTCGATGCCGGGGACGGCCGCCACCTGCTCGTACTGCTGGGTGGTGATGCCGCCGAAGAGCCCGGAGAGATAGTTGGGGCGGACCAGCCCGCGCTCGGCTTCCAGCGGGGTGCGGGTGCCCTTCGGGCGCACCAGGATCTCGTAGGCGACCTGGGTGTTGCGCTCGACCGTGCCGTTGACATCCAGGCGGGAGGTGGTGGTGGCACCGGTCAGGACCACAAAACCGGTGGTGGCCACCAGCACTCCGACCAGCAGTGCCACCGACCGCCCCGCACGGCCGCGTAGCTGTCGCCAGATGAAGCCGAGCATCGCGCCTCCCCGTGTGCCGTCTCCCACTCTGCGCGATACATTGTGACAATGCAAGACCGGTACCGGAGGTGACATGGCGATCCAGCACGCCGTCCTCGCCCTGCTCGCTGGTGGCCCCAGCCACGGCTACCAGCTCAAGGGAGCGTTCGAGGCCGCCGTCGGCCCGCAGTGGGGGCCGCTGAACATCGGCCACCTCTACCAGATCCTCGACCGGCTCTCCCGGGACGAACTGGTCGTCGCCGAACGGCAGCCCCAGCCGATCAAGCCGGACCGGGTCGTCTACGAGATCACCCCGGCCGGGCGCGCGGAGCTGGCGCGGTGGCTGGGTGAGCCGAGCCCGCGCAGCGGCGGATTCCGGGACGACTTCTTCCTCAAGGTCACCGCCGCCGCCCGGTCCGGGTCCGCGGTCACCGTTCGTGCCGTGCTGAGCAACCAGCGCGGGCACCTGCTGCGCGAGTTGCGCAATCTGGACGGCCTCCGGCGGACCGCCGACGATCCGGTGGTCGGGTTGCTGCTCACCGCGGCGAGCCGGCACGTGACCGCCGACCTGTCCTTCGTGGACGACGCCGAGGCGGCGCTGCTCGGCGATGAGGGCCAGTTGCTCACCCGACTGACGTCGCCCACCCCGGATCAGTCGGCGACCGATCCGGACGCGACCGGCTCCGGGCCGGTCAGCGGGTCAGCGCGCGCAGCCGGGTGACCGCCTCGGCCAGCACCTCCGGGCGCTTGCAGAACGCGAACCGGACCAGCCGCCGGCCGGCCTCAACGTCGTCGTAGAAGACCTGGGTGGGCACCGCCACGACGCCGCAGCGCTCCGGCAGCGACCGGCAGAACTCCATCCCGTCGGTGCCGCCGAGCGCGGTGACGTCGGCGGTCACGAAGTACGTGCCCTCCGGCGTCAGCACGTCGAACCCGGCGTCCGTGAGGCCGCCGATGAGCTGGTCGCGCCGCTGCTGGAGCCCGTCGCGGAAGCCCGTGTAGTAGTCGTCGGTCAGGGCCAGCGCCACGGCGACCGCCGGTTGCAGCGGCGCGGCGTTGACGTAGGTGAGGAACTGCTTCACCCGCAGCACCGCCGAGACCAGCGCCGCCGGGCCGCTCACCCAGCCGATCTTCCAGCCCGTGCAGGAGAACGTCTTGCCGGCCGACGAGATGCGCAGCGTCCGCTCCCGCATCCCGGGCAGCGACGCCAGCGGCACGTGCGCGCTGGACGCGTCCGTGAACACCAGGTGCTCGTACACCTCGTCGGTGACCGCGTACGCGCCGAACTCCTGGCACAACTCGGCCACCAGCGCCAGCTCGGCCGGCGTGAACACCTTGCCGGTCGGGTTGTGCGGCGAGTTCAGCAGCACCAGCCGGGTACGCGGCCCGAACGCCGCCCGCAGCGCCGCCGGATCGAAGGCGTACCGGCCGTCCGCGCCGGGACGCAGCGTGACCGGCCGCCGGACCGCGCCGGCCAGCGCGATCGAAGCGGCGTACGAGTCGTAGTACGGCTCGAAGCAGACCACCTCGTCGCCCGGTTCGCAGAGAGCGAGGATGCTGGCCGCCACCGCCTCGGTCGCGCCCGCCGTGATCACGATCTCGCCGTCCGGGGCGTACGCCAGGTCGTAGAACCGACGCTGGTGCGCCGCGACGGCCGCGCGCAGGGCGGGGATCCCCGGACCGGGCGGGTACTGGTTCTGCCCGCCGCGCAGCGCCTCGACGGCGGCGGCCAGCATCTCCGGCGGGCCGTCCGTGTCCGGGAAGCCCTGGCCGAGGTTGACCGCCCCGGTCCGGACGGCGAGGGCGGACATCTCGGCGAAGATCGTCGTACCGAACGGCCGCATCCGGGCCACCAGCGGGTCGACATCGGTGCTCGTCGTCACCTGCGCCAGCCTACGGTCACCCGCTGACCCGACTCCAGCCTCACTCGGGCTCACAACTGGTGGCCCAGGTCCCCTGGGTCTTGTTCGTCACGGGCTTTCCGGCGCCGGTGACCGTGACGGTGCAGCCGATCGGCCTCTCACCGTCATCGGACCACCTGGCCTCGACCATGACCCGACTCTGGCCGTTGGTGCGGATGGTCATGCGCCAGGGCAGTTTCGCGCCGTCGATGTGCATGAGATCGCTCTCGGCGTCGAAGTACGCGATGTCCGCCCGGCCCACTCCGGTGACCTCGTAGACCACCGTCACGGGGGCCGGACCCGACGTCGGGCGCGTGATCGGCTTCTTGGTGGGCCCCGTCGTGGGGGTGTCGGGCACGGTGGGCGGCTCGGGCGCGATGCTCGGCGGCCAGGTGTCGTCGCCGAAGGGGTCGCTGTCGTACGGGTCCTCGGCGACCGTGTCCGGGACAAGCCGGCTGAGCAGTGACCCGGACACGCAGAAGCATCCGCACCCGAGGAGGGCGAGCGCCACGACGACCGCGACGACGATCCCGACGACCCGGCCGGCCCCGCCGCCCGGCCGGGCGGGCGGCGGATAGCCGGGATAGAGGTACGGCGGTGGGTAGCCGGGCGGTGGATAGCCGGGCGGTGGATAGCCGGGCGGTGGATAGCCGGGCGGTGGGTAGCCGGGCGGCGGGTAGCCGGGTACCGGGTAACCCGGCGGGTAGCCGGCCGACGGCTGTTCTGGGGGCGGCGGCCAGGCGCCGGTTCCGGCGGCGTCGGGCGTACCCGGAACGCCGGTGGGATCGGGCGTCCACGGCGCGGACGGGGGCGGCGGGGTCCAGGCCGGTGGGGGCGCCCAGGGCTGGCCCGGCGTCAACGGATCCGGCGTCGGGAAGGCGTCCGGCGCGGACCAGCCGGACGGCGGGTTCGTCGGCGGCGGCGCAGCCGTCGGGTCCGGCGGCGGCGGGGCGGGGTCCGGAGGTGGCGTCGGGGACGACTCGGGTGGCGGCGCGTCGGACATGGCTGCTCCGGGCGGGAGTGGGTAAGGGGTCGAGGAGTCAGCGGAGCGTGCGCCGAACCCGCCGGAAGACTGTCGTACGCGCCGGTCGTCCCGCAACCCCGTCCGGTCCCGCGCACGCCGGCCCGGCTCGTGACGCTCGTCCCGTTGCGGCCCACCAACGACCGATCGCTCAAATTCGGTGCTTGTTTAGCCGTCTTTCGAGCACCCATGATGAGCGAAACTGGGTTAGGCTGCGGGCCATGTGTGGAATCGTGGGATACGCCGGCGCGCGCCCGGCGCTGAGCATCGTGCTCGACGGGCTGCGACGGCTGGAATATCGGGGCTACGACTCGGCCGGCGTCGCCATCGTCTGCGACGACCAGCTCCTGACCGAGAAGAAGGCCGGCAAGCTCGCCAACCTCGAAAAGGTGCTCTCCGAGCGTGCCGCCGACGACCCGACCTCCTGCGCGGCCAGTCCGATCGGCATCGGTGACGGCACCACCGGCATCGGGCACACCCGGTGGGCCACCCACGGCGGGCCGACCGACCGCAACGCCCACCCGCACGTCGCGCCCGACGGCCGCGTCGCGGTGATCCACAACGGCATCATCGAGAACTTCGCCCGGCTCCGCGCCGAGTTGGAGGCCGACGGCGTCCAGTTCACCAGCGACACCGACACCGAGTGCGCCGCGCACCTGCTCTCCGCCGCCCTGGCCGACCTGCGCGCCGCCGGCCAGCCGGACGGCCCGCAGCTGCTCGCCGCCGGCATGCGTGTCGTGTGCCAGCGACTGGAGGGCGCGTTCACCCTGCTCGCGGTCGACGCCTCGGTGCCCGGTGCCGTCGTCGGCGCCCGGCGCAACTCGCCGCTGGTCGTCGGGCGCGGCGACGGCGAGAACTACCTGGCCAGCGATGTGGCCGCGTTCATCGAGCACACCCGCGAGGCGGTGGAGCTGGGTCAGGACCAGATCGTCCTGATCACCGGCGACAGCATCGAGATCACCGATTTCGACGGTCAGCCCGCCAGCGGCAAGGACTTCCACATCGACTGGGACTCGTCCGCCGCCGAGAAGGGCGGTTACGACTGGTTCATGCTCAAGGAGATCGAGGAGCAGCCGCAGGCGATCGCCGACACCCTGCTCGGCCGACTCACCGAGAGCGGCGAGATCGCCCTGGACGAGGTCCGCCTCAGCGACCAGGATCTGCGCGACGTCGACAAGATCTTCATCGTGGCCTGCGGCACCGCGTACCACGCCGGCCTGGTCGCCAAGTACGCCATCGAGCACTGGACCCGGATCCCGTGCGAGGTGGAGCTGGCCAGCGAGTTCCGCTACCGCGACCCGGTGCTCGACCGGTCCACGCTCATCGTGGTGATCTCGCAGTCCGGCGAGACGATGGACACCCTGATGGCCCTGCGGCACGCCAAGGAGCAGAAGGCCCGGGTGCTCGCCATCTGCAACACCAACGGCTCCACCATCCCCCGCGAGTCCGACGCCGTGCTCTACACCCACGGTGGGCCGGAGATCGCCGTCGCCTCCACCAAGGCGTTCCTCACCCAGGTCGTCGCCTGTTACCTGATCGGCCTGCACCTGGCCCAGGTACGCGGCATCAAGTTCGCCGACGAGGTCGGCGCGGTCGTGGCCCAGCTCCAGGAGATGCCGGGCAAGCTGCGCGAGCTGCTGGACCGCATCGAGCCGGTCCGCGAGCTGGCCCGCGAGCTGAAGTCCGAGCCGACGGTGCTGTTCATCGGCCGGCACGTCGGCTACCCGGTGGCCCTCGAAGGCGCGCTCAAGCTCAAGGAGCTGGCGTACATGCACGCCGAGGGCTTCGCTGCCGGCGAGCTGAAGCACGGCCCCATCGCCCTGATCGACAAGGGCACCCCGGTGATCTGCGTGGTGCCCTCCCCGGTGGGGCGCGGGATGCTGCACGACAAGGTCGTCTCCAACATCCAGGAGGTCCGGGCGCGTGGCGCGCGGACCATCGTGATCGCGGAGGAGGGCGACGAGGCCGTCGTCCGGTACGCCGACCACCTGATCTACGTGCCGCGTACGCCCACCCTGCTCGCCCCGCTCGTCACCACCGTGCCGCTGCAGGTGTTCGCCGCCGAGATCGCCGCGGCTCGGGGGCACGACGTGGACCAACCCCGCAACCTGGCCAAGTCGGTCACCGTCGAGTAGTCGCCAGCCACGCCCCGGAGCCCCGGCCGCGCCGCACCCGCGGTGGCCGGGGCTCCGTCGTCGGCGTCGCGTCCGGTGGCTCGTCGGCGGCCCGGTCCCGTCACCGGCCCAGTACGACGCGGGCCATCCCGTCCAACGCCGGGTTGTCCGGCTCCCAGTAGCCGGCGTGCCCACCCCGGCCGCTGCGGAACACCCGGCCGCCGAACCCGGCATCGGCCGGGTCGTGACCGAACCACAGCTCGTGACCGGTGCGATCCGGCCAACCCAGCACCGCGGCGAGCGGAGCCGCGCCCAACAGCGCCGGGCGACCCAGCTCGTCCACCGGCCGGGCCAGGCGGATCACGTCGTCGGGTGCCCTGCTGGCCCACACCTGCCCGGCCGGGACGCCCAGTTCGTCGGCGTGCGCCACGCCCACCCCGGGCGAACCGACGAACATCAGCGCGTCGGCCGCCAGCCCGTGCTCCCGGGCGGCCACCCCCACCACCAGCGACCCGTAGCTGTGCCCGAGCACCGTCTGCCGGGCCGGCGACCCCTCGTGGGTGGCGCGCAGCCCCTCCTGGAAACGGTGCAGCGCCGGCCCGGCGTCCCGGGCCTGGCCGGCGGACGCCGCCTCGGTCAGGAAGTCCGGAGCGTCGTAGTCCAGCCACAGCACGGCCGCGCTGCGCTGACCCGGCGCGAGCGCCGCGCAGCGCTCCAGCACCCGGGCGGCCCGACCCAGCTCGCCGGGGGCGTCGTCCAGCCCGGCGGTCATCCCCGGCACGTACGTCAGCACCCGATCGGCGTGGTCCGGGTCGTCGAGCGCCACCACCACCCGCCCCTCACCGGTCGGGTCCAGCCCCAGCAGGTACGCCCGCGGCGTCCCGCCGGCCAGCCGCTCGGTGAGCGCGTCCAGGCCGGCCAACCGTGCGGCCAGCGCGCGCAGTCGCACCGACACCAGCGGTCCCGGCGGCACCCGGACCGACAATCGCCGCCGCTCGGCCAGCAACTCGTCGCGCCGCGCGCCGAGCAGCAGGCGGTTGGCCTGGTCGCGGGCCGCCACCGGTACCCCGTCCAGGGCGCCGACCAGCGCCGGTTCGTGCCCGACCAGCCAGCGCCGCTGGGCCGGCGTCAACCCGGACCACCAGGCGCGTACAACCGACGGCGACGCCCCGGTGGCCGGCCGGCCGGGCGGTGCCGGGGACGCCCAGCCGGTGCCGGCCGCACGGGCCAGCTCCGCCAACCGGTCGGCGGCGGCCCGATCCGCCGCGTCGGCCCGCTCGACCGCCGCGCGTACGGCCGCCGCCACTCCCGCCACCGCGACTCCGACCGCCGACCCCGCCGCCGTGCCGGCTGCCGACCCCGCCGCCGTGCCGGCTGCCGACCCCGCCGCCGTGCCGGCTGCCGACCCCGCCGCCGTGCCGGCCCTCGTACCCGCCGGTGGCCCGGCTGCCGCCGTGCCGGCTCCGACGGGATGCGCGGGGTCCACCGGAGCCGCCCGCACACCACCGGCTCGGTCCACGGTCAGGCCGGCCGCCTCGGCCCGGGTGACCGCCTCGGCGAGCTGGGCCCTCGCCACGCCGAGCTGCCGGGCCAACTCGGCCAGCGTCTGGTCGGCCTCGATCAGCGCCGGCGCCACCGACGTCAGCTCGTCGGCAAGACCGGCGAGCCGGGCGTCGGCTGCCGTGGCCGCCGCACCGGACCAGCCACCGCGCAGCCGCCCGGCCGTCCCGGCCAGCTCGTCGGCGTGCCGGTGGACCGGGCCGGTCAGCCCGGCCCAGGCCGATCCGGCCGCCCGCCAGCCGGCCGGATCGGCGGCCCAGAGCTGCCGGTAGCCGACCCCGCTCACCGGGGCACGGTGACGAACCGGCCGGCGGCCCGGTCGTCCACCGTCTCGTACGCCTCGGCCGCCCCACGGATGCCATCGGCGGTCACCGCCACGGCTGTGCCCAGCCGGCAGAACCAGGCGTGTCCGGCCGCCTCCAGCCCCGCCAGCGCCGTGGCCGTCCGCCAGCCCGGGGCCGGCACCAGCAGCCCGGGCACCCGCGCCAGACCCCACGCCAACCGGTACGCCTCGTCGTCGAGCGCGCCGGCCTCCGCGCGCAGCTCCTGCGGCCGGACGGCGAACGGCTCCTCGGTCATGACCCCACCCCCGTGTCGGATCGGCATCGACGCGGTGAACGCTAGGCAGAGCCGGGCCGCGCCGAGGTGCCCTGTGGACGGCGGACTGCGGTCGTACCCCGGTCTGTCCACAGGCGTTGCCCACCGCGGGCCCGACGGCTAATCTGCCGCCCCCGCCGCCGGTAGGGTGGTCTGGTGATCGTCGCTGTCGGCCTCGACGTCGTCCTGGTGGACCGGTTCACCCGGTCCCTGGCGCGGACGCCGCTGCTCGCCGACCGGCTCTTCACCGGGCCGGAGCGGGTCACCCGTTCCGGCGGTCCCCGCTCGCCGGAGTCGTTGGCCGCCCGCTTCGCCGCGAAGGAGGCCGTCGCCAAGGCCCTCGGCGCTCCCGCCGGCCTGCGGTGGCACGACTGCGAGATCGTGCCCGACACCGATGGCCGGCCGTGGCTGAGCGTCTCGGGAACCGTCGCGGCGGTGGCCGCCGAGCGTGGTATCAACCACTGGCACCTGTCGCTCTCGCACGACGGTGGCATCGCCTCGGCGATGGTGGTCGCGGAACGGTGACGTCGGCCGGGTGGGCCGTGCCGGCCAGCCCGCGGAACGGATGGGACACGGTGACATGAGACCGGTGTGGCGGGTGGGCGACGTACGGGCCGCCGAGGCGGGGCTGATGGGCACGCTGCCGGAGGGGACGCTGATGCAGCGCGCCGCCGCCGGGCTGGCCCGCCGGGCCGCCCTGCTGCTCGCCGAGCGCGGCGGCGTGTACGGCGGCCGGGTGCTGCTGCTCGTGGGCTCGGGCGACAACGGCGGTGACGCGCTCTACGCCGGAGAGCGGCTGGCCCGCCGGGGCGTCGAGGTCTTCGCCCTGCTGCTCACCCCCGGCCGGGCGCACGTGGCCGGGTTGGCCGCGCTGCGGGCCGCCGGTGGCCGGCTGGTCGACCGCCCCGCCGGCCCCGTCGACCTGGTCCTCGACGGCATCGTCGGGATCGGCGGCACGGGTGGGTTGCGGGCGAACGCGGACGAGGTCGTCCAGGGGCTGGGCGACCTGCGCGGGCGCGACGGCCAGCGGGCCACCGTTTTGGCCGTGGACGTGCCGAGCGGGGTCGCGGTGGACACCGGGCACGTGCCGCTGTCCGCGTCCGGCCGGCCCACCGCCGTCCGCGCCGACGTGACCGTCGCCTTCGGCGCGCTCAAGCCCGCCCTGGTGGTCGGGCCGGCCGCCGCGTTGGCGGGGCAGGTCGAGCTGGTCGACATCGGGTTGGAGCCCTGGCTGCGGGGCACCCCCGCGCTGAACGTCACCGACTGGTCCGACCTTCAGCGGTGGTGGCCCGAGCTGGGCGCCGCGTCGGAGAAGTACACCCGGGGTGTGGTGGGGGTGGCGACCGGCTCGGCGACGTACCCGGGCGCGGCGGTGCTCTCCGTCGGCGGTGCGCTCGCCGGGCCGACCGGCCTGGTCCGGTACGCCGGTGGGGCCCGCGACGAGGTGCTGCGCCAGCACCCCTCGGTGATCGCCACGCCCCGGGTGGCCGATGCCGGCCGCGTGCAGGCGTGGGTGTGCGGCTCGGGGTTGGGCACCGGAGACGAGGCGGCGGCCGAGCTGCGGGCCGTCCTGGCGACACCGGTGCCGGTGGTGCTCGACGCGGACGCGTTGACCCTGCTGGTCGACGGTTCACTCGCCGACCGGCTGCGCGGCCGGGACGCGCCGATCGTCGTCACCCCGCACGACCGGGAGTTCACCCGGCTGTGCGGGGAGGAGCCGGGCGCCGACCGCGTCGGGTCCGCGCTGCGACTGGCCGCCTGGATGAACGCGGTGGTGCTGCTCAAGGGGGACCGCACGGTGATCGGCACGCCGGACGGCCGGGCGTACGTCAACCCCACCGGCACCCCGGCGCTGGCCACCGGCGGCACCGGCGACGTGCTGGCCGGGCTGCTCGGCTCGCTGCTGGCGGCCGGGGTGCCGGCGGATCGGGCGGCGGCCGGGGCCGCGTACCTGCACGGGCTGGCCGGTCGGGAGGCGGCCCGCGGCGGCCCGGTGACCGCGCCCGACGTGGTGACCGCGCTGCGCCCGGTCGTCGCCCGGCTGGGCTGATCGTCCCGAACCGACCCGACCGGTGCGGCGGGCCGAGCGTCGCCGCCCACGGTGATCAGGCTGGAAAGTAGGCTGGGCGCATGTGGCAGGCCGAGGTACGTGTCGATCTTGACGCGATCCGCGAGAACGTGAGCCGGCTCCGCTCCGGCACCACCGCCGAGCTGATGGCGGTGGTGAAGGCCGACGGGTACGGCCACGGCATGCTCCCGGCCACCCGCGCGGCGCTCGACGCGGGGGCCGACTGGCTCGGCGTCTGCACCCTCGACGAGGCGCTCACGCTGCGCCGGAACGGAATCACCGCGCCCGTGCTGGCGTGGCTGCTCGCGCCCGGGCTGCCGCTGCACGAGGGTGTCAGCGCCGGGGTCGATCTCGGTGCCGCCAGCGTGCCGCAGCTCGACGAGATGATCGAGGCGAGCCGGCGTGCCGAGCGCCCCGCCCGCCTGCACCTGAAGATCGACACCGGGTTGTCGCGGGGCGGCGCCACCGTCGCCGACTGGCCGGCCCTGCTCGACGCCGCCGCGAAGGCCCAGGCCGACGGCCTGGTCGAGGTGGTCGGTGTGTGGAGCCACTTCGTGTACGCCGACCTGCCCGGCCACCCGACCACCGACCGGCAGCTCGCCGTCTTCCACGAGGGACTGGCCATGGTCGAGCGGGCCGGGCTGCGCCCCCGGTGGCGGCACCTGGCCAACTCGGCGGCCACCCTGACCCGCCCCGACACGCACTTCGACCTGGTCCGTCCCGGGCTGGCTATCTACGGCCTGTCCCCGGTGGCCGGCGAGACGTACGGGCTGCGTCCGGCGATGACCGCTCGGGCCCGGGTGATGCTCACCAAGCGGGTGCCCGCCGGGACCGGCGTCTCCTACGGCCACACCTACACCACCGAGTCGGACGCGAACCTGGCCGTGGTGCCGCTCGGGTACGCCGACGGTGTGCCCCGGCACGCCTCCAACACCGGCCCCGTACAGCTCGCCGGCGCGCGGCGGACGATCTCCGGACGCGTCTGCATGGACCAGTTCGTGCTCGACTGCGGCGACGACCCGGTGGCCGACGGTGACGTGGCGACCCTCTTCGGCAGCGGCGCCGACGGCGAGCCGACGGCCGACGACTGGGCCGAGGCGGTCGGCACGATCAACTACGAGATCGTCACCCGGTTCGGCAGCACCCGGGTGCCGCGCGTCTACGACGGTGAGCGCCCCTGATGGCGTACCGCATCCCGCGCCCGCGGACCGCGGCCGGCCGCGTCGCCGGCCTGGTCGGGGCCGCGGTCGGGGTGGCGGCGGCCGGTCTGGCCGCCGGCGTCGCGACCGAACGCACCCTGGTCCGCCGGCTGAAGACCGACCCGACCGACCGCTACGCCCAGGAGACGTTCGGCGAACAGAGGTACGACGAGGCGTTCCGGCTGGAGCTGCCGGACGGCACCGACATCCACGTCGAGGTGGTCGAGCCGACCCGTCCGGTGCCGGGGCACCCGACGGTGGTGCTGGTGCACGGGTTCTGCCTGGACATGGGCACCTTCCACTTCCAGCGCGAGATGTTGGCCGCGCGTGGCGACTATCGGATCGTGGCGTACGACCAGCCCGGTCACGGCCAGTCCGGTCGCTTGGAGACCGGCGAGTACGACCTGGCCGTGCTCGGCCGGACACTGCGCCGGGTGATCGACCGGGTCGCCCCGGAGGGGCCACTGGTGCTGGTCGGCCACTCGATGGGCGGCATGACGATCATGGCGTTCGCCGAACTGTTCCCGGAGCTGTTCGGTGACCGGGTGGTGGGCACGGTGCTGATGGCCACGTCGGGCGGTCTCGTCGCGGAGACCAAGTTGGTCGCCCCGGCGCTGCTGGGCCGGGTCGGTGGTCCGGTGCTCTACATGGTCAGCAACGCCACGCGGTACGGCGGCCCGGTGATCGACCGGGCCCGCAAGTCGACCTCGAACGTGGCCTGGTTGCTGACCCGCAAGTACGGCTTCGGCACCCGCAAGCCCAGCCCTCGGCTGGTGTCCTACGTGGAGACCATGAACTCCCGGACCTCGGCCGACACGGTGACCCGCTACCTGCGGACCCTCGCCACACACTCGCGCTTCCCGGCGCTGGCGGCGCTGGCGAACGCGCCGGTGCTGGTGGTCGTCGGCGACAAGGACATGATCACGCCGGTGACCCACTCCGAGGAGATCGTCCGGCGGCTGCCGCACGCCGAGTTCATCAAGATCAAAGACAGTGGTCACGTGGTGATGCTGGAGCACGCCGACGAGGTCAACGCCGCGCTGGAGCGGTTCCTCGAATCACTGGAGAGCATGGAGGACCGGTGAGTTTCGTCGTCAAACTGCCGACCGTCGAGGACACTCGGGAGTTCGGCCGCCGGTTGGCCGGGCTGCTGCGGGCCGGTGACCTGGTGCTGTTGACCGGCCCGCTGGGCGCCGGCAAGACCGCGCTCACCCAGGGCATCGGTGCCGGGCTCAACGTCCTCGGGGACGTGACCTCGCCGACGTTCGTGATCGCCCGGGTCCACCGGCCCGATCCGGCCCGGGGCGGTCGGGTGGCCCTCGTGCACGCCGACGCGTACCGGCTGGGCGCCGCCAGCGACCCGCGCGCCGAGATCGACGACCTGGACCTGGACGCCTCGGTGGACGCGTCGGTGACCGTCGTGGAGTGGGGCGAGGGCCTGGTGGAGCAGTTGGTCGACGCGCACCTGCGGGTCCGTATCGATCGCCGCGACGACGACACCCGGGTCGTCGAGCTGGATCCGGTCGGTGGGGACTGGGCTCGGCGGTTGGCCGAGCTGGGTTAGGACGCGGCGCTGTCGGACGTGATGCCTAGAGTGCGGGGGACCGACCCGCGCTGGAAGAGGTTTCTGATGCCCGACGATGCCCCCGCCCTGGATCTGCTGGCGCTGCTGCCGGAGCAGTGGCGTGCCGTGCTCACCCCGCACCTCGACCCGGCCCGCACGGCCGCGCTGGCCGAGTTCGTCGCCCGGGAGTACGCGACGCAGACCGTCTTCCCGCCGTTGGAGGACCTCTTCTCGGCGTACCGGCTCTGCCCGCCGGAGGCCACCCGGGTGCTGATCCTCGGGCAGGACCCCTACCACCGGGCCGGGCAGGCGCACGGGCTGAGCTTCAGCGTCCGCGAGGGCGTGTCGGTGCCGCCCTCGCTGCGCAACGTCTTCAAGGAGTTGGGCGAGGACGTGGGCGTGCCCAAGCCGCGCAACGGCAACCTCGACGGTTGGGCGGCGCAGGGCGTGCTGCTGCTCAACGCGGTGCTGACCGTCCGTCAGGCCACCCCCGGCTCGCACGCGAACGCCGGCTGGGAAGAGTTCACCGACGCCACCATCCGGGCGCTGGACGCCCTGCCGGACCGGGTGGTCTTCCTGCTCTGGGGCGGCTACGCCCGCAAGAAGGCCGGCCTGGTCACCAACTCTCGGCACGTCGTGCTGGAGGCCGGCCACCCGAGCCCGATGAACCCGCGCGGCTTCCTGGGCAGCCGCCCGTTCAGCGCGGCCAACAAGGCCCTCGCCGACGCCGGCCGTCCCACCATCGACTGGGAGCGCACCGCCGACTGACCTCAGCCTGGCCTGGCCCGGGTTCGGCGCCGGCTGGCCTGGTCCGGGTCCGGCGCCGGCTGGCCGGGTCCGGTCAGCTTTCCGGGGCGCGGCGCCGGGCCCGGTAGCGGCGCAGCAGGTCGGCGGCCCGCGGCTCGGTCAACTCCAGCTCGACCAGCGGCACCACCTGATAATCGCGGCCACCGTGGCGTACCTCGATCGTCTCGGGCAACTCGTCGCACATGGTCGCCCTGATCTCGCCGTACCGGGTCGACCAACGGTGTTCGCCCGGCTCCTCCGGCTCCAACCACACCCCGCCGAACTCGCCCCACCGGGCGTTCCACCGCTGGCCGTAGTTTGCCTCCAGCCAGCCGGTGAACCGTTTCGAGTCCTGCCAGCGGAGGGCGATCTCGACGGCGTCCACCGGCACCGGCGCGCCCTGCAACAGCGCCGCCGTGCTACCGGTGAGCACCTGCGGAAAGTCGGTCAGTCGGTCCAGCGTCTCGTTGAGGCCCAGTTCGTCGATGCGTTCGCCGACCGGGCGGGCGGCCAGTTCGTCGATGCGAGCGTCGAGATGCGCGTCCAGCGGTTCGACCCCGACCACCAGCTGCACGTCCATCGCGGTGAACAACCGCTCCAGCACCGGGACGCTCGGCGCGCGTTCGCCGCGTTCGATCCGGGCCACGGCCGCCTGGCTGACCTCGGCGAGTCCGGCGAGCTGGCGCTGGCTCAGCTCGCGTCGCTGGCGTTGTTGTCGCAGCACGGCGCCGAGGAGGGTGACGAGGCGAGTCGATGGCATCCCGGCATGCTGGCCCAGCATCAGACGCTCGCGGTAGCTCTGCGGCGGATTCACGACTCGCGGTCTTGCAGGCCGGGATCAGCACGGTCGGGGCCGCGTCGCTGAGCGGCGGCGGTATTGCTGATGAGAGTGATGCCTGTGAGTCATCAAGATGACTCACAGGCATCAGGCTCATCAGGATGGTGTCGCCGTCGCCGTCGCCGTCGCCGTGGTCGGGAAGGCGCGTGGCGTGGCGTGGCGGTCGGGAAGGCGCACGGCGTGGCGTGGCGGTCGGGAAGACGCGTGGCGTGGCGTGGCGGTCGGGAAGGCGCACGGCGTGGCGTGAGGGTCGGTGAGGGTCGGGAAGGCGCACGGCGGCGGGGTGGCGTGGCGACGGGTGGAGTCGCGGCGCTGCTCGTCCGCCGGTAGGCCCGGTGGTGGCCGAGGGGCGGGGCGTCACGGGCGGGCGGTGGCGGGGCCGCTAGGCTGGCTAACCGTGCTCGTACTCGTGGTGGACAGCTCGACCCCCGCGGTGACCGCAGCGTTGGTGGAGATCTCGGCGGACGGCGTCACGTCCCGGGCGCACCGGTGCACGGTCGATGCCCGCGCGCACGGTGAACTGCTCGCGCCTCAGGTGGACGCGGTCCTTGCCGACGCCGGCGCTCGCCCGCGTGACCTGGGCGCGATAGTCGCCGGGCTCGGCCCCGGGCCGTTCACCGGGCTGCGGGTCGGCCTGGTCACCGCCGCCACGATGGGGCAGGTGCTCGGCGTTCCGACGTACGGCGTCTGTTCCCTGGACGCCATCGGCCACCCGGCGGCTGCCGGCGAGCCGGTGCTGGCAGCCAGCGACGCCCGCCGCAAGGAGCTGTACTGGGCTGTCTACGACGGGGCCGGCCAGCGGGTCGTCGGGCCCGAGGTGTCCTCGCCGGCGGTGGCCGCCGCCCGCGCCCGTGAGCTGGGCGCGACGGTCGCGGTCGGCGACGGAGCACACCGGTACGCCGAGGCTCTGGACCTGCCGGTCCGGGTCGAACCGCGCTACCCGGAGGCCACCGTGCTGGCGCTGCTCGCCGCCGAGCGGATCCGGGCCGGCGCGCCCGGCGAGCGACTCACCCCGCTCTACCTGCGCCGTCCCGACGCCGTGGCGGCCACCGGCCGCAAACCGGTCCTCCCGTGACGTCGGTACGGCTGGAACGGTTCCGCTGGTGGCACGTCGACGAGGCGATGCCGATCGAGGCGGACCTGTTCGGCGCCGGGCAGTGGTCGCCCTCCATGTTCTGGAACGAGCTGGCCAACGGGCACCACTACCGGGTCGCGACCGACAGCGACGGAGCGGTGCTCGGCTACGCCGGGCTCGCCGGCGCCCCACCGGACGAGGTGTGGGTGCAGGTCATCGCCGTCCGGCGGGACGTCCAGCGACGTGGCGTCGGCCGCGTCCTGTTGGAGGAACTGCTCGCCGAGGCGAACCGTCGGGGCGCCCGCAGCACCCTGCTGGAGGTGGCCGTGGACAACGCCCCCGCCCAGCGCCTCTACGCGACGTACGGGTTCGAGCCGATCGGGGTGCGTCGCGGCTACTACCAACCGAGCAACACCGACGCGCTGGTCATGCGGCGCGACGCCGAGCCGACCGGGGACGGACCACACGACCATGGCTGACGAACCGCTGATCCTGGGCATCGAGACCTCGTGCGACGAGACCGGCGTCGGCATCGTACGCGGGCACACCCTGCTGGCTGACGCGCTCGCGTCCAGCGTCGAGGAGCACGCCCGTTTCGGGGGCGTGGTGCCGGAGGTGGCCAGCCGGGCCCACCTCGAAGCCATCGTGCCGACCATGCAGCGGGCGCTCACCGACGCTGGCGTCACCCTCGCCGACATCGACGCCATCGCGGTCACCTCCGGGCCGGGTCTGGCCGGCGCGCTGCTCGTCGGCGTCGCCGCCGCCAAGGGGTACGCCCTCGCCGCCGAGAAGCCGGTGTACGGCGTCAACCACCTCGCCGCGCACGTGGCGGTGGACACCCTGGAACACGGCCCACTGCCCGAACCGGCCATCGCCCTGCTGGTCTCCGGCGGGCACTCGTCCCTGTTGCTGGTCGACGACCTGGCCCGGGGTGTCACCCCGCTCGGCGCCACCATCGACGACGCGGCCGGTGAGGCGTTCGACAAGGTGGCCCGGCTGCTCGGGTTGCCGTTCCCGGGCGGTCCGCCCATCGACCGTGAGGCCCGGGCGGGTGACGCCGCCTCCATCGCCTTCCCGCGTGGCCTGACCGCCGCGAAGGACCTGGCGGCCCACCGGTACGACTTCTCGTTCTCCGGTCTGAAGACGGCCGTGGCCCGCTGGGTGGAGGCGCGGCAACGCGCCGGTGAGCCGGTGCCGGTCGCCGACGTGGCCGCGTCCTTCCAGGAGGCGGTCTGCGACGTGCTGACCAACAAGGCCATCGCCGCCTGCCGGGCGCAGGGCATCGACACCCTGGTGATCGGTGGGGGAGTGGCCGCGAACTCCCGGCTGCGGGCGTTGGCCGAGGAGCGGGCCGAGAAGTACGGCATCCGGGTCCGGGTGCCGCGGCCGAAGCTGTGCACCGACAACGGGGCGATGGTGGCCGCGCTCGGATCGCACCTGGTCGCCGCCGGGGTCGCGCCGAGCCGGCTGGATCTGCCGGCCGACTCGGCGCTGCCGTTGACCACGGTCAGCGTGTGACGGGGACGCCGGAGATGATCGTGCGGATGTGGGAGGCGCGCGCCGAGGCGTACGGCGTCGCCGACCTGATCACCTGGGTGTGCGACACCGCCCTGCCCGAGTTGGAGCACGACCCGCTGCACGTGTCGAGCGAGGTCTTCTCGTCCACCGACCACCGCGTCGTGGTCATCTCGAAGTGGCGCAGCAACCCGCGTCCGCTGCCCGATCCGCCCGCCCTGCTGGTGGCCCGCGCCCCGCACTCCTGGGACTTCACCCAGGTCGACCGCTGACTCCGGGCCACCTCAATCGTCGGTCAGCTCCGGCGCAGCATCCGGTAGGTGGCGATCCCGCCGGTACCGAGCGCGGCGAGGAAGACCAGCCAGACGACGGTGCTGCTCACCCCGACCTGCGGCCCCGCGTTCGCCCCGGCGGCGGCGAGCAGACCGTCCTTGCCGGGCGCGGGCAGCGCGGCCGGCGGCAGTTCGGGCCAGCGGACCAGTCCGGTGGACTCCAGCATCTGCATGTGGTGCTGTACGAAGGCGTTGGCGTCCTCGCAGAGCTTGCGGACGGTGGCGTCGCGGGTGCTGGCCCGTACCGCGCCGATCACCGGGAAGATCTTGCCGTGGGCCACCCGGAGCCGGGTCACGAAGATCTGGTCGAACCGAGCGCCGGACGCGTTCTGCATCTCGGCCAGCCAGCCCTTCTGTTCGGCCGTCGGCTCGGTGGGGATGGACGCGCCGAGCTTGTTGGCGGCGTCCACGACGAGCTGGTCGAGCTTCTGGTGCTCGCCGGCGATGCCGGCCCCGATCTCCCGTACCTTCGGCGACTGTCCCTTCTCGGCGGCCATCTGGCCGGCCGGCATCTCCCACAGCCCGGCCAGGCGCACCCCGTTGAGCAGCGTCATGTCGGCGGCGTTGAGCTGCTGCCCACCCGCGGGGGCGGCGATGGCCACGCCCGGCAGGACACCGACCCCCGCGATGATCGCGATGAGCAACATCGCCGCGCGGTGCGTCCGGTTGCCCGGCCGGCGACGGGCCAATCTGAGCGGTGCCATGTCTGCGGTGCCTCCTCGGTCCGGACCGAAACGCGTCTGGACCGGGCAGCCGCACCCTGCCGGCCGCCCGTCCGCCCACTGGTACGGACTGATCGTCCGATCAGTTCATCCGCTCGGGCCGTGGAAATGCGGAGCCCGTCGGGCGTGCCACACGGATCAGCGGGTGACGGCCAGGAAGCCACCGAGCAGCAGCAGGGTGAGCGCGGCGACGGCGAAGAGCACCAGCAGCTCCCGGCGGCCGTGCCCGATCCCGTCGTCGCCCTTCGCCGCGGCTGCGGGATCGGGCAGGGCGGGCAGGTCCCGGGTCAGCGTGGCGAGGTCGCCGAGGGTGCGGGAGGTCCACACCGCGCCGACCCGTTCGGAGAACTCGTCCAGGGTGAGTCGGCCCACCGTGGTGTGCCGGTGCAGCTCGGCGACCACCCGGTGACGGTCGTCGTCGGAGGCGCGCAACTCGACGTCCACGCCGGACAGCGTACGCGGGTCAGCCCACGTCGAGGGGGTCGGCGAGCAGTCGTTCGAAGGCCAGCTCGGCGGCCCCGATCAGGGGTGCGTCCTCGCCCAGCGTCGGCGTACGCAGCCGGACGTGCTCCAGGCACGCGCCGAGTGCGTTCGAGTTGAGCCGGCTGCGGATCTGGGCCGCCGCCGCGAGGTAGAGGTCGCGCATGGTGCCGCCGAAGATGACCATCTCGGGGTTGAAGACGTTGACCAGGTTGGCGACCCCGAAGCCGAGCCAGTCACCCGCCTGGCGTACCGCCGTCTGGGCGCGGGCGTCCCCCCGGTCGGCGGCGTCGAAGACGGCCAGCAGGGCGTCGCGTCCCCGCGCATCGGAGCGTCCGGCGGCGCGCAGCAGGCCGTGCTCGCCGATCTCGGTCTCCCAGCAACCCCGGGCGCCGCACTCGCAGGGCCTGCCGTCGCGCACCACCTTCATGTGGCCGACCTCGCCGCCGTACCCGCCGTGTCCGGTGAGCCGACGCCCACCGGCGATGATCCCGGCGCCGACGCCGACGTCGCCGTACAGGTAGATGACGTTGTCGCAGCCGGCCGCGACGCCCCTGGTGTGCTCGGCGAACGCCGCCACGTCGGCCACGTTGCCGACCGTGACCGGCACGTCCAGGCCCATCTCGGCCCCGAGCGCCGCGCCGATCGGCTCGTCCACCCAGCCGGTGGTGGGGCCGAGCCGCACCAGGCCGTCCTCCCGGCGGACCATGCCGCAGACCGCGACGCCGGTGCCGACGCAGATCGCGCCGCCCGGGACCGCCTGCTGCATCTCCTTGACGGCGCCGGCCAGCATCGGCGCGGCCTCCGCGGCCAGCAGGCCACGCGGGCGATCCAGCTCGCGGCGGTCCAGCACCGCGCCGCCCAGACCGACCCGCGCGGCCCGCAGCCGGTCCACCTCCACGGAGTACGCGTACGCGTACACCCGGGCCGACTCGGGCCGGACGACAATGGACGGTCGTCCGGCCCGGCCGGTCTCCTTCGGCGTTCCCTCACTGACCAGCCCGACGCCGGCCAGGTCGGCGGTGAGCGCGCCGATGGTGCTCCGGTTCAACCCCAGTGCCGTGGTGAGTTCGGCACGGGTGGTCGGCCCGTGGACGTGCACGTACCGCAGCAGGGCCCCGAGGTTCTGCCGGCGAACCTCTTCCTGGCTAGGTGCCGGGCGCATGCTGGTGCTACCTCCCGCGCGGTCAGCGGGAGCCGGTGGCTGCCGCGCGGCGGCGGGAGAGGGCGTCGACGCTGGCGGCGAGCAGCAGCACGACGCCGGTCACCACGTACTTGACTCCCGCGCTGTACCCCATCAGGCCCATTCCGTTTTCGATGACCGCGACCACCGCGCCTCCCAGCACGGCATCGAATACCCGGCCCTTGCCGCCGAAGAGGCTGGTGCCGCCGATCACCGCCGCGCCGACCGCGTAGAGCAGTACGTTACTGCCCCCCGTGTTCGGGTCGACCGAGTTGGCCCGGCTGGCGGCCACGATGCCACCGACGGCGGCCATGGACGAGCAGATCACGAAGACGGAGATCCGGATCCGGTCGACTCCGATGCCGGCCCGGCGGGCCGCTTCCCGGTTGCCGCCGACGGCGTAGATGTGCCGGCCGTAGCTGGTGCGTTGGAGCACGAAGGTCCAGATGACCAGCAGCACCGCGATGATCGGCACCACGATCGGCACACCCTTGAGCGAGACGATGAGGACGTTGCGGCTGCGCTCCAGGTTGAGCACGTACACGGCGGTGCCGAGGATGACGGCGAGCCCGCCGATCCGCAGCGCCACCACCGCGATCGGGTCGGTGATCAGGCCGCGGGCCGCCCGGTTGCGGTGGCGTAGCAGTTGCACCGCCGCGTAGCCGACGACGGCGACGGCGGTCAGCGCCCAGCCCAGCGCGGGGGCGAGGTTGCGGTTGGCGATGGCGACCAGCACCTCGTCGCGGACGGAGATGTTGGTGCCCTCCTGCACGAGCAGCAACACGACGCCCTGGAAGGCGAGGAAGCCGGCGAGAGTGACCACGAAGGACGGAATGCCGATCTTCGCGACGAGCATGCCGAGCGTGGTGCCGATGATGACACCGGTGGCGATGGCGGCGAGGACGGCGACCCACCAGGGGTAGCCGAGCACGGTGACCACGTTTGCCAGTACCGCCGCGCAGACACCGCTGGCGAAGCCGGCGGAGAGGTCGATCTCGCCGAGCAGCAGCACGAAGACCAGGCCCATCGCGATCAGCGTGACCGCCGCGCCCTGGGTGAAGAGGTTGGCGAAGTTGCCGGCCGACAGGAACGACGACGGCCGCATGACCGCGAAGACGGTGCAGAGCACGATCAGGCCGAGCACGGCTGGTAGCGCGCCGACGTCGCCACCGCGTACCCGGCTCACGTAGTTGCGGACGTGGCTCCCGACGGTCGGCGGCGGTGTGACGGCCGCCGGGCCGTCCTTGCGCACGGCGGTGGTGGTCATCGGACGCCTCCTGAGATCGAGTCGGCCGGCTGCGGGCCGTCGCCGTTGCCGCCCGGGTCGGTGGCGAGGCCGAGGCCGCCCGAGCGCCCGGCGGTGATCAACTCAACCACCTGGGCGTGAGTGATGTCGGTGGTCTTCACCTGGGCGACCATCTGGCCGAGGTACAGCGCGGCGATCCGGTCGGAGACGGCGAAGACGTCGTTCATGTTGTGCGAGATGAGCACCACGGCCAGGCCGTTGTCGGCGAGGCGGCGGACGAGTTCGAGGACCTGGGCGGTCTGTGCCACGCCCAGGGCTGCGGTCGGCTCGTCCAGGATGACGAGCTTGCTGTTCCACAGCACCGCCTTGGCGATGGCCACGGTCTGGCGCTGACCGCCGGAGAGGCTGGAGACGTGCTGGCGAAGCGAGGTGACGGTGCGGATGGAGAGCCCCGCCAGGGTCTCGGCGGCGAGCTGTTCCATGGTCGGCTCGTCCAGGACGATGCCGCTGTGCTTCTCCCGGCCGAGGAACATGTTCTGCACGATGTCCAGGTTGTCGCAGAGCGCGAGGTCCTGGTAGACGACCTCGATGCCGAGCGTTGCGGCGTCGCGGGGACTGCCGATGTGCACCTGTTCGCCGTTGAACAGGACCTCACCGGCGTCGGTGGGGTAGATGCCGCTGATGCACTTCACCAGGGTCGACTTGCCGGCGCCGTTGTCGCCGACAAGTGCGGTCACTTCGCCCGGGTGGACGCTCAGGGCGACGTCGCGGAGCACCTGGACGGGACCGAAGCTCTTGTCGATCCCGCGGAGTTCCAGCAGGGGAGTCGCGGACACGGGGTCTCCTTCTTAAGGGAGGGTCGGGGCCCGTCCGGCGGGCGCCGCCCGGCACGGGAGGGTGCTCCCGTGCCGGGCGGCGATGGTCGTCCCGGCGGGTACTGCGGCGTCGGTCAGCTGATGCCGGCTTCGGCGCAGAACTTGGCGTACGCCGCGGTGCAGACCTGCTCCTTGGTCGCGTAGCCGTCGGCGATGACGTCCTTGACGTTGTCCTTGTAGATGGCCTTCGGGGTGAGCAGCACCGAGGGGACGTCGCGGTCACCGTCCTTCACCGACTGGCCGGTGTCCTTCTTCTCGCCCTTGGCCAGCGCGATGGCCAGGTCCGCGGCGGCCTTGGCCTCTTCCCGGACTGCCTTGTAGACGGTCATGCACTGGTCACCGGCGAGGATGTTCTGCAGGCCCTCCACGCTGGCGTCCTGCCCGGTCACCGGCACCTTGCCGTTGATTTTGTTCTTCTTCAGGATCGAGATGGCGGCGTTGCCGAGAGTGTCGTTGGCGGCCAGCACGCCGTCGATCTTGCCCTTGGTCGCGGTGAGCTGCTGCTCGAAGATGGTCGCGGCGGTGGGGCCGTCCCAGCCCGGCACGGCGTCGTCCGGGCCCTTGGTGTATTCCTTGGAGTCGAACTTCGGCTTGAGCACCGAGTCGTAGCCGGCCTTGAACAGGGTGGCGTTGTTGTCGGTGGGCGAGCCGTTCAGGTACGACACGACAGGGTTCTTGGCGCCCTTCTCGGTCAGGCACTTCGACAGGCCCTCGCCCTGGAGCTTGCCGACGACCTCGTTGTCGAAGCTGACGTAGTACTGGGCCGAGCCGCCGAGGGTGAGCCGGTCGTAGTCGATGGTGGCGACGCCCTGCGACTTGGCCTTGTCGAGCACGGCCTTGCCGGTGCCGGAGTCCAGGTTGACGATCATCAGGGCGGTGACGCCGCCGGTGATCATCTGGTCGGCGATCGTCTGGAAGGCGGCCTTGTCGTTCTGGGCGTTCTGGATGTCGGACTGGACGCCGGCGGCCTTGAACGCCTCCTCCAGGAAGCGACGGTCCGCCGTCTCCCAGCGGGGGGAGGACTTGCTGTCCGGAAGGATCACGCCGATCTTGGGAGTCTTCTTGGAGTCGGCCGAGCCGTTGCCGGAGTCGTCGCCGCAGGCGGTCAAACCGCCGGTCGCGAGCAGGCCCACGGCGGCGATGGTGAGGATCCCCTTACGCATGTGCAGGGTCCTTTCGGAGGTGGGGGAGGTGTTGTTTTGTTGTGTCCGGCAACGTATTCCGCGTCATACTGGAACCACAAGACCACGCAGGTCCCAAGTTTGTTGGAAGCGATAACAATTCAGCAACGCGACTGTTACTCGCCGAACATCCCCCGAAAAGGGCGATGTAACGACAGGTCAGCGCGCCTGCAACGGCGCGCTGTGGGCCCCGGTGAGCGCCACCAGGTCCACCGCCGCCAGTTCGAGTTGCAGCCCGCGCCGACCAGCGGAGACATAGATCGTCGGCAGGTCCAGCGCGGAGTCGTCGAGCACGGTGGGCAGTCGCCGCCGCTGCCCGAGTGGGCTGATTCCGCCTCGCACGTAGCCGGTGGCCCGCTCGGCGACCGTCCGCTCGGCGAGCGCCGCCCGCTTGCCGCCGACCGCCGCCGCGAGCGCCTTGAGGTCCAGCTCACCGGTCACCGGTACGACCGCCACGGTGAGGACGCCGTCCACCTCGGTCACCAGCGACTTGAACACCCGCTCCGGCGCCACGCCGAGGGCCGCCGCCACCAGGGCGCCGTAGTTCGGAGCGTCGGGTGCCACCCGGTACGGGTGGGTGCGGTGCGCGATCCCGCGCTTGGCCAGTAGTGCCGTTGCCGGAGTGCCCTGTCCCGCCACGCCCCGAACCTAATCCACCGGCCGGCCGATCAGCACGGTCGGCGCTCCGGCGACCCGGGTCAGCACCAGGCTCGCCGCCTGGTCGCCGGCCAGGCGCAGGTCCCGCCGCAACTGCTCCGGCGTCAGCGCCGAACCCCGCTTGAGGATCTCCACCCGACCCACCCGACGCTCGCGCAGCAATGCCCGCAGGCGCTTGAGCGAGAACGGCAGCACGTCGGTGATCTCCAGACAGCGCGCGTACGGGGTGCGGGTCGGCTGGTCGGCGTAGAGGTACGCGATGCTCGGGTCGGCAAGGGTGGCGTCCAGCTCCGCGGCCAGCTCGGCGACGAGGTGCGCCCGGACCACCGCCGGGTCCGGGTCGTACAGGTAGCGGCGCGGGGGTCCGACCGGCGCCTCCGTGTCGCCCGAGCCGGTGAGCTGGTGGATCTCCCTCCGGTACACGCTGGCGCGGCGGGGCACCTCGGCCAGTTCGCCGCACCAGAGCGCCGCCTCGACCAGGTCGCCGTCCACGCCGACCCACTCCGCCTCCGCGCCAGCCGGGATGAGCGCGTGATCCAGGCCCGGCGCCACCTTCACCACCGTGCGGGGCACCCGCTCGGCGAGGCCGGTGACGAAGTCCCAGGGCGGCGAGTAGGCGCGCGGGTCGAAGATCCGTCGGCCGGTGCCGGTGGCCCGTCGGGCCGGGTCGCAGAAGACGCCGTCCACCCGCGACACGTCGAACGCGGTCGCGTCGCCGCACTCGACCGTGAACAGGTCGGCCAGCCCGGCGGCGGCGGCGTTGGCGGCGGCCATCGCCGCGGTCACCGGGTCGGCCTCGACCCCGTACACCCGGATGCCGGCACGGGCGGCGGCCAGCGCGTCCGCGCCGAGGCCGCACCCGAGATCGGCCAGGGTGCGCACGCCGGCCGCGTGCAGCCGGGCGGCCCGCCGGTCGGCGACCACCCGGCGGGTGGCCTGTTCCAGGCCGGGGCGGGTGAGGAACATCCCGGCGGCGGCCGGGCCGAACTTGCCCACCGCCCGGTGGCGCAGCTCGGCCTGGGTGAGGGCCGCCGCCGCCAGCGTCGGCGGCACCCCGGCCGCGCGGAGCGCCGACGCCGCGGCCAGTGGATCGCCGCCGGCCAGCTCGGCCGCCGCCGTGAGGGCGGCCGACCCCTCGGGGGTACGCAGTGCCGCCAACTGATCGAGATCCACCTGCCCATTCTCCCGACCGAGGGGAAAATACCGCTGGCGGGGCGCGACGCGCTGGCACTCTCCTTGACGGAGTGCTAGCCACGGAATAACCTGCGATTAGCACTCTCACCCTGAGGGTGCCAGCTTCCGGGTCTCGCGACCCGGGTGCGCACGCCAGGCGGACCGGCACCCGCGACGACGGCCCCGCCCGGTGGCATGAGGCAGATTGACGCTGGTCAGCCCCGCTGGCCGGCAACGAAACCAGTACCCCAGGAGGGTATGCCCGTGACTACCGCGACCAAGGTTGCGATCAAGCCGCTCGAGGACCGCATCGTGGTCCAGGCGAACGAGGCTGAGACCACCACGGCGTCGGGCATCGTGATCCCCGACACCGCCAAGGAGAAGCCGCAGGAGGGCACCGTCCTCGCTGTCGGTCCGGGGCGCGTCGACGACAACGGCAACCGGGTTCCGGTTGACGTGCAGGTCGGCGACACCGTCCTCTACTCGAAGTACGGCGGCACCGAGGTCAAGTACGCCGGCGAGGAGTACCTGGTGCTCTCCGCCCGCGACGTCCTCGCGGTCATCGAGAAGTAAGCAACCGATCAGTGTCGCTGCCCCGGTCCGGCTCGCCGGGCCGGGGCAGCGGCGCTTCGAAGGGACATTCATGGCGAAGATCCTCAGCTTCTCGGACGACGCCCGACACCTGCTGGAGCACGGTGTCAACGCCCTCGCTGACGCGGTCAAGGTCACCCTCGGCCCGCGCGGGCGCAACGTCGTCCTGGACAAGAAGTTCGGTGCGCCGACGATCACCAACGATGGCGTGACCATCGCGAAGGAGATCGAGCTCACCAACCCCTACGAGAACCTCGGCGCGCAGCTGGTCAAGGAGGTGGCGACCAAGACCAACGACGTCGCCGGCGACGGGACCACCACCGCGACCGTGCTGGCGCAGGCGATGGTCCGTGAGGGCCTGCGCAACGTGACCGCCGGGACCAACCCGGCCGGCCTCAAGCGGGGCATCGACGCGGCGGCCGCCAAGGTCTCCGAGGCGCTGCTCGGCAAGGCCGTCGAGGTCGCCGGCAAGGAGTCGATCGCGAACGTGGCGACGATCTCCGCGCAGGACGCCACCATCGGCGAGCTGATCGCCGAGGCGATGGAGCGGGTCGGCCGCGACGGTGTCATCACCGTCGAGGAGGGCTCGATGCTCACCACCGAGCTGGACGTGACCGAGGGTCTCCAGTTCGACAAGGGCTTCATCTCGCCGAACTTCGTCACCGACCTGGAGGGTCAGGAGTCCGTCCTCGAGGACGCGTACATCCTGGTCACCACCCAGAAGATCTCGGCGATCGAGGAGTTGCTGCCGCTGCTGGAGAAGGTCCTGCAGAACAGCAAGCCCCTGCTGATCATCGCCGAGGACGTGGACGGCCAGGCGCTCTCCACCCTGGTGGTCAACTCGCTGCGCAAGACCCTCAAGGTCTGCGCGGTCAAGGCCCCGGGCTTCGGCGACCGGCGCAAGGCCATGCTCCAGGACATCGCGATCTCCACGGGCGCCGAGCTGGTCGCCCCGGAGCTGGGCTACAAGCTCGACCAGGTCGGCCTGGAGGTGCTCGGCACCGCCCGGCGCGTCGTGGTCGACAAGGAGAACACCACGATCGTCGACGGCGGCGGCCAGAAGACCGAGGTCGACGACCGGGTGGCCCAGATCCGCAAGGAGATCGAGGCCTCCGACTCCGACTGGGACCGGGAGAAGCTGGCCGAGCGGCTGGCCAAGCTCTCCGGCGGCATCGCCGTGATCAAGGTGGGTGCGGCGACCGAGGTCGAGATGAAGGAGCGCAAGCACCGCATCGAGGACGCGATCGCGGCGACCAAGGCCGCGGTCGAGGAGGGCACCGTGCCCGGCGGCGGCGCCGCCCTGGTGCAGATCCTCCCCGTGCTCGACGACGACCTGGGCTTCACCGGCGAGGAGAAGGTCGGCGTCTCGATCGTGCGCAAGGCGCTGGTCGAGCCGCTGCGCTGGATCGCGCAGAACGCCGGCCACGACGGCTACGTCGTGACCCAGAAGGTCGCCGGCATGCAGTGGGGCAACGGCCTCGACGCGGCCACCGGCGAGTACGGCGACCTGGTCAAGTCCGGCATCATCGACCCGGTGAAGGTGACCCGCAACGCCGTCACCAACGCCGCGTCGATCGCCGGCCTGCTACTCACCACGGAGAGCCTCGTGGTGGAGAAGCCGGAGCAGCCCGAGCCGGCCGCCGCCGGTGGCGGGCACGGCCACGGCCACGGCCACCAGCACGGCCCGGGCTTCTGACCCGGTAGCGACACCCGTTCCGGGGCACACCGCCGTACGGCGGTGTGCCCCGGTTTCGTCCGGGCGAGCATTACCAAGCGATGACGTCGTTGGCGATCGGCCGAGATGATCGCGCACACTGGGCCGATGAGCACGACGTCGCGGCGGTACGCCGCGCTGGCCGGAGTCACCGCCGCCGCCGTCGCGATCGGCACCGCGGAGCCGGTGGCGGTGCTGACCGGCCCCCGGTCGGCGCCACTGGTCGCGGTCGGCGGGGTGGTCGTCGACGCCGTTCCCGAGCCGCTCAAGCAGTTCGCCATCGACGTCTTCGGCACCGCCGACAAGATCGCCCTGCTGACCGGAACGGCCCTGCTGCTGGGTGGGTTCGCGGCCCTGTTCGGAATGCTGGCGATCCGGCGGCTGGCCCTGGGCCTGGCCGGTATCGCGGCGTTCGGCGCCGTCGGTGTGGCCGCCGCGCTGACCCGCCCCGGCGCGGACGTCTTCGACGCGCTGCCGTCGCTGGTCGGCGGCGGGCTCGGCGCCCTGGTGCTCTGGCTGTTCATCGCCGGCCCGTTCGAGCTGGAACCCTGGCCGTGGGACCCACCCACGCCGGTGACGCCGGCCGCGCCGGTCGAGGGTGTCGACCCGGAGTCGCGCCGACGGTTCCTCACCGGCACCGGAGTGCTGCTCGGTACGGCGGCCGTGGCCGGTCTCGGCGGCCGTTGGCTGGCCGGGCGGCGGGGCGTCTCGGCCGCCCGGGACGCGATCCGGCTCCCCGCCCCGGCCGTCCCCGCGCCGGCCGTGCCCGCGGGAGCGGACCTGTCCCTGGCTCAGCTCGCGCCGTACGTCACCCCGAACTCCGGGTTCTACCGGATCGACACCGCCCTGGTGGTGCCGCAGGTGAACCCGGACACCTGGCGGCTGCGCATTCACGGCCGGGTGGGTACCGAGCGCACCTACAGCTACGCGGACCTGCTGGCCCGGCCGCTGGTCGAGCGGTACGTCACGCTGGCCTGCGTCTCCAACGAGGTCGGCGGGGACCTGATCGGCAACGCGCGCTGGCTCGGCGTACCGCTGCGGGAACTGCTGGACGAGGCCCAGCCGGACGAGGACGCCGACCAGGTCGTCGGCCGGTCGGTCGACGGCTGGACCTGCGGCACCCCCACCGCCGCCCTGCGCGACGGGCGGGACGCGCTGCTGGCGATCGGCATGAACGGCGAACCGCTGCCGGTCCAGCACGGCTTCCCGGTGCGGATGGTGGTGCCCGGTCTCTACGGCTACGTGTCGGCCTGCAAGTGGGTGACCGAGCTGGAGTTGACGCGCTTCGCCGACTTCGACGCGTACTGGGTGCCACGCGGTTGGTCGGCCCAGGGGCCGATCAAGACCCAGTCGCGGATCGACGCGCCACGACGGCGCAACAAGCTGACCGCCGGCCCGGTGACGGTGGCCGGTGTGGCCTGGGCGCAGCACCGGGGCATCAGCCGGGTCGAGGTACGCGTCGACGACGGCCCCTGGCAGGAGGCGGCGCTGGCCCCGACGGTGTCGGTGGACACCTGGGTCCAGTGGTCCTGGCGCTGGGACGCCACGCCGGGCGAGCACCGCCTTCAGGTCCGGGCCACGGACGCGACCGGCGAGACCCAGACCGAGCGCACCCAGAGCGTCGCCCCCGACGGCGCCACCGGCTGGCACACCGTCCCGGTAAACGTCCACTAACCCCACCCACCCCCACCCCTCGGCCCGGTGATCATGAGGTTGTTGCCACCCTGACGGCGTGTCGGGGGCAATAACTTCATGATCACCAGGGTCGGGGTTGGGTGGGGTGGGTACGCGGGAACCGCGCTCCCGCTGGGCGGGGGCGCGGTTCGCGGTGTCGGGGTGGTGTGTGGGGTCAGGCGACGTTGCGCTGGGCGGGGACCGTCGACTTGTGCGGGCGACCCAGGCGCGCCTCCAGGCGGGCCACGTCGACCCGGACCTGCCGGCGGTCCGCCAGGTCCTCCCAGCCGACGGCGAGCAGGCGCAGCCGCTCCGACTCGCTGAAGCCGCCCCACACGCCGTACGGCTCGCGGACCGACAGCGCGTGTGCGGCGCACTCGGCGCGGACCGGGCAGGCGCGGCAGACCGACTTGGCCGAGGACTCCCGCCGCAGCCGCGAGGATCCGCGCTCCCCGTCCGGGTGGAAGAACTGCGCGCTGTCCCGGCCCCGGCAGGCACCGAGCCGCTGCCAGTCCCAGAGGTCGACGATGGGTCCGGGCAGTCTACGTACGTTCGACATCAGCACCCCTCCTCCCGCGCGGCACCGCGAGAATGCTTGTGGCCGGCTTCCGGGCGGCGGGCCGCGCAGGCGCACCGTTCCCGGCCTGGACCCCCCGGTACCCGGGTCGTTGCCGGCTCACACTTCTGTGATCGAAAACCCCCGACAACTTGCGGCTTTTGCCCCATCTGTCGGAAAAGTTCAGATGATTGCCGGGAACCTCCTCCCCAGCCGACCTCGTCATGGTCTGCTCGTGTGCGGAGAGGAGACCATCACAGTGCGTACCGTTCTTGTGTGCGTTCGGACACCGCTCGCGGCTCAGCACCTCACTTCTGCTGCCGCGCGGCTGGGTCTGTCCGCGATCGTTCGTACCGCCGTCTCCGATCCCGAGGTGATGCTGCGACTGGCCGAACGACCGGCCGACGTGGTTCTGGCCGACACGGCCCTCACCCGGCCGGACAGCGCGGGCTTCGTCCGTCGGGTGCTGGCCCGCGCGCCGCAGGCCGCGGTCGTGCTGCTCGGCACCGAGGAATCCGAGGCGGCGGCCGCCACCATCAGCGCCGGCGCCCGTGGGCTGATCCAGAACGCCGACCACGACCTCACCAGCGCGGTGGCGAAGGCCCTGCTCCTGCTGACCGCGCCCGGCCGGGCCTCCCGGCAGCGGGTCACCGACCCGGCGCGGGATGCGGCGGCGGTCGGCGGCTCGGCCCGTTCCACTCCGTCGGTACGCGGCGCCGCAGAGCCCGGCTGGACCGCCGCGACCGGCGACGGGCCGGCGGGCGTCGCCTCGGTACCCGTGCAGCGGGGCGACGACGAGGTCGAGGCGGCGACCGACGGGACCGCCACCGGGCAGTCCGACGCCATCCGGCCCGGCGCGGGCGTTCGTGGCGGCCGGTCGTCGATAGGGCTCACCGAACGGGAACTCCAGGTGCTGCTGGGCATGGCCGAGGGCAAGAGCAACGCGGAGATCGGCCGGGAACTGTTCGTCTCGGAGGACACCGTCAAGACACACGCGCGCCGGCTGTTCCGCAAGCTCGGCGCCCGGGACCGCGCCCACGCGGTCGCCGCCGGCTTCCGGGCCGGCCTGGTCTCCTGACGCCGCAGCCCGCCGCAGCCCGCCGCGACCCGCCGCAGCCCGCCGCGACCCGCTCAAGATCGTGCTCGAACCGGAAAGTAGTGGCCTCCCGGCGCGGCGGGGCCACTACTTCCTTGTTCCAGCACGATCTTGAGCGGTCTCCGGGAGCGCCCGGGGCTGGCGGAACCTCAGTCGGTGGGGGCGGCGCCCGGGTCCGGCTCGTCCTCGGTGCCCTCGGTCAGGGTGTCGTGCACCCCGTCGGCGTACCCACGGGCGTAGTCCCAGGTCACGTAGTGGTCCGGATCCGGGTCGTACGCCGGCTCGTGCACGCGGGGCCGCCCCGAGTTGAGCAGGTGCCGCAGGTTGCCCCGCAGCAGGTCCCAGTCGAAGTAGTGCGGCTCCCGGCAGTCCTCGCATTCGATGACCAGCCCGCGCACCCCGATGGGCGCCAGCAGGGCCTGGTAGATCTCCAGATCGGCGAGGTCCTCCAGCACGTCCTGTCGCTCGACGTCGGTCAGTGGATCCGGCGTCGCGTCGTCGCCCGGATCGTCCAGCCCCGCGGTCGGGTCGGCCGGGTCGCCGTTGAACGGGTCGATGGGCTCGTCGTGCACCCCCTCACCGTAGACCCAACGCGGCGGGAACGTCCGCCCCCGGGCACCGCGCCGAGGCAACCGCCGCCGATCCAGGTCGCGCAGGTCACTGGGTACGATGGGACGACGTGCCGGCACCGTGGCGTGTTCCGGTGCCCGCCCGCGCCACCTCGCTGAAGCCCATCCGAGCAGCTCAGGGGAGCAATCGTGGAAAATTCGCCCAGCACCGATCTTCCGGCCGGCGTCGAGCACGCCGACCTGGGCGGCCACCTGCCCGAGCTGCCCGCCGGCTCGGCCCGGGTCGTTCCGCTCGGGCTCACCTTCGACGACGTGCTGCTCCAGCCGGGCGAGTCGGACGTGGTGCCCAGCCGGGTCAACACCCGGACGAAGCTCACCCGCAACGTCGAACTGACCGTCCCGCTGCTCTCCAGCGCCATGGACACGGTCACCGAGGCGCGGATGGCGATCGCCATGGCCCGCCAGGGTGGCATCGGCGTGCTGCACCGCAACCTGTCCCTGGAGGACCAGGCGCTCCAGGTCGACCTGGTGAAGCGCTCCGAGTCCGGCATGATCACCAACCCGGTGACCGCCAGCCCGGACGACACGCTGCGCGAGGTCGACGAGCTGTGCGGGCGGTACCGCATCTCCGGCGTTCCGGTGGTGGACGGCAACGGCCAGTTGGTCGGCATCGTGACCAACCGCGACATGCGCTTCGTCACCGAGCCGGACACCCCGGTCCGCGAGATCATGACCCGGACTCCGCTGGTCACCGCCCGGGTCGGGGTGAGCAAGGACGACGCGCTGGCGCTGCTGCGCCAGCACAAGGTCGAGAAGCTGCCGATCGTGGACGACTCCGGCCGGCTGCGCGGCCTGATCACGGTGAAGGACTTCACCAAGAGCGAGCAGTACCCGAACGCCACCAAGGACGACGCCGGCCGGCTGCGGGTGGCCGCCGCCGTGGGTGTGGGCGAGGACGCGTACAAGCGGGCGCGCACGCTGGTCGACGCCGGTGTCGACGTGCTGATCGTGGACACGGCGCACGGGCACCAGCGGGCCGTGCTGGACATGGTCCGCCGGCTCAAGAAGGACGTGACGATCGACATCGTGGGCGGCAACGTGGCCACGTACGCCGGCGCGAGGGCGCTGGTCGAGGCCGGCGCCGACGGCATCAAGGTGGGTGTGGGCCCGGGCGCGATCTGCACCACCCGGATCGTCGCCGGCGTCGGCGTCCCGCAGATCACCGCGATCATGGAGGCGGCCCGTGCCGCCCGCCCGGCCGGCGTGCCGGTGATCGGTGACGGTGGCATCCAGTACTCGGGCGACATCGCCAAGGCCCTGGTCGCCGGCGCGGACACGGTGATGCTCGGCAGCCTGCTGGCCGGCTGCGAGGAGAGCCCCGGCGAGCTGATCTTCATCAACGGCAAGCAGTACAAGGCGTACCGCGGGATGGGCTCGCTCGGCGCGATGCAGTCCCGGGGGCAGGCCAAGTCGTACTCCAAGGACCGGTACTTCCAGCAGGACGTTCTCGCCGAGGACAAGCTGGTCCCCGAGGGCGTCGAGGGCCAGGTGCCCTACCGGGGCCCGCTGTCCGCGGTCGCCCACCAGCTCATCGGCGGGCTGCGGGCCGCCATGGGGTACGTCGGCGCGGAGAGCATCCCCGAGCTGCACCGGCGCGGCCAGCTGATCCGGATCACCGCGGCCGGGCTCAAGGAGAGCCACCCGCACGACATCCAGATGACCGTCGAGGCGCCCAACTACCACTCCCGCTGACCCCACCACCCCCAACCACCTGGAGTCCCCCATGCGTGACGTGGTCGAGATCGGGCTGGGCAAGACCGCGCAGCGCGGCTACCACCTGGACGACATCGCCATCGTGCCGAGCCGCCGGACCCGGGACGTCGACGACGTCTCGACCGCGTGGCAGCTCGACGCGTACCCGTTCGGCATCCCCTGTGTCGGGCACCCCTCGGACGCCACGATGAGTCCGTCGTCGGCGGTCCGGTTGGGCCAGCTCGGCGGTCTCGGCGTGCTCAACGTCGAGGGTCTGTGGACCCGCTACGAAAACCCGACGAAGGTGCTGGACGAGCTGGCCGGCCTGGACGAGGACGCCCGTGCCACCAAGCGACTCCAGGAGGTCTACGCGGAGCCGATCCGTCCCGACCTGATCGCCGAGCGGGTGCGCGAGCTGCGTGCCGGCGGCGGCACGGTGGCGGTGCGGGTCTCCCCGCAGCACACCCTCGCGCTGGCGCCGGTGATCCTGGACGCCGGGGTGGACATCCTGGTCATCCAGGGCACCATCGTCTCGGCCGAGCACGTGTCGACGACCGACGAGCCGCTGAACCTCAAGGAGTTCATCGCCGACCTCGACCTGCCGGTGATCGTCGGCGGCTGCACGGACTACAAGACGGCGCTGCACCTGATGCGGACCGGCGCGGCCGGCGTGATCGTGGGTATCGGCGGCGACGAGTGGTCGACGACCGAGTCGGTGCTGGGCATCCGGGTGCCGATGGCCACCGCCATCGCGGACGCCGCGGCGGCCCGTCGTGACTACCTGGACGAGACCGGTGGCCGGTACGTGCACCTGATCGCCGATGGTGACATCCAGACCTCCGGTGACATCGCCAAGGCGCTCGGCTGCGGCGCGGACGCGGTGATGCTCGGTGAGCCGCTGTCGCTCTGCGACGAGGCCCCCGCCGGTGGCGCCTGGTGGCACTCGGCGGCCAGCCACCCGTCGCTGCCCCGGGGCGCCTTCGAGGTGTCCGGTGACCCGATCGGCTCAATGGAGCAGCTGCTCTTCGGGCCGGCGGACGAGGCGGACGGCCAGCTCAACCTGTTCGGTGGGCTGCGTCGGGCCATGGCCAAGTGCGGCTACCGCGACCTCAAGGAGTTCCAGAAGGTCGGGCTGGTCCTCGACCGCTGATCGCTCGCGTCGCCGAAGGGCCGGCTCCGCCACCGGGCGGGGCCGGCCCTTCGCCGTCACCGTCGACGCCCTCGCCGTCGATTCGGGCATCCGTCGGCGGGTCGGTGGCTACGCTCGGTCCTGACCCCGGGTGGCGCGGAAGGAGTGGTGCATGGTCCGGAGCGGACTGACGCCGCCGCGCCGTCGGCTGGT
This sequence comes from Micromonospora sp. NPDC049107, assembly GCF_040648595.1. Lineage (NCBI taxonomy): Bacteria > Bacillati > Actinomycetota > Actinomycetes > Micromonosporales > Micromonosporaceae > Micromonospora > Micromonospora sp. NPDC049107. The sequence goes on from NZ_JBEZEC010000011.1 coordinate 187,381, forward strand.
CGCCACTCTCACGGCTCTGAGCTGCGCCGTCGTGCTGACCACGGCCGGCTGCACGGGCGACGACGACGGCTTCCGGCCCGGTGCGGTGGACGCCGGTGACCCGTACGTGCCGGGCCGGGGTAACGGGGGCTACGACGTCACGCACTACGGGCTGGACGTCCGCTACGACCCGAGGACGGACCGGCTCACCGGTCGGGCCACCATCACGGCGACCGCCACCCAGAAGCTGTCCCGGTTCAACCTGGACCTGGTCGGCCTGAACGTCGACGGGGTCACCGTCGCCGGCAAGCGCGCCCAGCACCGACGCGACGACGGCGAGCTGGTGGTGACCCCACGCGCCGGGCTCGCGCGCGGTCGGTCGTTCACGGTGACTGTCGACTACGCGGGCGTGCCCACCCCCGTCGACGACGGCGTGCTGGGCAGCGGCGGTTTCCTGCACACCGCCGACGGGGCCATCGCGCTCGGGCAGCCCGAATCGGCGGCCACCTGGTTCCCGGTCAACGACCACCCGTCGGACAAGGCCAGCTACGACATCGCGGTGACCGTCCCGGACGGACTGTCCGCGTTGAGCAACGGGGTGCCCGGCCCCCGGAGCAGCGCCGACGGGTGGACGACCTGGCGCTGGTCGGAGCGCACCCCGATGGCCAGCTACCTGAGCACCCTCGTGATCGGGAACTACCGGGTGGTCTCCGGCACCCACGCCGGAAGGCCGCTGGTCACCGCGGTCGCGGCGAGCCTGCCGGCGAACGGTGGCGCGGCCGGCTCGGTGGCCCGCACCGGGGAGATAGTCGACTTCCTGGCCAGCCGCTTCGGTCCGTACCCCTTCGACTCGTACGGCGGGATCGTGGTCGCCGACGAGCGGATCGGGTACGCGTTGGAGACGCAGTCCCGGCCGGTCTACGGGCCGGCCTTCTTCACCGGCGACCACCCGAACCCCGGGGTGGTGGCGCACGAGCTGGCCCACCAGTGGTTCGGCGACAGCGTGTCCCTGCGCAGGTGGAGCGACATCTGGCTCAACGAGGGCTTCGCCAGTTACGCCGAGTGGCTGTGGGAGGAGCACGACGGCGGCCGGACCGCGCAGCGCAACTTCGAGCTGCAGTACGCGTCGACCGACTGGTCGGAGCCGTCGGTCGAGCCGGGCCGGGAGCGGATGTTCGGCACCGCCGTCTACAAGCGCGGCGCGCTCGCCGTGCACGCGCTGCGCCGGACGGTCGGTGACGACACCTTCTTCCGCATCCTGCGCACCTGGACGTCGGAGCGGGCGTCCGGCACCGCCACCACCTCGGACTTCGTGGCGCTGGCCGAGCGGGTGGCCGACCGGCAGCTCCGGCCGCTCTTCGACGCCTGGCTGGTGGGCGGCGCGGCACCGACCCTGCCGTGACGGCCTCGTGATCATCTATCGATAGGCTGCCGCCTGCGATCGGGCAGGAGCGCCGGTCGCGCGGGGGTGGCGCGGCCCTCCCGCACCGGGTGTACGGGGAGGTTCGTGATGCGGGGTAGGCGGCACAGGCTGCGGGCGGGCGTCGGTCTGTTGGTGACCGGGGCGCTCGTGTTGTCCGGATGCGACTCGTCCACACCGGATGCGGCACCGCCGTCGCCGAGCGCGTCCCCGACGCCATCGCGGACCTTCACTCCGGGTGCGGCCGGAGTCGGCGACGCCTACTTCCCCAGCTACGGCAACGGCGGGTACGACGTCGGGAAGTACACCGTCAAGGTGCGCTACGACCCGGCGAAGGACCGGTTGACGGGTACGACCACCGTGCAGGCCACGGCGACGGCGGACCTGTCGACCTTCAACCTCGACCTGGCGGGCCTGACGGTCAAGACGGTCACCGTGGACGCCGCGCCGGCCACCCACACCCGGAACAAGAACGAGCTGGTCATCACGCCGGCGGCCGGCCTCATCACGGGCAACGGATTCGTGGTGGAGATCGCGTACGAGGGTGTGCCGAAGCCGCTGAAGAACGAACTGCTCGGCGAGGGCGGTTTCCTGCACACCGCCGACGGCGCCATCGCCCTGGGTCAGCCCGAGTCGGCGAGCACCTGGTTCCCGGTCAACGACCATCCGTCGGACAAGGCGGCGTACGACTTCGAGATCACCGTCCCGCAGGGCATCACCGCGGTCAGCAACGGCGTGCCGGGCGGTAGCACCACCACGGATGGCTGGACCACCTGGAAGTGGTCGGAGAAGTCGCCGATGGCCAGCTACCTGAGCAACGTGGTGATCGGCAAGTTCCGGATCACCACGGGCCAGCACAAGGGCAAGCCGGTGTACAGCGCGGTCACCACGAAGGTGGCCAAGGGCGCCTCCGACGCGTCGATCGCGAAGACCGTCAAGGTGGCCGACTACCTGGAGACGGTCTTCGGGCCGTACCCGTTCGACGCGTACGGCGGCGTGGTGGTCTCGGACAGCCGGATCGCGTACGCGCTGGAGACGCAGAGCCGCCCGGTCTACTCGGCGGGCTTCTTCCGGCGGGGCGAGAACACCGAGGTGGTCGCCCACGAGCTGGCCCACCAGTGGTTCGGCGACAGCGTGGCGCTGGCCAAGTGGGAGGACATCTGGCTCAACGAGGGCTTCGCGACGTACGCGGAGTGGCTGTGGGCGGAGCACACCAAGGAGTACACCGCCAAGCAGGCCTTCGACATCCGGTACCAGCGGGTGCCCGCCACGGTGTGGAAGACCCCGCCGGGCAAGCCGGGCGTGAAGGACCTGTTCAGCGAGTCGGTCTACCAGCGCGGCGGAATGACCCTGCACGCGCTGCGGGTGGCCGTCGGTGACAAGGCGTTCTTCGAGATCGTCAAGACGTGGGCGGCGGAGAAGCGCAACGGTGTCGCCACCACCGCCGAGTTCGTGGCCCTCGCCGAGCGGATCTCCGGCAAGCAGCTCGACGCGCTCTTCGACGCGTGGCTGTACGGCGCAAAGAAGCCCGCCCAACCCAAGAAGCTCTGACCCCGCCCACGCCCCCGCCCGCCCCACCGGGCGGGGCGGGGGCCGGGCTCAGTTCTTGACCACCAGTTTGGGGTGGGCCTTCAGGTACGCGTCGGCGCGACCGGCCCGGAGTTCGGTGATGAACGTCCGCCCCTCACTGGTGAGCTGTTCGCCCCGGTAGGCGCTGCCCTTGCCGACGCCGGAGCCGGGCAGCCCGACCAGGGTGAACTGGTTCTCCGGCACCCCGCTGAGGGCGTACGCCAGGTCGACGATCCGGTCGCCGCCCACGTACACCAGGGTGTCGCCCAGGGCGGCGACCACCTGGTCGACCCGCTCGGGCTGCCGGGCCAGGCCCTCGTCGAGGATCTTGCGGGTCAGGGCCTTGACGAGTTGCTGCTGGTGACGCTGGCGGGCGTAGTCGCCGCCGGTGATGTAGCGCTGCCGGGCGTAGTCCAGTGCCTGCCAGCCATTGAGGTGCTGTTCGCCCTTCTCGTAGACCTTCTGCGGGCCGGTGTAGCCGCCGGGGGCGCTGTCCCGGTACTTGCCGTCCGGCTTGCGGTGCAGGGACGCGACCCGCTGGTCGACGTAGATGTCCACCCCGCCGAGGGCGTTCACCAGCTTGTCGAACCCGCCGAAGGTGAGCACGGCGCCCGCGTCGATCCGCAGCCCGGTGTAGCCGCTCACCGTGCTGCGCAGCAGCTCGTACCCCTGGGCCGTGCTCGGCTGCTTGGGCTTGCCCGGCACCCGGCTGCCGAAGCTCATCGAGTGGGTGAGCTTGGTCTTGCCGCCCTTGTAGCCGGCCTTGGGGAACGGCGGGATGTCCACCAGCAGGTCGCGGGGGAGCGAGAAGAGGTACGCCCGGCCCAGGCCCTTCGGCACGTGCAGCACCAGGACGGCGTCGGAGTGCGGCTCCCAGCCCGGCACGCTGACCCGGGTGTCCACGCCGACCAGCAGCAGCGTCAACGGGCCGCTGATGTTCGCGCCCGGCGGCGGGCCGGTCGGGCTCGGGGTGGGTGGGGCGGCCGGCGACGGACTCGGCGAGCCGGCCAGCGGGGTGCTGGCGGCCTTGTCGTCGCCGCTCAGCCGCATGATCACCGTCGTTCCGCCGACGACCAACGCCACGACGGCGAGCGCCGCCAGCCCGAGCAGCAGCCAGCGTCGGCGCGGCTCCATCGACCCCAGGATCATCGTGTGCTTCCTTCCACCCGTATCCGGAACAACGCTCCGACGGGTGCTCCGGGTTGCGGCCGGGAGGCGACGGGTCGGTCGGCCGGTGCATGATCGCGCGAAAACGGGCGCTGGCGCGAGCGCTACTCGCGAGTAATGATGCGTCCATGCGGTACGACGTGGTCGTCATCGGGTCCGGCTTCGGCGGCGGCGTCACCGCCCTGCGGCTGGCGGAGAAGGGCTATTCGGTCGGTGTCGTCGAGGCGGGCCGCCGCTTCGCCGACGACGAGTTCCCGCAGACGTCGTGGCGTCTGCGCCGGTTCCTCTGGGCGCCGAAGCTGGGCTGCTACGGCATCCAGCGGCTCACCCTGCTCCGCTCGGCCGCCGGCCGGTCCGGCGGCGGCGTGCTGGTGCTCTCCGGAGCGGGGGTGGGCGGCGGGTCACTGGTCTACGCGAACACCCTCTACGAGCCGCTCGACGCCTTCTACCGCGATCCACAGTGGCGCGACGTCACGGACTGGCGAGACGAGTTGGCCCGCCACTACGACCAGGCGAAGCGGATGCTCGGCGTCACCACGTACCCCGTCCACACGGGCGCGGACCGCGCCATGCGGGCGGTGGCCGACCGGATGGGGGTGGGGCACACCTTCCACGCCACCCCGGTCGGCGTGCACATCGGTCGTCCGGGTGAACGCGTCGCCGACCCCTACTTCGGTGGCGTCGGCCCGCAGCGCACCGGCTGTCTGCACTGCGGCTCGTGCATGACCGGCTGCCGGCACGGCGCCAAGAACACGTTGGCCAAGAACTACCTCTGGCTCGCCGAGCGGCTGGGCGCCACCGTGCACCCGCTGACCACGGTGACGGCCGTCCGGCCGGCCGCCGGTGGCGGGTACGAGGTGCACACCGAGCGCACCGGGGCGTGGTTGCGCCGACGGCGGCAGGTCATCCACGCCGACCAGGTGGTCTTCGCGGCCGGGGCGCTCGGCACGCAGCGGCTGCTGCACGAGATGAAGGCCACCGGGGCGTTGCCGCGCCTGTCGGACCGGCTGGGCGCGTTGACCCGGACCAACTCCGAGGCGATCCTCGGCGCGTCGATCCCCCGGCGACGGGCCCGACGGGAGCGGACCGACTTCACCGAGGGGGTGGCGATCACCAGTTCGTTCCACCCCGATCCGCAGACCCATATCGAACCGGTCCGCTACGGCCGCGGCTCGAACGCCATGGGCCTGCTCCAGTCGCTGCTGGTCGACGGCGGGCCGCACCGGGTCCGGCGCTGGCTGGGCAGCATCGTCCGGCAGCCGCGCCTGGCCGCGCGGATGCTGACCGTGCGCGGCTGGTCGGAGCGGACGGTGATCGCCCTGGTGATGCAGTCGGTGGACAACTCGTTGACCACCCGCTGGCGGCGCGGTCGGTGGGGCCGCCGCCTGGTCGCGGGGCCGGGGCACGGCACCCCGAGCCCGACGTGGATCCCGGCCGGCAACACCGCCACCCGACTGCTCGCCGAGGAGATCGGCGGTACGCCCGGCGGCTCGCTCACCGAGCCGTTCGACATCCCGGTCACCGCGCACATTCTGGGCGGGGCGGTGATCGGCGCCACCCCGGCCGACGGGGTGGTCGACCCCTGGCACCGGGTGTACGGCCATCCGGGCCTGCACGTGGTCGACGGCGCGGCCGTCTCCGCCAACCTCGGGGTCAACCCGTCGCTGACGATCACCGCGCAGGCGGAGCGGGCGATGTCCTTCTGGCCCAACCGGGGCGACGAGGACCCCCGGCCCCCACTCGGAGATCCGTACCGACGGCTGCCGGCCGTACCCCCGCGCACGCCGGCCGTGCCCGCGGACGCCCCGGCCGCCCTACGCCCCTGACAGGGGCCGGCGGAGGATGTGGTTGACGCCGAACACGGTGTCGCTGACGCGGACGTCGGTGTAGCCGAGCCGGTGGTAGAACCCGTGCCCGGTGTGGCTGGCGCCCGTTTCCATGAACGCGTGCCCCTCGGCCCGGGCCAGCTCCTCGACGTGCCGCATCAACCGGCGGCCGACGCCGCGGCCGTGCGCGTCCGGGTCGACGAACATGGTGTAGACCTTGTTGCCGTCGCGGGACACCGTGCCGACCGGGCGTCCGTCCTGCTCGGCGACGTAGATCCGCCGCTCGGCACTGAGGTCGCGGAACCGGTCGGCGGTGAAGTGGTCGCACATCCGGTCGATCAGCTCGGCCGGGTAGTCACGGCTGTTCACCTCCCGCAGGCAGCGGACGACCAGGGCCGACAGCGCCTCGCCGTCCTCGGGGCGGAACGCTCGGATGGTCAGCTCGGTCATCGGCACGCCTCCGTCCGGTCCGCACGGGGATCGTCGCGCACCGTATCGGGACGCGGGACGCCGTCGCCACCCCGCCGGACATCACGGGGCATACCGCCGACGGTGCGGCCGCCGCGCCGAGTGCGTGGGGCGCGGGTCGGGCCGGGGGTGACTGTCGGTAGGCTTTGTGCACATGAGCCTGCCTCGCCCCGTCCTCGTGGTGGACTTCGGAGCCCAGTACGCCCAGCTCATCGCGCGCCGGGTCCGCGAGGCGAAGGTCTACTCCGAGATCGTGCCGCACTCCATGCCGGTCGCCGAGATGCTGGCGAAGAACCCGGCCGCGATCATCCTCTCCGGCGGTCCGGCCAGCGTGTACGCGCCGGACGCCCCGCAGATCGACGCCGGCCTGTTCACGGCCGACGTGCCGGTCTTCGGCATCTGCTACGGCTTCCAGGCGATGGCCCAGGCGCTCGGCGGCACCGTCGCGCACACGGGCAGCCGGGAGTACGGCGGTACCCCGCTGCGTCCCCGCCTCACCGAGCCGGGTGTGCTGCTGCGTGACCTGCCGGCTGATCTGCCGGTCTGGATGAGCCACGGCGACTGCGTCACGGAGGCCCCCGAGGGCTTCACGGTGACGGCCGAGTCGGCGGGCGCGCCCGTGGCGGCCTTCGAGGACATCGTCGGCCGCCGGGCCGGCGTGCAGTTCCACCCGGAGGTCGGGCACACGGCGCACGGCCAGGAGATGCTGACCCGCTTCCTGTACGACATCGCCGGCATCGAGCCGACCTGGACGCCCGAGAACATCATCGACGAGCAGGTCGCCCGCATTCGGGCGCAGGTCGGCGACAAGGAGGTCATCTGCGGCCTCTCCGGCGGGGTGGACTCGGCGGTCGCCGCCGCGCTGGTGCACCGGGCGGTCGGTGACCAGCTCACCTGCGTCTTCGTCGACCACGGCCTGCTGCGCGCCGGTGAGGCCGAGCAGGTCGAGAAGGACTACGTCGCCGCCACCGGCATCAAGCTGAAGGTGGTCGACGCGGCGGAGAGGTTCCTCGGCGCGCTGGCGGGGGTGACCGACCCCGAGCAGAAGCGCAAGATCATCGGCCGGGAGTTCATCCGGGTCTTCGAGGCCGCCGCCCGGGAGATCGCCTCGCACGGTGACGTGGAGTTCCTCGTCCAGGGCACCCTCTACCCGGACGTGGTCGAGTCCGGCGGCGGCACCGGCACCGCCAACATCAAGAGTCACCACAACGTCGGCGGCCTGCCGGAGGACCTGAAGTTCGCGCTCGTCGAGCCGCTGCGCACGCTCTTCAAGGACGAGGTCCGGGCGCTCGGCCTCCAGCTCGGCCTGCCCGAGGCGATGGTCTGGCGGCACCCGTTCCCCGGCCCTGGTCTGGCCATCCGGATCATCGGCGCCGTCGACCGGGAGCGCCTCGACCTGCTGCGTCAGGCCGACCTGATCGCCCGTGCGGAGCTGACCGCCGCCGGCCTGGACCGGGGCGTCTGGCAGTTCCCCGTGGTGCTGCTCGCCGACGTGCGCAGCGTCGGGGTGCAGGGTGACGGGCGCAGCTACGGGCATCCCGTGGTGCTGCGCCCGGTCTCCAGCGAGGACGCGATGACCGCCGACTGGTCCCGGCTGCCCTACGAGGTCGTCGCCCGGATCTCCACCCGGATCACCAACGAGGTCGCCGAGGTCAACCGCGTGGTGCTGGACGTGACCAGCAAGCCGCCGGGCACCATCGAGTGGGAGTGAGTGGGCCTCACGCGGCCGGCGGGGTCGTCGGCGGGTAGGGCGGCGTCGGGGCGTACCCCGGCGGTGGACCGCCCGGCGCGGACCCGGCGGTCGGCGCGACGCCCGCCGGGTGCGGCCAGGCGGGCGCGCCGGTGGGCTCCTCGGGCATCAGGAACCACATGATCGGGTACGCGAGCAGCGCGACCCCGCCGGTGAGCAGGCCGGTGACCGCGAAGGCCACGCGGATCAGGGTGGGGTCGACGTCGAAGTAGCGGCCGAGGCCACTGGCGACCCCCGCCACCATGCGGTCGGTGGTGGGTCGCCGGAGCTGCTTGTACGGGGCCTGGGGAGCGGCGGTAGGTGTCATGCCTCCACGGTCCTCGTCGACGCCCGGCCTGCCCTCGGTGACCGCCCGGATCCCTACCCTGATCGATCCCTGAGCGGGAAGCGAGAAGTCAGGAATCCGACTCTTTTCCGTTCCGGTAACGCGGCCCGGGGAGAATTTGGACCCGTGACCACCATGCTGGAGCCGCTCCGCAGGATCGCGGCATACGCAGTTTGTGCTGATTCAGACGGCCGAGTGTTGCTGGTCCGCGCATCGGAGCGCTCCGGCACCCCCGGCACCTGGTCGCTGCCCGGAGGGGCGGTCGACCACGGCGAGGACCCCCATCACACGGTGGTCCGCGAGACCGCCGCCGAGACGGGCCTCTCGGTCGCCGTCTCCGGCCTGGCCGACGTGCTCGCCGACATGCGGGCGTTGCCCGAACGCGGCATCACCATCCACACCGATCGCCTGATCTACCGGGTGGCGGTGCGCGGCGGCACGCTGGCCGACCGGGCCGGCGAGCGTCCCACCGACCTGGCCCGGTGGTACACGCTTGACGAGGCGCGTCAGTTGCCGCTGCGCTCCTTCACCGCCCGCACTCTCGGCCTCCCCGCCTCCTCGGCCGACGTGGTGCCCGAGGAGGCCCCCGAGTTCCCCTCCTTCTACGCGGTCCCCGGCCCGGACGGGCTGCACCGGGCGCAGCGCTTCGCCGCGTACGCGGTGTGCACCGACCCGGCCGGGCGGGTGCTGCTCACCCGCATCTCCGACGGCTACCCGGGCGCCGGCTGCTGGCACCTGCCCGGCGGCGGCACCGACTACGGCGAGCAGCCCGGCGCGGCGCTCATCCGGGAGCTGGTCGAGGAGACCGGCCAGGCCGGCCGCCTCGTCGAGCTGCTCGGTGTGGCGAGCCACCGCGACGCCGCCTCGCTCGGTCCGGAGGGTTATCCGATCGACTGGCACGGCGTACGCGCCTTCTACCGCGTGGTGGTCGACCAGCCCAACCCGCTGATCATCGGCGACGTCGGCGGCTCCACCTGCGAGGCCCGTTGGTTCGCCCGCGAGGAGTTGGGCGCCCTGCCCACCGACCGTCTGACCGAGGTGACAGCCGAGGCAGTCCAAGCAGCCCAACTAACCTGACCCCCCACCCCCACCCTGGCCCCCGCCCTCCGGCCTCGCGGTGATCATGAAGTTATTGTCAGGACACGCCGAGATGGACGGCGATAACTTCATGATCACCGGGTGCTGCTGGGGACGGGGGTAGGGGCGTGGGCGGGGTGGAGTCGGTGCGGCGGGTTGGTTCCTATGGTCTGTTGGGGGATCTGGGGCGGTTTCTGGTTGTCCGGGATAGCGGGGCGCGGGCCTGGTCGCTGCCGGGAGGGCTTGTCGCGCACGCGGAGCACCCGGAGCGGGCCGTGGTGCGCGCGTTCACCGAGCAGACCGGTTCGAGCGCGTCGGTGGGTCGGTTGCGGGCCGTCGTCGCGGACGTGAACGCCGACGCGGGTGGCGGTACGTCGGTGCACACCGACCGCTTGCTGTTCGACCTCGCCGTACCTGACGGTGTGCCGGAGGTCACCGGCGGTGGCGTGGAGACCCGTTGGGTCGACCCCGGGGCCGTGGCCGAGCTGCCGTTGACGCCGTTCAGCGCCGAACTGCTCGGCCTGCCCGCCGTTACGCTTCCGGTCGACGCGTACCCGTCCGCCGAGCCGCCCGCGCCGTCGCATCCGGATCGCCGGCTGCGCTTCGGGGCGTACGGGCTGGTCACCGACCCGGCGGGGCGGATCCTGCTGACCCAGATCGCCGACGGCTACCCCGGTGCCGGCAAGTGGCACCTACCCGGCGGCGGCACCGATCACGGTGAGCAGCCGACCACCGGGCTGCTCCGGGAACTGGTGGAGGAGGGCGGTCAGGTGGGCCGCGTGGTGGAGCTGCTCGGCGTGGACAACCTGCACAACCCGGCCGCGCTCGGCCCGGAGGGTCGTCCGTTGGACTGGCACGGCGTCCGGGTGGTCTACCGGGTGCTGGTGGACGCCCCCACCGACGCCGTGGTGACCGAGTCCGCCGGTGGCTCGACCGCGCGGGCGGGCTGGTTCACCGTCGCGCAGACCGCTGAGCTGCCGCTGACCGGCATCGCTGCCTCGGCAATCGGACAGCTGGCCGCATAGCACTCGGCTCAGCGAGCCGAGTTGGCTACCCTCCGGTAGAGTCAGAGGCGGGAATGGTGGAGGAAACGGGCGATGAAGCCCGGGATGGGGAATAACAAGCGGTTCGCGTGGTTTGTACCAGATGAGTACCGCCGGCAGCTATCGCCAAGCCCCGTTCCCCTGTGCGATGGTGTACTCCGCCAAAACGGCTGCCGGGCCACGTAAGGTCCGGCACGAGACAGCCGGACACCCGCCCCCCGAGGGCGGCAAGCCGATCCGGTGATGGAGGAAACGTGCCGAGAGCCCTTTGGCGCCGGCGTCGTACGACTGACAGTCCGCGCCCCGCAGGGCGTCGCTGGGCGGGCCAGTTGCGCCGCAGCAGCACGTTCGCCCGCCAGGTGTTGCTGGTCCGGGTGGGCCGCCGTGACGGTGACCTGCGGACCACCGACCTGACACTGCCCGAGCACCGGTACGCCGACCGCCAGCGCCGTCGCTACGGCCTGGACCGGCTCAGCCGGCCTGCCGGCGTCAGCCGCGCCGGCATCGAAGCGGTCATGCCGGTCAGCCCGGCGCTGCCGATGGCGCACACCGACGAGGCCACCGCCGGGTCGATCCCCCTGCTCCCCGGCGAGCGCACGATGGCCCGCCGGATGAAGTTCGCCCTGGTCAACGCCTGCACCCTGGCCAGCCTGATGCTCGGCATGCTGGCGATCTTCCTGGCCATGCAGGGCGAGGTGCGCATCGCCGCCCTCTGCCTGATCGCCTGCGTCATCTTCGACGGCCTGGACGGTGCGTTGGCGCGTCGGCTCGGCGTCGCCAGCCCGTTCGGCGCTCAGATGGACTCGCTCGCCGACATGTGCTCGTTCGGCCTCGCCGCGCCGGTGGTGGTCTACGCGTCGCTCGCCGGCTCCGTGTCGACGGCCGCGGCTGCGGTCGCCTGTGCGCTGGTCGCGGCGTGCGCGGCGATCCGGCTGGCCCGCTTCAACGTCTCACCGAAGGACGGCCGCTTCTTCTGCGGTGTCCCCACCACCATGGCCGCCGCCGTGCTCGCCGTGACCGTGGCGATCGGTCTGCCGGTGCCCGGCTTCGTGCTCGTGGCCGGCGTGGCGCTGCTCGCCTTCGCGATGGTGTCCAGCTTCCCGTACGCCAAGCTCGCGCGCCTGGTGAAGCTGCCGCCGTGGCTCTGGCTCGCCCCGGTGCTCGGCGCGCTCGTCGACATCCGGCTCACGTTCGCCCTGATCGTGGTCGGTTACCTGATCAGCGGGCCGGTGCTCTGGCTGCGCCAGCGTCGTACCGCCTGACCCGACGTACGAGAACGGGGCGCCGCGGACAGCGGCGCCCCGTTCTTCGTCTCAGCGCCAGCGGGCGATCACCGTGGCGCCGCCGACGACCTTGTCGCCCGGCCCCACCAGCGGTTCCGCGGCGTCGGCCGGCAGGTAGACGTCGGTCCGCGAGCCGAACCGGATGAGCCCGAACCGCTCGCCCTTGGCCAGCAGCGCGCCGATCGGCGCGCGCTGCACGATGCGGCGGGCGATCAGACCGGTCCGCTGCGCGACCACCACCGTGCCACGGCTGGTGTCCAGCACCGTGTACGCGGCGACGTTGTGCTCGGCGTCCGGCTTCATCGCGTTGACGAAACCACCGTCGGCGACGAAGTAGTCCACCACCTTGCCGGCGACCGGGGCCCGGTTGACGTGCACGTCCAGCACGGACAGGAAGACCGCGACGCGCAGCCACTCGCCGTCACCGAACCGCTCGTCGTGCAGCCGCTGCACCGACAGGACCTTGCCGTCCGCGCTGGCGACCACGGCGTTCGGGTCCTCCGGCACGTCCCGCTGCGGATCCCGGAAGAACGCGGCGACCGGGCCGGCCGCCAGCGCCGGCAGCAGCCACAGCTTGGACGACGGACGCGCCACCCGGGCCAGCGCCGCCAGACCCAGCGTGATGCCCGCCGCCGCCACCCCGTTGGAGTCGATGTGCATGCCCCTGGTCAGCGGCACGCTGGACGGCCGGTACGCCGGGGCCAGCCGGTCGGCCGCCGCCGGACTGGCCGGCGTGAACCGCAGTCGGTGGACCCGTATCGGCGGCGAGTTGCGCAGCACCAGGTCGCTGCCGACGCCGTACAGGGCGTCCTGGCGGCCCAGCTCGCCGGCCGCGCCGGTGGTCCGGCCCGGCGTCGCGGTGGTGGCGACGGTCAGCACCGCGCCGTCGGCGAGGTACTTCGACAACCCCTGGATGTCGTGACGGGCCTCCTCGGCGGTGCCGACGAACGCCTCACCGGCGACGACCACCGCCGCGGGCTCGGCGTCGGAGAGCGCGTCGATCACGTGTACCCGGTCGGCGACCCACCGGCCCTGGGCGGTGACGTGCTCACGGAGCGCGGCGGCGGTGGACGACTCGGCGGGCACCACGGTGAGCCGGTCGCCGGGGAGCAGCGCCTCGATCGCCGCGGCCAGCACCGCGGACTCCGGGCTCACGCCGACCAGCAGGGCGGCCTTCGGGTCGTTCATCCGGGCCAGCTCGGAGACGAGCGTACGGGCGGCTCGCTCGCCGATGCGGACCGGACCGGACCGGCCGGTGGTACGCACGGCGGGGGACTGCGTCATGACGGGCGGGCTCCTGACGGGGTAGAGACGGGAATCGCGGCGGGGGCGCCATGGCGGGACGGGCCGGCCGGCGGAGGCGAGATCTCCACCGGCCAGCATATGCGCCTGTCCGCCCCGGCCGCAGCGGCGAGCCCTCCGGCCCGGGGCGACCGCCGGGGTCAGGAATCCTCTCGCCGCCCCGCCCGCTCGTCAGCGCCCGCCGGATCGTCGCCGGTGGCGGGGCCGTCGCTGGCCGCCGGATCCTTGTCGCCGGCCGACGTCTCGGCCGACGTCTCGGCCGACTTTTCGGCCGACGGATCGGCCGCCCGGGTCTCGCCGACCGGGGTGAGCGGGTGGTCGACCCGGGTCGGTTCGGCGGCCTGCGCCGTGGCCGGCGAGGTCTCCGGCTCGGCCGGGGCGTGCGCCAGCCAGGCGGGATGGACCATGCCGGCCGTCGCCGCGTCCGCCGTGCTCAGCTCGGCCGTGGGCGGCTCCGCCGTGCTCAGCTCGGCCGTGGGCGGCTCCGGTGTGCGCAGTTCGGCCGTGGGTGGCTCCGGCGTGCGTAGCTCCGCCGTGGGCGCAGGGTCGGGCATGGACTCGAACATGGTCGGCGCGGGCGGCTCGTACCCGGTCGGCTCGAACGAGGCGGTCCGCGGTGTGCCCTGCTCGGCTGCGACGGGCGCGGGCGCGCCCGCGCCCGTCGCAGCGGAGGCCGTCGCACCCGGTCCGGTGGTCTCGATCGGCTCCGGGCGGCCGGACCGGCCGGAGCGCAGCGCGCCGACCAGACCGAAGACTCCGATCAGGATCAGCGCGCCGGCCAGGAACCAGCCGACCGGCGGCAGCGCGAGCCCGAGCAGTTGGGCGAGCAGCCACCAGGCTGACAGCGCCAGGAACACCAGCCCGAAGGCGAACGAGAGCAGGTCCGTACGGTGAGCCTTCACCGGGTCACCTCCAGGTTGCCGGCATTGACGTGGATGTACAGCCGCAGCTTCCCGCCGCCGGGGCCGTCCGCGCCCAGGTCGGTGGACTCCCGCAGCCGGCCGTCGATTCCGCCGGATCGGTTGCCGAAGACGGTGGCGTCGCCGGCGTTGACGTCGGCCACCGTGGTGACGTCCACGTTGGGCGGTACGACCACGGTCGCCTGACCGAAGTTGATCGCCACGGTCACCTGGGTGTCCTGCTTCGTGAAGTCGATGCCGCGCAGGTCGAGGACGGCGTCACCGAAACTGTTCTCGTACCGGTCGGCGAGGTCGCGGTAGTCGGTGGGCGCCCAGGTGACCGCGCCGTCCACGCCCCGGATCCGGTCGTAGGACTCGGCGACGGTCGCCGTGCCCAACGCGGCGGCCGTCACCAGCCCCAGCGCGATCAACCAGCGCGCCCGGCCGAACCAGGTGCCGACGAGCAGTCCCAGTCCGATGGTGGCCAACGCGGCCGCGAAGTACGCCGAGGCGCCGACGTCGAAGACGTCCAACAGGTCGAGCAGGGCGACCACGCCGAGCGCCAGGAAGATCAGCGAGAAGGTCACCGGACCGAGCGGCGAACGCTCCCGGGGCCGCTTCGGTGGCTTCGGTGGCTTGGGCGGGGGGTACGCGACCGGCGCCGGTGCCGCGTACGGGCCGTGTGGAGCGAACGGAGGGCGGTATCCGCCCGGCGTCGTCGCCCCGGGGAGGGTGGACGGGCCGGCGGCGGGTACGGCGGTCACCGGCGCCGACGGCCAGCCGCTGGTGGGCGAGTCGCCGCCCGGCCAACCGGGAGAGGCGGCCGGCCAACCGGTGCCCTGCGACGTGGCCGTCGCGGCGGCCGGCTGCGCGGACACCGGACCTGCCCCGGACACCATCGTCGCCGGGGATGCCGGCTGCGCGCCGACGGGCGGCCGCGCCGTCGCGGGCGGCTGACCACCCTGGACAGGCGGGTACGCGCTCTGCGGCGCGGTGGCGTACGGCAGGGTGTCACCCGCCAGCGGCGCGGTCGCCAGCGGACCGCCGGGCGGCACCGTGCCGTACGCGGGAGCGGGCCAGGCGACCGGCGGAACCGGCCCGGGTGGCGTGCCCGCCGGGGCGGGCGGCACCGGTCCACCCGAGGGCTGTGGCCCACGGTTGTCCCGGTTGAGGAGCAACGCGCCGCCGATCAGGATGGCCGCGCCGAGCAGGACCGCGCGGAAGGCATCGGTGACGATGTAGCCGAAGCTCGCGGCCACCAGGATGCCCAGGATGATCACGGTTACCGGGGACATGCTGGAACGGCCCCGCCCCAGCATGGACTCCACCGGAGAGGCCGTGTCGCCCTCGTTGGGGATGATCAGCCAGGCGGCGACGTACACCAGGATGCCGATGCCGCCGAAGAACCCGAGCACGGCGAGGAGCACCCGCCACAGCACCGGGTCGGTGTTGGTGGCTCGTCCGATCGCCGCGCAGACCCCGGCGAGGTATCGGCCGTCGCGGGGCCGGACCAGCCCGTACCGCGAGGTGAAGCCGGTGCCGCCCAGCGGGCCCCCGGACGGTCCGGCCGTGCCGGGCCCTCCAGGCGTACCCGCGCCACCGCCGGGCCCGTAGCCCGTGCCGGTCGTACCCCCGCCGGGCCCGTAGCCCGTGCCGGCCGCGTAGCCGGCGCCCGGCGCGTAGCCGGCACCCGGGGCGTAGCCGGCACCCGGCGGCTCGTGCTGGGCGTCGGTCGGCGGTGTGGCGGGTGGGCCGAACGTGGTCGGCTCGGCCCAGCCGGCGGGAGTCGTGGGCGGTGCGGGCGGTACTGAACCGCCCGACTGTGCCGGCCCGGGGCGGGGCGGCGGGGCAGCTTCCTCGGTCATGCCTCGATCCTGCGGCCCACCTCGCCCGAACGACCTCAGGACCCGACCCTGACACCACCCTGAGATCTCCGAGGCCGGAATGTCGGGGGCGTCCCCGTGGTCGTGGGACGCCGCAGCGTGTGACGATCGAACTCACCGACCCGCACCCAGCCCACCACCGTGACCAGGGAGCCTGTGATCAGCACCGTGACCCCGCCTCCGCGCCTGTACCGGGCCCCCGAGCATCGGATGGCCGCCGGCGTCGCCGCCGGTATCGCCGACCACCTCGGCATCTCGGTGCTGCGCGTGCGCGTCGCGTTCATGGTGCTGCTCGGGCTCAGTGGGCTCGGCCTGCTGCTGTACGCGGCGTTCTGGGCGGTGGTGCCGCTGCGGCCCGGTGACACCGCCGTGCCGCCCCGGCGGGACGTGGCCCAGCTCCTGCCGTTCGTCGCGATCGGGCTCGGCGTCCTGTTGATCCAGGTGATGGTCTTCGACTCGGTCGGCGCGGCGGGCACCGCCGGCTGGCTGGTCGCCATCATCGCGGTCGGCGCGGGCGTGATCTGGCACCAGTCGGCGCCCGAGCGGCGGCGGCGCTGGGGCGAGACGATGCCGGTCCCGTGGCTCGGGGCGGTCGTCGAGGAGAGCGACCGGCGGGCCTTCGTGCTCCGGTTCATCGGCGGCGGGGTACTGGTCGCGGTCGGCATCATCGGTGTCGCGGCGGTCTACTCGCCGGCACAGAACTTCGACGCGGTGATCAACGGGGTGATCTTCGCGCTGGTCGGGTTGGCCGGGGTCGGCGTGGTCGCCGCCCCGGTGCTCTGGCGGACGTACAACCAGCTCCGCGCGGAGCGTGAGGGTCGCATCCGGGAGCAGGAGCGGGCCGAGCTGGCCGCGATGGTGCACGACCAGGTGCTGCACACCCTGGCGCTGATCCAGCGCAACGCGGGCGACGTCAAGACGGTGCAGCGGTTGGCGCGGGGGCAGGAACGCTCGCTGCGCAACTGGCTCTACAAGCCCACGGCCTCGCCGAACGAGCGCTTCGCGGCCGCCCTGGAGCAGGCTGCCGCCGAGGTCGAGGACACGTTCGCGATCACCGTGGAGGCGGTGGTGGTGGGTGACCGCGAGACCGACGAGAAGGTCGGCGCGCTGGTCGCCGCCGCCCGGGAGGCGCTGGTGAACGCCGCACGGCACGCCGGCGTGCAGACCGTGTCGCTCTACGCCGAGGTGGAACCGGAACAGGTAAGTGTCTTCGTCCGGGACCGGGGCAAGGGCTTCGATCCGGATACGGTGGAGGACCACCGGCACGGCGTACGCGGTTCGATCATCGGACGGATGAAGCGGCACGGCGGACGGGCCGAGATCCGGTCCGGCCCGGGGGAGGGGACTGAGGTCCGGTTGATCCTGCCGATCTCCCGGGACTCGTCCGCGGCGGAGAGGAACAAATGACCATGGCCGAGCAGCCGACGGAGCACCCGGTTCAGAGCCGCCCGGAACGCCTGCGGGTCTTCCTGGTGGACGACCACGCGATGTTCCGCGCCGGGGTACGTGCCGAGCTGGGCGCCCACGTCGAGGTGGTGGGCGAGGCGAGCACGGTGGCCGAGGCGGTGGCCCGGATCGCCGTCACGGTGCCCGACGTGGTGCTGCTCGACGTGCACATGCCCGACGGTGGCGGCCGCGCGGTGCTGGAGGCGATGCGGCGCAGTCACCCGCAGGTCAAGTTCCTGGCCCTGAGCGTCTCCGACGCGGCCGAGGACGTGATCGGGCTGATCCGGGCCGGCGCGCGGGGGTACGTCACCAAGACCATCTCGCCGGACGAGTTGGCCGCCGCGATCCGCCGGGTGGCCGACGGTGACGCCGTGTTCAGCCCTCGGCTGGCCGGGTTCGTGCTGGACGCGTTCGCGGCGCGGCCGGACGCGCCGGTCGCCGACCCGGAGCTGGACCAGCTCACCAACCGTGAGCGGGAGGTGCTGCGCCTGCTCGCCCGGGGGTACGCGTACAAGGAGATCGCCAAGGAATTGTTCATCTCCATCAAGACGGTGGAGACGCACGTGTCGAACGTGCTGCGCAAGCTCCAGATGTCCAACCGGTACGAGCTTTCCCGCTGGGCGGCGGACCGCCGGCTCGTGTGATTAATTCCTCCGCCCCGGCAATTCGGACACATGCCACGGATGCCGCCGGGCGGGGCTGACAAAAGATCAACCGTGGTTCCATACTGCCCCGGTCCCGTTTCCGCGCGTGGGTGTCGCATCCCGCGGAAACGACGGCTCACGCGCGTGCCCGCGGATCGCGGGTCACCCCTGGGGGAGAGGTACCACTTCTGATGTTCGGACAACGAGGACAACGCTGGGCGCGGGTCGCCCTGGCCGCTGTCGCCGGCAGCGCCCTGGCGTTCGGCGTGGCAGGCGTCGCCGCCGCCGCTCCGGCCACCGGTGTGGCCAAGGCAGTCGACGGCAGCGAGGTCACCCTCAAGCTCGACGGCAAGACGCGCACCACGTCCGCGCTCGCCCTGAAGATCGACGGCAAGCTGGTGCCGGCTTTCTGCATCGACTACCGCACCAGCGTGAAGCTCGACGGCAAGTACGAGGAGGGCACCTGGGACGAGTCCCAGGTGAAGAACCTCGGCAAGGTGCAGTGGGTGCTCACCCACGGTTACCCGAACGCCGACTCGACCAAGCTCCTCGCCGCCGCCGGCGTGGACACCAAGATCGGCAAGAAGCAGCTCGACAACCTCCTCTACTTCGGCACCCAGACCGCCATCTGGCACTTCAGCGACGGCATCGAGCTGGGCGCCTGGGAGAAGGACCTGCAGCCGCGCAACCAGTACGAGGTGATCACGAAGGTTCGTGACTACCTCGTCAAGAACGCCACCGACCAGCCGGAGCCGCGTGCCGAGCTGTCCGTCGACCCGGCCAGCGCCACCGCGACGGTCGGCGGCAAGGCCGGTCCGTTCACGGTGAAGGGCCCGGCGGGCGCCATCACCGTCGCGGCCACCGGCGGCACCGCCGTCGACGCCGAGGGCAAGCCGGTCACCACGACCACCAACGGCGGGCAGTTCTGGCTCGCCGCCGAGGCCGCCGGCACGGTCAACGTGACCCTGACCGCGCAGGACTCGGTCTCCTTCGGCCGGGTGTTCCTGTTCACCGGCCCCAAGAAGGCGCAGAAGCTGATCCTCGGTGGCAGCACCGGCGCGACGGTCACCGCCCAGGCGGCGGCCACCTTCACGGCCGTCCCCACGACGCCGCCGGCCACCCCGTCGGCGACCCCGAGCGCGTCGCCGTCGCCGACCACCCCGTCGGCCACGCCGTCGGACTCGGCGCAGCCGGCCAGCCCGGCCCCGTCCACCTCGCCGGCGAGCAACGGTGGCGGCCTGCCGCTGACCGGTTCGCCGATCGCGGCTGCGGCGACCGCGGGTCTGCTGCTGCTCGCCGCGGGCGCGGTGGCCGTCCTGGTGGTGCGTCGCCGTAAGGTCCGCTTCACCGCCTGATCCATTTCGCCGCACCATCGGCCCCGGAACCGCGCGAGCGGTGCCGGGGCCGATGTCATCTCGGCCGTCGGTGGTGCGCAGAAGTCCGTCCGCGGCGCCCTCGTCCACCCAGTCGGTGCTGGTGCCCGTGTAGCGGACGAGGACATCATCCGGACGGGTAAAGAACACTGAGTGCGCGAGCGGTCACCGATCGACGGCCCCGGGTGCGGGGTGACTCACAAAGGCCGGGATCTGAGCGCCGCACGGGTCTCCTGGCAGGTCGGAGCGTTGCAGCCGGGGAGCTACACACCGACCGTTTTATGATCATTTTTCAAGTATCGGCTACGTGGCGGGCAACTAACGGCTTGATAACGGCACCTTCACGGAAGAGGCCGGTGGGTGTCACAGTGGCAGCACCTCACCCTCGGTGTGTGGCACTCCGTACGGCCCACGACCATGATCTCCGCTGCTTCCCGGCGGGTTCGTGGTCGCGACGCCTGCGTAGCGTCGTGCCCCGTCGGGTGGGGAGCCCGGCGGATCGGAACATCAGGGGTGTCTCCAAACTTCCCTGTGGTCCCGGCGACCTCCGCCCCGAGGTAGCCGGGCGGTGTCACCCCCAAACGTGCGTGAAACCCACGACGGACCAGGTTAGAAAGAGGAGGCCCCTCGGAATGAGAGTCTCGAAGCGGGCGACGAGCGCGATCGCGCTCAGCGCGGCTGCCGCGCTTGTCGCGAGCGGTTGCTCGAGCGGTGACGGCGACGGCGACGCCGCCGCCAGCAAGGACGGCGCCATCGTCATCCACGGCGTCCAGCCGGAGAACCCGCTGGTTCCGTCGAACACCACGGAGACCGGCGGTGGCAAGGTCATCGACTGGCTGTTCACCGGCCTGGTTGAGTACCCGAACGACGGTGGGGCCCCGCGCAACGCGCTGGCCGAGTCCATCGACACCAAGGACTCCAAGGTCTTCACGATCAAGATCAAGAAGGGTACCAAGTTCCACGACGGTACCGAGGTGAAGGCGAAGAACTTCGTCGACGCCTGGAACTGGGCCGCGTACTCGCCGAACGGCGCGCAGAACGGCTCCTTCTTCTCGGACATCGAGGGCTTCGACAAGACCTACACCGAGGACCCGGACGGCGCGGACGGCCCGCAGAAGGCCCCGACCCCGTCGGCCAAGGAGCTCTCCGGCCTGAAGGTCGTCGACGACCAGACCTTCGAGGTCACCCTCGCCGCGCCGACCGCGGTCTTCCCGACCAAGCTCGGCTACAGCGCCTTCATGCCGCTGCCGGACGCGTTCTTCACCATGAAGCCCGAGGACTTCGGTAAGAAGCCGATCGGCAACGGCCCGGTGAAGTTCGTCTCGTGGCAGGACAACGTCGTCATCAAGCTCACGCGCTTCGACGACTACAACCTGCGTGACAAGATGAAGATCAAGGACGTCGACGTCAAGCTCTACCAGGACGAGACGGCCGCGTACGCCGACCTGCTGAGCAACAACCTCGACTTCATGGAGGTTGTCCCCACCTCGGCGCTCGCCGGCGACAAGTGGAAGGCCGACCTCGGCGAGCGGGGCCTGAACACGGTCACCCCGTCGACCGCGTTCATCGCGTTCCCGATCTACGACAAGCGCTTCCAGAACCCGAAGCTGCGTCGCGCGGTCTCGCTGTCGATCAACCGGCAGGAGATCTCGGACAAGATCTTCTTCGGTACCCGCAAGCCGGCCGACAGCTGGGCGAACCCGCTGACCCCGGGCGCCAAGCCGGGCAACTGCACCGCCTGCAAGTTCGACCCGACCACGGCCAAGCAGCTGCTGACCGAGGCCGGCGGCTTCACCGGTGAGATGGTGTTCTACTACAACGCCGACTCCAGCCACAAGGACTGGATGGACGCCGTTGCGCAGCAGGTCAAGACCAACCTCGGCATCGAGGCCCGCGCCGAGGGCGTCCCGACCTTCGCGGTCTTCCGGCAGAACATCAACGCGCACAAGATGAACGGCCCGTACCGTGCCGCCTGGCAGCAGGACTACCCGGACGTGGAGAACTGGGTCAACCCGCTCTACGTCAAGGGTGGCTCCTCCAACGACGGTCTGTACAGCAACCCGCAGGTCGACACCCTGGCCAAGCAGGCCAGCGCCGCGCCGAGCCTGGAGGCCTCGCACGAGGCGTTCGCCAAGGCCGTCGAGGTTGTCGACCAGGACGTCCCGAGCATCCCGATCTACTTCTACGGCCAGCAGTCCGGCCACTCGGAGAAGATCAAGAAGCTCGAGCTGAACAACGTCGGCGAACTCGACATCACCTCGGTCGAGCTCTGATCCGTACGGTCTGACCCCGGGTCGGGCTCGCCACATCCGGTGAGCCCGACCCGGGGCCGTTCCGCGAGTGGGTGCTACAACATGCCACTCGCCACGTTGTCGCCACCGTGTCGGCCGTCCGACGCGCCCCCTGTCTGGAGGACCACCCCATGGGCCGTTATCTGTTGAGACGGCTGCTCCAACTCGTGCCGGTCTTCATCGGCTCGACTTTCCTGATCTACTGGCTCGTCTGGTCGGTCCCGGGCGACCCGTTCGCCGGCAAGTGCGGCGAGCGCCGCTGCCCGGATCAGTACATCGCGTACATGACCGAGAAGTACCACCTGGACCAGAACGTCTTCGTGCAGTACGGCAACTACATGAAGAACCTCCTTCAGGGCGACTTCGGGCAGACGTTCTCGCAGCGCGAAATCGGCGACATCATCGCCACGGCGTACCCCAACACGCTGAAGCTGGCCCTGGTCGCGCTCGCCATCGAGGCCATCGTCGGCCTCGGCGCCGGCATCCTGACCGGTCTGCGCCGCAACGGCTTCCTGGACAACCTGGTCCTGGTCTCGACCCTCTTCCTGCTCGCGCTGCCGGTGTTCGTCGTCGGCTTCGTGCTGCAGTGGCTGCTGGGCGTGCAGTGGGGCCTCGTCAAGCCGACCGTCTCGTCGGAGATGCGGCTGTCCGAACTGATCGTCCCGGGCTTCGTGCTCGGTAGCGCGTCGGTGGCGTACATCGCCCGGGTGGCCCGCACGAGCATCGCGGAGAACCGCCGAGCGGACTACGTGCGCACCGCCATCGCCAAGGGCCTGCCGATGCGCCGGGTCGTGGGTGTGCACCTGCTGCGCAACTCGCTCATTCCGGTGGTCACCCTGCTCGGCACCGACCTTGGCGCGCTGATGGGCGGCGCGATCGTCACCGAGGGCATCTTCGGCATCAACGGAATCGGCCGCGAGGTCTACCGCGCGATCATCACCAAGGAGAGCGCTACGGTGGTCGGCATCGTGGTCGTACTGGTGGTCGTCTATCTGTTGATGAACCTGTTGGTCGACCTGCTCTACGCCGCCCTGGACCCGAGGATCCGTTATGAGTGACCCAAGCACCGCATCGATCGTCAGCACCCCCACCCCGCAGGCGACGGACACCCCGGCCGCCCCGGGGCCCCAGAGCAACGAGAAGCCGCGCGGTCTGCTCGGTGACGCCTGGCGCGACCTGCGCCGCAAGCCGCTGTTCTGGATCTCGGCGACGTTCATCGTCATCTTCCTGTTGATGGCGGCCTTCCCGTCGCTGTTCGCCCCGGGCGACGCGGTCAACGGCTCCCTGTCGCGCAGCCTCAACAAGGCGTCCGGGAACGCCTGGTTCGGGTACGACCTACAGGGCCGGGACGTCTACGCCCGGGTCATCTACGGTGCCCGCGCCTCCGTCGTGGTCGCCGTGCTCTCCGTGGTCGGCACCCTGCTGGTTGGTGGGACCATGGGCATCATCTCCGGCTACCTCGGTGGTTGGGTCGACACGCTGCTCAGCCGGATCGCCGACGTGTTCTTCGGGGTTCCGTTCGTGCTCGGCGCGATCGTCATCCTGACCACGTTCAACGGCTCGGGCACCAGCAACAGCAAGGCCGAGATCATGGGCCTGGTGACCGTCTCGCTGATCGTGCTGAGCTGGCCGGTCGTGATGCGGCTGATGCGCTCCTCGGTGCTCGCCACCCGGGAGGCCGACTACATCGTCGCGGCCCGCGCGCTGGGTGCCGGTAGCGGTCGGATCATCCTCAAGCACCTGCTGCCGAACTGTCTGGCCCCGCTGCTGGTCTACGGCACGATCATGGTCGGCTCGTTCATCGGCGCCGAGGCCACCCTCTCGTTCCTGGGCGTCGGCCTGAAGTCGCCGGTGGTGTCCTGGGGCATCATGATCAGCGAGGGCAAGGATTTCATCCGGGTCGCGCCGGGGCTGGTGTTCTTCCCCGCCGCCTTCCTCGTCGCCGCGGTGCTGAGCTTCGTGATGCTCGGCGAGGCGGTCCGCGAGGCCCTCGATCCGAAACTCCGCTAGGGGAGATCCAGTGTCCGACATTCTCGTGTCCGAGCAGTCCGCGCCGGGATCCGGCGGGTCCGGGCGTCCCTCCGGCCGGCTGCTCGAGGTCGACGACCTGCGGGTGGAGTTCCGTACCCGGGACGGCGTCGCAAAGGTCATCAACGGGGTCACGTACCACGTCGACGCGGGGGAGACCCTCGCCGTGCTCGGCGAGTCCGGCTCCGGCAAGAGCGTCACGGCGCAGACCATCATGGGCATCCTCGACACGCCCCCGGGTTTCGTCACCGGTGGGCAGGTCCGCTTCCACGGCAAGGACATGCTCCGCATGTCCGGCGAGGAGCGCCGCCGCATCCGCGGCGAGGGCATCGCGATGATCTTCCAGGACGCGCTCTCCGCCCTGAACCCGGTCTTCACCGTCGGGTTCCAGATCGCCGAGCAGTTCCGGGTCCGGCGGGGCATGGGTCGCGCCGACGCCAAGAAGCGCGCGATCGAAATGCTCGACCAGGTCAAGATCCCGAACGCTAAGGGCCGGTTCAACAACTATCCGCACCAGTTCTCCGGTGGTATGCGGCAGCGCGCGATGATCGCGATGTCGCTGGCGCTCGACCCCGAGGTGCTGATCGCCGACGAGCCGACCACCGCGCTCGACGTGACCGTGCAGGCCCAGATCATGGACCTGCTCGCGGAGCTTCAGCGTGAGCGGCAGATGGGCATGATCCTGATCACCCACGACCTCGGCGTGGTCGCCGACGTCGCGGACCGGATCGCCGTCATGTACGCGGGCCGCATCGTCGAGGAAGCCGACGTGTACGACCTGTACGCCAAGCCGGCGCACCCGTACACGATGGGTCTGATCGACTCGATCCCGCGTCTCGACGAGAAGGGGCAGCAGCTCCGGACGATCAAGGGCCTCCCGCCGAACCTGATGAACATCCCGCCGGGCTGCCCGTTCAACCCGCGCTGCCCCATGGCTCAGCCGGTGTGCCGGGAGAAGGTCCCCCCGCTGCTTCAGGTGGGCCACGCCCGGGCCAGCGCCTGCCACTTCGCCGAGGAGCTGGTGAACCGTGTCTGAGAACATCCTCGAGGTCCGTGACCTGGTCAAGCACTACCCCGTCACCCAGGGTGTGGTGTTCAAGAAGACCGTCGGTCAGGTCAAGGCCGTCGACGGGGTCTCGTTCGGTCTTCGGGCCGGCGAGACGCTCGGTGTCGTCGGCGAGTCCGGCTGCGGCAAGTCGACCCTCGCCCGGGTTCTGATGAACCTGGAGAAGCCGACCGCAGGCAGCGTGGTCTACAAGGGCCAGGACATCTCCAAGCTCTCCGGTGGGGCGCTGCGCCGGCTGCGTCGGCAGATCCAGCTGGTCATGCAGGACCCGTACACCTCGCTGAACCCGCGGATGACGGTCGGCGACCTGATCGGTGAGCCGTTCGAGATCCACCCGGAGGTGGCGCCCCGGGGCAGCCGCCGGGCCAAGGTCCGCGAGCTGCTCGACCTGGTCGGGCTGAACCCGGAGCACATCAACCGGTACCCGCACCAGTTCTCCGGCGGTCAGCGGCAGCGCATCGGCATCGCCCGGGCGCTC
Organism: Micromonospora sp. NPDC049107; assembly: GCF_040648595.1. Lineage (NCBI taxonomy): Bacteria > Bacillati > Actinomycetota > Actinomycetes > Micromonosporales > Micromonosporaceae > Micromonospora > Micromonospora sp. NPDC049107. Next base: position 212,698 of record NZ_JBEZEC010000011.1, read on the forward strand.
GCGCTGCGGCCCGAGGTGATCGTCTGCGACGAGCCCGTCTCGGCGCTGGACGTCTCCATCCAGGCCCAGGTGATGAACCTGCTGGAGAAGCTGCAGGGTGAGCTGGGCCTGTCGTACATCTTCATTGCCCACGACCTGTCGGTGGTCCGCCACCTGTCGGACCGCGTGGCGGTGATGTACCTCGGCAAGATCGTCGAGATCGGCACCGAGGACGAGATCTACGAGCGGCCGACCCACCCGTACACCCAGGCGCTGCTCTCGGCGGTGCCGGTGCCGGACCCGACCCAGCGGAACAACAAGACGATCATCCGGCTCACGGGTGACGTGCCGTCGCCGATCAGCCCGCCCTCGGGCTGCCGGTTCCGGACCCGCTGCTGGAAGGCGCAGGATGTCTGCGCCGAGCAGGTCCCGCTGCTGGAGATCCGCCGCGACTCGGACCACCCGAGCGCGTGCCACTTCGCGGAGCGGCGCGAGATCGTCGCCACCCACGAGGCGTGATCCACCGGAACCGCCTGCCGACGTCACCACGACGACGGCAGGCGGTTCTGTCTTTCCCGGCCCGCTGAGCGCCTCAGAGCGGGCCGCGGCCCGCTCGCAGCAGCAACAGCGCCAGTTGCGTACCGTCGGCGCCGAGCGCGAGCCGGAAGCGTTCCAGGATGTCCCGTTCCCGGGAGAGCACCAGCCGGGTGCCGCCGGAGGCCATCCGGGTCGCGCCGACCTCCCGCGACAGCGCGGCCCGCTCCTGCCAGAGCGTGATCAAGGCGTGGTCGATCTCGTCGATCCGCTCCCTGATCTGCACGATCCGCGCGGCGGCGGTCGGCTCCACCGTGCCGGTCCGCGCGTCGGCCGGTTCGCCGGACTCCATCGGAGGGCCCGCCTCCGGCACGCTCCCGTCGACCGGGGCCTGTGCCGGGTCCGGCCGTGCCGGGCCGCCGTTCTGCTCCACCACGTCTGTCATCATCGGGTACCTCTCGCGCTCTGGTGCCCCGTGCCCGCAACCCGGGACGAAAAAGCCCCGGACTCCAGGAGCCCGGGGCTTTTCGCAGGTCTGATCGATCAGGCGCGACCTACGGCAGCCGGACTCCCGGTGCCGTAGTAAAAGTAGTAGCGCGCTCCGATCACGCCGTCGAGTATGCCCACGCGGATGGCCGGCGCGCAAGGATTCGACGCGGTTCGTGACGCGGGGCCCGGCTGGCGGACGGGGCCCGCACCGGTCGGGAAGTGTCCGGCTGGCGGCATAGACTTGGCGCGCGATGCATCCTCTCTTCGACATCCCCGCGTCCCCGCCCGCGCCGGAGTCCGCGCCGGCCCGTCCGCACCGGCCCGGGCCGGCCGCCGCCCGCCTCGATCCGGGGCAACTGCTCGACGGGTTGAACGGGCCGCAGCGCGACGCGGTCAGCCACGCCGGCTCCCCGTTGCTGATCGTGGCCGGCGCCGGTTCCGGCAAGACCCGGGTGCTCACCCACCGGATCGCCTACCTGCTCGCCGCACGGGACGTCCACCCCGGCGAGATCATCGCCATCACGTTCACCAACAAGGCGGCGGGCGAGATGAAGGAGCGCGTCGCCGCGCTGGTCGGTCCCCGGGCCCGGCTGATGTGGGTGTCGACGTTCCACTCCGCGTGCGTCCGCATCCTGCGCGCCGAGCACGAGCACGCCGGCCTCAAATCGACGTTCTCGATCTACGACGCGGATGACTCCCGCCGCCTGATGCAGTTGGTCACCCGGGAGTTGGATCTCGACCCGAAGCGCTACCCGGCGCGTGGGCTGGCCGCCCAGGTCTCCAACCTCAAGAACGAGCTGGTCGACCCGGAGCAGTTCGCCGCGCGGGCCAGCGGGCCCAACGAGCGGGCGCTCGCCGAGGCGTACACGCTCTACCAGCGCCGGCTGCGCGAGGCGCACGCGCTGGACTTCGACGACCTGATCATGACGACGGTGCACCTGCTCCAGTCCCACCCGCACGTGGCCGAGAGCTATCGGCGGCGGTTCCGGCACGTGCTCGTCGACGAATACCAGGACACCAACCACGCCCAGTACGTCCTGATCAAGGAGCTGGTCTCCGGCACCGACGGGCTGGACCCGGCCGAGCTGTGCGTGGTCGGTGACGCCGACCAGTCGATCTACGCGTTCCGGGGCGCGACGATCCGCAACATCCTGGAGTTCGAACGGGACTTCAGCGACGCGCGGACGATCCTGCTGGAACAGAACTACCGCTCCACGCAGACCATCCTCAACGCGGCCAACGCGGTGATCGACCGCAACACGTCCCGCAAGCCGAAGCGGCTGTGGAGCGAGGCCGGCGACGGCGAGCGGATCGTCGGGTACGTGGCGGACACCGAGCACTCCGAGGCCGACTGGGTGGGCCGGGAGATCGACCGACTCGTCGACGCCGACGAGACCCGCCCCGGTGACGTCGCCGTCTTCTACCGCACCAACGCCCAGTCCCGCGTCTTCGAGGAGGTGTTCATCCGCGCCGGCCTGCCGTACAAGGTGGTCGGCGGGGTGCGCTTCTACGAGCGCAAGGAGGTCCGCGACGCGCTGGCGTACCTGCGCTCGGTGGTCAACGACGACGACACCGTGAGCCTGCGGCGGGTGCTGAACACCCCACGCCGGGGCATCGGCGACCGTGCGGAGGCGTGCGTCGAGGCGCTGTCCAGCCGGGACCGGATCTCCTTCGGCGCGGCGCTGCGCCGGGCCCGTGAGGCGCCCGGCATCTCCACCCGGGCGGCCAACGGCATCGCCGACTTCGTGGCGCTGCTCGACGGCGCACGGGAGCTGGCCGAGACCGGCACCCCGGAGGAGGTGCTGGAGGCCCTGCTGACCCGCTCGGGCTACCTCACCGAGCTGGAGGAGAGCCTCGACCCGCAGGACGCCGGTCGGGTGGACAACCTCCAGGAGTTGGTCAGCGTCGCCCGGGAGTACACCGAGCGGATCGAGGCCCTGGGCGAGGACGGGGAGCGGGCCACCCTGGCCGGGTTCCTGGAGCAGGTCGCGCTGGTGGCCGACGCCGACCAGATCCCCTCCGACGACCCCGACCACCAGGGCGTCGTCACCCTGATGACGTTGCACACCGCCAAGGGCCTCGAGTTTCCGGTGGTCTTCCTGACCGGCCTGGAGGACGGCGTCTTCCCGCACCTGCGCTCGCTGGGCGACACCCGCGAGTTGGAGGAGGAGCGCCGACTGGCGTACGTGGGGATCACCCGTGCCCGACAGCGGCTCTACCTGTCCCGTGCGGTCACCCGTTCGGCGTGGGGGCAGCCGTCCTACAACCCCCCGTCACGCTTCCTGGAGGAGCTGCCGCCGGAGCTGGTGCGCTGGGAGCGCACCGAGGGGTCGTACACCTCGTGGGCTGGCGGGGGCGGCGGCGTCGGTGGCCGCGCGGACCGCGCGCCCGGCGGGCGCGGCACCTTCACCGGGGGTACGCCCAAGGCGGCTCAGCTCGCCCAGCGGCTCGGCGTGGACGGCAGTCGCCTGACCACGGCCAGCGAGCTGCCGCAGGGGCCGAAGGTGGCGGCCGGCGACCGGGTCAACCACCAGCGCTACGGCCTGGGCCGGGTGCTGGCCGTCGAGGGCCACGGCCCGGGTGCCCGCGCGCAGATCGACTTCGGCGACCAGACCATGTGGCTGGTCCTGCGCCACGCCCCGGTCGACAAGCTCTAACCCGCCCCCCCGCCCCCCGCCCCGCCCGCCGCCCCCTCCCGCGCCGATCTTGCACTTTCGGTTGCCGGCATGAGAGCTTCTGCCCTTTATGTCGCCACCGAAAGTGCAAGATCGCGGCAAAGAGTGGGCGGGGACGGGGCGCAGGTACGGGGTCAGCAGCCCAGGTCCACGCCTCGGGCGCGCATGAACGGGGCCGGGTCGATCTGGTTCCACATGCCCTGGTGCACCTCGAAGTGCAGGTGTGGGCCGGTGGCGTCGCCGGTGGCGCCCTCGTAACCGATCACCTGGCCGGCTTTGACCTTCTGGCCGACGGTGACCGCGATGCGGCTCTGGTGGGCGTAGTGGGTCAGGTAGCCGTTGCCGTGGTCGATGAAGACGGAGTTCCCGTACCCGTCGGCGGCGTCGCCGGCCTGGGTGACAGTGCCGGCCGCCGCGGCGCGGATGGGGGTGCCCGAGGGCAGCGCCAGGTCGATCCCGGCGTGCAGGGTGCCCCAGCGCTCGCCGTAGCAGGAGGTGACCGCGGCCCCGGGCATCGGGTCGACCCAGGCGGCCGTCGGCTTGGTGGTCTTCTTCGGCTTCGGCTTCGGCTTGGCGGTGGCCGTCTTCGTGGGCGACGGGCTGGCGGCGACGGCCGAGGGGCTCGCGGTCGGGCTGGCCGACGGGGAGGCGGGCGGGCTCGACTCGCGGGCCGAACGGTCGGCCCGGCTGGCGGCCTCGGCCCGGGACCGCGCGTCGAGCGAGACGGCGGTGGGCGCGGGCCGGTCGGGTCCGGTGGTGGCGACGGCGACCCCGCCCAGGCCGAGGGCGACCAGGCTGGCCGCGCCGAGCACGATGAGGCGGTTCCGCCGGCGGGCACGCCGAGGCTGCTCACCGGTGGTGTCGGGGGTGTTCTCGTTCTGGACGGGGCTGTCTTCCTGCACGGCGGACCTTCACAGTCGAGGGGCACTTGACCTCGAAATACTGGTGCCGGGCCGAGTCGGGCGATGGCCGGGACCGGACGCCCGGCCCGCCGGCCGCAGCCGGGACGGCCCGTTATGCAGCATCCTGAAGCGTTCCGTCCGGATAAGTGATCATGCGGCCCGTGTGCTGGGCCACAGTCGACGCTGTGACCCAGGGAACATCAGCGCACGCAGAACCGCCCGGATCGACAGATCCGGGCGGTCAACGGTCAGTACGCAGCGTCAGGACGCGGCTACATCGCTGTAGATTGCCTCGACTTGCAGCTTGATGTCCACTCCGCGCTCCTGCAGGTACGGAACGGGGTCGATCGGTGCGCCCTTGACATGGAGTTCAAGGTGCAGGTGGGTGCCGTAGGCGTGACCGGTCTGGCCCACCAGGCCGAGCTGGTCGCCCGCCTTGACCTGCTGGCCCTCCTTGACGCTGAGCGCGGAGGAGTGGCCGTAGATGGCCTCGCTGCCGTCGGCGTGCTGCACGATCACGGCGTAGCCGTAGCCGCCGAACCAGCCGGCCTTGGTGACCAGCCCGTCGTGGACGGCCACGTAGGGCGTGCCCTCGGGGACGACCAGGTCGACACCGGTGTGCAGCTTGCCCCACCGCATCCCGTACGGCGAGTTGAAGTCGTAGCCCTGCAGCGGCAGCATCCAGACCTCGGGCTCGGCCGCTTCCTTGCCGCGGCTGTCCCGGGAGGCGCGCTCGGCGTTGTCCGCGCGGGCTGCGGCGTCCTGGCTGGTGACCGACGCCTGCTTGAGCTCGTCGAGCACCGACGGGCTGACGTCCTTGGCGTCCGGCAGGGCCGACGCGCCCAGCGCGACGATGCCCGCGCCGACGAACGCGGTGGTGACGACCGCCGCGTAACGGCTACGCGGGGGGGTGGGTACGCGGCGGCGGCCGCGATATCGATCGGGCTCAGACGACAGGCGCTGGCGCACGCACACCCTCCGTTGTCGGGGTTCCGAGGCGACCGGTGGACGTCCGTGAAGCTCGGATGAACGTCTGCCGACCGCGTCGTCACCCGTCCATGGACCTGATGACAACCGTGGACACGTTAGCCAACCACCAGGCGAGTCACAAGCCAGACCGCTGAATTGGCGTGTCGACTTGTCCGTTTGCGTCCGTGATTGTCATGCATCGTGCCGTCGAACGGTGCCCCCGTAACCACCCGTTCGTCGCCGAGCGTGACCGATCCGGCGGAGTCGTCCGGCTTGACGCCACGGCCGGGCGAGGGCGCTTGCCGCCGGGCGCGTCCGTGGTCGCCGGGATGACGGACGTGTTTCCAGCCCGGATTTCCCGGCCCCGGCCGGGCGGGTTACCGTTCGTTCAGGTGAAGGCCGTGGAGCCGGTGAAAGGTGTGCGCTGATGAGCTCTCGAATTCGGGTCGTCGTCGCGAAGCCAGGTCTGGACGGCCACGACCGCGGCGCGAAGGTCGTCGCCCGCGCCCTGCGGGACGCCGGGATGGAGGTCGTCTACACCGGCCTGCACCAGACGCCCGAGCAGATCGTGGAGACGGCCATCCAGGAGGACGCCGACGCGGTCGGACTCTCCGTGCTCTCCGGCGCGCACATGACGCTGTTCCGTCGGGTGCTGGAGTTGCTCACCGAGCGCGACGCGCGGGACATCGTCGTCTTCGGTGGCGGCATCATCCCGAACGACGACATCCCGGAGTTGGAGAAGCTGGGCGTCGCGAAGATCTTCACGCCGGGCGCCACCACCCAGGCGATCGTCGAGTGGGTCCGCGAGAACGTGGCGCAGCCGGTCTCCTGAGCGGCGGCGCGGTATCCGGGCACGGGGGAGGGGCCGGACGCACCCCTCACACGTCCGGCCCCTCTATGCACGATGCCCCGCCGCCACCCCTCGACCGACAGGGCATCGGCCGTCTCCCGTCATCGCGCTGTGCAGCGCTCCGACACCTGACTCAACGACGACCCCACGGCCGGGTTACGCACCCCTGCCAACATCGCCCGGACGGCTGACACCGACCCTGGCCTGGTCGGAACGGGTCGTGTCCCGACCGCCTCTGTGCATTACGGCACACCGCGCACCCGCTCGGTTGCCGGCCGTGCCCACCTCGCTAGGCTGCGGCCAATGGCCTGTTTCAACTGATGACAGGCGTCAAACTGTTTTCTGAACGCTGGTGGCGGCGCGACGGCGCGCCGCGGAGACGGGACGGGACGCGCAATCGTGGACCTGTACGAGTACCAGGGGCGGGACCTGTTCGAGCGGCACGGCTTGCCCGTGCTGGCCGGCGGCGTTGCCACGACCCCGGAAGAGGCCCGCGCGATCGCCGAACGCCTCGGCGGTCGAGTGGTCGTCAAGGCGCAGGTGAAGGTCGGCGGCCGAGGCAAGGCCGGTGGCGTCAAGCTCGCCGAGGGCCCGGATGAGGCGGTGGCCAGGGCCACCGACATCCTGGGCATGGACATCAAGGGTCACACCGTCCACAAGGTCATGATCACCGTGACGGCGGACGTGGCCGAGGAGTACTACTTCTCGTACCTGCTCGACCGGGCGAACCGCACCTTCCTCTGCATCGCCAGCGTGGCCGGCGGTATGGACATCGAGCAGGTCGCCGCCGAGACCCCGGACCGCGTGGTGAAGGCGCCGATCGACGCCAACACCGGTGTCGACGAGGCCAAGGCGCGGGAGATCGTCACCGCGGCCGGCTTCCCGGCCGAGGTCGCCGACCAGGTCGTCGAGGTGGCCGTCGGCCTGTGGCAGGCGTTCGTCGCCGAGGACGCCACCCTGGTCGAGGTGAACCCTCTCGCCAAGAACGGCGACGGGCGGCTGCTGCTGCTCGACGCCAAGATCACCCTGGACGAGAACGCCGCGTTCCGGCACCCGGACCACGAGGCCCTGGTCGACCAGGCCAGCGTGGACCCGTTGGAGCAGGCCGCCAAGGCCAAGGACCTCAACTACGTCAAGCTCGACGGCGAGGTCGGCATCATCGGCAACGGCGCGGGCCTGGTCATGTCGACCCTCGACGTGGTCGCGTACGCCGGTGAGCGGCACGGCAACGTCAAGCCGGCCAACTTCCTCGACATCGGCGGTGGCGCGAGCGCCGCGGTGATGGCGAACGGGCTGGAGATCGTGCTCTCCGACCCGGCCGTGAAGAGCGTCTTCGTCAACGTCTTCGGCGGCATCACCGCCTGCGACGAGGTCGCCAACGGCATCATCCAGGCGCTGGCCCTGCTCGAGCAGCGTGGCGAGAAGGTCACCAAGCCGCTCGTCGTCCGTCTCGACGGCAACAACGCCGAGGCTGGCCGGGCGATCCTGGACGGCGCGAACAACCCGCTCGTGCAGCGGGTGGACACCATGGACGGTGCGGCCGAGCGGGCCGCTGAGCTGGCAGCTGCGGGGGTCTGATCATGGCTATCTGGCTGACCAAGGAATCGAAGGTCATCGTCCAGGGGATGACCGGCTCCGAGGGCTCCAAGCACACCCGGCGGATGCTCGCCGCCGGCACCAACGTGGTGGGCGGCGTCAACCCGCGCAAGGCGGGCCAGAAGGTCGACTTCGACGGCACCGAGCTGCCGGTGTTCGCGTCCGTGGCGGACGCCATGGCCGAGACCGGTGCCGACGTCACCGTCATCTTCGTGCCGCCGCAGTTCACCAAGGCCGCCGTGGTCGAGGCGATCGACGCCGCGATTCCGCTGGCCGTGGTGATCACCGAGGGCGTGCCGGTGCACGACACCGCCGCGTTCTGGGCGTACAACCTCGCCCAGGGCGAGCGCACCCGAATCATCGGGCCGAACTGCCCGGGGATCGCCTCCCCGGGCGCGTCCAACGCCGGCATCATCCCGGCCGACATCACCGGCTCCGGCCGGATCGGCCTGGTCAGCAAGAGCGGCACGCTGACCTACCAGATGATGTACGAGCTGCGCGACATCGGCTTCTCCACCTGCGTCGGCATCGGTGGCGACCCGATCATCGGCACCACGCACATCGACGCCCTCAAGGCGTTCGAGGCCGACCCGGAGACCGACGCCATCGTGATGATCGGTGAGATCGGCGGCGACGCCGAGGAGCGGGCCGCCGAGTTCATCAAGGCCAACGTCACCAAGCCGGTGGTGGGCTACATCGCCGGATTCACCGCGCCCCCCGGCAAGACCATGGGCCACGCCGGCGCGATCATCTCCGGCTCGGCCGGCACCGCCGAGGCGAAGCAGGCGGCGCTCGAGGCCGTCGGGGTGAAGGTCGGCAAGACGCCGACCGAGACCGCGAAGCTGATGCGGGAGATCATGTCCGGCAACTGAGCCGGCAGGGCAACAGCGAAGGGGTCGACCGGAACCGGTCGGCCCCTTCGTCGTACCGCCGGCTCAGTCGTTGTTCCAGAACGGGTAGTTGCCGGTGAGACGCAGGATCGACCCGCCGATGATGTTGATCACGCCGAACGCGATGGCGAGGTAGCCGAGCACCGGCGACTGGCCGTTACGCCGCGCGTCCCGCAGTGACAGGTAACCGAAGATGATGCCGAGGATGCCGCAACAGATCAGGCCGAGGACGATGCCCAGCACGCCCCAGAGCGTGGTGCGGTCCCGGCCCCGGGCCGGCGGTGGCGGCGGGTATGCGGTCGTCACGACTACCTCCGGTCGGTCCTGGGCGGCGGGCGGACCCGGGCCGCGACCGGCGGATGAGACCCGATGGCGGCGACGGCCACCCCCCTCTGGGCCGAGGCTAGACCCGCGCGGGCCGTCCGGAACCCGGTTCGCCCAACTCGCCGCCCCTGAGGGCGCGTTAACGGACTGCCACAGCCCGCGCGACGTGCCAGAGTAGAGCGGATGTCCCCCGTCACCCCTGACCGTCCCAGCCGTGCCGGCGGCGTACGCGCCGACGACCGGCCGGTCGACCGCGCCCCGCCGCGCCGACGGGTGCCCGCGCCCCGCGCCGGTGGGTCGCCGCGCGGCCGGGCGCCGTTGCCCGTCGCCGCCGGGGTGGCCGCCGGCGGGGCCGCCCTCACCTCGTACCTGCCGGTGGCCATCGTGCTCGGCCTGGTCCAGTTGGGCGCGGACTCCACCACGCTGGGCGGCACCCTGCGCACCGCGTTGGCCGGTTGGCTGGTGGGGCACGGCGTCCCGCTGCACACCGAGGCGGGCCCGTTCGGGCTCGCCCCGCTGGCGCTGACCGTGCTCGCGCTGTGGCGACTCACCCGGGCCGGCGTGCACGTGAGTCGCGCGATCGGCGCCCGCGACAGCCGCTCACCGCGCCGGGCGCTGATCGCGGCCGGAGCGGTCGGTCTGGCGTACGCCCTGCTCGGCGCTCTCGCCGCGGTGCTGATCGGCGCGCACGGTCCACAGGTGTCCCCGGTGCGGGCGGCGGCCACGTTCGCGGTTGTCGGCACGCTCGGCGCGCTGGTCGGCGCGATCCGGATCACCGCCGTGACCCGGCTGCTCGTCGCCCGGATACCCGGCCCGCTGCGCGACGGCGTCCGCACCGGCCTGGTGGCCGCGCTCCTGCTGCTCGGCGCGGGGGCCGGCGCGGCCGGCCTGGCCGTGGCCACCGGTGGCGGCGACGCGGCGGACATGATCGGCGCGTACCGGACCGGCGTGGCCGGGCAGGCCGGGATCACCCTGGTCAGCATGGCGTACGCGCCGAACGCGGCGGTCTGGTCGACGAGCTATCTGCTCGGGCCGGGCTTCGCGGTCGGCGTCGACACGGCGGTGCGTACCAGCGAGGTGTCCGTCGGCGCGCTGCCGGCCGTACCCCTGCTCGCCGGCCTGCCGCGCGGCCCGGTGGACGGCCTCGGCGCCCTGCTGCTCGCGGTGCCGGTGCTGGCCGGGATGGTCGCCGGCTGGCTGCTCGCCCGCCGGCTGGCCCGCGTCGCCGGGCCGGAGCGCGCCCCGCGACGGTGGGCGGAGTTGCTGGCGCCGGCCGCGTTGGCCGGCCCGGTGGCCGGCGTGCTGCTCGGCGTCGCCGCCGCGGCCTCCGCTGGACCACTCGGATCGGGGCGGCTGGCGCAGCTCGGGCCGGTGGCCTGGCAGGTCGGCGCCGTGGCGGCCGGCGTCGTCGCGGTAGGCGCGCTACTCGGCGCCGCCGCCACCCGCGTACTGGCCCGCACCCCCCGCCCCACCCCCTGACCTTCGGTTGATCAGGAAGCTGTTGTCACGACACGCCGAGGTGCGGGGCGATAACTTCATGATCAACGCGTGGGGGATCGAGGGTGGGAACGCCGCGGGGCGCCCCGGAGGAGATCCGGAGCGCCCCGACGAGAGGGTTGCCGATCAGGGCTCGGTCGGCAGGCTGAAGCTCCCGATGACGTTCAGCAGGAGCAGCAGGATGCCCAGGCCGACGCCGACCGCGCCGCAGATCAGACCGGCCTTGGCCTGGCCCGCGTTGCTGGCCTGGCCCTGGGCGACCTTCTGCTTGGCGAGGTAGCCGGTCACCACGGCGGCGATGCCCACCGGGATACCCAGGAAGACGCAGCAGACCAGCGGGATCGACGCGATGCCGAGGATCATCGACACCAGACCGAGGGTGTTGTTCTGCCCCTGGGCCTGCGGGTACCCGGCGTTCGGGTACGTCGGAGCGCCGTAGGGCGCCTGCGGCTGCTGCCCGTACGGGGCCTGCGGCGCGCCGTACGGGTCCTGCGGCGGCTGGCCGTAGGGCTGCCCCGGAGCGGGCTGGCCGTACGGCTGGCCCGAGGTGGGCTGCTGGCCGTACGGGGCGGCCGGCGGCGGGGCGTACGGGTCGTGCGGCGGCTGGGGTGCGGTCGGGTCGTTCGGCTGCTGGCCGTACGGGTCGTTCGGCTGCTGGCCGTACGGGTCCTGACCGGGATTACCGGGCTGCATTCGAGAGAACTCCTTGGTTGGATCCGTCAGTTGGTGCTGCTGTTCCCACTCATGATCGCGCCCAGGCCGCCCAACGCACAGCACAGCAACACGATGACAAGCCACGCGATGCCCACGATGAGGGCCCACTTCGACCACTTCCGCGACTCTGCGGCGGCGGCCTGGGCACCGGCGTAGTCACCCTGCTGCAGCAGCGGGTTGACCTTCGACGCGTTGATGATCGCCGGGATGGCCAGGGGCCAGAACAGGAAGATGGCGACGATCGACATCGTCATGTTGTTGTTGATCGGCGGCTGCTGCTGGGGGTGGGCGCCGGGGTGCATGGGGGTGCTCCTCATTCGATCGGCACGCTCGCCGTGCCGGATTACTGACAGGGGTGCGGGCCGGCGCGGTGTCCAGCCCGAGCGACCGGCAGCGTACCGGTTCGATGCTCGTCCGCACCGGCACAGAATCGGCGCGCCGCCCGGTCGAAGGTCGTTCGTGACCTGCCCGATAGGGTGTTGCGGTGACCGAGCCCGCGTCCGTCGCCCGCATCGTCGTCCTCGTCTCCGGCTCCGGGAGCAACCTCCAGGCCCTGCTGGACGCCGCGGTCGATCCCGCGTACGGCGCCCAGGTGGTGGCGGTCGGCGCGGACCGCGACGGCATCGCGGGCCTGGACCGGGCCGAGGCCGCCGGGGTGCCGACGTTCGTCGAGCGGGTCCCGGATCACGACAGCCGGGAAGACTGGGACCGGGCGCTCACCGCGCACGTCGCCAAGCACCAACCGGACCTGGTCATCTCCGCCGGGTTCCTCAAGCTGGTCGGCCCGCACTTCCTCGCCGCCTTCGGCGACCGCTACCTGAATACCCACAACACCCTGCTGCCGGCGTTTCCCGGCATCCACGGCCCGCGCGACGCTCTCGCCTACGGCGTGAAGCTCACCGGGGCCACGCTGTTCTTCGTCGACGCCGGCATGGACACCGGGCCGATCGTGGCGCAGGTCGCAGTGCCGGTGCTGGACGACGACGACGTGGACACCCTCACCGAACGCATCAAGGAAGCCGAGCGCCGCCAGCTCGTCGAGCAGGTCGGTCGGCTGGTCCGCGAAGGCTGGACCATCACCGGAAGGAAGGTCACGGTTCCGTGAGTCCCACTCAGGACGGGCGTCGCCCGATTCGGCGGGCGCTGGTCAGCGTCTACGACAAGACCGGGTTGGTCGAGCTGGCCCAGGCCCTGCACGCGGCCGGTGTGGAGATCGTGTCCACCGGCAGCACGGCGGGCACCATCGCCGCCGCCGGGGTGCCGGTGACGCCGGTGGAGACGGTGACCGGGTTCCCCGAGGTGCTCGACGGCCGGGTGAAGACCCTGCACCCGAAGGTGCACGCGGGCCTGCTCGCCGACCTGCGCAAGGACACCCACGTGGCCCAGCTCGACGAGCTGGGGGTGGCCGCGTTCGACCTGCTGGTCTCCAACCTCTATCCGTTCCAGGCGACCGTCGCCTCCGGGGCCGGCGTCGAGGAGTGCGTGGAGCAGATCGACATCGGCGGCCCGGCAATGGTGCGCGCCGCCGCCAAGAACCACGCCTCGGTCGCCGTGCTCACCGACCCGGCCGGCTACCCGGCGCTGCTCGGCGCGCTCGACGAGGGCGGCTTCACGCTGGCCCAGCGTCGCGCGCTCGCGGCCCGCGCGTTCGCCGACATCGCCGAGTACGACGTGGCGGTCGCCCAGTGGTGTGCCCGTGAGCTGGCTCCCGCCGACGACACCTGGCCGGCGTTCGCCGGTTCGGCGCTGCGCAAGTCGACGGTGCTGCGGTACGGCGAGAACCCGCACCAGCCGGCCGCTCTCTACGTCGACCCGGACGCCCCGGCAGGGCTGGCTCAGGCCGAGCAGTTGCACGGCAAGGAGATGTCGTACAACAACTACGTGGACGCGGACGCCGCCTGGCGGGCCGCGAACGACTTCGCCGACCAGCCGGCCGTGGCGATCATCAAGCACGCCAACCCGTGCGGCATCGCGGTGGGCGTGGACGTGGCCGAGGCGCACCGCCGGGCGCACGCCTGCGACCCGGTGTCGGCGTTCGGCGGTGTCATCGCCGTCAACCGGCCGGTCTCGGTCGAGATGGCCCGGCAGGTCGCGGACATCTTCACCGAGGTGGTGGTCGCCCCCGGCTTCGACGAGGGCGCGGTCGAGGTGTTGCAGGGCAAGAAGAACATCCGGCTGCTGCGCGCGCCCGCGTGGACTCCGGCTGCCGTCGAGTGGCGGTCGGTGACTGGCGGCGTGTTGACCCAGGCCGCCGACCGGGTGGACGCCCCCGGCGACGACCCGGCGAGCTGGCAGTTGGCGACCGGTGAGCCCGCCGACGAGGAGCTGCTGCGCGACCTGGCGTTCGCCTGGCGGGCGGTCCGCGCGGTGAAGAGCAACGCGATCCTGCTCGCCAAGGACGGCGCGACCGTCGGGGTGGGCATGGGTCAGGTCAACCGCGTCGACTCGGCGCAGCTCGCGGTCAGCCGCGCCGGCGCCGACCGGGCCCGTGGCTCGGTGGCCGCCTCGGACGCGTTCTTCCCGTTCGCCGACGGCCCGCAGATCCTCATCGACGCGGGCGTCCGCGCCATCGTCCAGCCCGGCGGCTCCATCCGCGACGAAGAGGTAATCGAAGCGGCGAAGAAGGCCAACGTAACGATGTACCTGACGAAGACCCGCCACTTCTTCCACTGACCCACCCCGCCCCGCCCCGCCCCGCCCCGCCCTGCCCTGCCCTGCCCGCGTCGATCATGGAGTTGTGGTGCCCCGCAAAAGGGGCGCCGGCGGAGGGTTCGCCCACCGCAACTTCATGATCGACGAGGGCGGGCGGAAGGGCGGGGGCGGGCGGGGGTGGGGGCGGGGTCAGGCTGTGGTGGGGGAGCGGAGTTCGGCGAAGTGGCAGGCGGACGGGTGGGGGTCTGCCGCTCTCGGGACGGTCTGCGGGTCCTCGATCGCGCAGATCTCCTGGGCCTTCCAGCAGCGGGTCCGGAAGTGGCAGCCGCTCGGCGGGTCGGCCGGGCTCGGCACGTCGCCGACCAGCCGGATCATGCTGCGCTGGTCGCGTACCTCCGGGTCCGGCACCGGCACGGCCGAGAGCAGGGCCTGGGTGTACGGGTGGGTCGGCCGCTCGTAGATCTCGTCCTCGGTGCCGATCTCGACGATCCGCCCGAGGTACATGACGGCGACCCGGTCGGCGATGTGCCGCACCACGGACAGGTCGTGGGCGATGAAGATGTACGAGAGCCCGAACTCGTCCTGGAGCTGCTCCAGCAGGTTGATCACCTGGGCCTGGATGGAGACGTCCAGCGCCGAGACGGGCTCGTCGCAGACGATCACCTCGGGCCGCAGCGCGAGCGCCCGGGCGATGCCGATGCGCTGCCGCTGACCGCCGGAGAACTGGTGCGGGTACCGGTTGATGTGCTCCGGGTTCAGCCCCACCAGGTCGAGCAGCTCCTGGACCCGCTTGGCCTTGCTGCCCTTGGGCGCGGCGTCCGGGTGGATCTCGAACGGCTCGCCGATGATGTCGCCGACCGTCATCCGCGGGTTCAACGACGTGTACGGGTCCTGCATGACCATCTGCATGTTCCGGCGTAGCCGGCGCAGTTCGGACCCGGAGGCCTTGAACAGGTCCCTGCCCTCCAGGGTGGCGCTTCCGGAGGTGGGCGTCTCCAGCCGCATGAGCAGTCGGGCGAGGGTGGACTTGCCGCACCCGGACTCGCCGACCACGCCCAGCGTCTCGCCCCGGCGCAGCTCGAAGCTCACGCCGTCGACGGCCTTGACCGCGCCGATCTGCCGTTGGAACAGCACACCCTGACTGATCGGGAAGTGCTTCACCAGGTTGTCGACGGAGAGGATCGTCTCGCCCCGGACCTTGGCGGAGCTAGCGGGCGCTGTCATCACGGACCTCCTGCGCGAAGTGGCAAGCGCTGGTTCGGCCGTCGCCGAGGACCAGGTCGTGCGGCACCACGTCCACGCAGACCTGCTGCGCGTACGGGCACCGGGGGTGGAAGGGGCATCCGGAGGGGATGCGCATCAGGTTCGGGGGCAACCCCTTGATCGTCGCCAGTTCCTGGCCGCGGACGTCCAGGCGGGGGATCGATTCCAACAACCCCTTGGTGTACGGGTGGGCCGGCGCCTTGTAGAGCGAGCGGACGTCGGCGTGCTCGACGATCCGGCCCGCGTACATGACCGCGATCCGGTCCGCGACGCCGGCGACCACGCCCAGGTCGTGGGTGATCAGGATCATCGCCATGTTGAGGTCCCGGCGCAGGTCGGCGAGCAGGTCCATGATCTGGGCCTGCACGGTGACGTCGAGCGCGGTGGTCGGCTCGTCGGCGATGAGCACCTTCGGGTCCAGCGCCAACGCCATCGCGATCATGACGCGCTGCCGCATGCCGCCGGAGAACTGGTGCGGGTAGTCACCGACCCGCTTGGCGGCCCCGGGGATCTTGACCAGGTCCATCAGCTCGATCGCGCGACGACGGGCGTCACCCCGGGACATCCCGGCGCGCTGGCGCAACGTCTCACCGATCTGCCAGCCGACGGGGAACACCGGGTTGAGGGCGGACAGCGCGTCCTGGAAGATCATCGCGATCTCTTTGCCGCGTACCTGCCGACGCTGCTCCTCGGAGCGGGTGAGCAGGTCCTGACCCTGATAGAGGATCTGGCCGGAGCGGACGAACGCGGGCGGCGAGTCCAGGATGCCCATGATCGCTTGGGCGGTGACCGACTTGCCGGAGCCGGACTCACCGAGCACGGCGAGGGTCTCCCCGGCGTCCAGGTGGTACGACACGCCGTTGATCACCCGGGCCACACCCTCGTTGGTGCGGAACTCGACGTGCAGGTCCCGCAACTCCAGCAGGTGACCGCCCTCGGGCGTGGCGGAGGCGGGCGTGGGTTCGACGGTCATGAGTGAATCACCGCAGCTTCGGGTCGAAGGCGTCACGGATCGCGTCGCCGAGCATGATGAACGCCAGGACGGTGAGCGCGAGGAAGGCCGACGGAACGAGGAGCGGGGTGGCCGCCTCGCGCATGTGGATCCGGCCGGTGTCGATGTCCTGGCCCCACGAGATGGTCGGCGCCTTGAGGCCGATGCCGAGGAAGGACAGCGTCGCCTCGGCGGCGATGAACGAGCCGAGCGCGATCGTCAGCACCACGATGGCCGGAGCCAGCGAGTTCGGCAGGATGTGCCGCCACATGATCCGGCTGTTGCCGGCGCCGAGCATCCGGGCCGCCGCGACGTAGTCCTGTTCCTTGGCGGTGATCACCGAGGAACGGACCACGCGGGCGGCGGTGGTCCATCCGAGGAGCGCCAGCACGAAGACGACAGCGCCGATCCGGGCCCACTGGCTGTCGCTGGACACCCGCTTGAGCAGCACGATCGCGGCCAGCAGCAGCGGGATACCGAGCACCACGTCGATCACCCGGGAGAGCACCGCGTCGACCCAGCGGCCGAAGTAACCGGCGAGCATGCCGACCACGAGCGCGATGATCCCGGTGCCGAGGGTGGCGAGCGCACCGACCAGCAGCGAGGCCCGGGTGCCGTAGACCGCCCGGGAGTACGTGTCGCAGCCCTGGAAGTCGTACCCGAAGATAGCTCCGCCGGACGGCCCGGCGTGCTGTCGGGAGAGCAGGCAGTCGTTCGGATTGTTCGTGGTGAACACCCCGGGGAGCAGTGCCATCAGGGTGAAGATGGTGACCAGTGCCAGCGAGATCCAGAAGATCGGGTTGCGGCGCAGGTCCCGCCAGGCGTCTCCGGCCAGGCTGCGGGGCTTCTGCGGAACGCCCACCTGGTTGGGTGCGCCCGGTTCGCCCGAAGGGCCCCGCCGCGCGGCCTGGTTCTCGCTGGCCGCGACAGTCTCAAAGTCACTCATGCCGGCACCTCGCTGCGCTCACTCATAGCGGATCCTCGGGTCGAGTACGGCGTACAGGACGTCCACCACCAGGTTCGAGACCAGGTAGACCACGACCAGCACGCTGACGATGCCCACCACCAGGGGGCCGTCCTCGGTGCGGATGCCGCGGAAGAGGTTGAAGCCGACGCCGGGGATGTTGAAGACGCCCTCGGTGATGATCGCGCCGCTCATCAGGTTGCCCAGTTCCACACCGAGGAAGGTGACCACCGGGATCAGTGAGTTGCGCAGCACGTGGACGACGACGATGCGCCGCTTGACCAGGCCCTTGGACCGAGCGGTCCGGACGTAGTCCGCGCGCAGGTTCTCCGCCACCGAGGCCCGGGTGAGTCGCAGGGCGGTGGCCAGCGAGAGCGAGCCGAGCACGATGCCCGGCAGCAGCAGCGCGTAGAAGGTCGGGTCGGAGCCGGCGGTGGGCGGGAAGAGCTGCCACTTGACGCCCAGCAGGTACTGCGCCAGGGGCGCCAGCACGATCGTCGGGATGCCGAGCACCAGGAGGGTCAGCACGAGCGTCGAGTTGTCGAAGATGCTGGCCCGGCGGATGCCGGCGAGCACCCCGGCGGTGACGCCGAAGATGATCGCCACGGCGAGTGCGATGAGCGCGAGCCGCACGGTGACCGGCCAGGCCGACTGGAGGATGTCACCGATGTTCCGACCGGTGAGTGACTCGCCCAGGTTGCCCTGGAGCAGGTTCTTGACGTAGTCGAAGTAGCGGTAGAAGAACCCGCCGACGCCGGTGGCGTCGAGGTGGTACTTCTCGGTCAGGTAGGCCCGTTGCGCTGGCGTCACCGGCCGTTCGCCGGCGAGCGCCTGGATCGGGTCGCCCTGCCCGGCGAATGTCAGCGCGTAGACGATCAGGGTGGTCCCGAAGAAGGCGAGGACCATCTGCAGTAGGCGCCGCAGGATGTAGCGGAACATGCTTAGCAGTCTCTCCGGAAATGTGCGAAAGGGTCGCAGGACGGCATCTCTGGTCGTACCCGAAATATCCGGAACGTGCCGTCCGGCCCGGGGGAGCCGGCGCCACCGACGCCGGGTCCGCTGCTGCGGCCCGGCCCCGGTGGTGCAGACCGGGCCACCCGGGCTTCGTCGCCCGGGTGGCCCGCACCCTGCTCAGCTCAGTTGGCTGCTTCGATCTTGACGAGGTTGACCCGCTGGAACAGGTCCATCTGCACGTTCTTGACCTTGGACGAGTAGCCGAACACGTTCTGGCCGAAGCGCAGCGGGATCACCGGCATGTCCTTGGCCAGGATGTCCTCCGCCTGCTGGTACTTGGCGATCGCCTCGTCCTGCGTCTTGGCGGCGGCACCCTCCTTGACCAGCCTGTCGAAATCCTTGTTGCTGTAGCCGTAGTAGTTCGACGAGCCGTTCGTGCTGTACAGCGGGCCGAGGTAGTCCTCCATGGTCGGGTAGTCCATGACCCAACCCATCCGGAAGGCACCCACCGGCGTCTTCTTCTCGACCTTGGTCAGCAGGTCGGCGAACTTCGGCTCGGCCACGCCGACCGCGTCCACACCCAGGTTGGCCTTGAGCTGGTTGACCGTGGCGTCGACCCAGTCCTTGTGACCGCCGTCGCCGTTGTACGAGATGACGATCTTCGCGGGACCGCCGGCGGCCTGGTAGAGCTTCTTGGCCTCGGTCGGGTTGAACTCGCCCGCCGTGCCGGTGGTGTTCTCGCGGTAGCCCGGCAGGACCGGCGAGACGAAGGAGCGCGCCGACGTCTGCGAGCCCTTGAAGACCGACTTGGTGATCTCGTCACGGTCGATCGCCATCGAGATGGCCTTGCGGACGTCCGGGTTGCTGTAGTCCTTGTCGAACGTCGGGAACGCCAGGAACTGGAACGACGACATCGGGCTGGTCTGGTACCGGTCGCCCAGGTCGGTCGGCGCGGTGCTCAGGCTCTCGGTCGGGATCGTCGGCAGCACGTCAAGGTTGTCCGCCAGGACGTCCGCGTACGCCGCGGTGAGCTGCTGGTAGATCCGGAACTCCACGTTCTTGACCTTGGGCTTCTCGCCCGGGAACGCGTCGTACCGCTCGACCTCGATCTTGCTGTCGTGCTGCCAGGTGCCCTTCATCTTGAAGGGGCCCTGCCCGATCGGAGCCTGCTCGTAGGAGTCCTTGAGCACGCCCGGCGCCGAGAACGCGGCGTCCGGCATCGGGAAGAACGCGTTGTAGCCCAGCGTCGTGCGGAAGTCGATGTACGGGTCGGAGAGCGTCACGGTGAAGGTGAGGTCGTCGACCTTCTTCAGGCCGGACATCTCCTTGGCCTTCGGCTCCTTGCCCTGCAGGTCCGCGTAACCAGCGATCTTCTCGAAGAAGGGGTTGGTGTCCTGGCCGTTGGGGGCGTACGCGCCGTAGTTCCACGCGTTGATGTAGTTCTGGGACGTGACCTTCTCACCGTTGTGGAAGGTGTAGCCGTCCTTGAGCTTGATCGTCCAGACCTTGTTGTCGGACGAGGTGATCGACTGGGCAGCCACCTCGTACGGCTTGTTCTGGGCGTCGTAGTCGACGAGCGGGCTGAACAGGCCGGCGATGACCTGAGAGCCGGACGTCTCCGTGGTGTTGGTGGGAACCAGGTGCTTCGGCTCGCCGATCTGGATGCTGACGGCCGAACTGCCGTTGCCACCGGATCCGCCGTCTCCGCCGCTGCCGCAGGCCGCGAGGCCCAGCGTCACCGCGAGCGGGAGGGCGGTCCAGGCAGCGAGTCTACGAACTCGCATTGAGCCTCCTCATCTCCTCACGCTGCGCAGTCATGCCCGACGCTGGGTTTACGCTGCGCAACAGGCGGTAACGGTAGGCCGGCTTACCGCCTGTCGACAACGGCTGGGTCGCGGGCGGGTAACGGTTCCAGTCGTACCTGCTTGCGTGCGGACCTAGCGCGTGCTACCCCAGACCGGACAGGCGGCCATGAACTGGGAATTCGCCGGTGAAGCGGAGATCTTCCGTGCTCTGGTGAAACGGATTCGGCGCTCCGTGGCGAGTCGTCCGGTGTCGCCCACGCGCACCGCCGCCGCCCGTTTCGACGGTGACCAGTTCCACAGGCAGTCACTGATAGTGATGAACGGCACGTGACTCTTCGTTACCGATGGGTGTGTGATCGGGGCCTCGGCGGTCGGCCGGAGCGAGGTCCCGGGAACGGCAGGTGCCGGACATGAGACGATCTGGTCGTGACGGCGACGGTTCTGGACGGCAAGGCGACCGCAGCGGAGATCAAGGACGAGCTGCGGACACGGGTGAAGGCGCTCGCGGAGCGCGGCATCATCCCCGGGCTGGGCACGGTCCTGGTCGGGGCCGACCCGGGAAGCCAGGCGTACGTCAACGGCAAGCACCGCGACTGCGCCGAGGTGGGCATCGCCTCGATCCGCCGGGAGCTGCCGGCCGACGCCACCCAGCAGCAGGTCGACGACGTAATCGCCGAGCTGAACGCCGACCCGGCGTGCCACGGCTACATCGTCCAACTGCCGCTGCCCGCCCACCTGGACACCCAGCGGGTGCTGGAGCTGATCGACCCGGACAAGGACGCCGACGGCCTGCACCCGGTCAACCTGGGTCGCCTGGTCCTCGGCTACGACGGTCCGCTGCCTTGCACCCCGCGTGGCATCGTCGAGCTGCTCCGCCGCCACGACGTGGCGCTACGGGGCGCCACCGTGGCCGTGGTCGGCCGGGGCAACACCGTCGGCCGCCCGCTCGGCCTGCTGCTCACCCGTCGTAGCGAGAACGCCACCGTGACCCTCTGCCACACCGGCACCCTCGACCTCGCCTCGCACACCCGCGCCGCCGACATCGTCATCGTCGCGGCCGGCGTACCCGGACTGCTGACCGCCGACATGATCAACCCCGGCGCGGTGGTCGTGGACGTCGGCATCACGCGGGTTATCGGCCCGGACGGCAAGGGCCGCTACACCGGGGATGTCGACCCGGAGGTGGCCGAGACGGCCGGCGCGCTCGTCCCGATGCCCGGCGGTGTCGGCCCGATGACCCGCGCCATGTTGCTGACCAACGTGGTGGAGCGCGCCGAACGCGGCTGAGGTGTAAGGAAGGGCACCTTATTAACGCCTGGTGCATGTAAAGGGGCCCTTCCTAACCCGACAAGGCGGTAACCCTCCGCCCCTGGCCCGATCGGTGCCAGGATGGCTGATACGGTCCGGAAAACCGACTGGTATCAGGGAGTGGGACGACCATGGGTAAGAAGGTCACTGTCGTCGGGGCTGGTTTCTACGGCTCCACCACCGCACAGCGCCTGGCCGAGTACGACGTCTTCGACACCGTAGTGATCACCGACATCGTGGAGGGCAAGCCCGCGGGCCTCGCGCTCGACCTCAACCAGTCGCGGGCCATCGAGGGCTTCGAGACCAAGGTCGTCGGCGTGACCACCGGCCCGAACGGTGAGGGCTACGAGGCCATCGAGGGCTCTGACGTCGTCGTCATCACCGCCGGTCTGCCCCGCAAGCCGGGCATGAGCCGAATGGACCTCCTGGAGACCAACGCCAAGATCGTCCGCCAGGTCGCCGAGAACGTCGCCAAGTACGCCCCGAGCGCCGTTGTCATCGTCGTCTCCAACCCGCTGGACGAGATGACCGCCCTGGCGCAGATCGCCACCCAGTTCCCCAAGAACCGGGTCCTCGGCCAGGCCGGCATGCTCGACACCGCGCGGTTCAGCAACTTCGTCGCCGAGGCGTTGAACGTGCCCGTGGCGTCCGTACGCACCCTCACCCTCGGCTCGCACGGCGACACCATGGTGCCGGTGCCGTCGCAGAGCACCGTCAACGGCAAGCCGCTGCGCGACGCGATGCCGGCCGAGCAGATCGAGGAGATGGTCGTCAAGACCCGCAACGGTGGGGCCGAGGTCGTCGCGCTGCTCAAGACGGGTTCGGCGTACTACGCCCCGTCCGCCGCCGCGGCCCGCATGGCGAAGGCCGTGGCCGAGGACTCCGGCGACGTCATGCCGGTCTGCGCCTGGGTCGACGGCGAGTACGGCATCTCCGGCGTCTACCTGGGCGTCGAGGCCGAAATCGGCGCCGAGGGTGTCCGTCGGGTCGTCGAGACCGACCTGGACGCCGACGAGCGCGCGAGCCTCCTCGAGGCGGCCGAGGCCGTCCGCGCGAAGCAGGGCGACATCTCCAGCATGTGATCCACCAGCAGCACGACGAAGGGCGCGCCGGCCAAGCCGGCGCGCCCTTCTCGCACTCCCTCCCACCCCCGCGCCACCCCCACCCGGCCGCCCGCGCCACATCCCGGCCTGCGCCCACCTAACCCGGTGATCAAGAGGTTCGCGTCACCAAAACCCCGATTCCTGACGCAAACCTCTTGATCACGGGGGTGCCGCCGGGTCCGTACCTCGATCCACGCGTCGATCATGGAGTTATTGCCCGGACACGCCGAGTGGGAAGGCAATAATTTCGTGATCGACGGGGGCGGGCCGGGCAGTCGCTGGGCGGGTAGGAGGGCGGGCCGGGCAGGCGGAGAGCGGGCCGGGGAGTCGCCGGCCGGGTAGGCGGAGATCGGGCCGGAGGGCCGGGTGGGCCGGGCAGGCGGGGGCGGGGCGGGCGGGGTCGGGGTGCGGGGGGCTGGCTGGGCGGGGTTAGGGGTGGGGGGTGAAGGGGGTGGTTAGGTGGGGGGTGGCCAGCAGGGTGGGGTTTGCCGTGGTCAGGGTGGTTTCCCGGGAACGGCGGGCTTCGTCGGGGTCTTCCTCGTGGGCGTACGCCAGGGTGGGGTCGACCAGTTGCACCGTGTGGACCAGGAGGTCGCCGGTGATCAGCAGGCGCTCGTCGGCCACCGTCACGAGCACCGACTGGTGGCCGGGGGTGTGTCCGGGGGTGGACAGCAGTCGTACCCCCGGGGTGAGGTCTGTCTCGCCGTCGACCACCCGGAGCTGGCCGGCGGCGCGCAACGGCGCGATCAGGCCGGCCGGCAGGCCCGGGTTGAGCGTCCGGGCCGCGTCCACCTCGGCGCGCTGCAGCAGGTAGCTCGCGTTCGGGAAGTACGGCCGGCCGGGTGTGCCGGTGACCGCCCAGCCGATGTGGTCGCTGTGCAGGTGGGTCAGTACGACCGTGTCGACGTCGGTGGGGTCGATGCCGGCGGCGGCCAGTTCGGCGGGTAGCCGGCCGGGCACCGGCGCCCAGCTCGCGGCGGGCGCGTCGGTCGGGCCGATTCCGGCGTCGACCAGGGTCACCGGTCCGTCGCCGGAGCGGATCGCGAAGCTGCGGAACGGCAGCCACCACTGCCCGTCTGCGGTGACCGAACCAGGGTCGCGGCGGTCGGCCTCCGCCCAGTGTGCGGCCGTGGCGTGCGGAAATACCTCGTCGCGGGGCTGGAAGAACGCGCCCTCTCCGTCGGTGAGCGCGGTGATCGTGATAGACCCGAGAGTGCGGCTCAGTGGCATCGCGCGATCGTGTCAGGGAACTGCTGTGCCGTGCAGCCCCGGTTTCACCGGTCGGCCGAGGCCGGCTGGGGGCTGCCGGCCCAATTGCAGTACGCTCGTACTGCTTGAGCACGTGTCCCCCGAGAGGAGCGCCGGCCGATGGCGAAGATCAAGGTAAACAACCCGGTCGTGGAGCTCGACGGCGACGAGATGACCCGGATCATCTGGAAGCAGATCCGCGAGCAGCTGATCCTGCCCTACCTCGACGTCGACCTGCACTACTACGACCTGTCGATCCAGTACCGCGACGAGACCGACGACCAGGTCACCATTGACGCCGCCAACGCCATCAAGGAGCACGGCGTCGGCGTCAAGTGCGCCACCATCACCCCGGACGAGGCCCGGGTCGAGGAGTTCGGCCTGAAGAAGATGTGGCGGTCGCCCAACGGCACCATCCGCAACATCCTCGGCGGCGTCGTCTTCCGTGAGCCGATCATCATGTCCAACGTGCCGCGGCTGGTCCCCGGCTGGACCAAGCCGATCATCATCGGCCGGCACGCCCACGGTGACCAGTACAAGGCCACCGACTTCGTCGTCCCCGGCCCGGGCACGGTGACCATCACCTACACGCCGGCCGACGGCGGCACGCCGATGGAGATGGAGGTCGCCAACTTCCCCGGCGGCGGCATCGCCATGGGCATGTACAACTACGACGAGTCGATCCGGGACTTCGCCCGCGCCTCCTTCCGGTACGGCCTGGACCGCAACTACCCGGTCTACATGTCGACCAAGAACACCATCCTCAAGGCGTACGACGGCCGGTTCAAGGACATCTTCGCCGAGGTGTTCGAGTCCGAGTTCAAGGCGGAGTTCGACGCCGCCGGACTGACCTACGAGCACCGGCTCATCGACGACATGGTCGCCGCCGCGCTCAAGTGGGAGGGCGGGTACGTGTGGGCCTGCAAGAACTACGACGGTGACGTGCAGTCCGACACTGTCGCGCAGGGCTTCGGCTCGCTGGGCCTGATGACCTCGGTGCTGCTCTCCCCGGACGGTCGTACCGTCGAGGCCGAGGCGGCGCACGGCACGGTCACCCGGCACTACCGGCAGTACCAGAAGGGCGAGAAGACCTCGACCAACCCGATCGCGTCGATCTACGCCTGGACCCGGGGCCTGGCCCACCGGGGCAAGCTGGACGGCACCCCGGCGGTCACCGAGTTCGCCAACACCCTGGAGCAGGTCATCATCGACACCGTCGAAGGCGGCCAGATGACCAAGGACCTCGCGCTGCTCATCTCGCGCGACGCCCCGTGGCTGACCACCGACGAGTTCATGAACGCGCTCGACGAGAACTTGGCCCGCCGGCTCTCCGCCTGATTCGACAGCACCAGCACCGGAGCCCGTCGGCACCCGCCGGCGGGCTCCGCTGTGTCCGGCGGGTGACACGCGTGCGGCGTCACCCCGGCCCGGCACGTCTCGTTGACCAGGGTGGACGAGATGCCAGTCGCGTCCAGAAGGTTGACCGAGGTCGACCGCGGTCTGCGTGCCGATCTGCCAGCCTTCCCGGCTGTGTCGCGCACAGCCAGCCGTCCCTTCCCTGCGGGGGGCCCTGTCCCGGGCCCCCCGCGCCCTGTTCTCCAGCAGGCGGCCGGCGCGCTGGCAGGTGTTAGGAAGGGCCCCCTCCTATACACGAGGCGTTAATAAGGTGCCCTTCCTTCAGGCGGCGCGTAGTAGTTCGGCGGCGCGTTCGGGGGAGATGTCGTTGATGAAGACGCCCATCCCCGACTCGGAACCGGCCAGGTACTTCAGCTTGTCCTTGGCCCGCCGGATGCTGAACAGCTGAAGGTGCAGGTGGCCCAGTTCGCGGTCGATGCGCACCGGCGCCTGGTGCCATGCCGCGATGTAGGGCATCGGCATGTCGAACAGCCCGTCGAAGCGGCGCAGCAGATCCAGGTAGAGCGGCCCGAAGGCGTCCCGCTCGCCGTCGTCGAGGGCCGGGATGTCCGGCACCACGCGCCGTGGTGCGACGTGCACCTCGAACGGCCAGCGGGCCGCCGCCGGCACGAACGCCGTCCAGTGCTCGTTCTCGGTGACGACGCGGTCGCCGGCCGCGCGTTCGGCGGCCAGCACGTCCGCGTACAGGTTGCCTCCGCCGGTGCGCTCGGCGTGCCGGCGGGCCGCGGCCAGCAACGCCCGGGTGCGCGGCGTCACGAAGGGGTACGCGTAGATCTGCCCGTGCGGGTGGTGCAGCGTGACGCCGATCTCGACACCCCGGTTCTCGAAGCAGAAGATCTGCTCCACCCCGGGCAGTTCGCCGAGCACCTCGGTCCGGTCGGCGAGCGCGTCCAGCACGGTGCGGACGCGGCGCGGCGGGAGGCTGGCGAAGGAGGCGTTGTGGTCGGAGGTGAAGCAGACCACCTCACACCGCCCCTGGCCCGGTCGGACCGGTGTGAACGGGGTGATCTCGCCGGGCTCGTCGGCGACCCGGCCGCTCAACGAGGGGAACCGGTTCTCGAAGACCACGACGTCGTAGTCCGGTGCGGGGATCTCGGTCAGCCGGTCGCCCTCGGACGGGTCGAGCGGGCACTCGTTCGCGGGCGGCAGGAACGTACGGGTCTGCCGGTGCACGGCCACCGCCACCCACTCGTCGGTCAGCGGGTCGTAGCGCAGTTGCGACGCGGGTGGCGGCGGCGGCAGGTCACGGCGGTCCGGCTGGTCGCGGACGGCGTCGTCGTTCTCGTCGAAGTAGATCAGTTCCCGGCCGTCGGCCAGGTTGATCGCGGTGCGCTTCACGGCGCCGTCCCCTCACTCGTCGGCGTGCGCGTCGCGCGGCCCGCCCTCGTCGCCTTAACCATGATCAGTTGGCCCACCTGTTCGCCGAGTACCCGTCGCGCGGTCGGAGGCAACGCCTCGTCGCTGACCAGTACGTGGGCTGCCGCCAGCTCGACGATCGAGGAGATGCCGACCGTGCCCCACTTCGTGTGGTCGGCGAGCACCACCAGCTGGTCCGCCGCGGCGACCAGCGCCCGGTCGATCTCGGCTTCCATCAGGTTCGGGGTGGTGAAGCCGGCCCGCTCGGTGATGCCGTGGACGCCGAGGAAGAGCAGATCGAGGTGCAGCCGGCGGACGGCCCCGACCGCGAGCGGTCCGACCAGCGCGTCCGACGGCGTCCGGACGCCGCCGGTGAGCACCACCGTCTGGTCGGACCGACCGCCGGCGTGCAGGATCTCGGCTACCGGCAGTGAGTTGGTCACCACGGTCAGGCCGGGAACCTCCACCAGCCGGCGGGCCAGTTCGGCGGTGGTGGTGCCGGCGGAGAGGGCGACCGCCGCGCCGGGCCGGACCAGCGCCGCGGCCCGGTCCGCGATGGCGGCCTTCTCCGGTAGTTGCCGGACGGACTTGGCGTGGAAGCCCGGCTCGTCGGTCGAGCTGGTGCCGGCCGCGGTCGCTCCGCCGTGCACCTTGGCCAGCAGGCCGCGCTCGTGCAGCGCCTCCAGATCGCGCCGGATGGTCATGTCGGAGACGCCGAACTCGGTCGCCAGGTCGCTCACCCGGACACCGCCGGTGGCACGGACCCGATCGAGGATGGCCGACTGCCGCTGCCGTGCGAGCATCCGCCGTGCCTCCCAGGGTCCACGTACTCTCACGCGGTCGAACGTGTTCCAACAAAGATGAACACTAGCGCGTGCCCGGAACCGGCGGAAGGAAAGGGGGCGGGGCGAACGGTCAGGCTGACTGGATCTTCAACTCCACCCAGCCGGTCTCGGTCAGGTGATCCAGTACGGCCTGCACCGCCTCCGCGATGCTCACGCGGGAGGTGTCCAGCACCAGGTCCGCGTCCGTCGGCTCCTCGTACGGGTCGTCGATGCCGGTCATCCCGGTCAGCAGACCGGCGCGGGCCCGCGCGTACAGGCCCTTGCGGTCCCGTTGCTCGCACACCTCGAGCGGTGTCGCGACGTGCACCAGCACGAATCCCGCCCCGGCGGCCAGGGCCATCTCCCGTGCCGTCGCACGGGCCGCCGCGTACGGGGCGATCGGGCAACAGATGCCCATGCCGTGGTGCCGGGCGATCTCGGCCGCCACCCACCCGATCCGACGGACGTTGAGATCCCGGTCGGTCTTGCTGAAGCTCAACCCGGCGGAGAGTTCGCGGCGTACCACGTCGCCGTCGAGGAGGGTCACCGACCGGTCGCCGTTCTCCCGCAACGCGTCCGCCAGCCCTCGGGCGACGGTGGACTTGCCGGAGCCGGAGAGGCCGGTCAGGAACACCACGAGCCCCCGGTGCCGGCGCGGCGGCCGAGCCCGGGCCAACTCCTTCGCCACCGCCGGAGGGGTGTGCCACTCGGGCAGGGGGAAGCCGCGGTCGAGCAGGTCCTCGATCTCCTCCTGGGTGAGCGCGAGACGCCGGTTACGTGGCGGAATGTCCTCCCGCCAGCGCCACTGCCCGTCCCGGTTGTCGTACGCCAGCTCGCGCGGCACCAACACCCGCAGGCCCGCCCCGGAGAGCATCTCCCCGGTGGAGAGCAGGTGGGTGACCCCGTACGCGGCGGAGACACGGGCCCGCAGCAGCGCGTCGCTGATCTCGTCGCGGCGGTGCGACAGCGGCACGGCAACCAGGGTGGCCGGGGGCATCCGGTCGCGGGCGGCGAAGATCGTACGCACCAGCGCCTCCGGTGCGAGCCCACCGACACCGCCCTCGCCGACCGGGATCATCACCAGCAGGTGGGCGGCCAGGGTACGGGCAGCGTGCGCGATCTGGGCCAGCTGTGGCCGGTGCAGCGGACGGTCGGCGATGACTCCGAGCACGCGGCCCGGGGGAAGTAGCGCCCGAACCTCCTCGGGGCTGCGTCGCAACCGCTGAAACGGGCCCTGGGCGCCGTCGCCGAGCCGCCGGAGCGGGCCACCCAGGCCCGCGACGCCGTCGCGCACCGGCCAGACGTCCGTCACCTGAAGGGCGGCGGCCGGCGCGCCCTCGGCGTCGGTCAGCACCAGCGCCCGGCGGGCCTCATCACGCGGATCGAAGCCCTGTGCCAGCGCGGCCGGCACCTGCAGGGTCACCGGCACCTGCCACGGTGTGCCGTCGGCCAGCCGGCCGCGTCGACTCACCGACACCAGGTCGGCACGGGTCATGAAGCCGGTCAGGGGGGCGTACGCGCCGGTCAGCAGCAGCTCCAGATCCGCGAGCTCACCGGGACGCGGCGTGTACGCCGGCGCGTCCCGGAGCACCTCGTCGGGCAGCACCCAGCCGTTGCTCATCCACACCCCCCACTCGCTGACGGCACACAGTTTCGCAGCCGACCGCCGATCGGTCGAGGCCGCCACTCCACGACCTGAGCGGTCGGGTCAGCGACGGACCCGGCGCCCCACCGCCGACCGCAGCCAGTTCCAAGCCTTCCGCTCGTCCCGGATCCTCGGCGTCGCGCCGTCGGCCGGGCAGATGAAGAGCAGCGGCAGCCGCGCGTCCTCGGTCCATCCGGCGTTGGTGATCCGTGCCTTGAGGAGCCAGCTACCCCGCGTACGACCGCCGTTGAGGGCTCGGAAGTCGATCGTGGTGGTGGCGCGGTGCACCAGATGGACGGTGTCGGCGCCGCCGGGCGTGGCGACCCGCTCGACCTGGAACTTCACCGGCAGGAAGATCTCGTCACCGGTCTCCCGGCGGCGGGCGACCACGTCCAGTCGAGCCTTGCGGACCTGCGCGGTGGAGTCGAGCACGTCGGAGGGGATCTCGTCCACCGGGAGCACCAGCACGTCGCGTTCGCCGTCGGAGCGGAAGCCGATCGGCTGGTCCGCGGAGCGCAGCTCGGCGGCCACGCCCACGGTGACGGCGTGCTCGTCCGGCTCCAGGGCGTCGATCCTGGCTCTCCCGGCGATGCCCGACTCCCACTTGGCCAGCCGCCGCAGGTCCGCGACCCGCCCCCGCTCGACCAGGTACGCCACGGCTCGTTGCAGCGGCGGCAGGCCAGCCGCGACCCCGGGGGCGAACCGCTCCTGGATGATCTTCTGGGCCTCGGCGGCGACCTGCTCCACCCAGTCCTCGGGAGCGTCCAGGAGCCGCTTGCCGCGCAGCCGGTTGAGCATTTCGTTGCGCAGCCACCGCCGGTGCAACCGGTCGCGCAGCGGCCCCGGCTCGGTGTGGGCGGTGACGACGTCGAGCGCGTCGCGCACGCTCGCGAAGTAGCTCGCCGGCTCCAGCCGGGCCGCGGTGACGTTCTTGGCATCGGGCCGCTGGGTGTGGTGGTAGCAGGTGTAGTCGGACAGCACGCAGGTGCGGCGGGACGCGAAGTAGGCGCGTACGACGAGCGAATGGTCCTCGAGCCGCCGCTTACCGCCCTCCGGGAACCGCAGCTTGTGCTCGTCGAGGAAGGCGCGGCGGAACAGCTTGTGGCAGGTCAGGCTGTCGATCAGCGGCGCGTTCTCCAGGGTGGCGTCGAAGCGGTTCTTGCGGAACAGCTCCCGGGGCACACCGCGCCCGTGCCCGGCCATCTTCCCGATCACCAGGTCCGCGTCGTACTTCTTCGCGCAGTCGTAGAGCCGTTCCAGCGCCTGGTCGGCGAACCAGTCGTCGTCGTCGGCGAAGAACACGTACTCGCCTCGGGCCCGCTCGATCCCGATGTTGCGCGGGCGCGACGGCCAGCCGGAGTTCTCAATGTGCACCACCTGGATGTGCGGGTGCTTGGCGGCCAGCCGGTCCAGCCGCGCGCCCGTGCCATCGGTGGACCCGTCGTCGACGAAGATCGCCTCGAACTCGTCGGCTGGTAGCGACTGGCTCAGCAGCGAGGCCACCAGCTTCTCGATGTGCGGGCCGCAGTTGTACGCGGGCACCACGACACTGACCTTGGGGACGCCAACCTCGACCATCACGATCCTTCCCGCGTCGGCGGTCGAATATCCCCCGGAACACTGCCCGGTGAACGGGAAGTGAATCGTGCCACCCCGGAGCGGACTTTCCGGCGGCGGGGTCTGGGTGAGCGCAGGACCGGCGCAAACGTTCGCCTCGGCCCGACCGCCCGCACGAAACAGACCCTAGGGGTACGGCGCCGCGAGGATCAGGGGAGCGCCGGGGGCGCGCCGGTGTCGACCTGGGGCATCGACTCCCTACGCTGGCCTGGTGACACTGATCGCGACCCAGTCGCTCACCAAGACGTACGGAGGTCGGGTCACCGCGCTCACCGACCTCACCGTCGCCGTCGAGCCCGGGATCATCGGCCTGGTGGGGGCGAACGGCGCCGGCAAATCCACCTTGATCAAGATTCTGCTCGGCCTGATCGCTCCGACGAGCGGGCAGGTCTCGGTGCTCGGCATCGACCCGACCACCGAACCGGCGGCGGTCCGCGCCCGCGTCGGCTACATGCCCGAGCACGACTGCCTCCCACCCGACCTGTCCGCCGCCGAGTTGGTCACCCACCTCGGGCGGATCAGTGGCCTGCCGCGCACGGTGGCCCGCGAGCGCGCCTCCGAGGCGTTGCGTCACGTCGGGCTCTACGAGGAGCGCTACCGGCCGGTGGGCGGCTACTCCACCGGCATGAAGCAGCGGGTCAAGCTGGCCCAGGCGCTGGTGCACGACCCCGACCTGCTGTTGCTGGACGAGCCGACCAACGGTCTGGACCCGGCCGGGCGGGACGCCATGCTGGCGTTGGTGCACCGGATCGGCACCGAGTTCGGCATCTCCGTGCTGGTGTGCTCGCACCTGCTGGGCGAGGTGGAGCGGATCTGCGACACGCTGATCGCCATCGACGGTGGCCGGCTGCTGCGCGCCGACCATATCTCCGCCATGACCTCGGCCACCGACGTGCTGGCCGTCGAGGTCAGCGAGGGCACCGAGGAACTGGCGGCCCGACTCACCGCGCTCGACCTGCCGGTGGCGCGCGACGGCCGGCTGCTGCTCGTACCGCTCGCCGACGACAGCACCTACGACCTGATCCTCGGCGCGGTCGCCGAACTGGACCTGCCGCTGCACCGGCTGGACCAGCGCCGGCACCGGGTGGCCGAACTCTTCGCCACGAGGGAGCTCACCCATGCCTGAGCCGTCATCCGCCGTCCGGTCCGCGCCGGCCGGTGTCATCCACGACATCGGCTACCAGCGCTACGAAGGCCCCCGCCTGGGCCGCCGGCACGTCTTCGGCGCGCTCTACCTGCACGGGCTGCGCACCATCTTCGGGCTCGGTCGCAGCGCCAAGGCCAAGATCTTTCCGTGGTTGGTGATCGGCATCGTCACCCTGGTCGCGGTGGCCCTGGCCGCCGTGCGCAGCCAACTCGGTGAGCCGGTCGCCACGTACGCCCAGTTCGCCGACGCGATGAGCTGGCTGGTCCTGTTCTTCGTCGCGGTGGCCGCCCCGGAGCTGGTCTCCCGCGACCTGCGCAGTGGTGTGCTGCCGCTCTACTTCTCCCGCCCACTGCCGCGCGCCGACTACGCGATCGCCAAGCTGCTGGCGCTCGTCACCGGCCTCTGGCTGCTGCTCGGTGGACCGCAACTGATCATGTTCCTGGGTGCCGCGTTCACCACCAAGGACGGCCTGAAGGGCGTCTGGAACGAGCTGCTCGACCTGCTCCCCGGTCTGCTCTACGCCGGGCTGTGGGCGGTGGTCTTCGCCTCGGTGGGGCTGCTCGTCGCGTCGCTGACCGGCAAGCGCGCGTTCGCCGCCGGTGGGGTGGTCGCCGTCTTCCTGATGACCACCCCGATCGTGGGCGTGCTGAGCATCCTGCCGTCGAACACGGCCAACGAACTGGCCGGCATGGCCTCGCCCTCCACCCTCGTGCAGGGGGTCGGCATCTGGTCGCTGGGTGACCTGCTGGTCGAGGGCGATCCGGGCGAGATGATGATCGGCCGATTCGGCCCGGTCTACGCCCTGGTGGCGGTGCTGCTGGTCGCCGGGGCGACCACCCTCCTGCTGGCCCGCTACCGGAAGGTCGCCTCCTGATGAGCAGCACCCTGAGCCTGACCGGGGTGTCCCGGTGGTACGGCAACGTGGTGGCCGTCAACGACATCAGCATGATCCTCGGCCCCGGGGTGACCGGTCTGCTCGGCCCGAACGGCGCCGGCAAGACCACGCTGCTGCACATGATGGCCGGATTCCTCGCCCCGTCGCGCGGCACGGTGACCCTCGACGACGAGCCGACCTGGCGGAATCCCGCCGTCTACCGCCGGCTGGGCCTGGTCAGCGAGCGGGAGGCGGTGCAGAGCTTCCTCACCGCGTACGAGTTCGTGCTCGCCAGCGCCAAGCTGCACCGACTGGCCGACCCGGCGGCGGCCGCCCGACGCGCCATCGACCTGGTGGAGTTGGAGTCGGCGCAGGACCGCCGGATCGGCACGTACTCCAAGGGCATGCGACAGCGCGCGCGGGTGGCCGCGGCGCTGGTGCACGACCCGCAGGTGCTGCTGCTCGACGAGCCGTTCAACGGGATGGACCCGCGTCAGCGGCTGCACATGATGGATCTGCTGCACTCCCTCGGCGACTCCGGCCGGACGATCCTGTTCAGCTCGCACATCCTGGAAGAGGTCGAACAGGTCTCCGGCACGGTGCAGGTGATGGTGGCGGGCCGGCTGGCCGCCTCCGGCGACTTCCGGACCATCCGCCGGCTCATGACCAACCGGCCGCACGTCTTCGCGGTGCGCTCCACCGACGACCGGGCGCTGGCCGTCGCACTGATCGCCGAGCCGTCGGTGAGCGGTGTCGAGCTGGACCGCGCCGGCCTGACCGTGCGCGCCGGCGACTACGGCGCCTTCACCCGGGCGCTGCCCCGGATCGCCCTGCGCCAGGGCATCCGGGTGCGTCAGTTGGTGCCGTCCGACGAGTCCCTGGAGAGCGTCTTCTCCTACCTGGTGGAGGCCTGAGAACATGTCGACCATTACCTGGATCACCGCGCGCGGCCTGTTCGGCCGGCGGCGGTTCCTCCTCCTGCTGCCCCTGCCGCTGGTGCTGCTCGGCCTGGCCGTCCTTTGCCGGTCCCTGGGCGTGGACCCGGGCGAGTGGGGCCCGCCGGTGCTGGTCGGCCTCGGCCTGGCGGTGGTGCTGCCGGTGGTGGCCCTGATCATCGGCACGGGCGTGCTGGGCGCCGAGATCGACGACGGCACGGTCGTGCACATCCTCACCAAGCCGCTGCCGCGCTGGCAGATCGTGCTGCCGAAGCTCGCGGTCGCCACCGGGGTCACCGCGGCCACCGTCGCGGTGCCGCTCTACGTCGCGGGCGTGCTTGCCGATTCGGTACGCCTCGGACTGGCGCTCGCCGCCGCGTCCGCGTTCGGCGCGCTCGCGTACTCGGCGCTGTTCCTCGCGCTCAGCCTCATCACCCGGCGTCCGGTGCTGCTCGGCCTCGTCTACGTGCTGATCTGGGAGGGGCTGCTGGGCAACTTCGTCAGCGGCACGAAGGTGCTCTCCATCCAGCAGTACGTGATCGCGCTCGCCGACCGGCTCGCCCCCAGCGGGCTGCTGGAGACCAGCGTGTCGGTGCCGGTGGCCGGCGTGATGACCGCGCTGGTGAGCGTCGGCTTCACCGTGCTGGCGATCGACCGCCTGCGCTCGTTCAGCGTGGCCGGCGAGACGAGCTGAGGCGTGCGGAGTCCGGCCAGCCCTCCGGCGACGGGTAGGGCTGGCCGGATGGACCGGGCGGGCCCCACCCACGAGGCTGGTGGACGTGACTGTCGAAGCGGAGCGCAGACCCTTGGCTGACCCGTACTCCCGCCGTAGCCGGGCGTGGCTGATCAGCCTCGCCGCTGCCGGCCTCGCGTCCGCGACGGTCGCGACGGCCGCCCAGGGCAGCGGCCGGTTCCACTGGTGGGCCGGCTTCATCCTGATCCCGGCCGCGCTGATCGCGGCCAGCGGCGGCCCGCTGCTGGCCCGCGGCGGTGGTCGCGCCTTCGCGGGTTACGTCGTCGCCTGCGTCGGGGCACTGGCGTTCGTGGTGGGCGCGCTGCTGATGTTCGGCGCGATGGGTGAGGGCTGGCCACTGCTGGTGGTGCTGCCCTGCCTGGCGGTGGCCGGCACGTACGGCTGGCATGCGGCTCACCCGCTGGCCCGTGGTCTGCACCGCGCGGTGGCGCTGCTCGCGCTGACCGGCGCGCTGGTCGGTGTGACCCTGCAACTGCTCCACGCCCGGGTGATCCACCTGGAGACGGGTTGGTGGGGCGCGTTCATGATGCTCGCCGGGGTCATCGTGCTGGGCAACGCGGCTGAGCTGGCCCGGCACCGGATGCCGTACCGGCTCCAGGCGATCACCCTGCTGGTCGGGCCCTCCGTGGTGGCCTTCCTGCTCGGCCTGCGCTTCCTGCGCGGCTGGTGACGGCCGGTCCGCCGCCGCCCCCGGGGGGTGGGCGGCGGCGGACCCGGTCAGAAGGCGCAGGCGATGACGAGGTCCGGGGTGCGGTCCGGCAGCAGGTCGAGCTTGCCGATCCGGCCCGCCGCCCGCAGGTCGTCGGCGACCAGGGTGAGCTGCTCCAGCATCGCCGCCGGGCCGAGCGCCTCGGCCAGCGGCACCTCCGCCTTCATCGACAGTTTCCGCTCCGACTTGGCCCGCCGCACCTGGCCCAACGCGTCCCCGGCCAGCCGCAGCAGCGCGGGCTCGCCCGTCCCCTCGATCGCGCGGGCCACCTCGTAGGTGGTGGGCCAGGGCGCGCGGTGCACCGACCCGTACCGCCACCACGACCAGATCTCCTCGGTGACGTACGGCAGCACGGGCGCGAACAGCCGCAACTGCACCGACAGCGCCGAGGCCAGCGCCGCCCGCGCCGAGTCGGCCGCCGCTCCGGTGCCGTACGCCCGTTCCTTGACCAACTCGATGTAGTCGTCGCAGAACCGCCAGAAGAACGCCTCGGTCACCTGGAGGGCGGCCGTGTGGTCGTACCCGTCGAAGGCCGTGCTCGCGGCGCTCACCACCGTGCCCAGTTCGGCGAGCATGGCGCGGTCGAGCGGGGTCGTCGTGGCGGCGCGCAGCGCGTCCGCGGCGCCCAGGCCGAGCGCGAACTTCGACGCGTTGAGCAGTTTGGTGGCCAGCCGGCGGCCGACCTTGATCTGCGCCGGGTCGAAGGCCAGGTCCATGCCGGGCTTGCCGCTGGCCGCCCAGTAGCGCACCGCGTCCGAGCCGTGCTGCTCCAGCAGCGCGAGCGGGGTGACCACGTTCCCCTTGGACTTGGCCATCTTCTTGTGGTCCGGGTCGAGGATCCAGCCCGACAGCACGGTGTCCCGCCAGGGCAGCACCCCGTGCTCGAAGTGCGAACGGACCACGCTGTCGAAGAGCCAGGTTCGGATGATCTCCTGCCCCTGCGGGCGCAGGTCCATCGGGAAGACCTGCGCGAACAGCTCCGGGTCGGTCTCCCAGCCGCCGACGATCTGCGGCGTCAACGACGAGGTCGCCCAGGTGTCCAGCACGTCCGGGTCGCCGATGAAGCCGCCCGGCCGCCCGCGCTGCGACTCGTCGAAACCGGGCGCCGGGTCACTGGACGGGTCGACCGGCAGCGTCGACTCGTCCGGCGTGAGAGGGTGGGACCAGTCCGGCTCGCCAGTGTCGTCGAGCCGGTACCACACCGGCACCGGCACTCCGAAGAAGCGCTGCCGGCTCACCAGCCAGTCGCCGGTCAGGCCGCCCACCCAGTTGTCGTAGCGGTGTTTCATGTGCGCCGGCACCCAGTGCAGCTCCGCGCCCCGGGCCAGCAGCGTCGCCCGCAGTTCGGCGTCCCGTCCGCCGTTGCGCAGGTACCACTGGCGCGTGGAGACGATCTCCAGTGGCCGGTCGCCACGCTCGTAGAACTTCACCGGGTGGGTCACCGGACGCGGCTCTCCGATCAGGTCACCCGCGTCGGCCAGCATCCCGACGATCTCCCGGCGCGCGCCGTTGACGGTCTGCCCGGCCAGCCCCGCGTACGGCGCCGCGGGCACCCCGGCCGGCGGCTCCGGCAGCAGACGGCCGTCCCGGCCGATCACCACCCGGGTGTCCAGCTGTAGCTCACGCCACCAGGTCACATCGGCGAGGTCGCCGAACGTGCAGACCATGGCGATGCCGGTGCCCTTCGCGGGATCGGCGAGCGGGTGGGCGCGCACCGGCACCTCGACGTCGAACAGCGGGCTGCGCACGGTCGCGCCCACCAGGTCGGCGTACCGCTCGTCGTCGGGGTGGCAGACCAGCGCGACGCAGGCCGGCAGGAGCTCCGGCCGGGTGGTGTCGATGAGCACCTCGCGCCCGCCGGGCCCGGCGAACCGCAGCCGGTGGTACTCGCCGGGACGTTCCCGGTCCTCCAGCTCGGCCTGGGCCACCGCGGTGGCGAAGCCGACGTCCCACAGCGTCGGCGCCTCCGCCTGGTACGCCTCACCCCGGCGCAGGTTGCGCACGAACGCCCGCTGGCTGGTGGCGCGGGCCATCCGGCCGATCGTCGTGTACGTCAGGGACCAGTCCACCGAGAGCCCGAGCCGCCGCCAGAGGGCCTCGAAGACCTGCTCGTCGGCGACCGTCAGCCGCTCGCACAGCTCGATGAAGTTGCGCCGCGAGATCGGCGTCGGGTCGCGTCGGGCGGCGTCGTCGACCGGGGTGGCCGGCGGCCGCCACACCGGGTCGTACGCCAACGCCGGGTCGCAGCGCACCCCGTACACGTTCTGCACGCGACGTTCGGTGGGCAGCCCGTTGTCGTCCCAGCCGATCGGGTAGAAGACCGCCTTGCCCCGCATCCGCTGGTAGCGGGCGACGGTGTCGGTGTGCGTGTACGAGAAGACGTGCCCCATGTGCAACTCGCCCGATACGGTCGGCGGCGGTGTGTCGATGGAGTACACGTCTTTCCGCTCCCGGGAACGGTCGAACGCGTACGTGCCCTCCTCCTGCCAACGCTGCGCCCAACGCTCCTCGAGCCCGTCCAGACTGGGACGCTCGGGAACGCCGGCGCGGGCGGTCCTCGCCGTATCGGTCATCTGCCGATCGTAGGCATCAGCCGGGTGCCGAGCCACGCAGTTGCGTATCGCCGGTCCTACCCGAGCGAGTCGCGCCACTGCCGGTGCAGGGCCGCGTACCGGCCGCCGGACCCGACCAGCACGGCCGGCGGGCCGTCCTCGACGACCTTCCCGCCGTCGACGACGAGCACCCGGTCGGCCGTCTCCACTGTGGAGAGGCGGTGTGCGATCACCAGCGCCGTCCGGTCCCGCAGGATGGTGCCGAGCGCGCGTTGCACCAGCCGTTCCGTCGGCACGTCCAGCGACGACGTCGCCTCGTCGAGGATCAGCACGGTCGGGTCGGCGAGGAACGCCCGGGCGAACGCGACCAGTTGTCGCTGGCCGGCGGAGAGCCGCCCGCCGCGCCGGTGCACCTGGGTGGCGTACCCGTCGGGCAACGCGGCGATGAACTCGTGCGCGCCGATCGCCTGGGCGGCGGCCCGCACCTCGGCGTCGTCGGCGCCCGGACGGCCGAACCGGATGTTCTCCGCCACCGTGCCGCTGAACAGGTGGTTCTCCTGCGTCACGAGCACCACGGCGCGGCGCAGGTCGGCGTCGCACACCGCGCGCAGGTCGATGCCGTCCAGCAGGACCGTGCCGGCGTCCGGGTCGTGGAACCGGGCCACGAGCTTGGCGATGGTCGACTTGCCCGCGCCGGTCGGCCCGATCAGCGCGACCGTCTGCCCGGCCGGCACCCGCAGGTCCAGTCCGGCGAGGATGGGGGTGTTCGCGCGGTAGCCGAACGAGACGCCCCGGAAGGTCAGCTCGCCGTGACCGGGGCCGCGCGGCAGCGGCACCGGCCGGGCCGGCTCGGCGACGCCGGGCCGTTCGTCGAGCACCCCGGCCAGCTTCTCGAGCGCCGCCGTCGCCGACTGCAACGAGTTGTAGAACTGGCTCAGCTCCTGCATCGGCTCGAAGAAGCGTCGCAGGTAGAGCAGGAACGCGGCGAGCACGCCGACCTCGGTCCGCCCGCCGAGCACCCGCCACCCGCCGTAACAGAGCACGACCGCGACCGTGAGGTTGCCGATCAACTTGATCGCCGGCGAGTACGTGGCGATCAGCCGGAACGCGTGCAGGCTCGCCCGCCGGTAGTCGTCCCCGAGCGTCACGAAGATCCGCTGGTTGCGCGGCTCCCGACGGAACGTCTGCACCGCCCGGATGCCCCGCATCGACTCGACGAAGTGCACGATGACCAGCGCGACGGCCTCCCTCGTCCGCCGGTAGGCGGTGGCCGAAGCCCGGGCGAACCAGCGGGAGAGCCAGAACAGGAACGGGAACGCGAGCAGCGTCACCGCGGCCAGTGGCAGGTCCAGCCAGAGCAGGATGGCGGCCACCGACAGGATCGACAGCGCGGCGAGCACCAGGCTGTCGATTCCCCCGTCGACCAACTCGGCGATGCTGTCCAGGTCGCTGGTGAGGCGGGACACCATCCGACCCGAGGTGTACCGCTCGTGGAAGCCCACCGACAGTCGTAGGAAGTGCCCGAACACCCGCTGTCGCAGGTCCAGCAGGACGGCCTGGCCGATGCGGGCGGAGAGGGTCAGGAAGCCTCGGCGGGCCGCGTACTCCGTCACGGCGGCGGCGGCGAACGCCCCGGCCACGGCGACCAGCGGGGTGGCGTTCCCGGCGCGCAGCGGGGCGATGGCGCGATCGATGCCGATCATGACCAGGTA
This sequence comes from Micromonospora sp. NPDC049107, assembly GCF_040648595.1. Lineage (NCBI taxonomy): Bacteria > Bacillati > Actinomycetota > Actinomycetes > Micromonosporales > Micromonosporaceae > Micromonospora > Micromonospora sp. NPDC049107. The sequence goes on from NZ_JBEZEC010000011.1 coordinate 251,946, forward strand.
CGGGCCGGCCATCGCGGCGGCGTTCTGCGCGAGCAGCAGACCGACGGCGGCGGCGAGTCGTCCCCGATGCGGGCGCAGCAGGTCGGCCAGCAGGGCCCGGCTGTGCCGGCGCAGCCGGGCGACGGCCTCCGGGGTGTCCTCCTCGGCCCGACTCCGGTCGGCCTCCGGGTCGGTGGCCGTCCCCCGCCAGCGGGCCAGCTCCGGCTCCCCCTCGGGAGACGGATCGGCCTGCTCCGGGGTTGTCACGAGCGCACCAGGCCCCAGCCGTCCGAGGTGGACGCGCCGGGCCCCGGCGGCCCGACACCCCCGGGCCCGGTTCCGGCTGGGTGGACGGCGGCGGCCGGTTGCGCGGGTGGTGGCTCGGCGGCTCCGGGGTGAGCCGGTTGCGCGGGTGGTGGCTCGGCGGCGAGCAGCGCCCGGTAGGCGGGCACGGTGGCGAGCAGTTCCGAGTGCCGGCCGATCGCGGCGATCCGTCCACCGTCGAGCAGGGCGACGCGGTCGGCCAGCGCGATCGTCGATGGTCGGTGCACCACCAGCAGGGCGGTGCTGGCCCGCAGCACCTGCCGTAGCGCCGCCTCCACCAGCGCTTCGGTGTGCACGTCAAGGGCGGACAGCGGGTCGTCGAGCACCAGCAGCGCCGGGCGACCGAGCACCGCCCGCGCCAGGGCCAACCGCTGCCGCTGGCCCCCGGAGAGGGACAACCCCTGCTCACCCACGCGGGTGGCCAGGCCCCACGGCAGGTCGTACGCGAAATCGGCCTGTGCCAGCGCGAGGGCCGCGCGGACCTCGTCGTCGCCGGCGTCCGGGCGGCCCAGGGTGAGGTTCTCCCACACCGACATGGAGAAGAGGGTGGGCTCCTCGAACGCCACCCCGACCAGCCGGCGCAGCGAGGCCAGCCGCAGGTCGCGCAGGTCGTGCCCGTCGAGGGTGATCCGGCCGCCGGTCACCTCGTGCAGTCGGGGCACCAGCGAGAGCAGGGTGCTCTTGCCGCAGCCGGTGGCACCGACCAGGGCCAGCGTCTCGCCGGGCTCGATGGTCAGGTCGATCTCGTCGAGGACGCCGGTGGCCGCGCCCGGGTAGCGGAAGGCGACCCGTTCGAAGCGGAGCCGACCCTGGACCGCGTCGCGGCTGAGCGTGAGCGCGTCGGGAGCGTCCACGATCTGCGGTGGAGTGTCCAGCACCTCCTGGACCCGGTCGGCGGCGGTGGCGGCCTCCTGCCCGTTGGCGATGATCCAGCCCAGCGACTGCACCGGCCAGATGAGCATCAGTTGGAGGCTGGCGAACGCCACCAGCTCCCCGATCGTGAGCACTCCCCGCGCGGCGGCGGCGGCACCGGCGACCAGCACCACGCCCAGCGTCAGGTTGGGCACCAGGTCGAGCAGCGCCGCCGTGTTCGCCAGCAGCCGGCCCTTGCCCACGCCGGTGTCGTGCAGCGCCCGGGCCCCGTCGGCGAAGCGGGCGGCCAGCTCGGGCCCTCGCCCGTACGCCTTCATGGTGCGCAGGCCCTGCGCGGTCTCCTCGACCAGCGTCGCCACGTCGCCCTGCTGGTCCTGCATCCGCCGGGACGCGGTGTGGTAGTGCCGACCGAACCGGCGGGTGATCAGCAGCAGTGGCACGGCGCTGGCCGCGACCAGCAACCCGAGCGCCGCGTGCAGGTGGATCAGCAGCAGCACCACCACCACGTAGGTGGTCAGGTTGAGCACCAGGAAGAAGACACCGAAGGACAGGAACCGGCGGATCACCGACAGGTCGCTGGTGATCCGGGAGAGCAGTTGGCCGGACTGCCAACGGTCGTGGAAACTGGCCGGCAGCCGTTGCAGGTGCGCGTAGACGTCGGCGCGCAGTGCCGCCTCCATGCCCACCGCCGAGGACGACTGCACCCACCGACGGATGAAGATGAGCACCGCCTCGACCACGCCGAGCAGCAGCGCCAGAGCACCGAGTTGGAGCAGGCCCGCGGGCTCGTGGCGGGCCACCGGCCCGTCCACCACGCGCTGCACCACCAGGGGTACGGCGATCCCGGCGGCCGTGCCGGCGAGCCCGGCGACCAGCAACCAGGCGAACTCGGTGGCGTACGGGCGCAGGTAGCGGCGCAGCCGCCAGAGGTTGTGCACGGGGTGGCGGCCCGCGGCGACCGGGGCGGCCCGGTCGCCGTCGCTCTCCACAGGCACTACCCGACGGTAGCGTCATTGGGTGCCCGTGTAGTTGTCAGCTTGCCGTCAACCGCCGCTCATGACCGAGAAGCCACTTCTTCACGTCCAGCCCCCAGCGGTAGCCACCGAGGCTCCCGTCGGTACGCAGCACCCGGTGGCAGGGCACGAAGAGCGCCGCGGCGTTACGCGCGCAGGCGGCGGCCGCGGCCCGCACCGCGGGTGGCCGCCCGGCCAGCGCCGCGTACCCCGTGTAGGTGACCGGCGCGCCCGGCGGCACGTCCCGCAGCACCTGCCAGGCGTACGCCATGAACTCGCCGCCGGTGTGCTGCCGTACCGGCACCGAGTCGATGGCGGTGAGATCCCCGTCCAGGTAGGACCGAACGGCCACGGTGGTCGGCCCGAGATCGGCGCGTGGTCGTACCGGCGCTCGCAGACTCGGGTGGATCAGGGGCGGCAGCGCCTCCGGGTCGGGGGTGAAGCCGGCCGCCAGGACCTGACCGTCGCGGTCGGCGAGGATGCTCAGCGGACCGGTCGGGGTGGTCAGGACGGTGCTGTCGATGCTCATGCGGCTCTCCAGAGTCTGATCGTGGCGTAGGACCGCCAGGGGCGCCACCGTTCGGCGTGCGCGTCGAGGGTCGTGTGGGGTAGGCCGAGCGCCGTCGCGCCGCGGCGGATCGCGAGGTCGCTGTCGAGGAGGACGTCGGGGTCGCCGAGGGCGCGCATGGCGAGGTAGTCGGCGGTCCACGGCCCGATCCCGGGCAGCGCGAGCAGCCGCCGCCTGGTCTCCTGACGGTCACCCCCGGGCGCCAGGTCCACGGACCCGTCCACCAGGGCACGGGCCAGCCCTCGAATGGCGTCCCGCCGCCGCCCCGGCATCCCGAACTCCCCGTCGGAGATCCCCAAAACCTCCTCCGGCGTGAGGAACCCCCGCAGGTCACCCCGTTGATCATGAAGTTGTTGTCGCGACACGCCGTCGTCGGTGGCAACAACTTCATGATCGACGCGGGTGGCCAGCAGGCGGGTCAGGGTGGTGCGGGCGGAGCGCACCGAGACCTGTTGGCCCACTATCGCGCGTACGGCCATTTCGAACCCGTCGACCGCGCGGGGGACGCGGATCCCGGGCTCGGCCGTCACCGCCGGGGCCAGGGCCGGGTCGGCCGCCAGCGTGGCGTCGACCGCCTCCGGGTCCGCGTCGAGGTCGAGCAGACGCCGGCAGCGGGCCACCGCCGGCGCGAGGTCGCGCAGGTCGGCCAGGCGCAGCGTCGCCGCCACGTGCCCGTCCGCCGGGGTCAGGGCCACCTGGCCGGGGCCGTGTGGCAACCGCAACCCCCGGCGGTACGTCCCGTCGCGTACCTCCTCGACACCTGGCAGCGCGCGCAGCGCGAGGAAGTCCAGCAGCGCGTGGGCGTGCAGCGGCGGACGGTACGCCAGCCGGAGCGTGATCGTCCCCGCCCCGATTGCCGCCAGGTGTCGGCCGCGAGCGGTCCGCAGTTCCGAGGGGGCGCTCGCGTACACCTCGCGGACCGTGTCGTTGAACTGCCGCACGCTGCCGAAGCCGGCGGCGAACGCGATCTCGGCCATCCCCAGCCCGGTCGTCTCGATGAGGATTCGCGCGGTCTGCGCACGCTGGGCCCGGGCCAGCGCGAGCGGCCCGGCCCCCATCTCGGCGCGCAGCATCCGGTGCAGGTGCCGTTCGGTGTAGCCCAGTCGGGCGGCCAGCCCCGGTACGCCGTCCCGGTCGACCACCCCGTCGGCGATCAGCCGCATCGCCCGGCCCACCACGTCGGCGCGGACGTCCCACTGCGGCGAGCCGGGCGCGGCGTCCGGCCGGCAGCGGCGGCAGGCGCGCAGCCCGGCGCCCTGGGCGGCAGCGGCTGACGGGAAGAACCGGACGTTCTGCCGCTTCGGCGTGATCGCCGGGCAGGACGGCCGGCAGTAGATCCCGGTCGACGTCACGCCGGTGTAGAACCAGCCGTCGAACCTCTGGTCGCGACTGTCCACCGCCCGGTAGCACCGTTCGAAGTCCATCTCCACGCCACCGATGATGCCCCGCTGCTCAAGCCGTCGGCTGGCGGAAATCAGACCCGACCATCACCACCCCCCGCACCCACCCCCGCTTTTCCCGGTGATCAAGAGGTTCGCGTCACGACACGCCGTACCCCGTGACGCGAACTTCTTGATCACCGGGGCGGAGAGGTGGGGGTGGGGGATTTCCGCCCGGGAGTGTCGGTCGTCCCGGGTAACGTCTCGCCACCAACTCAAGAAGGGGGGGCGGCGATGGCGAGCGTTGCGGGTTGGGTGGCGGCGTCTACACACGGCTCGATTCCGCCGTTGCCCCGCGCCGTGGTGCAGTCCTTCTACCGCCGGATGCGGGCCGTCGCGCCGGCCGCCGTCGGCGCCATCGAACGGGACCGGTCCGCCGACCAGGCGGAGCCGTTCGCCGACACCGCCTGCGGCCGGCTGGTCCGGTCGCTCGACGAGGCCGGCCTGCGGGCGCTCGGCATGTGGACGCATCACCGGTGCATGCGTTTCTACGACGACGACACGACCGTCGGCCGGCGGCTGATCGCGGAGATCGCGGCCCGGCCCAGCCTCGGCTGGACGGCGGACGAGGTGCGCTGGATGCTGCGCGAGTCGAATTCCGCAGGGCCGGCGGCAGCGGACCGGTTCACCCTGCCCCGCGCCGCGTGCGCGCAACTGCCCGCGTCCGAGCGGCCGTGCGACGACCTGCCCGCCGAGATCGAGCCTCCCGCCGGAGGTGCGGCGGCGAGACACCGGCCCGATCCGCAGGCGACTCCGTCGGCCGCGTCGAGCGGCACCGCCGACCCGGCCAACGCGCGGCCCGCTCTCATTCCCCGGCAACGCCGCGCCGGCTGAGCGGGTTGGGCCGACGGCCCGCCGGCTGAGCGGGTTGGGCCGACGCCGTGTCGGAAGATCGACGGAGGTCGGGCAGGTCGACGCGCCCGAATGCTGATAGCCCCTGGACAATGATCGACTACGGCAGGATGGAGGGCAGAGCACACCGACGGAAGGATCGCTCATGCCCGCCAGCGAACCCACCATCCTCGCCACCAGCATGGGCTTCTTCCGTGGTGACCGGGGGCCGTCCGACCTGCGCCCCGGCCCGATCTTCGAGCTGGCCGCCGAGTTGGCCGAGGCCGGTCCGCAGCCACGGATCTGCTACCTCGGGCAGGCCGTCGGTGACCAGCCGACCTCGTTCACCGCTGTCTACGGTGCGTTCGCCGACACGCGGTTCCGTCTGTCGCACCTGGCGCTGTTCCCGATGCCGAACGTCGACGACGTCCGAGCCCACCTGCTCGCCCAGGATGCGATCTGGGTGGGCGGCGGCAGCGTCGCCAATCTCGTCGCGGTCTGGCGGGTGCACGGGCTGGACGAGATCCTGCACGAGTGCTGGCAGGCCGGCGTGGTGTTGGCCGGCGTCTCGGCCGGCTCGATCTGCTGGCACGTGGGCGGCGCCACCGACAGCTTCGGACCCCGTCTGCGGGGCTACACGGAGGCGTTGGGTTGGCTGCCGTACGGCAATGGCGTGCACTACGACAGCGAGAGTGAGCGCCGGCCGCTGATGCACGAGCTGGTCGGCGACGGGACGTTGCCGACCAGTCACTGCACCGACGACGGTGTCGGCCTGGTCTACCGGGGGACCCGCCTGGTCGAGGCGGTCGCCGACCGCGAGGGCGTCTCGGCGTACGAGGTGAGTCGTCGCGCGGACGGCAGTGTGCGGGAAGAGGTCATCGCGCCCCGCCTGCTCCGGTGAGCGCGGGTCAGACCCGATCCTCGAACGCGGCGCACACGGTCGCCCGCACCTGCTGCCCCTCGATCGCCCGCAGCAGCTCCCGGGCCAGGGCGATCTGCTGCGCCTCGTCGACCGACGGGTCCATCGGCGTCACCTCCACCCGCCACTGGAAATAGAGATAGCCGTCCTCGTCGGTGGCGGCGAGCCTCGGGTCGGCGCCCTCGTTGGTGTTGATCTCCAGCAGGTTGGCCCGGACGTCGACCGAGTCCCGGCGGTAGGGCTTCGCGTCGGGCAGCCGGGCGCGGATCAGGTCGAGCAGCTCCGCCGCCGTCAGCGGGCCGTCGACCATGATGAGGAACCGCAACGTCGGCACGTCTGCCACCTTGGCAGACGCGCTGAGGGGCGACCAGGGCCGCGTCCGGCCCGGTGGATTCGGAGCCGCGTGGACCGGTCCGCTCGGCACCGGCGTAAGCTGGCTCGTCGTGAGTCTCACCATCGGCATCGTCGGCCTGCCCAACGTCGGCAAGAGCACGCTTTTCAACGCGTTGACCAAGAACGACGTGCTGGCGGCGAACTACCCGTTCGCCACCATCGAGCCCAACGTCGGCGTGGTCGGGCTGCCCGACGAGCGGCTGGGCAAGCTCGCCGAGATCTTCTCCTCGCAGAAGGTGCTGCCGGCTCCGGTGTCGTTCGTCGACATCGCCGGCCTCGTGCGCGGCGCGTCGAAGGGGCAGGGGCGGGGCAACGCGTTCCTGGCCAACATCCGGGACGCCTCGGCGATCTGCCAGGTGGTCCGGGCCTTCTCCGACCCGAACGTGGTGCACGTCGACGGCAAGGTCTCCCCGGCCGACGACATCGAGACGATCAACACCGAGCTGATCCTCGCCGACCTGCAGACCCTGGACAAGGCGCTGCCCCGGTTGGAGAAGGAGGCCAAGCTCCGCAAGGACCGGGCCGCCGCGGTCGCCGCCGCGAAGCAGGCCATCGAGGTGCTGGACGGCGGCACCACCCTCTACTCCGGGGCCGCCGCCGCGAAGATCGAGCTGGAGCACCTTCGCGAGCTGCACCTGCTCACCACCAAGCCGTTCCTGTACGTCTTCAACGTCGACGAGGCCGAACTCGCCAACGAGGCGTTCCTCGACGAGCTGCGGGCCCTGGTCGCCCCCGCCGAGGCTGTCTTCATGGACGCCAAGATCGAATCCGAGCTGGTGGACCTGCCCGAGGAGGAGGCTCGCGAGCTGCTGGAGTCGATCGGCCAGAACGAGCCCGGCCTCAACCAGCTCGTCCGCGTCGGCTTCCGTACGCTCGGGCTCCAGACGTACCTCACGGCCGGCCCCAAGGAGGCCCGGGCCTGGACCGTCCCGGTCGGCGCGACCGCGCCGGAGGCTGCGGGTGTCATCCACAGCGACTTCCAGCGCGGCTTCATCAAGGCCGAGGTGGTCTCCTACGGCGACCTGGTCGAGGCCGGCTCGATGGCGGCGGCCAAGGCGGCGGGCAGGGTCCGCATCGAGGGCAAGGAGTACGTCATGCAGGACGGCGACGTCGTGGAGTTCCGCTTCAACGTCTAGGTGGGCCGCGTTCGCGCAGTTCACGGGCTACGTCACGCCTCCTTGGTCCGCAGGGAGTCCGCAGGCCGTTCGGCGAGACCCAGCGTTTCGGTCATCAGAGCGGCCGTCGCTTCGCGGGTCCGATCCTCGACCGTCGGCCACAGGTGGCTGTCTAGTGGCGTAGGTCGTGCAGTGTGAAGCCGGTGACCCCGGCGTCGACGGTGGTGCCGACCGGCCTTTCATCCTATCTTTGCTGCGGCTTTTGTCGGCATTGATGGAATTACAGGCTTCGGCACAAGATAGATGAGTCCAAATCCTTGACTCGGTGCCCATGTTGCCGGTTAATCACATCTACGTGTCGGCCGTGTTCACCCTCCCGGGTGACCGACGCCCCTGGCGGACCGTCGAATCGATTCGACTACTGCCAGCAGCGAAGCCTTGACCCGGAGTTGTAAGGCTGCTGGGTGAGTCACAGGAGGTTGCCGTGCATCGTACGAACGTCCGCTGGGGTGGCCGATTGTCGGCGTCGGCCAGAGGGCTGGCCGCGGCCGTGGCGCTCGCCCTGCCCCTGACGCTGGGTGGCCTGACCCTGGCGACTCCCGGGTCGGCCCTGGCCGTGCCGGTCGCGACGCAGAGTGTCGCGGCCGCCGGAGTTGACGGTGTGGCGGCCGGTAGCGCTGCGATCGCCTCGGTCGATCTGAGCGGGACGTGGAGCTTCACGCCCTCGGGTCGGGGAACGACGTCGATCGCGGTGCCCGGTGGCGGCTGGTACAAGCAGGGCTTCACCGACGTGAACGAGGCGGTGTACTCGCGCAGCATCACCGTGCCGGACTCGGGGCAGCCGCAGTCGACCTGGATCGAGTTCGGCGCCGTCAACCACCAGGCGACACTGTCGGTCGACGGCCGGGTGGTGGCGACCCAGACGACGGCGTTCACCCCGTCGAACTTCGACATCAGTAGCTACGCCGCACCGGGCACCACCCACACGATCAGCGTGCAGGTGAAGGGCCGCGGTGCGTTGCGGTCGTCCGACGGCAAGTACCTGGTCCCGATCGCGGCCGACTGGTCCGAGGCGGTACCGCAGGGCATCTACCGGTCCGCGTCCCTGCGGGTGTACCCGGCGGTGTACGTCAGCGACGCGTTCGTCCGTACCTCGGTGGCGAACCGCACCCTCAGCTACGACGTGTCGGTGACCAACTCCTCGGCCGCGACCAGAACGGTCACCCTGGGCGGGTCGATCACGTCCGACGGCGCGGGCTCTTTCAGCTACCCACAGTTGCCGCAGCAGAGCGTGACGGTGGCGGCCCGTTCGACGGCGAAGGTCACGGTGGGCCCCGTGGCGTGGGACCTCGGCGCCACCTCGTACTGGTGGCCCAACGTGCCGTACCGGTCCGGGTACCGGGCCCAACTGCACCGCCTGGCGATCCACGCCACCGCTGACGACGGCCGCACCAGTGACGCCACGTACCGCTTCGGGTTCCGGGAGAGCACGCAGAACAGCGAGTACTACTACCTCAACGGCGTGCGGGTGAACTTCCGCGGCGACAGCCTGCAGGGCGCCGACTACGACCGGGTCAACAACGGCGGGAAGGGCGACGCGTACGACACCCTGCCCGGCTTCCTGCCGCCGTCGTCTGGCAACGGCGGCTGGCCGCAGGCGGTGGACAACTACCAGCGTCTCAACTACAACGTGGTACGCATGCACATGGAACCGGCCAGCCCGTACATGCTCGACGTGGCCGACGAGATGGGCCTGATGGTCATCGACGAGACGGCCATCCGCAGTGGTTCCCAGGACTTCGTGTCCGGACGCACCAACATGGTGGCCCACGCTCGTGCGCTGACCCTGCGCGACCGCAACCATCCGGCGATCATCCGCTGGAGTCAGATCAACGAGCCCAGCTCCAACAGCAACGACTCGCAGCAGTTCCAACAGGACCTGTACGCGGCGATGAACGGCAACGACGGCACCCGGCCGATCAGCATCGACGCCGGCATTGGCGCGGACTCGCCCAGCCGGTACCCGGCCATGACCTACCCCAACTTCACCATCTTCGCGCACTACCTGGACGGCGTCGGCCGCTACGGCGAGGCCCTGAATCGCCACACCGGGCGCCCGGACGGCGAAGGCGAGTACATCTGGCCCGCCTGCAGCACCAAGCAGGGCTTCACATGGTTCGCCACCGCGACTGCCGCCAAGCGCGGCAAGGACGCCAGCGACCTACGCCCGTACACGCTGCTCTCCGCCTGGGCCAGCGTCGTACCCGGCGTGCGAACCACCGACTTCACCACGGAGGAGAACACTCGCCCGGTCTACGGCGCGGACAACCTGCCCGACCCGTGGAGCAACGCGCAGATCCAGCGTGTGCAGGCGGCGTTCAACCCGGTGGCCGCGATCGACCTCCCGTACTGGTCCGCCTCCGGCAATTCGGACTCCAACGGCAGCTTCCCGCTGGCGCAGGCGGTGCCCAGCTACGCCCGCAACGCCACGGTGACCCGCAACATCACCGTGTTCAACGACGACCTCACCAACACCTCGGTGGGCTTCACCTGGACCGCCCGGCTCGACAGCCCGACCGGCGCGGTCGTCGCGTCCGGCAACAGCACCCTGACCGTCCCACTCGGCTCGCGGGTCACCCAACCGGTGTCCTTCACCGCCCCCGCCACCGGCAGCCGCGTGTACCTGCAACTGTCGACCGCCAAGTCCGGCAGCACCGTCTTCACCGACTCCGCCGAATACCTCAACCTCGGCGGAAGCGGTGGAACCGGGCCGGCAGCAGGCACCTACCGCATCGTCAACCGCAACAGCGGCAAGCCCCTCGCCATCGCCGGCAACTCCACCGCCGACGGCGCCAAGGCGGTCCAGCAGAGCGGCACCCCCACCTGGACGATCAGCACCACCCAGGACGCCTACACCCTGCGCTACACCGCGTCCGGAAAGATGCTCGACGTCAACGCCGGCAGCACCACGCAGGGCCTGCAACTGCAACAGTGGTCGGCCAACGGCGGCACCAACCAGTCGTGGTACCTGCGGCCCACCGGCGACGGCTACTACACCATCGTCAACCAGGCCAGCGGCCTGGCAGCCGACGTCTACGCCGCAGCGACCAGTGACGGCGCGCAGGTCGTACAGTGGACCGCCAACAACGGGACCAACCAACAGTGGCAGTTCGTGCGCGCCTGACCAGCGCCAGAGGCGGTTGACAAGTCCGACCGCCGGTGACCAGCTGACGATGTGGTGACGTCTACTCGGGCACGGATTCCCGTGCCCGAGTAGACCACGACCCGCTCTCGATAGAATAGACAAATCAGTACCGCACGGCCGCCTGCATCGGGCCCTCGCCTCACTCGGCTGAAGGACCCCGCCGGCGTCAACAGCAACCTCCGGAAGATCATCGGCAACAACCTGGGCTTCCGGTCGCTGATGAAAGCGCGTTTCGGCGCTCACCAGGCAATCGCGGTAGTCGGTGCTGTCGCGTAGTGCTACAGCACCGACTACGAGGGGGCTGTCTCGCTAACGGTGTTTCCGGCGATCTTGGTTAGTAGGTTTCAGCGGCTGGGAAGCGGTCGCTGAAGGTGATGGCGAAGGCGTTCAA
>NZ_JBEZEC010000012.1:0-116366 GCF_040648595.1 Micromonospora sp. NPDC049107
GTGGGGGTGGGGGTGGGGGTGGGGGTGGGGGTGGGGGTGGGGGTGGGGGTGGGGTGGGGTGGGGTGGGGGGTCTGGATGCACTTCAGGGGCGGCGAATCGCCGCCCCTGAAAGGGTGTCGCCCTGCTGGTGAACCACCGTCGGGCTGCCGGCGAACCGCCGGCTCTTCGCCGGTGCACCACCGGCGAGCGGAACAGTGCCCGCTAGAAACGATCCACAAACTGTGAGTCAAGCCACTCCCGGAGACGCTGCACCCAGTCGCCGTCCGTGGTCGGCCAGACGAACTGACCGGTCATCGCGAGCACGCCGACCACCACCGCCGCCAGGCCGATGAGGATGCCGAACAGCGCGTCGGTCTTGCCGGCGACGTGCCGGCGGCGGGTCGCCATCAGGCCGAGCACCGACAGCACCGCGCCGACCGCGCCGAGCCCGATGCCGTACCCGGCCAGGGTGCCGCTCAGCACGAACAGCGCGCCGACGACGGAGACGATCAGGCCGAGGGTGGCGAGCAGGCTGGCCCGCGGCTTCGGGCCGCGCGTCACCGGCTCCGGCTCGGTGTCGCGAGCGGGGGTCGTGTCGACCGGACGGTCGGTCACGTCGGGCCGGCGGGTCGTCGTCCGGTCGAGGTCCGGGTCGCGCTCCGGCCGTCGGGTCGTACCGTCGAGGTCGTTGTCGCGCTCGATGGTCGGGACGGCGGCCGTGCCCGTCTTGGCGGCGAGCGGCCGGGCCTCGCCCTCCGTCGGGCGGGCGGTGTCGGTCTCCACCGGCCGGGCGGTGGCGGCGCGGGCCACGGCCGCGCGCTCCGCGGCCCGTCGCTCGGCCTCGCCGGTGCGCCCGGTCGTCGCGGTGGCGTCGCCGGTCGCCGTGGCGCTGCGGTACGTCGTCTGGTCGGCGTCCCGGTCGGTGACAACCGGTCGGCCGTCGTCGGTCCGGCCCGTCTCGGTGACCGGGGTATCGGGACCGTCAAGGTTCTCGTCCCGCGTCGGCGTCTGCTCGGACCGCCGGGACAGCGAAGGAATCCTGACCACTACACACCTCCTGTTGAATGCGTGGTGGCCGACGTTCAGGGGTGGCACCCACGCGCTACGACCCCGAAATACCCACCTCGGCGTTTCCTGACACCGATTCCGGGTACGGCCCGCGGATCAGGGGCGGATCCACCCGGCGTTCGGCGTGAAGGAGCAGCGTCACCCGGTGGCCCCGGTGCGACTGGCTATCCTTGGCACCCGTGCCAGAGGGACACACGATCCACCGCCTGGCGGCCCGGCACGCCGAGCTGTTCGCCGGTGACAAGCTGCACGCCGACAGCCCGCAGGGCCGCTTCGCCGATGGCGCCGCGCGGCTCTCCGGGACCGTCCTGGACAGCACCGAGGCGTACGGAAAGCACCTGCTGCACCACTTCGCCGACGAGGTGACCCTGCACGTGCACCTCGGGCTGTACGGCAAATTCACCGACGGATCAGGGACGCCCCCCGAGCCCGTCGGCCAGGTGCGGCTGCGGCTGACCAGTGACCGGCACTGGTTGGATCTGCGCGGTCCGGCCGCCTGCGAACTGCTCACCCCGCCCGAGGTCGACGCCCTGCGGGCCCGCCTCGGCCCGGATCCGCTGCGCGCCGACGCCGACACCGAGCGGGCGTACGCCCGGATCTCCCGCAGCCCGACGCCCCTCGCGGCCCTGCTGCTGGACCAGTCGGTGGTGGCCGGCACCGGCCTGATCTTCGTGACCGAGGCGCTGTTCCGGGCCGGGCTGCCGCCCACGATGCCCGGTCGGGCGCTGACCCGGGCCGGGTGGGACGCCCTCTGGCTCGACCTGGTCGCGTTGATGCGGCTCGCCCTGGAACACGGTCGGATCGACACCGTCCGCGACGCCCACCTGCCCGAGGCGATGGGTCGACCGGCGCGCGTCGACCGGCACGGCGGCGAGGTGTACGTCTACCGCCGCGCCGGCGCCCCCTGCCACATCTGCGGCACCGAGGTCAGTCGCGGCGAGCTGGTCGGCCGCAACCTCTACTGGTGCCGTACCTGCCAGGCCCGCTGACCCTCGGCATCAGTCGGTGCCGAGCAGCCAGCGGACCACCTCGACCTGGTGCGTGAAGACGACCTGGTCGGCGATGCTCCAGGCCAGGCAGTGGCCGATCGCCCAGCCCCGCACCCGCTCGACGTCCAGCCCGAGGTCGATGCTGAGTCGGTCGAGTCGGTGCCGGACGGCCGCCGGCGAGTGACCCAGCTCCGGACCGCGTACGAGTGGCACCACCGAGAACTCCCGCTCGCCGATCAGCGGCTTGGGGTCGATCGCCAGCCAGGGGGCGCGCTCGGCGGCGAGCACGTTGCCGGCGTGCAGGTCCTGGTTGACGAGCACCTGCTCGCCCTGGCTCGCCGACAGGTCGACCAGCAGGGCGCGCGCCGCGTCGAGGAGCCGCCGCTCGTACGGCCGGCCGGCCCGTTCCCAACTGCGCGGCATCCGGTCGAGCCAGCCGGCGGCCTCCTCGGCGAGCGGGGTGAACGGCGCGCCGGCCGGTCGCCAGAGCCGGGGCAGCAGGTCGACCGCCGCGTCCAGCGCCCGGTCCATCGGTAGTTCGTGCAGGGGCGTACCGGGTCGGCAGCGCTCTACCAGCAGCGCGCGCCGTTCGGGGTCGTGAGCGAGCAGCCGGATCGCGCCGTCGCCGGCCCAGTGGCCGAGCGCGTGGGCCTCGTACCGGCTGTCCTCATCCGGGAACTGGACCTTGAGCACCGCCGCCGTACCGTCGGGCAGATCAGCGGGGAGCGCCAGCGAGGCGTACGCGTACCGGAACGGCGGACCGAGCCGCAGCGACCACCGCTCGGCACACTCCGCCACCAGCGTCGGCAGCGCGGTCAGCCAGGCCCGGCCCACCGCTGACGCTCGTACCCAACCAAGCCCCTCGGGCAGTTCCATCCCGCCATCCTGCCCGCGCCGGGGCGGGTGGCATACCGGGTCGACAGCGGATCGGACATCCGGGAGCCTGTCGTGATGCGACCGGGGCCGTTCTTACGGGAAAGCCTGCTGCGCGCCGGAATGCGTGATGTCGTCGCCGTCGAACCGGCGGCGGGCGGGCTCGCGGCGCTCGCGGGTATCGCCACCCGCCGGGACGCGCCGTCGGTGTTCGTCAAGGCGTTCGCCGAGACGCCGGCCGACGACGTCTTCCCCGCCGAGGCAGACGGGTTGGCCGCGCTGCGCGACCTGGGCGGCGTGCCGACGCCCGAGGTGATCCTCGCGGACCGGGACGTGCTGGTGCTGTCGCTGCTGCGGCCGAGGCCGAGCAGTGCGGCGTTCTGGGAGCGGTTCGCGCAACAGTTGGCCCACCTGCACCTGAGCACGACCCATCCGCGCTTCGGTTGGCACCGGGACAACTGGTTGGGGCGTCGCCGACAGGTCAACACCTGGAACGACGACGGGTTCGCGTTCTTCGCGCAGCACCGGCTGCTCCGCTGGCTCGGCGAGCCCCGTGTCGACGCCGCGCTCGACCGGCAGGACCGGGCGGCACTGGAACGGCTCTGTTCGCGGCTGCCCGAGTTGCTGCCGGACCGGCCCGCGTGCCTCACGCACGGCGACCTGTGGGCGCAGAACATCCTGGCCACACCGGACGGGGAGCCGGCGCTGATCGACCCGGCGGTGTCCTACCTGTGGGCCGAGGTCGACCTCGCCCACGTCTGGACGACGTCGCCCCCGCCTGAGGCGCGGCGGTTCTTCGACGTCTACGTCGAGCTGACGTCGCTCGACGATGATTGGCGGGCCCGGATGCCGATCGTCCAATTGCGACAGCACCTCGCGGTGCTGGCCCAGTTCGACGACGATTGGGGCGCGGGCGACCAGATCCGGGCCACGCTCGCCCCGTTCCGCAGCAGGACGTGACCAGGAGGCCGTGTGACACCCGACGACGAGAAGTTCCTCCGCCGCGCCGTGGAGATCGCCAGCCAGGCCGGGGCGTCCGGCGAACGGCCGTTCGGCTCGTTGCTGGTCGACGCGGACGGTGTCGTCCTGGTCGAGGACCACAACACCGTGGTCTCGGATTCGGACATCACCGCCCATCCGGAGTTGAAGTTGGCCCGCTGGGCCGCCCGGGAGCTGTCCGCCGAGGTGGCCGCCGGCACCACCATGTTCACGAGTTGCCAGCCCTGCCCGATGTGCGCGACGGCGATCGACCGCTCCGGCCTCGGCCGGGTGGTGTACGCGCTCTCCAGCGAGCAGTTCGAGGAGGTCAAGCCGGCCACCCCGGCGCTGCCTCCGGTGCGCTACGAGGGGCCGGCGCTGTTCGAGGAGGCGCGTCGGCCGATCGACGAGCACTACTAGGGCGTGTTTCATACGAACTGGCCGGCCTGCGGCGGGCCCGGACGACGACCGGCGGCGTTGCGGTGGTGTCCGGATACAACACCGGTATCCGGACGACACCGCGCCTTGCCGGATCGCCGCCCGGACTCCGCCTCGGCTCGACCGCCCTTATGAAACAGGCCCTGGGCACGGGACGGAATTGACAGTGAGCCGGCGGTCGGAGCAGGGTTGAGGGGGTGACAACGATGTCAACGGGCAAACGGGATGATGTTCCTCATGATCCTTCTTGCGCCGTACCCCTTCGGTCGACCAGCTCCGGGCGTACCGTTAGCGGGTTTGCCGGCGCGGACCCGGTCCGTCCGCCGATCCTTGCCGTATGCCCCTTCGCTCCTCGACGGTGACCAGCTGAGATGACCGACGCGCCCCGCTCCGACGCCGAACCGACCCCTGCCCCGGCAGGGGTGCCCGACCTGCCTGACCTGGACGGGTTCCTCGCCGACCAGACCCGCACGCTGCTCGACACGGCCCGCCGCTCGGTCCGACCCGAGGGCGGCTTCTGGTGGCTGACCGACGACCGCACCCCGGACCGGGGCGAAGCCGTCTACACCTGGATCACCTGCCGGATGACCCACGTGGCCGCGCTCGCCCACCGCAACGGCGACCCGGATGCCGCCGCCATCGTCGACCACGGCATCGCCGCGCTCGACACGCTGCTGCGCGACGACCGGGACGGCGGCTGGTTCAACGCGGTGGACCAGCAGGGCACCCCGATCGACGAGCGCAAGGCCGGGTACGACCACGCGTTCGTGCTGCTCGCCGCGTCGAGCGCCGCGCGGGCTGGGCGCCCCGGCGCGGACCGCCTGCTCGCCGACGCGCTCAGCGTGGTCCTGAACCGGTTCTGGGACGACGAGGCGGGCGCGGTCCGCGAGTCGTGGAACCGCGACTGGACGGTCACCGAGGACTACCGGGGCGCGAACAGCAGCATGCACATGGTCGAGGCGTTCCTCGCCGCTGCCGCCGCCACCGGGGACACGAGCTGGACCGACCGGGCGCTGCGGATCGCCACCCACCTGGTGCACACCGAGGCCGCCCGGCACGACTGGCGGCTGCCCGAGCACTTCACGACCGACTGGACGCCGCTGCTCGACTACAACCGCGACCAGCCCGCCGACCCGTTCCGGCCGTACGGCTCGACGATGGGCCACTGGCTGGAATGGGCCCGGCTGCTGCTCGAACTGGAAGCCGTCCTGCCGCAGCCGCCGGGCTGGCTGCTCGCCGACGCCCGTACCCTCTTCGCCGCCGCCCTGCGACGTGGCTGGGCGGTCGACGGCGCGGACGGCTTCGTCTACACAATCGACTGGGACGACCGGCCCGTGGTCCGCTCCCGGATGCACTGGGTGCTGGCCGAGGCCATCGGCGCGGCGGTCACCCTGCACCGCCGCACCGGGGACGCCGTCTACGCCGACTGGTACCGGGTCTTCTGGGCGTACGCGCGCCGCTACCTGATCGACGGCACCGGCTGGCGGCACGAGCTGGACCCGCGGAACCTGCCCGCCGACACGGTCTGGCACGGTCGACCCGACGTGTACCACGCGTACCAGGCGGTGCTGCTGTCCCGCTCGGCCGACGGCCTCGGTGGCCCCGGCCCGCTCGCCCCCGGCACGGTGACCGCATGATCGTCGTGGCGGGGGAGGCCCTCATCGACCTGGTGGTGACCGCCGACGGGCAACGGGCGGTCCCGGGCGGGTCGCCGGCGAACGTGGCGGTCACCCTGGCCCGGCTCGACCAGCCGGTACGGCTGCTGGCCCGCCTCGGCCCCGACGAGTACGGCCGGCAGATCGCCGACTACCTGGCGGCCAACCAGGTGGACCTGCGCTGGGCCGTCCACGCGTCCGAGCCCACTTCGGTGGCGGTCGCCACCCTGGACGCCACCGGCCAGGCCAGTTACGAGTTCCGGCTCGACGGTGCCGCGGACTGGCAGTGGACGCCGGAGGAACTGCCCGACCTCGCCGGCTCCTCGGCGACGGCCCTGCACACCGGGTCGCTCGCCCTCGCGCTCGCCCCCGGCGCGCAGGCGCTGGAGGGGCTGCTCGCCCGCGAACGTGACCGTGGCGGGCTGACCCTCTCGATCGATCTCAACCTGCGACCGAGCATCGTCACCGACCGGACCGCCGAGCAGGAGCGGGTACGCCGGCAGGTGCCCCTCGCGCACCTGGTCAAGGCCAGCGACGAGGACCTGGCCTGGCTCTATCCGGACCGGTCGATCGCCGACGTGATGGCCGAGTGGCGCGAGGCCGGAGTGTCCTGCGCGGTGGTGACCCGCGGCGGTGAGGGCGTGTGGCTGCTCGCCCCGAACGGGGTGCTACACGAGCAGCCGGCCGTACGCACCACGGTGGTGGACACCGTCGGTGCGGGCGACTCGTTCACCGGTGGCCTGCTCGCCGCCCTGGCCGACATCGACGCGCTCGGCGACCGGCCGACCGAACGGCTCGCCGCGGTGACCGAGCAGCAGTGGACGACAGTGCTGCGCCAAGCGGCGACCGTCGCGGCCCTGACCTGCGCCCGCCGAGGCGCCAACCCCCCAACCCAAGCCGAACTAAAAGCCCGCCTAACCACAACAACCTGACCCACCCCCGCCCCCCGCCCCGCCCCGCCCCGCCCCGCGCCGCCCCGCCCCCGCCCGGGTCGATCATGGACTTGTGGTGGGCGTTCCGTGGTTGTTTGCGGCATACGCGAGGCACCACAAGTCCGTGATCGCCGTGGGCACCACCCCTGAACCTGCGCGATCTTGCACTTTCTGTCCCGGCGAAACGGTCGAATCCGCGCAAGGCGGCGACAGAGAGTGCAAGATCGGCGGGCGCGGGCGCGGGCGCGGACGCGGGCGCGGGGGCGGGGGCGGGCGCGGCGCGGGGTTGGGGAGGCCTGGGTGTTGGAGCGGGTGGGCGGGACTGTCGTTGACGGTGGGGAGTCGTCGCCGGCGCTGCGTTCGAAGAGGCGCTCGGTGGCCAGGCGGGCCAGCGCGCGGCAGCCCGCGTACTCCGTTCAAGCGGCGCCGCTCCTACCAAACCTGGTGACCGCGGGTGAGCAGGACCTGGTGACCGCGGGTGAGCAGGCGCAATGGCGCCGTGTGCGGAGCTGCGGCGGGCACTGATTCGGGTGGGCCCGTTTCGTGTTGAACCTTCGTTGTGGACGCGCCGTTGGGGAGCTAGACAGCGACCGCCCGCACGAGAGGACCAGAAGCATGCCCCGACGACCTGGACCCGCCCCCGCCTATACGCCGATGGCCTACCAGCAGATCATCGACAACCCGGGCCTCGCCGATACCAGCCTCGCGCTGAGCTGGGCACACAGGTCGGGCCGACTTGCGCGTGGTACCAGTAGCCCCGGTCAGTTGAGCCGGGGAGTGTTGGGTGACTTTGCCCAGTCGCACGGGCTCCCCGCCGGCTACTACACACTCGAGTCAGATGGCGCGAAGTATTTCCTGGGGAAGCATCCTGACCTTGCCCCCGGCGGTGCCGACCCGAGGGCCGCGGCAGCTCAGCGAATCGACCCGCCCGCCCGCTGGACGCGAGTGTTCACCCCGGCGGCCTATCAGGCGGTCATCGACAACCCGGGCATCGCCGACGCCCGCATCGTGGTGGCCTGGACCCATGCGACAGGCCGGTTGGGGCGTACCGCCACCAGCCTCGCTGGCATGAGCCCGGGAGTGTTGGATGACTTTGCCCGGTCGCACGGGCTTCCCGCCGGGTACTACACGGCTGAGCAGCTTGGCAGGAGCTGTCTCCTGGCGAACCATCCTGATCTTGCCCCCGGCGGTGCCGACCCGAGGGCCGCGGCAGCTCAGCGAATCGACCCGCCCGCCGGCTGGCCCCCGCGACTGTTCGTACCGGTGGCCTACCAGGAGGTCATCGACAACCCCGCCATCGTCGATCACTCACTCATCGCGGCCTGGGCTGGCGCCACCGGCCGACTCGCCAATCCCAACGCCAGCGTTCTGAGCCTGGCGGTGGTGAACGATTTCACCGATGCCCACGGACTGCCCAGACGGTCGTTCATCCTGAACGTATACGGCAACAGCTCCGTCCTGCAGCCGAACCCCGACCGCTTGCCCCCGAGGGGCGACCCGGAGATCGCCGCACCCGGCAGGATCCCACTGCCCCAGGGATGGCGCCCGAGGGTACCCGTCGAGGCGCACCAGAACGAACAGGTCATCCACCCGCCACAGCGGCTGCCCGCCCCAGGCAGCCCCGCCCGTTCCTACTCGGCGCCCTCCGGGCCGTACACCCACGACGCCGCACCCCCGTACTACGCAGGTCCACCCGCCACCGGATCAGACCTGATATTCCAGAACACCAACCTTTATTCGGTCGCGGCTCAGTCATCATTCACACCCCAGGACCCCTACCCCTTGCCCGAGGTCAGTCAGTACCCGGCTCAATACGGCACGACCGCGTCCTACGGCGTCAACCAGCCGACCCTCTACGCGCCCAATTACGGGTCCACCTATGCGCCCTCTTACGAGTCCACCTACACCCAATACGCCGACAGCGCAGGTCCCGCCTACAACCCCGCCGGCCCGAGCTACGCCCCCACCGCCGCCACACCGACCATCCAGTACGGCAACAGCAGCGTCGACCAGCAAGCCATCAGCTACACAACGGCACAGATGAACTCCATGAGCATCACCACCAGTTGGCACCCCGACGCGGCACGCATCCCATCGTCAGGAGCCCCGACGTACTACCAGGCCGACAACAGCGTCATCGAAAGCAGATCACCGACTCCTGAGCCGCGCCCCAGGAAACACCGCCGACGCGCTTGAGGGCCTGTCTTCATCGGGTTCTGCGTGCTCCGGTGGGTCAGGGACCGGGTCGCCACAGACACTCATGCGGAACTTCGTGCCCTCACCAACCGTGCCGGCCCACACCCTAAAGTCCATGATCGCCGTGGCCGGCACCCCGAGACCTCCGCGATCTTGCACTTCCTGTCCCGACGAAACGGCCGGACCCGCGCAAAACAACAACAGAAAGCGCAAGATCGGCGGGCAGGGGGGCAGGCGGGCAGGGGGGCAGCGGGCAGGGGGCAGGGGGCAGGGGGCAGGGGGGCGGCCCGAGAACTAGAGGAGGCCTCGGGGTAGGAGGCGGGTGGGGAGGACTGTCGTCGTTGGTGGGGAGTCGTCGCCGGCGATGCGGTGGAACAGGCGCTCGGTGGCTACCCGGGCCAGTTCCCGGGTGTCGTAGGCGACGACCGTGAACGGCCTGGGCATGAGGTGGGCCAGCTCGAAGTCGTCGAACCCGACGAGCGACGCGTCGCTGCCCCGGCGGTGCAACTCCTGCAACGCGCCGACCGTCAGCCGGTTGTTGCCGCAGAAGAAGGCGGTGGGCGGGTTCGGGGAGTCGAGCAGCGCGGCGACCGCCCGCCCGGCGTCCTCGGGGGCGATCAGGTGGTCGCGTACCAGGGAGTCGTCCGGCTCGACCCCGGCGGCCGCCAGCGCCGTCCGCGCGCCGACCAGCCGCTCGCGCATGGTGGGCACGCTCGGCGCGCCGAGCAGGAGAGCCACCCTCCGGTGCCCCTCGTCGAGCAGGGACTCGACCCCGGACCGGCCGCCGCCGGAGTTGTCCAACAGCACGGTGTCGGCGAGCAGACCCTGCGGTGGCCGGTCCACGAAGACCACCGGCATGCCCAGCTCGACCTCGCGGCGCAGGAACGAGTGGTCCGGGCCGGCCGGCACGACCAGCAGCCCGTCGACGCGGCGCTGGGTGAAGTCCTGCAGGACGGCGCGTTCGCGCTCCGGGTCCTCCTCGGAGGAGGCGGTGATCAGCATCGTGCCGTGCGCGGCGGCGATCTCGGCGGCCACGCTCGCGATCGTGGCGTAGAACGGGTTGGCGATCTCCTCGATCAACAGCCCGACGGTGGCGTTGAGCTGTCGCGAGCGCAGGTTGCGCGCGATGTCGTTGCGCCGGAAGCCCAATTCGGTGATGGCGGCCAGCACCCGGCCGAGCAGTTCCTGACCCACCGGCTCGTCGTTGACCACCCGGGAGACCGTCTTCAGGCTTACTCCGGCGTGCCGCGCGACATCGACCATGGTCGGTCGTCGGCGCGCGGCGGACCTGGTCGGGGTCTGGGTCACGGGGTGGACCTCCACGGCGGGCGCGGGTCAGCGATCGAGAGCGGCGAGCGCGTCGACCGCCTTGCGGGCGGCGATCAGCACCGGATCCCAGACCGGCGCGTACGGCGGAGCGTAGCCCAGGTCCAGTGCGGTCATGTCGTCCACGGTCATGCCATTCCACAACGCGACGGCCAGAGTGTCGATCCGCTTGGCCGCCTCGGACCAGCCGACGATCTGCGCGCCGAGCAGACGGCCGCTGGGTCGTTCCGCGATCAGCTTGACGGTCATCGGCCGGGCACCCGGGTAGTAGCCGGCCCGGCTGGTCGATTCTGCGATCACCGAGACGAAGTCGAAGCCGGCCGCCGAGGCGTCCCGCTCCCGCAGGCCCGTGCGACCGACCTCCAGTTCGCAGACCTTGGTCACGGCCGTGCCGATCACGCCGGTGAAGGTGGCGTACCCGCCGCCGATGTTGATGCCGGCCACCCGGCCCTGCTTGTTGGCGTGGGTACCCAACGGGATGTACACCGGCATCCCGCTGACCCGGTGCAGGGTCTCCACGCAGTCGCCGGCCGCCCAGACCCCCGGGAAGCCGGGGACCCGCATCCGCCGGTCCACCCGGATCGCGCCGGTCGGCCCGAGCGGCAGCCCGGCGGCCTCCGCGAGCCCGATGTTGGGGCGTACCCCGAGACCCAGGACCACGACGTCGGTCGGAATCGGCCCCTCGGCGGTGACCACGGCGGACACCCGGCCGTCCCGCTGTTCGAGGCCGGTCACCGGCAGGCCGGCGCGGATGGTGATGCCGAGGCCACGCATGGCATCGGCGACGAGTTCGGCCATGTCGGCGTCGACCGTCGACATGGGTTGCTCGGCCTGCTCGACGAGCGTCACCGACAGGCCGCGCTGGATCATCGCCTCGGCCATCTCGACGCCGATGTAGCCGCCGCCCACCACCACCGCCCGGCGCGGCTGCGGCTCGGCGTCCAGCCAGTCGCGCAGCGCCGCGCCGTCGTCGAGGGTCTGCACCCCGAACACGCCGGCCACGTCCGACTGCGCCCACGGGGGCTTGGTCGGTGTCGCGCCGGCGGCGTACATCAGTTCGTCGAAGCGTTCGGTGACCTCGCGGCCGTGGTCCAGGTCCCGGGCGACCACCTCGCGCCGTTCGAGGTCGATGGCCGTCACCTCGTGGCGCAACCGCACGTCGATGTCGAACTTCGTGCGGAACGTCTCCGGCGCGCGGGCGATCAGATCCTCCGGGCCGGGCACCAGCCCCGAGATCCAGTACGGGATGCCGCAGGCCGAGTAGGAGGTGAAATGTCCCCGCTCGAAGACCACGATCTCCAGGTCGTCCCGGTCGCGGCGGCGGCGTGCCTGGGACGCCGCCGACATGCCGGCGGCGTCCCCGCCGATGACGATCAGTCGTTGCGCCACAGGATCATCCTGTCATGCGGGCGCTCAACCGCGGGTCTGTCGCGCCACGTCCTGCACGACGTCGACGAGCCGTCCGGTACGGGCGTACACGGCGCGCTGCCGGGCCGCGCCGGTGCCGTGGCGGCGTAGCCCACCCAGCAGGTCGGACACCTCGGCCCAGTCGCCGTGCCGCTCCAGCGCCGGCCGCAGCCGTTCCACGAACTCGTCCAGCAACTCCCACGCGGGACGCAACTCGCCGGTGGTGACGTCGACGCCCTCGCCCTCCAGGCCGTCGTGGGCGGCCCGCCAGTGCGCGCCGACCAGCAGGTGGTGGTCGGTCCGCAACGCGGGGCGGCCGGCCTCGACGTCGTCCATGGCGGTGGCCACCAGGGCCCGGACCAGCGCGGCGACCAGCACCGCGTCGTCCACGGTCGGGCAGACGTCGCCGATGCGCAGCTCGACGGTCGGGTACTTCGCCGACAGCCGGGCGTACCAGTAGAGCATCCCCTCGTCGAGCATCACCCCGCTGGCGATCAACTGGCGGATGAGCCGCTGGTAGTGCTCGTGCGACTCCAGGAAGGGCGTCGGCGCGACCGACGGCCAGCGCTCCCACTCCACCGACCGCCAGCTCGCGTAGCCGGTGTCCTCGCCACGGGAGAACGGCGAGTTGGTGGTGACGGCGTGCAGCGTAGGCAGCCACGGCCGGACGTGGTTGAGCACCTGCACGCCGGTCTCCGGATCGGGGACACCCACGTGCACGTGCATGCCGTTGTTACCGGGACCGGGTACGAGCAGCCGGAACCGTTCGATCATCCGGTCGAAACGGGGCTTGTCGACGACCGGGGGCACCGGGCCGTCCACCGGACCGGTGCCGATGGCGAGCAGCCGTACGCCGGCCCGCTCGGCCGCGTCGGCAAGGGCCTTACGGAGTACGCCGAGGGAGTGCCGGATCGAGGACAGCTCCAGCCCGGGCGGCGAGCCGATCTCGATCTGGCTGGTCTGGAACTCGCGCTCGACCTGACCGCGTAGCTCCGCCGGGACCTGTTCCAGCACGAGGTCCACGGCGGGCACCGCGGCGCCGGTGTGTGGGTCGACGAGCAGGAACTCCTCCTCGACGCCAACGGTGAGCACCTCGGTCCCCGCGGTCGTCCCGTGCGCCTCCGCCACCTGCCCGGTCATCGCGCACCACCGTCCGTTTCTGCCGCCCGCGGTCCGTCCGCGCCGGTCGGACGTTTGGTTACCCAGGGTGGTAACGCCCGGAAACGTGGTGACGGCACGGCGTCTCCGGCGTGTCGCCGGACCATCGGCGATCCGGCCGGGGGACGTGACACCGGGTCCTATGCTGAGCCCGTGCCGGTGCTGCTGGGATTCCTCTGGGCCACGTGGATGTCCGCGTTCGCCCAGCTCGGCATGCTCGCCGACCGTCCGGCCGACCTGCTCGCCGGGGCCGCGCTGACCGCCCTGGTCCTCGTCGCCGCGCTGCTCGCCGCGCGCCCGCTCGGCCCGTCCCGCGCACCCGGTGTCGCGCGACGCTGGGCCGGGCTGCGTGCCCGGGCCCGCAGCCGCCGGACACCCCGCCAGATCGATCCGGACGCCGCCGGACGACCCCGCCCCCGCGCACCCGGACGCCCCCGCGCCGCGTAGCAACACCTCGCCGCGCGGCCGATCCCACCGTCATTGGTCCTAGGTGCCGTCCACGACGGCTCCAGGACCCACCGGAATCGGACCGAGGGGTTTCCCATGCTCTCCTTCGCACCGCTGCACACCGTCGTCGGCGTCGCCGGCAGCGCTTTGTCCTGGCTCACCGACCTGCTCGAACCGCTGGCCGACGGCACGGCGACCGTCGCCGCCATCGTGCTGCTCACCGTCGCCGTCCGGCTGCTGATCACACCGTTGACCGTCGCGCAGGTCCGCGGGGAGCGACGCCGCGCCGCGCTCGCCCCGCAGGTCCGCGAGCTACAGCAGCGGTACGCCGACGACCCGGCGACCCTCCAGCGCGAGGTGTTCGCGCTGTACCGCACGGCCGGCGCGAACCCGGTCGCCGGCTGCCTGCCGCTGCTGATCCAGGCGCCGTTCCTGCTGGTCCTGTACCGGCTGTTCGCCACCGACGAGGGCGGCACGGGACTGCTCGACGAGCGGCTGGCCGGCGTACCGCTGGGTCACCACCTCAGCGACGGGTTGGCCGGCGCGGCCGGACCGCTCTTCGCCGGCCTGCTGGTCCTGCTGCTGGCGCTGGCCTGGTGGTCGTCACGCCGGGCGCGACGTGCGTCGGCGGCGGTCGGCACGGTGGCCGGTACGCCCACCGAGGGGCCGGGGGCGGCCACCCTCGGTCGGCTGCTGCCTCTGCTGCCGTTCACGACCGTGGTGGTGGCGTTGGTGCTGCCGCTCGCCGCCGTGATCTACCTGGTGACGACGACGGCCTGGTCGGCGCTGGAGCAGGTGGTGCTGCGCCGGCCGCAGGCAGCGCCGGCACCCGCCGCAGGGCATCAGGTGCCCTGATCGCGGCGCGGACGCGGATCAGCGACCGGCGGTCACCGACCGCCGGTCGTCGCGTTGCCGGCGGCGGCGGATCTTGCGGGCCACCCAGCTGACCACCATGACGACGAAGACCGCGCCGATTGCGTAGTTGAACCAGTCGCTGTACCGCTCGACGTTCTGCCACCGGCTGCCCAGCGCGTAACCGGACCCGACGATGAGGGCGTTCCACACGCCGCTGCCGATGGTGGTGAGCAGGACGAACTCGCCCAGCGGCATCCGGTTGGCCCCGGCCGGGACGGAGACCAGGCTGCGGACCACCGGCACCACCCGGCCGATCAGCACCGCCCACCGGCCGTGCCGCTCGAACCAGCGGTCGGCCCTCTCCAGGTCGTCGCGGTCCACCAGCGGGATGCGGTCCAGCCAGTGCTTGAGCCGTTCCTCGCCGAGCGCCGCGCCGAGCCAGTAGAGCACCAGCGCGCCGACCAGTGAGCCGACCGTCGCGGCGACAATGACGAGGACGACGTTGAACCGACCCTCGTGGGCGAGGAAACCCGCCATCGCCAGCACGATCTCGCTGGGGATCGGCGGGACGATGCTCTCCAACGCGACCAGCAGGGCCACGCCGACCGGACCCATCGCCTCGATGACGGACGCCACCCACCCGGTCAGGCCGGTGAACTCGGAGGGGTCACCAGTCTGGGCGTACGCCATTGGTCATCCTTCCGACGGGCCTACGGGGGGATCGGGTTGTCATACCCAATGATCGGCGCGGCACACCTGCGGGTGATCCGCGCCACGGACGGGCTCAGCCCTCCGGGTGCAGCGCGGTGTCGGCCGGGCCCTGCCGCCAGGCGGTGAACGCCACCGTGAGGCCGCCGCGCGTCGGCGCGCAGCAGAACGGGCCGGCCATCGCCTCGGCCTCCGGGTCCAGCGGGGCGAGTCGGACCAGCCGCCACGGCGCGTCGGTCACCCGCGCCCGTACGGTCAGCGCGTCACCGGCCCGACTGACCCGGACCGTCACCTCCTGACCCGCCCAGCCCGGCACCGGGGCCACCGACCAGTCGGAGAACTCCCGGGTCACCACGGCACCGAGCTGCGACTCGCCGTCGCTCACCTCGACACCCGCCTTGACCCACGTCCGCTCGTCCACCCGGACCAGCACGCCGGCCTGGTCGAACTGCGCGGAGAAGTCGAGCCGGAAGCTCACCTCCATGGCCGCGCCGACGGGTAGCGGCGCGAGCAGCGCCGGCCCGTTGTCGTGGACGAAGCCGTAGCTGGTCCGCCGCCAGAAGTCGGTCTCCGCCCCGGCTTCGACGACCAGCTCACCGGTCGGACCGTGTCCGGCGCGCACCGGCGGGTGCAGCCACCGGCCCCGGGACCAGTCCAACTCATCGCTCGGCGGTACGAGGTCGGTCTCCATGCCGGGCAGGGTACCGACCGCAGCCGCCCCGGCAGGTTTGCCGCGGAGATCAACTGGAGAGATTTTCGCGGCATGGGTGACCGTTGGTACTCCGAAGCCGTCGTCTACTGCCTCGACATCGACACGTACGCCGACTCCGACGGCGACGGTGTGGGCGACATCCGTGGTCTGATCGGCCGGTTGGACTACCTGGCCCGGCTGGGCGTGACGTGCCTGTGGCTGCACCCGATCCACCCGTCGCCGAACCGCGACGACGGGTACGACGTCACCGACTTCTACAACGTCGACCCCCGCTTCGGCACCCTCGGTGACTTCGCCGAACTGCTGCACCAGGCGCAGAACCGGGGCATCCGCGTGATCATCGACCTGGTGGTCAACCACACCTCGGACGAGCACCCCTGGTTCCAGTCCGCCCGTTCCTCGCCCGACTCGCCGTACCGGGACTGGTTCGTCTGGTCCGACACCGAGCCGGACGACCGCCACCAGGGCATGGTCTTCCCCGGGGAGCAGAAGGAGACGTGGAGCTACGACCGCACCGCGAAGGCGTGGTTCTACCACCGCTTCTACAAGTTCCAGCCGGACCTGAACTTCGCCAACCCGGAGGTCCGGGCCGAGGTTAAGAAGATCATGTCGTTCTGGCTCCAGCTCGGAGTCTCCGGCTTCCGGATGGACGCGGTGCCGTTCATCATCGAGCTGACCGAGCCGGGCAACCCGGACTCCCCAAAGGACTTCGAGTTCCTCACCGAGATGCGCCAGCACGTGCAGTGGCGGCGCGGGGACGCCGTCCTGCTCGCCGAGGCGAACGTCGAACCGGACCAGCTTCCGACGTTCTTCGGCGACGCCGGCGGATCCGGCAACCGCATCCACATGCTCTTCGACTTCATGCTCAACGGCCGGCTCATGCTCGCCCTCGCGCGGCAGGACCCGGAGTCGCTGATCGAGGCGTTGCGTGACACGCCGAAGCTCCCGGTCGGTGGGCAGTGGGCCACCTTCCTGCGCAACCACGACGAGATCGACCTGTCCCGGTTGACGACCGAACAGCGCAACCAGGTGTACGCCGAGTTCGGCCCGGACGAGAACATGCGCATCTACGACCGGGGCATCCGCCGTCGGCTCGCCCCGATGCTCGGCAACGACCGGCGGCGCATCGAGCTGGCGTACGCCCTGCAGTTCTCCCTGCGCGGCACTCCGGTGCTGCGCTACGGCGAGGAGATCGGGATGGGCGAGGACCTGTCGCTGCCCGGTCGGGAGGCGATCCGTACGCCGATGCAGTGGTCGTACAAGCCGAATGCCGGCTTCTCCACCGCGGATACGGAGAAGCTGGTCCGCCCGGTGATCGACAAGGGTGAGTTCGGTTACCAGAACGTCAACGTCACCGCCCAGCGTGGCGACCCGAAGTCGCTGCTCGCCTGGTTCGAGCGCATGATCCGTACCCTTCGGGAGGCCCCCGAGATCGGCTCCGGCTCCACCACGCACATCGACGTGGCGATGCCGCCCGGGGTGCTGGCGCACCGCGCGGACGGGCCGACCGGCACGATGGTCTTCCTGCACAACCTGGGTACCGACGACGTCGAGGTGGACCTGAGCAGCCTCGAGGCGGAGGCCGACCTGCCGATCGACGTGCTCACTGACCGTGGTTACGGCGAGCTGGGCAAGCTCGGCGCGGTGAAGGTCTCCGGGTACGGATACCGGTGGATTCGCCTATGCCGGGGTCGGGGGTTCTGAGGCTAAGCTCCTTCGATCACCCCAAAGTTACCCGGAGGTAATCATGTCGGAGGAGCACCGCGTCGCCATCGTCACCGGAGCCGCACGCGGTATCGGTGCCGCCACCGCCCGGCGGCTGGCCGCCGACGGGATGGCAGTGGCGGTCGTCGACATCGACGAGGCGGCCACCAAGGAGACGGTGGACGCCATCTCCGGCGCGGGTGGCCGTGCGCTCGGCGTGGGTGCCGACGTGTCCGACCGCGACCAGGTCGGGGCCGCCGTGGAGCGGGTCGCCGCCGAACTGGGCGCCCCCACCGTCCTGGTCAACAACGCCGGCGTGCTGCGCGACAACCTGCTGTTCAAGATGACCAACACCGACTGGGACACGGTCATGGGCGTACACCTGCGCGGGGCGTTCCTGTTCAGCCAGGCCGCTCAGAAGCACATGGTGGACCGCAAGTGGGGGCGGATCGTCAACCTGTCCAGCACCTCCGCGCTGGGCAACCGGGGGCAGGCGAACTACGCCGCCGCCAAGGCGGGCCTCCAGGGCTTCACCAAGACGCTCGCCATCGAGCTGGGGCCGTTCGGGGTGACCGTCAACGCCGTCGCGCCCGGCTTCATCGTCACCGACATGACGGCGGCCACCGCCGCCCGCATGAAGGTCGACTTCGAGGACCTCCAGAAGCACGCCGCCGCCGAGATCCCGGTCCGTCGCCCGGGTCGCCCGGAGGACGTCGCCCACACCATCTCGTTCCTGGCCAGCGAGGGTGCCGGCTTCGTCTCCGGTCAGGTCATCTACGTGGCCGGCGGACCACGGGCCTGACCCGCGCCGCTTCCGTTCCGCGGCCCGGTCGGTCAGGCCGGGTCGCGGCGGGTGCGCCAGAGCCAGAAAAGGCCCAGCACCGGCAGGACGAGCGGGATGTAGCCGTACCCGCTACCGAACTGCGACCACACCGTCTCGTCGGGGAAGAGGGCCTTGTCGGCCAGGCTCAGGATGCCGACCGCGACGACACCGACCAACTCCACCGAACAGCACACCAGCGCCACCCGTCGACCGGTGTGTCCCGCTCGGGCCAGACCTACCGCGGCCACGATGTAGATGAGCGCGGCCAGGGCGGAGAGCAGGTACGCCACCGGCGCCTCGTCGAACTTCGTGGCGATCTGTAGGCCCGCCCGACTCGTCGCCGCGATGGCGAACAGCAGGTAGACCGCGATCAACAGACGGCCGGGCCCGGAGTTCGTGCGCTGTCGGGCCGGACGAGTCTCAACCACCGAGGACCTCCCAGGTCTGCTGCAACCGCACCACCACGACCGGCGTCACCAGGCAGACCGCGCAGACGATCGCCGACCCCCACCGGGTCGGTTCCATCCGGGCCAGCACCCAGGCCAGCGGTGGCAGGCAGACCAGCGTGACCAGGTAGCCGAAGAACGCGCCGGGCTCGCCCGGCCGGTCGCCGCCGCCGACCGCCACCAGGGCCAGCACACCCAACGCGAGCAACACCAACTCGAGTACGGCCAGACCGGCGAACTGCACCCGGTCCGGCGGCCGGTGGCGTACCGCCGCGACCAGCGCCCACACGGCGACGAGCAGCGACAGCACGATCGACACCGTCGCGAGGGGCCCGTCTACCGGCGAGCCGGCCGCCGCGCTGGTCATCGGCCCCACCCGGTCGTCGCCTCGGTCACCGGCACAGCCTACTAACCGTCGTAGTACCCGCCGCGCGCTGCCTGGCCATCGCGCCCCGCCGCGTCCGCGAACGCGGCGGGTGTGTCGGGGCGGGCGGCCGGTGCGTCCGGCCGCGCGGCCAGTGTGTCGGGGCGGGCGGCCGGTGCGTTCGGCCGCGCGGCAGCCCGAGGGGGTATGCAGGCGCTGTCGAGCTGCCCCAGATTTGGGGCAAGGCCATCTCGGATCTCTGCGCCAGCAGTGGGGCGAGCGTCGGAAGTCGGATGGGGCTCTGCAGGACGGTGTGGGGCGCCCCGGATCTGGGGCAGCTCGACAGGCACTCGTCGGACCACGGTCACCCCCGGTCGGCAGTACGCGTGCTGCTCCGGTTGGCGACCCGCCGCCGACGGACCTGCTGGGGCGACTAGCGTGGATCACGTCCGTGGCGTCGCCACGGTCGGGGGAAACGGCGGAGGTACACGTGCTGCGGTTCGGCTTGTTCGGCACCGGTCACTGGGCGATCGAGACGCACGGGAAGGCGCTGCACGCACACCCGGACGCGGAACTGGTCGGGGTGTGGGGGCGTAACCCGGAGCGGGCCTCCGCGCTGGCCGAGCGGTACGGCGTGCCCGCGTACGCCGACGTCGACGCCCTCATTGAGCAGTGCGAGGCCATCGCCGTCGCGCTGCCGCCGGACGTCCAGGCCGACATCGCGGTCCGTGCCGCGAACGCCGGCCGGCACCTGCTGCTGGACAAGCCGTTGGCGCTCAGCGTGGACGACGCCGACCGGGTGGTCGCCGCCGCCCAGGCGTCGGGAGTGGCCTCGGTGGTGTTCTTCACCCAGCGGTTCCAGCCGAACGTCACCGCGTTCCTCGCGTCGACCGCCGCCGCCGGTGGCTGGCAGCACGGCCGCACCACGGCCTTCGCGTCGATCTTCCAGGACGGCAGCCCGTACGGCGGCTCGCTGTGGCGTCGCGAGCACGGCGCGCTCTGGGACATCGCCCCGCACGCGCTCTCGATCCTTCTGCCGGTGCTGGGGCGGGTCACCCAGGTGGCCGCGATGGACGGCCCGAGCGGGATGGTGCACCTGCTGCTCACCCACGAGGGTGGTGCGACCAGCAGCGCCTCGCTCTCCCTGGACGCGCCGACCGAGGCGATGGCCCGCGAGTTCGTGTTCTACGGCGAGAACGGCATCGAGACCGTGCCGCACGGCGAGAACGACGCCGCGACGGCGTTCGGTGTGGCGATCGACCAGCTCGTCGAGCAGGTCCGGACCGGTGCCCACGACCACCGCTGCGACGTCCGCTTTGGCCGCGAGGTGGTCACGATCATCGCCGCCGCCGAGGAGGCCCGCCAACAATCCCGCACGATCCGCCTTCCCTGACCCTCCCTATCCCCCAAACCCCTCCCACCCCGTACAACGGGGTCTGGGGTTTAGGTGGGGGTTGTTAGGGCCTCGGTTAGTTCTTCGGGGTTGTCGAACTGTTCGGGTGGTAGGGCCTGGAGCATGTGCAGCATGCTCGTGTCGGCGCCGTTCTCCTGCGCCCAGCGGACGAGGTCCTCGCGGGAGACCGGGTAGTCGAGCCCGGCCAGGTACTCCTGCAACTGCACGCCTGACACGGTCATGTCGGTTGGCTACCCGCTCGTGTCAGGCGTACACGCTGACGGCGTGTCGGCTCGCGACGCGCCGACGGTTTGTCGGCGTGAGCGCCGGGTAGCCGCTGCCATGCTGGTTCAGCGGCTCGGCGCGCCGAGCGACTTCGACCCGTTGCTGGAGCGCGTTCGGGACGCCCGGGTGGTGATGATCGGCGAGTCCACGCACGGCAGTTACGACTACTACCGGCTCCGTGAGCAGTTGACCCGTCGACTGATCGCGGAGTGCGGCTTCTCGTTCGTGGCCGTGGAGGGCGACTGGCCGGACTGCGACCGGGTGCACCGCTCGGTCACCGCCGCGCCCGGCGGGGCCCTCGATCCGCAGAGCGCGCTGGAGCGCTTCGAGCGGTGGCCGACCTGGATGTGGGCCAACGCCGAGGTGGCGCGCTTCTGCCGGTGGCTGCGGGCGTGGAACCTGCAACGGCCGGAGGGCGAGCGGACCGGGTTCCACGGGCTCGACGTCTACAGCCTCTGGGAGTCGATGCAGGCGATCTTCGACTACCTGGGGGAGGAGGACCCGACCTCGCTGGAGGCGGCGCAGGACGCGTACCGGTGCTTCGAGCCGTACGGCAAGCGGGTCGAGGAGTACGGCGCGGCCAGCCGGTTCGTCTCCGCCCGGTGCGAGGAGGAGGTGGTCCGGCTGTTGGCGCGTACCCGGGAGCAGGCCATGTCGGACGGCCCGGACCGCTTCTCGGCCTGGCAGAACGCGGAGGTGGTGGCCGGCGCGGAGCGCTACTACCGGGCGATGGTGGCCGGCGGTCCGGACTCGTGGAACATCCGCGACACCCACATGCAGGACACTTTGGACCGGCTGCTGCACCGCTACGGCCCGGACGCCCGAGGGATCGTCTGGGCGCACAACACGCACGTGGGGGACGCGCGGGCCACCGACATGGCCGCGGACGGGATGGTCAACATTGGTCAGTTGGCCCGCGAACGGCACGGCGACGACGCGGTGGCGCTGATCGGGTTCGGCACCTACCGGGGCACGGTGATCGCCGCTCCCCGGTGGGGCTCGCCCTCGGAGGCGATGGTGGTGCCGCCGGCACGGGAGGGCTCGGTGGAGCGGCGGTTGCACGAGCTGATGCCCGAGCGGGCGGTGCTCGTCTTCGGCGGTGACGACCAGCCGGGCTGGGTCACCGAGCCGGCGGACCACCGGGCGATCGGGGTGGTCTACGACCCGTCGTTCGAGTCCTGGGGCAACTATGTGCCGACGCGCCTGGCCGCGCGCTATGACGCGCTCATCTGGTGCGACGAAACGACGGCCCTGCACCCGCTGGCGGTCCCCGCCGCCCCCGGCGAGATGGAGACGTACCCGGCCGGTGTGTGACCGGGCCCGCGCCGATCATGGAGTTGTGGTGCCGGACGAAGTGCCCGAGTCAGGGCACGACGGGCACCACAACTCCATGATCGACCGGGCTGGGACCTAGACCCTCGTGGGTTCCTGGGTCGTGAGGTGGTCGCGGAGGCCTTCGCCCTCGATGTCGACGTTGGGCAGGGCGCGGTTCAGCCAGCGGGGCAGCCACCAGGCGCGGTCGCCGAGCAGGGACATCACGGCCGGGACGATGGTCATGCGGACCACGAAGGCGTCGATCGCCACGCCGATGGCGAGCGCGAAGCCCATCGACTTGATCACCGGGTCATCGAGGAAGACGAAGCCCCCGAACACCGACATCATGATCAGCGCGGCGGCGGTGACCACCCGGGCGCCGTGCCCCATGCCGCTGATCGTGGCCGCCCGGGCGCTCTCACCGTGCACGAAGTCCTCCCGCATCCGGGAGACCAGGAACACCTCGTAGTCCATGGCGAGCCCGAACAGGATGCCGATGAGCAGGATCGGCAGGAAGCTGATCAGCGGGCCGGGCGTGTCCAGGCCGACCAGGTCGGCGAGGTGCCCCTGCTGGAACACCGCCACCGTGATGCCGAACGTGGCGGCGACGGTGAGCAGGAAGCCCAGCGCGGCCTTGACCGGCACCAGCAGCGAGCGGAACACCAGCATCAGCAGCAGGACCGACAGCCCGACCACCAGCAGCAGGTAGACCGGCAGCGCGTCGGAGAGCTTCTCGGAGACGTCGATGCCGATCGCGGTGACGCCGGTGAGCAGGACGTCCGCGCCGCGAATGCCGCTGACCGAGTCGCGGATGTCGTGCACCAGCGTCTCGGTGGCCTCGTCGGTCGGGCCGGTCTTGGGCACCACGCCGAGCAGCGCCGTCCGGCCGTCCGGGCTGAGCTGCGGCGGCGCCACCGCGAGGACGTTCTCGGTACGTTGCAGCAGCGCGGTGACCTGCGGTACGGCGGCCGCGGTCGCCGGTGCGTCGTCGCCCGCGACGACCACCGCGAGCCGGCCCGTGAAGCCCGGGCCGAAGCCCTCGACGGTCAGGTCGTTCGCCACCCGGGCCGGAGAGCCGACGGCGGCCGTCGCCGCGCCCGGCAACGCCAGCCGCATGTCGGGCGTGGGCAGCGCGAGCAGCCCCAGACCGAGCAGCCCGACCAGGATCACGGGTACGCGGAAACGGGTGACGAACCGGGCCCAGCGGAAGCCGAACCGGGTGCGGTCCTCGGCCGGGGCCGGCCGGTCGAGGTCCGCGTCGGTGCCCGGCGTGCCCTCGTTGGCGAGTGCCCGCAGCCGGCGGGGGAGCACCCGGCGACCGGCGAAGCCGAGCAGCGCCGGCTGCAGGGTGATGGCGACGAGGACGGCCACGGTGACGGTGCCGGCGGCGGCGAGACCCATCACGGTGAGGAACGGGATGTCCACCACGGCCAGGCCGGCGAGCGCGATGACGACGGTGGCGCCCGCGAAGACCACGGCGGAGCCGGCGGTGCCGACGGCCCGGCCGACCGCCTCGTCCGGGGGCAGGCCGTCGAGCAGGTTCTGCCGGTGCCGGGAGGTGATGAACAGCGAGTAGTCGATGCCGACGGCGAGGCCGAGCATCAGCGCGAGGATCGGCGCCGTGCTGGTCAACTCGATGACGCCGCTCAGCGCGAACAGGCCGGCCATGCCGACGCCCACGCCGATCAGCGCGTTGAGCATGGTCATGCCGGCGGCCACCAGCGAGCCGAACGTGATGATCAGGACGATCGCGGCGACCAGGACGCCGAGCGCCTCGGTCGAGCCGATCTCCGGCTCCCCGCCCAGCACCTCACCGCCCGGGGCGACCTGCCAGCCCTTCGCCTTGGCCGCCGCGCCGACCTCCTCGTACGCGGTCTTCTGCGCGTCGGTCACCTCGTCCGCCCCGGTGGCGAACTGAACCTGCACCAGCGCGTACCGGCCGTTGGGCGAGACGGCGCCGACCTGGAGCGGGTTGACCGCGCCGACGACGCCGGGCAGCGTCCCGGCCTGCTGGACCAGCTCCTGCACCACGGCCTGGCCCTCCGGGGAGGCCAGTTGGCCGTCGCCGGGCGCCTTGAGCGTGATCGTGCCGGTGGCGCCGCTGGCTGCGGGGAACTGCTCGCTGAGCAGGTCGAGGGCGCGCTGGCTCTCGGTTCCGGGCATGGTGAAGTTGCTCGCCGTCGGGCCGCGCAGGGTCGCCGCGGCCAGGCCGGCGCCGACGAGTACGACGAGCCAGAGCGCGACGACGAGCCGTCGCCGGCGCAACGCGCCCCGGCCGAGCCGGTAGAGCAGGGTGGCCATCAGGAGTCCTTGTCCTCGGTCGTGGGTGGTTGGGGCTGGGGTGTCCCGACGGGTTCGACGGCCCGCCGGGCGAGGGTGAGCAGGGCGGGACGCAGCTCGTCGTCGGGGATGTCGACGAACTCGGCGCATGCCTCGGAGATGCCGGCCAGCAGCACCAGCGCGGCGATCCGGGCGCCGGGACGGTCGGAGTGGCCGGCCAGCGCGTCGCGCAGCCGTTCGGAGATCTGCTGGATGTGGGCGAAGGCCGGCTGGCACAGCAGCTCCGGGAACTCGCCGCGCAGGACGGCGATCTCCCGCCGGAACCGGACCGCGAGGTCGACGAAGCCGACCGCGGCGACGTCCTGGGCGGCCGCGCCGGTCAGGCCGCTGAGCTGGTCGTCGAGGTCGGTCAGCACCATGATGGCCGGTGCCATCAGCTCGGCGAGCAGGGCTTCCTTGTTGGCGAAGTGGTAGAGCACGGTGGCCTTGGAGCAGCCGACCTCGCGGGCGATGTCCTGCAACGAGGTGCCCCGGTAGCCGGTCACCGCGAACCGTCGCGCCGCCGCGGCGAGGATCTCGCCGTGCGTTTCGGACACCGCTCTGGCCATCACCGGTCCACCTCCGTGAACCAGCATGCCTGACCGATCGGTCAGACCCTGACCGATCGGTCAGACGAACCGGGTGGCGTTCCCCACACCCGATTCCTGTCTAGTCCGCGTGCTCCGCGTCGTACCGGGTCCGCGCCTCGGCGATGGCGCGGCGGTGCCGCTCGGCCCAGCTCGTCAGGGCCACCAGCGACTCGTACAGCTCCAGGGCCATCGGGGTGGCCACGTATTCGACCTTGGGCGGCACGGTCGGGTAGACGGTGCGGTGCAGCAGGCCGTCGCGTTCCAGGTTGCGCAGGGTCAGCGTGAGCATCCGCCGGCTGATGCCCTCGATGTGCCGCTCCAACTCGGTGAAGCGCACCGGGCCGTGCGAGGCCGCCACCAGGATGCCGATGCTCCACTTGCCGCCGACCCGGTCGAGCACCTCACGGACGGTGCACGCCCGCGCCTGCCCGGGGGTGAAGGGCACGTTCCCGGGTGAGCAGGTCAGCTCGGCCTCCACCAGCGCGGACACATCGCTGTTCCTCTGGGACACAACAGTGCCTCCTTCCGCTCCCGCTCATGGTCACAGACGATGGCGTCGGTAACAAACCGTGCACCAAGGAGGATTCCGTGGACCGAGCGACCCCGTCCCGCTGGCCGGCGCTGCTGGTGCTCTGCGCCGGCAGCCTCATGGTCATTCTCGATGGCAGCGTCGTGTCGGTGGCCCTGCCCGCCGTCCAACGCGACCTGGGCTTCACCGCCGCCGGGCTGGCCTGGGTGGTCAACGCCTACCTGGTGGCGTTCGGCGGGCTGTTGCTGCTCGCCGGCCGTCTCGGTGACCTGCTCGGCCGACGCCGGGTCTTCCTGGCCGGCGTCGTGCTGTTCACCGTGGCCTCGGCGGCCTGCGCGGTGGCCGGCAATCCGGCCCTGCTCGTCGGCGCGCGGTTCGGCCAGGGTGTCGGTGGCGCGCTGGCCATGGCGGTCAGCCTCGGCATGATCGTCCGGCTCTATCCCGAGCCGGCCGAGCGGGCCCGCGCGATCGCCGTCTACAGCTTCACCGGGGCGGCCGGCGCGTCGATCGGCACGGTGGCCGGGGGAGTGCTGACCGAGCTGGCTGGCTGGCGTTCGATTTTCCTGGTGAACCTCCCGATCGGGGCGGCGATCCTGCTCGCCGCCGTCCGCCGGCTCCCCGCCGAGCGGGGCATCGGCCTGCGGGCCGGCCTCGACGTGCCGGGCGCCGTGCTCGCCACCGCCGGCCTGATGGCGGCCGTGCTGGGCATCGTGGGTACGGGTGAGCACGGCTGGACCAGCCGGCGCACCCTCGGCGCGGTGGCGCTCGCCGCGCTGCTGCTCGGCGGCTTCGCGCTACGCCAGCGCGTGGCGTCCACCCCGCTGCTGCCTCCCCGACTGCTGCGCGTCCCGGGGCTGCTCGCGGCGAACACCGTGCAGTTCCTCATGGTGGCCGCGTTCCTCGGCTTCCAGTTCCTGCTCGCCGTGGAGCTGCAACTGGTACTCGGGCTGGACGCGGCGGCGACCGGCTGGGCGTTCCTGCCCACCCCCGTAGTGATCGCGGCGGTGTCGCTCGGCCTGTCGGGCAGGCTGATCGCCCGCTGGGGCGCCCGAACCGTGCTGGTGACCGGGCTCGGCCTGGCCGCCGTCGGTTTCCTGCTGCTCGCCCGGCTGTCCGCCGACGGTGGCTACCTCACCGACGTACTCCCGGCGATGTTGATCTTCGGGGTGGCCGGCGGCCTGACCCTGCCGGCGGTCACCACGCTGGCGATGGCCGGCGCGACCGACGCCGACGCCGGGCTCGCCTCCGGTCTGGCCAACACGACCCAGCAGGTCGGCGGGGCGGTCGGCCTGGCGACGCTGGCGACCCTCGCGGCGGCCCGCAGCGACGCTCTGCGGGCCTCCGGTCAGGCCGAGGCGGCCGCGCTGGCCGGCGGTTACCGGGTGGCGTTCGCGGTGGCCGCCGCCCTGGTGCTCGCCGCCCTGCTGCTGGCGCTTGCACGGTGCCGCGCCGGCCGGGCGGGGCGCGACCCGACGTCGACGGACCGGTCGACGGGCCGGCCACCGACCGTGGTCCTCGAAATCGGCAGGCCTCCGAGCGCCGCGTCCGGTTGACCGACGACGCCGAGGCCGCGAGGGTGATCGGGTGAGTGAGGCTGACGAGACCCGCGACGGCGTGGCCCTGACCAACCTGGACCAGCCGCTGTCCGACCGTGACGACGCCACCAAGCGCGACCTTGTCGACTACCTCGACGCGGTCCGGGGGCCGATCATCGGGCAACTCCGGGACCGGCCGCTGTCGGTGATCCGGGTCCGCCCCGGCCAGCCGCCGTTCATGCAGAAGAACCTGCCCCGCTACACCCCGGACTGGGTACGCCGGACGCCCGTCTGGGCCGAGGCGTCGCACCGGGAGATCTCGTACGCCCTCTGCGACGACCGGCGGACCCTGCTCTGGCTCGCCAACCAGCGGGCCGTCGAGTACCACCCGACCCTGGCCACGGTTGCCGACCTGCACCGACCGACCCACCTGGTGCTCGACCTGGACCCGCCCGAGGGCGACGGGTTCCGGGCGGCGGTCGACGCGGCCCTGCTGGTCCGCCAGGCGCTCGCCGACGCCGGCCTGGTCGGAGCGGTCAAGACCAGCGGCGCCAAGGGCGTGCACGTCTTCGTCCCGGTCACCGGCGACGCCACCGCCGAGGAGTTGGCGGCGGCCACCCGGGCGCTCGCCGTCCGCGCCGAACGGCTCGACCCGGCGCTCGCCACCACGGCGTACATCCGCGAGGACCGGGGCGGGAAGGTCTTCGTGGACGCCACCCGCTCCGGCGGGGCGACGGTCGTCGCCGCGTACAGCCCGCGACTACGGCCCGGGATGCCGGTGTCCTTCCCGGTCGACTGGGCCGACCTGACCGAGGTGACCCCGGCGGACTTCACCATCCGGACGGTCCCGGCGCTGCTCGCCGGGACCGACCCGTGGGTCGCGCTGCTGCCGGAACCCCAGCGGATCCCCGCCGACCTGGTCACCGAGGGTCGCGCCATCCCGGTGGCCCGCGTTCAGGCCATGCACGAGGGCAAGCGCCGGGCCCGCGCCCGCCGCGAAACCACCTGACGGTACGCCCCGACGACTGCCCCACCCGCCGCCACGCGGCTCGGCTCCGGCTCGGCCGTCCGGCGGTCCTGTCTTGTCGGTGGTCTGTGGCACGATTTGCCGGGTGACCAGCCGATCCACGGAGAGCCAGCGCCTCGCCGACCTCGCGCGGCTGCGTCGCGTCCGCGACCGCATCGACCGGGAGTACGCGCAGCCGTTGGACGTCGAGGCGCTCGCCCGGGGCGTCCACATGTCGGCGGGGCACCTCAGCCGGGAGTTCCGGCTCGCCTACGGCGAATCGCCGTACAGCTATCTCATGACCCGGCGCGTGGAGCGCGCCATGGCCCTGCTGCGTCGTGGCGACCTGAGCGTCACCGATGTCTGTTTCGCGGTCGGCTGCTCGTCGCTCGGCACCTTCAGCACCCGCTTCACCGAACTGGTCGGTATGCCCCCCAGCACGTACCGCCGGGAGGCGGCGCTGTCGACCGCCGGGCTGCCATCCTGTACGGCGAAGCAGGTCACCAGACCCATCAGGAATCGAGAAGCGCAGGTCACGCGGCCACCCCTAGCGTGACCGGGGCCCCGCCACCCCAGCAGATGGAGAGACGATGAGCAAGGCCACGGACTCGCCCGCGGCGCACGTCGCGGACCGCCACGACCTGATCCGGGTACAGGGCGCTCGCGTCAACAACCTCAAGGACGTCACGGTCGAGCTGCCGAAGCGTCGCCTCACGGTGTTCACCGGTGTCTCCGGCTCGGGCAAGAGCTCGCTGGTGTTCGGCACCATCGCCGCCGAGTCGCAGCGGATGATCAACGAGACCTACAGCGCCTTCCTCCAGGGCTTCATGCCGACGCTGACCCGGCCCGAGGTCGACGTGCTGGCCGGGCTCACCACCGCGATCATCGTCGACCAGGAGCGGATGGGGGCCAACGCCCGCTCCACCGTCGGCACCGCCACCGACGCCAACGCGATGCTGCGCATCCTGTTCAGCCGGCTCGGGCAGCCGCACATCGGCTCGCCGAACGCCTTCTCCTTCAACGTCCCGTCGGTCCGGGCCAGCGGCGCGATCACCGTGGAACGTGGCGCGGGCAAGACGAAGACCGAGAAGGCGACCTTCAACCGCCTGGGCGGCATGTGCCCGCGCTGCGAGGGGATGGGCGCGGTCACCGACTTCGACCTCTCCGCGCTGTACGACGACAGCAAGTCGCTCAACGAGGGCGCGATCACGATCCCCGGCTACAGCATGGAGGGCTGGTACGGGCGGATCTTCCGGGGCTGCGGCTACTTCGACCCGGACAAGCCCATCAGCAAGTACACGAAGCGGGAGCTGCAGGACCTGCTCCACCGGGAACCGACCAAGATCAAGGTTGAGGGCATCAACCTGACGTACTCGGGCCTGATCCCGCAGATCCAGAAGTCGTTCCTCGCCAAGGACATCGACACGTTGCAGCCGCACATCCGTGCCTTCGTGGACCGGGCGGTCACGTTCACGACCTGCCCCGACTGCGACGGCACCCGGCTCAGCGCCGAGGCCCGCTCGTCGAAGATCGCGGGCAAGAACATCGCCGACGTCTGCGCCATGCAGATCAGCGACCTGGCGGCCTGGGTCCGGGAGATCCGGGAGCCGTCGGTCGCGCCGCTGCTCAGCGGGTTGCAACACCTCGTCGACTCGTTCGAGGAGATCGGGCTGGGCTACCTGTCACTCGACCGACCGTCCGGCACGCTCTCCGGCGGCGAGGCGCAGCGCACCAAGATGATCCGCCACCTCGGGTCGTCGCTCACCGACGTCACGTACGTCTTCGACGAACCGACGATCGGGCTGCACCCGCACGACATCGCCCGGATGAACGGCCTGCTGCTGAGACTGCGCGACAAGGGCAACACCGTCCTGGTCGTGGAGCACAAGCCGGAGGCCATCGCCATCGCCGACCACGTCGTCGACCTCGGTCCGGGCGCCGGCACCGGCGGGGGTGAGGTGGTGTTCGAGGGCACCGTCGACGGGCTGCGCGCCAGCGACACCCTGACCGGGCGGCACCTGGACGACCGGGCCGCGCTGAAGTCGTCGGTGCGTACACCCTCCGGCACGCTCGCCGTGCGGGGCGCGAACACCCACAACCTGCGGGACGTCGACGTCGACATCCCGCTCGGCGTGCTCGTGGTGGTGACCGGCGTGGCCGGTTCGGGCAAGAGCTCGCTCATCCACGGCTCGGTGTCCGGCACCGACGGCGTGGTGTCGGTCGACCAGAGCGCGATCCGCGGCTCCCGACGGAGCAACCCCGCGAC
Source organism: Micromonospora sp. NPDC049107 (assembly GCF_040648595.1). Lineage (NCBI taxonomy): Bacteria > Bacillati > Actinomycetota > Actinomycetes > Micromonosporales > Micromonosporaceae > Micromonospora > Micromonospora sp. NPDC049107. The sequence goes on from NZ_JBEZEC010000012.1 coordinate 30,297, forward strand.
GTACACGGGTCTGCTCGACCCGATCCGCAAGGCGTTCGCCAAGGCCAACGGTGTGAAGCCCGCGCTGTTCAGCGCCAACTCCGAGGGTGCCTGCCCCGGCTGCAACGGCGCCGGCGTCATCTACACCGACCTGGGGATGATGGCCGGCGTCGCCGCCACCTGCGAGGAGTGCGAGGGGCGGCGGTTCCAGGCGTCCGTACTGGAATACCGATTCGGCGGCCGGGACATCAGCGAGGTGCTCGCCATGTCGGTGACCGAGGCGGCGGCGTTCTTCGGCACGGGCGAGGCGCGTACCCCGGCGGCGCACGCCATCCTCGCCCGACTCGTCGACGTCGGGCTCGGCTACCTCAGCCTCGGCCAGCCGTTGACCACCCTGTCCGGCGGCGAGCGGCAGCGGCTCAAGCTGGCCACCCGGATGGCCGAGAAGGGCGGCATCTACGTCCTCGACGAGCCGACCACCGGCCTGCACCTCGCCGACGTGGAGCAACTGCTCGGCCTGCTGGACCGGCTGGTCGACTCCGGCACGTCGGTGATCGTCGTCGAGCACCACCAGGCCGTCATGGCGCACGCCGACTGGATCATCGACCTCGGCCCGGGCGCCGGCCACGACGGCGGCCGAATCGTCTTCGAAGGCACCCCGGCCGACCTGGTAACGGCCCGCAGCACCCTAACCGGACAACACCTGGCCGAGTACATCAACGCCTAATCTCTCCCAGCCCCGCCCCCGCCCCGCCCCCGCCCACCCCGCGCCGCTCCGCCTCGCGCCCCCACGGTCCCCGCGATCTTGCACTTTCTGCGGCGGCAAAAGGCGCATCCCGCCCAAAATCACAACCGAAACTGCAAGATCGCGGAGTCGATGGGTTCGGGCCTGGGGTCCGGGCGGGGGCGGTTGGACGCGAGCCGGCGGCGGGAGCGTGGGGTCCGGGCGGGGCGGTTGGACGCGAGCGCGGCGGCGGGGCGTGGGGTCCGGGCGGGGCGGTTGGACGCGAGCCGGCGGCGGGAGCGTGGGGTCCGGGGCGGGGACGGTTCGACGCGAGCCGGGGCGGCGGGGGAGTGGGGTCCGGGGCGGGGACGGTTCGACGCGAGCCGGCGGCGGGGCGTGGGGTCCGGGGCTCGGCCCCGGGACAGAAATGACAAGCGCCCCAGGTCCGCGCTTCTCAGCGGACATGGAGCGCGAAAGCTTGTGCCCCCGGCAGGATTCGAACCTGCGCCCCCGCCTCCGGAGGGCGGTGCTCTATCCCCTGAGCTACGGGGGCTCAGCGACTGGAGAAGACTAGCAAACCTCCTCCGCGTACGCCGAATCGGTATCGGGTGGGCCGGTCGTGTCGGCGACCGGCCCACCCGGTACTCAGGCCGCGACCGCCCGTCCGCAACTGGGCAGCGGGTGCAGGACGATCCGCCGGGGCAGCCGGCGCGGCCACTCGTTGCGGGGCCAGGACCCGTCCACGATCAGGTGCACGGTGCGCTGTTCCTCGCCACTGAGTCGCAGTACGAAGTCGCGGGGGAGCGGCGGGTCGACCGTCGGCGTCGTGATCATGAAGCGCACCCGGCCCCGGGACGACACGGCGGAGATCACGTCGGCGGCCGGCATCGTGCCGCGCAGCCGTACCCGCCCGATCCAGTAGACCTCGGCGAGGTGCTCCTGGGCCGTCCGGGTGATCGCCGGGTACTCGCTGCGTACCCACCGTTCGACCGCGCTGACGCAGAGCCCGCAGGCACGCTCGCGCGGCTCGCGCGGACCCAACCCCCAGGCCCGCAGGTACGCCCCGACCGCGCCCACGTCCAGCGGAAGGTCGAACCGGCGCTGGATGAGCGTGGTGAGGCTCTGCCGCGTCCACAGCTCCTCGTCCAGGCCGAACTCGTCGGGGTGGACGCCCCGGAGTGTGTCGATCAGTTCGAGTTCCTGCTCGCGGCTGAGCATTCCCGGCTCGCCCTGCCGCTGTCCGCGACGGACGGCTGCCACCGCCCCGTCACCGCCGATGGTGTGGCGTCGGCACCAACTGGTGACCGAGCGCCGTGCGTCTCTGAGTGCAACCCCCACGTCTTGGGCAACGAGCACGAATCACTACTGGTCACGATATGTGTGGAGAAAACTCTCTAAGCGATGTAATCGCCTGTCTAGGGCAAAACGGCCACAAGTGACGAATAGGTATCTATGGGACGCCACGGTCGCCGGATGGCCCGGCGGGTCCGGCGGGCGGCGTGGCTCGGGTGGCGATCCGGCGTGGTCCGCCGCCAGGTCGCCGATGTGGCGGCATCCGCGCGCCTGGACACCGCCACATCGCCGATCTCGGGTGGATCATGCGCGCCCCCGCGTCGTGGATGTCATGGTCGACTCGGGTTCGTGGAAGTCGGGGCGTCCCGGCCGCGCCGACAGCCCGATTTGCAGGAATCCGAGTCGATCACCGAGACCGTGCCCCGCCCCCCGCCGCTGCCCGCCGCGCCCGCGCAGCGGCGCGGCGGGCAGCGGCGTGTCCCGCCGCGGGGCAGCGGCCGGATACGGGCCGGGCCCGCGTCCCGCCGAGGTGCGGCGGGACGCGGGCCCGGTGTGCCCGTGCGGAGTGGATCAGCCCTTGGCCTGCGCCTGGAGCTGCCGGAGGTTGTTCAGCTCGGACTGCTGGGTGGACTTCATGGTCTCGGCCACCCGTACCACCTCGGCGTTGTCGGTCTCGGCGAGCGCCGCGTCGATCATGTGGATCCCGCCCAGGTGGTGGTTGTACATGAGGGTCAGGAACTGCCGGTCGACCTCGATGCCCTTGGCGTCGCGCAGGGCGGCCATCTGCTGCGGCGTGGCCATGCCCGGCATCAGCCCGTCCTTGACGGCCGCGCCGTCGGACATCCACGACATCGGCGGCTGCGAGCCGGTCGGGCTCAGCCCCCACTCGCGCAGCCAGGTCTGCATGGCGCCGATCTCACCCTGCTGACCGGTGGCGATGTCGACGGCGATCTGCCGGACCTCGGGCAGCGTCGCCGACCGGTACGCGATCAGGCTCATCTCCACGGCCTGGGTGTGGTGGGTCGTCATGTCCCGGGCGAAACCCGCCTCGACCGAGGCGTCACCGGGGCGGGTGAGCCGGGGGGTGAGCAGACCGCCGGCGTACCCGAGCAACAGCCCCACCACCAGCAGGGCGGTAAGCGCGAGCAGCCCGTAGCGCCGTGCCGGCGCCCGGCCGCCCTCGTCTGGGCCGGCCTGGGTCTCGTCGTACTCGCTGTCGGTGGTGGTGGGGGCTGTCATCGAGGTCCTTACTGGGTGGGCGGCTGCTGCTGGAGCTCACGCGGGGTGGTGCCGGTGGCGGTGACGCCCTGGTTGCAGAGCGCCGTGGGGCCCTCGACCGAGGCGTTCACCCGCAGGTCCTTGATGAAGTCGTCGATCCGCTTGTCGTCGGCGTTGTCGACCTTGAGCTGGTAGCCCCACGCCTGGAGCGAGATCGGCTTGTCCAGGCCCTCGTACGGGCTCATCAGCATCTTCTCGACGCCACGCACCTTGCCGGCGAGCTTGTCGACCTGGTCCTTGGGCAGGTCCGGGCGGTACGTGATCCACACCGCGCCGTGCTCGAGGCTGTGCACGGCGTGCTCGCTGGCGATCGGGGCGTCGTACACGTCGCCCATGCAGTTCTGCCAGGCCGCGTTGTGCACGCCACCCACGGGCGGCGAGTACTTGTAGGTCAGCGGGCCGGCCTTGTGCGCCTCGTACTTGAGGCTCTCCGGGTCGGACTTGCGGATGTTGGTGATGCCGTCGATGGCGTTGGCCCGCTTGTCCCACGGCTTGGAGCCCTGGACCGCGGCCCAGGCGCCGTAGCCGATGATGCCGGCCGCGAGAACGCCCACGGCGACGAAGAGCGCGATCGGACCCCACGCCCGGCCCTGGCTCACCTTGACCGGTGCGACCGGCTTGCGCGGGCCCTTGCCACCGGCCCGGGGGGAGCCCGTCGGCTTGCCGGTACCGGCCTTGGCGCCAGGCGCCGGCCGGCCTGCGGCCGGCTTCTTGCCGGTGCTGACCACGGTCGGGCGGCGCTCTGGGCCACCCGGGGTGCTGATGCTCATCGTGCCTCGTCAAGTCGGTCGGTCAGGGGAGATGGCGGGCCGGTTGACGCGCAGGGTAGCCGCCGAGTGCCCGAGTCTACCCCCGATAACATGGTTGGGTGACTCCTGCAGAACTCGCCTCGGTCGTCCTCACCGCCGCCCACGCCGTCTTCACCGACCGTGGCCTGGATCACGCCGCGCTGCCGGAGCGCACGGTGGTGGAGCGACCGCGCAACCCCGAGCACGGCGACTACGCCTCCACGCTCGCTCTGCAGTTGAGCAAGAAGGTGGGCGTCCCGCCGCGTGAGCTGGCCAGCGCCCTCGCCGACGAGCTGGGTCGGGCGCCCGGGGTCAAGTCGGTGGAGATCGCCGGGCCGGGCTTTCTCAACATCCGGCTGGACGCCGCCGCCGCCGGCCAGCTCGCCCGGGTGATCGTCGAGGCCGGCGCGGAGTACGGCCGCAGCGACCGCCTCGCGGGCGAGAAGATCAACCTGGAGTTCGTGTCGGCCAACCCCACCGGTCCCGTGCACATCGGGGGCGTCCGCTGGGCGGCCGTCGGCGACGCGCTGAGCCGGCTGCTGCGGGCCACCGGCGCCGAGGTCGGCACGGAGTACTACTTCAACGACGCCGGTTCGCAGATCGACCGCTTCGCCCGGTCGCTGCTGGCCACCGCGAAGGGCGAGGCCGTGCCGGAGGACGGCTACGGCGGCGCGTACATCGCGGAGATCGCGACCGAGGTGCAGGCCCGCCGGCCCGACGTGCTCGGCCTGGACGACGCCGCCGCCCAGGAGGTGTTCCGCGTCGAGGGTGTCGCGTTGATGTTCGACGAGATCCGCTCGTCGCTGCGGGACTTCGGCGTGGAGTTCGACACCTACTTCAATGAGAAGGACCTGCACGATCGGGGCGAGCTGGACCTCGCGCTGGCGCGGCTGCGCGAGCAGGGCCACCTGTACGAGTCCGAGGGCGCGACCTGGCTGCGGACCACCGACTTCGGTGACGACAAGGACCGGGTGCTGCGCAAGTCCAACGGCGAGTGGACGTACTTCGCCGCGGACTGCGCCTACTACCTGGACAAGCGGGAGCGCGGCTTCGAGCGGGTCGTGATCATGCTGGGCGCCGACCACCACGGCTACATCGGCCGGATGAAGGCGATGTCCGCCTGCTTCGGCGACGACCCGGAGCGCAACCTGGAGATCCTCATCGGGCAGCTGGTCAACCTGCTGCGCGACGGCGCCCCGATGCGAATGAGCAAGCGGGCCGGCACGGTGATCACCCTGGAGGACCTGGTCGAGGCGATCGGCGTGGACGCCTCCCGGTACGCGTTGGCCCGTTACTCCAGCGACTCACCGATCGACATCGACATCGAGCTGTGGACGCGGGCGACCCGCGACAACCCGGTCTACTACGTGCAGTACGTGGCCGCGCGGACGGCGGGCGTGGCCCGCAACGCCGCCGAGGTGGGCCTGGTTCCGGGCGACGCCGACGCGTTCCGCCCCGAGCTGCTCGAGCACGAGAAGGAGAACGAGCTGCTCAAGGCGCTCGCCGAGTTCCCGGCGGTGGTGGCCACGGCCGCCGAGCTGCGCGAGCCGCACCGGGTGGCCCGCTACCTGGAGGAGAGCGTCGCCGCCTCCTACCACCGGTTCTACGACAACTGCCGGGTGCTGCCGTTGGGCGACGAGGAGGTCACCGACCTGCACCGCGCCCGGCTCTGGCTCAACAACGCCACCCGCACGGTGATCGCCAACGGTCTGCGCCTGCTCGGCGTCTCCGCCCCCGAGAGGATGTGATCGCGTGCGAGCGCGAGGAGTGAGCTTGCGAGCCCCGCAGTCGCGAAGCGGAGACAAGTAATGCGGGCTCACGAGGCTGGTGCGCTGCACGCGGACATCAGCAACCAGGGGCCGGCCTGGCTGCGTACCCCGGCCGACGTCAACGCCCTCGTGCCGGCGCTGTGGCCGCGCAGCGTGACGCGCGGCGCGGACGGCGCGGTCGCCGTCGCGGGCCTGAGCGTCCGCGACATCGCGACCGAGTTCGGCACCCCGGTGTACGTCCTCGACGAGGCCGACCTGCGCTCACGCTGCCGCGACTTCCGGGCGGCCTTCCCGACCGAGGACGTCTACTACGCGGGCAAGGCGTTCCTCTGCCGGGCGGTGGTCCGGATGATCGCCGAGGAGGGCCTGCACCTGGACGTCTGCACCGGCGGCGAGCTGGCCACCGCGCTCTCGGCCGGGATGCCGCCGGAGCGGATCGGCTTCCACGGCAACAACAAGTCGGTCGCCGAGCTGGGTCGGGCGCTGGACGCCGGGGTGGGCCGCATCATCGTCGACTCGTTCACCGAGATCGACCGGCTGACCGCGCTGGCCCGCGAGCGCGGCGTCCGCCCCCGGGTGCTGGTCCGGGTCACCGTGGGCGTCGAGGCGCACACCCACGAGTTCATCGCGACCGCCCACGAGGACCAGAAGTTCGGCTTCTCCCTGGCCGGGGGAGCGGCGGCCAACGCCGCGTTCAAGATCCTCGACGAGGACGTACTGGAGCTGCGTGGGCTGCACTCGCACATCGGGTCGCAGATCTTCGACGCCAGCGGCTTCGAGGTGTCGGCCCGTCGGGTGCTCGCCCTGCAGGCGCAGATCCGCGACGCCCGGGGGGTGGAGCTTCCCGAGTTGGACCTGGGCGGCGGCTTCGGCATCGCGTACACCACCCAGGACGACCCGGCGACCCCGCAGGACCTGGCCAAGCGGCTGCGCAAGATCGTCGACTCGGAGTGCGCGGCGGAGAACCTGGCCGTTCCCCACCTGTCGATCGAGCCGGGTCGGGCCATCGTCGGGCCGGCCGTGTTCACGCTCTACGAGGTCGGCACGGTCAAGGACCTCGACGGCATCCGGACGTACGTCAGCGTGGACGGCGGGATGAGCGACAACATCCGTACCGCCCTCTACGACGCGTCCTACTCCGCGACGCTGGCCTCGCGCGCCTCGGACGCGGCGCCGTTGCTCGCCCGCGTGGTGGGAAAGCACTGTGAGTCCGGGGACATCGTGGTGAAGGATGAATTCCTGCCCGCCGACGTGCAGCCCGGAGATCTTGTCGCGGTGCCCGGCACCGGCGCGTACTGCCGGAGCATGGCCAGCAACTACAACCATGTGCCCCGGCCGCCGGTCGTCGCGGTACGTGACGGCCAGGCGCGCCTGATCGTCCGGCGGGAGACCGAAGAGGACCTGCTGGCATTGGATGTGGGATGACGTCACCTGTGCGCTTGGCTCTGCTCGGCTGCGGCACGGTCGGCCAGGAGGTGGTCCGGCTGCTGCACGAGCAGTCGGCCGACCTGGCCGCCCGCATCGGCGCTCCACTGGAGATCGCCGGCGTCGCCGTCCGTCGGCTCGGCCGCGACCGTGGTGACCTGCCGATCGACGAGAGCCTGTTCACCACCGACGCGCTCGGCCTGATCAAACGCGACGACGTGGACGTGGTCATCGAGGTGGTCGGCGGGATCGAGCCGGCCCGGAGCTGGCTGGTCGAGGCACTGCGCGCCGGCAAGAGCGTGGTCACCGCCAACAAGGCGCTGCTCGCTGAGGACGGCGTGGCCCTGCACGAGGCAGCCGCCGAGGGTGGCGGGGACCTCTACTACGAGGCGTCCGTCGCCGGCGCCATCCCGCTGCTGCGCCCGCTGCGCGAGTCGCTGCACGGCGACCGGATCAACCGGGTCACCGGCATCGTCAACGGCACCACCAACTTCATCCTGTCCGCGATGGACGCCACCGGCGCCGGCTTCGCCGAGGCCCTGGAAGAGGCCACCGAGCTGGGGTACGCCGAGGCCGACCCCACCGCCGACGTGGAGGGCTTCGACGCCGCGGCCAAGGCCGCGATCCTCGCCTCGCTGGCGTTCCACACCCGGGTCGGCGCGGCCGACGTGCACCGCGAGGGCATCACCGAGGTGACCGCCGCGGACATGGCCAGCGCCCAGGCGATGGGCTGCACGATCAAGCTGCTCTGCATCGCGGCCCGGGGCGTCGACGCGGCCGGTCAGGAGACGGTCAGCGTCCGGGTGCACCCGGCGATGATCCCGCGTAGCCACCCGCTGGCCAGCGTCGGCGATGCGTTCAACGCGGTCTTCGTCGAGGCGGACGCGGCCGGTCAGCTCATGTTCTACGGCCGGGGCGCGGGCGGCGCGCCGACCGCCAGCGCCGTGCTCGGCGACGTGGTGGCGGTGTCCCGCAACCGGCTCGCCGGGGTCCGCGCGGCCAGCGAGAGCGCGTACGCCGACCTGTCGGTGCGGCCGATGGGCGAGGCGCTGACCCGCTACCACGTCAGCCTCGACGTGGCCGACCGCTCGGGTGTGCTGGCCGCCGTGGCGAGCGTGTTCGCCCGGCACGACGTGTCGATCGCGACCGTGCGCCAGGGCTCGGCCGGTGGCGCTCCCGGCCGCGACGGCGACGCCGAGCTGGTCATCGTCACCCACGTGGCGCCGGACGCCGCGCTCGCCGCGACCGTCGACGAGCTGCGCGGTCTGGACATCGTCCGGTCGGTGACGAGCGTGCTGCGGGTCGAGGGCGGCGCCTGAGTCGTTGGACCATCAGGGCGGCTCGGGCGTCCCGCCAGGTGGGTAACCCGGGGTGTGCCATCGATGGCTCCGGCAGGGTGGTCCAGGGTGACCTGGTGCTCGGGTCGGAGCTGCGGTAAAGCGAGGAGATTGACATGTGGCGGGGTCTGATCGAGGCGTACCGGGATCGGCTGCCCGTCACCACGGCCACGCCGGTCGTCACGTTGCACGAGGGGAACACCCCGCTGCTGCCGGCGCCCGTGCTCTCGGCCCGGCTGGGCTGTGACGTCTACCTGAAGGTGGAGGGGGCCAACCCGACCGGCTCCTTCAAGGACCGGGGGATGACCCTCGCGGTGTCGAAGGCGGTCGAGGCCGGCAACAAGGCGATCATCTGCGCCTCCACCGGCAACACCAGCGCCTCCGCCGCGGCGTACGCGGCGCGGGCCGGGCTGACCTGCGCGGTGCTGGTGCCGCAGGGCAAGATCGCGTTGGGCAAGCTGGCCCAGGCGCTGGTGCACGGGGCGAAGCTGCTCCAGGTCAGCGGCAACTTCGACGACTGCCTGGCGCTCGCCGCCAAGCTCGCCCAGGATCACCCGGTCGCCCTGGTCAACTCGGTCAACATCGACCGCCTGCACGGGCAGAAGACGGCCGCGTTCGAGATCGTGGAGGCGCTCGGCGACGCTCCGGACATCCACTGCCTGCCGGTCGGCAACGCCGGAAACATCTCCGCGTACTGGATGGGGTACTCGGAGGAGCAGGCCGCCGGCGTCACCACCCGCGCGCCCAAGATGTACGGCTTCCAGGCGTCCGGAGCGGCGCCGATCGTGACCGGCCAGGTGGTGCCGGAGCCGTCCACCATCGCCACCGCGATCCGGATCGGCAACCCGGCGAGCTGGACGAAGGCGCTCGACGCCCGGGAAGCCTCCGGCGGCCTCATCGCGGCGGTGACCGACCGGGAGATCCTGTCGGCGTACCGGCTGCTCGCCCGTGAGGTGGGCGTGTTCGTCGAGTTGGGCAGCGCGGCCAGCGTGGCCGGCCTGCTCCAGCAGGCCGCGGCGGGCGCGGTGCCGGCCGGTTCGACGGTGGTCTGCACGGTGACCGGTCACGGCCTGAAGGACCCGGAGTGGGCGATCTCCACCGCGCCCGCCCCGCTGACCATCGGCAACGATCCGTTGGCCGCGGCCCGGGCCCTCGACCTCGCCTGAGAGCGCTGGCGCGGCTGGCGGTGGGCCGCCGCCGGGGGCGGCGGGGGTTCCGGTGATCGAGTCCGGCACACTTTCAGGTATCCCCGCCCGCATTCTCTTTCAGGAGTGAGCCAGGCCGATGTCGCTGCTCGCCAGATTCAGCCTCGCCAACCGAGGGCTGGTCGCCCTCATCGCGGTGGTGACCACGGCGTTCGGAGCGTTCGCCGTGCCGTCGCTGAAGCAGCAACTGCTGCCGTCGCTCGAGTTCCCGGCCGCGTTCATCGTGGCCGCCTACCCCGGCGCCGGACCCGAGATCGTCGAGTCGCAGGTGACCGAGCCGATCGAGAACGCCCTGCAGGGCATTCCGGGGCTGGACAAGGTCACCTCCACGTCCCGCGAGGGTTCGGCCACCGTCCAGGTCGAGTACGAGTTCGGCACCGACCTGGACGACGTGGTCAACAAGATGCAGACCGCGCTGAGCCGGATCGACGCCCAGTTGCCGGACAGCGTCGACCCGCAGGTCATCGCGGGCAGCACCGACGACCTGCCGGCGGTGGTGCTGGCCGCGGCCGGCGGCGCGGACGAGCGGGCGCTCGCCGAGAAGCTGCGCGCGACGGTGGTGCCGGAGCTGGAGGGCATCGAGGGCGTTCGTACGGTCGAGGTGACCGGCACCCGCGACGACGTCGTGGTGGTCACCCCGGACCCGGCCAAGCTGGCCGCGGCGAAGCTCGCGCCGACCGCGATCGGCACCGCCCTGAAGACCAACGGCGTCTCCATCCCAGCCGGCGCGGTGACCTCGGGGGGTCTGGCCCTGCCCGTGCAGGTCGGAACGCCGGTCGCCACCGTGGACGACCTGCGCGGCATCGTCGTCGCGCCCGGCGCAGCGCCGGTGCGCCTCGGTGACGTGGCGACGGTCGAGCAGCAGCTCGCCCCGGCCACCGCGATCACCCGGACCAACGGCAAGGACAGCCTCGGTATCGCCGTCACCGCTTCGCCGGACGGCAACGCGGTGGCGATCTCCCACGAGATCCGCGACCGGCTGGCCGACCTGAAGGACGCCTCCGGCGCGGACCTGACGGTGGTGTTCGACCAGGCGCCGTTCGTGGAGAAGTCGATCGAGTCGTTGACCACCGAGGGCCTGCTGGGCCTGCTGATGGCGGTCATCGTCATCCTGGTCTTCCTGCTGTCGGTGCGCTCGACCGTGGTCACCGCGGTCTCCATCCCGCTCTCCGTGCTGGTGGCGCTGATCGCCCTCTGGATCGGCGACTACTCGCTCAACCTGCTCACCCTCGGCGCGCTGACCATCGCGGTGGGCCGGGTGGTGGATGACTCGATTGTCGTGCTGGAAAACATCAAACGGCATCTGGAGTACGGCGAGGAGAAGCAGCACGCGATCATCACCGGCGTCCGTGAGGTGGCCGGCGCGGTGACCGCGTCCACCCTCACCACGGTCGCGGTGTTCGCCCCGATCGCGCTGGTCGGCGGGTTCGTGGGGCAGCTCTTCGCGCCGTTCGCGATCACCGTGACGGTGGCCCTGCTCGCCTCGCTGCTGGTCTCGCTGACGGTGATCCCGGTGCTGGCGTACTGGTTCCTCAAGCCGCGTGGCGGCACCGTCGACGACGAGGCGGTGCGTCGTGACGCGGAGGAGAAGGAGCTGCACAACCCGTTGCAGCGGGCGTACCTGCCGGTGATCGGCTTCGCCACCCGTAAGCGGTCGACCCGCTGGATCACCGTCGGGCTCGGCCTGCTGGTGCTCTTCGCCACCTTCGGGCTGGCGCAGAAGCTGGAGACGAACTTCCTGGACGACTCCGGCCAGGACACGCTCAGCTTCCGGCAGGAGCTGCCGGCGGGCAGCGGTCTGGCCGCCACCGACGCGGCGGCCAAGCAGGTCGAGGCGGTCCTCGGCCGGATCGACGGAGTCGAGACGTACCAGGTGACGGCCGGCGGCGGCGACACGCCGTGGGCGGGTGGCGGCGGTAACAACGTCGCGAGCTGGTCATTGGCGCTCGGCGGCGACAAGGACGCCAAGCAGGTACGCGAGGAGCTGCGCCGGGAGTTCGACAAGCTCGGCACCAGCGTGGGCGAGGTCAGCTTCGGCGGTGGCCAGGACGCGTCGACCAGTCAGCTCGAGGTGATCGTCCAGGCCAGCGACCCGGAGGTGCTGACCCGCGCCGCCGAGGCGGCCCGTACGGCGATGGACGACGTCCCGGACGTCGAGGACGTCACCACGAGCCTCGCCGCGCGGGTGCCGCGGGTGGACGTGACCGTCGACCGGGTCGCTGCCGGTCGGGTCGGCCTCACCGAGGCCGCCGTGGGTCAGCTCGTGTCGCAGGCGTTCCGTGGCGCTCCGCTGGGTCAGGTGGCGCTCGACGGGCGTCAGCAGGACGTGGTGCTGCGGTTGAGCGCGACCGCTCCGGTCTCGGTGGAGGAGCTGCGCGCCCTTCCGGTCGGGCCGGTGAAGCTCGACGACATCGCGGACGTCACGCAGGCCGAGGGGCCGCAGCAGGTGACCCGGATCGACGGTGAGCGCAGTGTCTCGGTGACCGGCGCGGCGACCGGGTCCAACCTGGGCGCGACCACGAAGGAGCTGCAGAAGCGGCTCGACGGCATCGACGTCCCGGGAGCGACCCTCACCATCGGTGGAGTCAGCGCCGACCAGTCGGACGCGTTCGGCGACCTGGGCCTGGCGGTGCTCGTCGCCATCGCGATCGTGTTCCTGATCATGGTGGCCACGTTCCGCAGCCTCACCCAGGCGTTGATCCTGCTGATCTCCATCCCGTTCGCGTCCACCGGCGCGATCGGTCTGCTGCTGATCACCGGTACGCCGCTCGGCGTGCCGGCGTTGATCGGTGTGCTGATGCTGGTCGGCATCGTGGTGACCAACGCGATCGTGCTGCTCGACCTGATCAACCAGTACCGGGCGCGGGGCATGGGAGTCCAGGAGGCGGTGGTCGAGGGTGGCCGGCGTCGGCTGCGACCGATCCTGATGACCGCGGTCGCGACGATCTTCGCGCTGCTGCCGATGGCCTTCGGGCTGACCGGCGAGGGTGGGTTCATCTCGCAGCCGCTGGCGGTCGTGGTGATCGGTGGCCTGCTCAGCTCGACGCTGCTGACGCTGGTCCTGGTGCCGACGCTCTACTCGATGGTGGAGCACACCAAGGAGTCGCTGCGGGAGCGGCGTCATCGGCGGCGCTCCGGCGACGCCGTGCCGAGCGGGTCGGAGAACGTCGAGCCGGACGGTCCGAACCAGGTGGCGGTGCCGACGGGCGTACCGGCCGCGTCGGCCGAGAGCGCGCAGCCGTCGGCGACGCGCCCCGCGCCGTCCGGTGCGCTGGTGGACGGCACGGACCAGTTCGAGGTGCTGCGGTTGCCCCGCAGCCGCAGGTCGCCGCTGCCCCCGTCGGAGCCGACCGAGTAGCCGACCGACATCGCGGGCAGCGCCCCCGGCAGGATCTCCTGTCGGGGGCGCTGCTCTTTGTGCCCACATCGATCGAACGACCTGACCGCAGCCTTGCGTCACTTCTTGCATACTCCTGGTAGATGTCGGCGGTGACGAGTGGGGCAGGCGGATGACCGAGGGCGCGCGCGGGTGGTCCCGGCGCGACCTGCTGCGCCGAAGCGCCCTGGTGGTGACCGGAGCGGCCGCCGGGGCGGGCGTCACGGACGTCTGGTTGACCCACCGGCGGCTGCCTCTTGCCGGCGGCCCGGCCAGCGCCACCGTCGGCAACGGGGCGCAGGACGTCGGCGCGGGCGTCCTGCCGGTCGTCTGGTCGGGATCGACCACCCAGCGGCTGGTCGCGCTCACCTTCGACGACGGCCCGGCGCCACAGTGGACGCCCATGGTGCTGGACACCCTCGCCCAGCACCGGGTGCCCGCCACGTTCTTCCTGGTCGGCAGCCAGGTCCGTAAGCACCCCGACCTCGTACGCGACCGGCTCGGCGAGCACGAGGTGGGCAATCACAGCTGGGCGCACCGGGACCTCGCCCAGTTGGACGCCGCCGAGGCGTACGACGACCTGAGTCGCACCCACGACGTGATCACCGACGTGACGGGCCGGGCCCCCCGCCTGGTCCGTCCGCCGTACGGTCACCTGGGCGGTGCGGTGCTGCACGCGGCCGCCCGGTTGAACTACCGGCTGGTGCTCTGGTCGTTGCAGATGGTGGAGCGGGAGTTTCCCGACGATCCGGCCGGTCATGCCCGCCGGATCGTGGACGGCGTCCGGCCCGGGACGATCCTGCTCGGGCACGACGTCGGTCAGCGGCGGCGGCTGGTCGCGCTGCGCGGCCTCCCCGACATGATTCGCGGACTCCGGGAGCGCGGATACACCTTCGTCACCGTCTCGTCGCTGCTGGGAGCGGGTGTGGCCCCGACGCCCACCGGGTAGGGTGCCGGTCCGTGGCGTCCACCCTTTCGGTCCTTACCGGCAATCGGAGCTTCCGCAATCTCTTCCTCGCCGAGCTGGTGGTCTTCGGGGCCGACTGGTTCGTCATGGTGCCGCTGCTGGTGCTGCTGCCCCACCTGACGGGAAGCGGCGTCTGGGGCGCCCTGGTGCTGGCGGTGGACACCGGCATCGTGGCGCTGCTGCTGCCGTACACCGGCACCATCGCCGACCGGTTCGACCGGCGCAAGATCATGATTGTCGCGAACGTGGCCGCGCTGGCCGGTGTGTTGCTGCTGCTCGGTGTCCGTGACCGTGGCACGGCCTGGTTGGCGCTGGTGGCGATCGGGGCCGTCGCGGTCGCCAAGGCGTTCTACTCGCCCGCCGCGCAGGCGGCGCTGCCCAACGTTCTGGAGCCGCACGAGCTGGCCGCCGGCAACGCCGTGGCCGGTTCGGCCTGGGGCACCATGACGGTGGTGGGCGCCTCACTGGGTGGAGTGCTCAGCTCGGCCGCCGGCCCGTACGCCTGCTTCTGGGTGGCGGCGGCGGGCCTGGCGCTGGCCGCGGGCCTCGCCACGCGGATCCGCCGGCCGTTGCAGGTGGCCCGCGACCCGTTGTTGCCGGCGCAGCGGACCTGGTCGGCGGTCCGCGAGGCGCTCGGCTACATCGGGCACCGACCTCGGGTGCTGGCGCTGGTGACGGTCAAGTCGGCGGTCGGCCTGGGCAACGGGGTGCTGACCGTGTTTCCGCTGCTCGCCAGCGTGTACGGGGTTGGTTCGCTGGGCGCGGGTCTGCTCTTCGCGGTACGCGGCGCGGGGGCGTTGGTCGGGCCCATCCTGATGCGTCGGGTGTTGACCAACCGGTCCTGGCTGCTGCCCGGCCTCGCGCTGTCCATGTCGCTCTACGGGCTGTCCTATGTGGGCGCTTCCGTCGTCCGCTGGTTCCCGCTGGTGCTGCTGTTGGTGTTCGTGGCGCACTTCGCCGGCGGCAGCAACTGGGTGATGTCGAACTTCGCCCTCCAGGGTGAGGTGCCGGACCGGCTGCGCGGACGCGTGTTCGCCACCGACATGATGCTCGCGACACTGGCCATCTCGGTGAGTCAAC
The DNA here is from genome assembly GCF_040648595.1 of Micromonospora sp. NPDC049107. NCBI lineage: Bacteria > Bacillati > Actinomycetota > Actinomycetes > Micromonosporales > Micromonosporaceae > Micromonospora > Micromonospora sp. NPDC049107. The sequence continues at coordinate 45,518 of NZ_JBEZEC010000012.1, forward strand.
TGGCGGTGGCCCTGGTCGTGGACGTGGTGGACGAGCGGGTGGTGCTGGCCGGCTGCGGGCTGGTCACCGTCGTGTACGCGGTCGGCTGGCGGATCGCCACCCGGCGTCTCTCGTTGACCGACCCGGCCGCCGAGCCCGTCTCCGACGCCGCCGGCTGACACCCGGCCGGTCCCACGGTGCGGGCGAGCGGCCGGATCGTCGGTGTCGGGCCCTAGCATGAGCGCGTGCCGACGAACTTCACCGCCGGGCCGGTCCGGGTCCGGGTTCCCGCGACGAGTGCCAACCTCGGTCCGGGCTTCGACGCGCTGGGGCTCGCCCTCGGGCTCTACGACGACCTGGCCGCCGAGGTGTCGTCCGGCGGGGTCCAGGTGACGGTGACCGGTCAGGGTGCCGGTGAGCTGCCGGCCGACGATCAGCACCTGGTGGTGCGGGCCATGCGTGCCACCTTCGACGTCCTCGGCGCGCAGCCCACGGGCCTGAGCGTGGAGTGCGTCAACCGGATACCGCAGGCGCGCGGCCTCGGCTCGTCGTCGGCTGCCATCGTGGCCGGGGTGCTGCTGGCCCGTGCCCTGGTCGCCGACGGCGTGGAGCGGCTTGACGAGCCGGCTCTCCTCCGGCTGGCCGCCGAGATCGAGGGCCATCCGGACAATGTCGCGCCGTGCCTGCTCGGCGGCTTCACGCTGGCCTGGACCGAGACGGCCGGCGCTCGTGCGGTGTCCCTGCCGGTCGCCGACGCCGTACGACCTACTGTCTTCGTGCCCTCCGAGCGCGGCCTGACCGCGACCGCGCGGGCGGCCCTGCCGGCCACCGTGCCCCACGCCGACGCCGCGTTGACCGCGGGACGGGCGGCGTTGCTGGTGCACGCGCTCACCACGGATCCGGCGCTGCTGATGCCGGCCACCGTCGACCGGCTGCACCAGGATTACCGCGCGGCCGGGATGCCGGGCACGTCGTCGCTGGTCAGCGCGCTGCGAGAGGCGGGTGTGGCGGCTGTGGTCTCCGGCGCCGGGCCGAGCGTGCTGGCGTTCGGCGAGCCGCCAGCGGGCTTCGACGCGGGAACAGACTGGCAGATTTGGAAGTTACCGATAGACGTCAGCGGCGCCCGGGTCGCCCGGGGTAGACTTGGACACGCCGAGCGGGACCCTGTTGCCGCAGGTCGGAAGAGTTGATTACGCTCTAGACCTAGCACAGCCGCGAAGCACGCGATCTCCTGCGGGGCGGCGCACCCCCGAAGCTCTCGGCGGTCAGCCCGTCACCCCTGCCAAGGCCCACGCCGCACCGCAGTTTCCACAGGTCGCCGCAGACGGCGAGACCTACCCACCGACGTTTGGTGGGTCGGGAAACCACCGGCTGCTGTGTCACAGACTCCCGCGACGCGTCCTTGCGAGGCGGGTGAACCGAGGCCGCCCGGCCACCTGAGCTCCGACTCCGGGCAGTCCCGGCCTTATCGAGGGAAGGAATCCATTGAGCGACACCACCGACGTGACGTCGGATGTTTCCAACGTCGCTGGCGATGCCACCGCTGCCGCTCCCGCCCGTCGTCGGCGCAGCGGTACCGGTCTGTCGGCGATGCTGCTGCCAGAGCTGCAGAGCCTGGCCGCGTCGCTCGGCATCTCCGGCACTGCTCGCATGCGCAAGGGTGAGCTGATCGCCGCGATCTCCGAGCGGCAGGGCGGCAACGCCGCCGGAACCCCTCGACCGCGGGCCGAGGTCGCCGCGGCGGCCGCTCCGGCGCGTGAGGAGGTGCGGGAGACCGTGGACCGCCCGACGGCCGAGGGTCGCAGCACCGACCAGGCGCCGGCCGAGCCGGCCACCGAGACCGAGAGCCGCAGTCGTTCGCGGCGCAGCCGGACCGCTGCCGCGGAGGCCCGTACCTCCGAGGTCGGCACCTCCGAGCCGCGTGGCGCCGAGGCGCGCACCGACGAGGTCGAGAGCGGCGAGCGTTCCGAGCGTGGCGAGAACCGCCGTGACCGGGTCGAGCGCAACGACCGGGGCGAGCGTGCCGAGCGCAACGACCGTGCCGACCGTACCGAGCGCAACGATCGGGGCGAGCGTGCCGAGCGGAGCGACCGTAACGATCGGGGCGAGCGTGCTGAGCGGGGCGACCGTGCTGAGCGGGGCGAGCGTGCCGAGCGCAACGATCGGGGCGAGCGCAACGATCGGGGCGAGCGCTCCGAGCGGGGTGAGCGTGCCGAGCGCAACGACCGCAGCGACCGTGCCGAGCGGGGCGAGCGCAACGACCGCAACGATCGGGGCGACCGCAACGACCGTTCGGAGCGCGCCGACCGTAACGACCGTGGTCAGCGCGTCGAGCGCGACAGCGACGACGAGGACGGCGAGGGCGGCGGTCGGCGTGGCCGGCGCAGCCGCTTCCGGGACCGTCGGCGTGGTCGTGGCGAGCGCGGCGAGACCGGCGGGGACACCGGCGGCGGCCGTGAGCCGCAGGTCGGCGAGGACGAGGTGCTCGTCCCCGTGGCCGGCATCATCGACGTGCTCGACAACTACGCCTTCGTACGGACGACCGGCTACCTGGCTGGCCCGAACGACGTGTACGTCTCGATGTCCCAGATCAAGAAGTACGGCCTGCGTCGCGGTGACGCGATCACCGGCGCCGTGCGGGCGGCCCGCGAGGGCGGCAACAGCGGCGACCAGCGGCGGGACAAGTACAACCCGCTGATGCGGCTGGACACGATCAACGGGATGGAGCCGGAGGAGGCGCGGCGTCGGCCCGAGTTCTACAAGCTCACGCCGCTCTACCCGCAGGAGCGCCTGCGGCTGGAGACCGAGCCGCACATCCTGACCACCCGGGTCATCGACCTGGTCATGCCGATCGGCAAGGGCCAGCGGGCGCTCATCCAGTCTCCGCCCAAGGCGGGTAAGACGATGGTGCTGCAGGCGATCGCCAACGCGATCACCCGCAACAACCCGGAGTGCCACCTCATGGTGGTGCTGGTCGACGAGCGGCCCGAAGAGGTCACCGACATGCAGCGGTCGATCAAGGGCGAGGTCATCGCGGCCACGTTCGACCGCCCGCCGCAGGACCACACCACGGTGGCGGAGCTGGCCATCGAGCGGGCCAAGCGTCTGGTCGAGCTGGGGCACGACGTCGTCGTGCTGCTCGACTCGGTGACCCGGCTCGGTCGGTCGTACAACCTGGCGGCGCCGGCCAGCGGCCGGATCATGTCGGGTGGTATCGACTCCACCGCGCTCTACCCGCCGAAGCGTTTCCTCGGCGCGGCCCGCAACATCGAGAACGGCGGCTCCCTGACCATCATCGCCACGGCGCTGGTGGAGACCGGTTCGATGGCGGACACGGTCATCTTCGAGGAGTTCAAGGGCACCGGTAACGCGGAGCTGAAGCTGGACCGGAAGATCGCCGACAAGCGGACCTTCCCGGCCATCGACATCAACCCGTCCGGCACCCGTAAGGAAGAGGTCCTGCTCGCGCCCGAGGAGCTGGCCATCATCCACAAGCTCCGCAAGGTGCTGCACTCGCTGGACTCGCAGGCGGCGATGGACCTGCTGCTGGACCGCCTCAAGCAGTCCCGCACCAACATCGAGTTCCTGATGCAGATCGCGAAGTCGACGCCGGGGGAGTGATCCCGCACCGGTGACCGACGACGAAGGGGGTACGGCCGCGGCCGTACCCCCTTCGGCATGACCGGCCCGTCCGCCGTCGCGTACCCCGGGTGGGGCACGACGGCCCCGGACGAATGCCTGCCCGGACGGCGGGAATGCGGACAGGTAGGCCCGTGTTGACGATGCCGGACGAGGTGTGCGGCCCGCTTACCGGGTCGGCCCAGGCCCATGGCACACTGGTCAATCGGCCACACCGGTTCCGGTTCACGCCCGAGCCCGTCGCGTACGGCGCGACGAGTGATGACGGCGACCCGGCGACCACCAACGAGAGGACCGAGGCGAGATGAAGGCAAACATCCACCCGGAGTACACGACCACCGAGGTCAGCTGCTCCTGCGGTAACACGTTCACGACCCGCAGCACCGCCAAGGGCGGCGCGATCCACGTCGAGACCTGCAGCGCCTGCCACCCGTTCTACACCGGTAAGCAGCGCGTTCTCGACACCGCCGGCCGGGTCGCGAAGTTCCAGCAGAAGTACGCCAAGGTTCAGGCCAAGAAGGCCAAGTAACTCCCCGTTCGGCGCCCGTGTCCGGTTTTGTACCGGACACGGGCGCCGTCCGCGTTTCGCCCGCCAACACCCTTGGCCCTCCCGGTGCCGCATCCTCGAAGGAGCATCCGCAGCATGAGCAGCGAGCGTCTGGCCGGACTCCTCGACGAGTACGCGGAGCTGGAGAAGCGGCTGGCCGACCCGGCCATCCACGCCGACCAGGCCACCGCGCGCCGGGTGGGTCGCCGGTACGCCGCGCTGGTGCCGCTGCACAAGGCCGCCGGCGAGCTGGAGCAGGCTCGCGCCGACCTGGCCGCGGCCCGCGAGCTGGCCGACGAGGACCCGTCCTTCGCCGCCGAGGCGGACTCCATCGCGGCGTCCCTGCCGGCCCTGGAGGAGCGCCTCGCCGAGTTGCTCATCCCGCGCGACCCGCACGACGCCAAGGACGTGATCGTCGAGATCAAGGCCGGTGAGGGCGGCGAGGAGTCGGCGCTGTTCGCCGGCGACCTGCTGCGGATGTACACCCGGTACGCCGAGCGGCACGGGTGGATCACCGAGGTGATCGACGCGCAGGATTCCGACCTCGGCGGGGTCAAGGACGTCTCGTTGTCGATCAAGACCAAGGGTGTGCCGGACGGCGGCAACGGTGTCTGGTCGCGGCTCAAGTGGGAGGGCGGCGTGCACCGGGTGCAGCGCGTCCCGGTGACCGAGTCGCAGGGCCGGATCCACACCAGCGCGGCCGGGGTGCTGGTGCTGCCGGAGGCCGAGGACGTCGACGTCACCATCGACCAGAACGACCTGCGTATCGACGTGTTCCGCTCGTCCGGCCCGGGCGGTCAGTCGGTGAACACGACCGACTCGGCGGTACGGATCACGCATGTGCCGACCGGCATCGTCGTGTCCTGCCAGAACGAGAAGTCCCAGTTGCAGAACCGGGAGCAGGCGATGCGGATCCTGCGGGCCCGGCTGCTCGCCGCCGCCCAGGAGCAGGCCGACGCCGCCGCTTCGGACGCCCGCAAGGCGCAGGTACGCACCGTGGACCGCTCGGAGCGCATCCGCACCTACAACTTCCCGCAGAACCGGATCACCGACCACCGGATCGGCTACACCGCGTACAACCTGGACCTGGCTCTCGCCGGTGACCTCGACGGCGTCCTGGACGCCCTGGCCGAGGCCGACCGCGCCGCCCGCCTGGCCGGCGACACAGAACTAACCCGCCGCTAACCCCCCCCGCCCCGCCCGCTCCCGTCGATCATGGAGTCGTGGTGGGGAGATTGTCCCGTGGTGGGGCTTTAGTGGGGCACCACAAGTCCTTGATCGACCCCGAGAGAGGGGGAGTGGTCAGCTCGCGCGGGGGCGGGATTTCGCGCGTAGCATCTCCCGGTCGGCCTGCTCGAAGGCGACGCTGAGCGCGTCGCGCAGCCCGCTACCGCCGGAGACCTCGGCGAAGCCGATGCTCACCCCGACCGGGGTGCCGGGTACCAGCGACTCCCAGTCCTCGTTGCGTACCGCCGCCTCGATCCGGCGGGCCACCTCGGTGGCCTCGATCATGCCCGTGTCCGGGAGCACCACGACGAACTCGTCGCCGCCGTAGCGGGCCACGAAGTCTCCCCGGCGCATCACCCGGTTGATCACCCCGGCGATGCGTTGCAGCACCAGGTCACCGGAGTGGTGGCCGTGCCGGGTGTTGACCGCCTTGAAGCCGTCCAGGTCGCAGACGCCGATGACGACCCGCTCGCCCCGGGTGACGACGGCAGTGATGTACCGCTCCAGGCGACGCCGGTTGGGCAGGCCGGTGAGCGGGTCGGTCAACGCCTCACCCTCGTACCGTGCCGCCTCGCGACGCATCTCCTCGTGGTCGATCCGGGCGGCGATGCCGTCGATGTAGACGTCGCGCAGCCGGTCGTTGCGCTGGGCGGCGAGCCGGAACGCCAGCCGGTCCGCCCGGTGGGCCGCGGAATGGTCGCCGGCGCGGGCGAGCGCGATGCTGCGCAGCCGGGCCGGCTCGGCCGCCCCGAGCGTCTCGGTGGACACCCGGATGGTGTCCAGTCGGGCGACCGCCTCGATGGGCCGACCGTCCGCGACGGCCAGGCAGACCATGCCGAGTTGCCGCAGGTCCCGCGCGCGGGCGCTGTCACCGCCGTGGGTGAGCAGCCGGGACGGGCCGGCGTCGCCGGTCGGTTCCAGGGTGTCGCCGAGCGCGGCCTGCCGTGCCGCCGAGTACCCGTACGCGGCGAGGCTGCTGGGACGGAGCCGCCCGGCCCGCCCGCTCTGGACGAACTGGGCCAGGTCGGTCGCCACGTCCCGCAGCACGCGCAGGCAACCGTCGCTGTCACCGTTGTGGTCGAGCGCCACGGCGTTGCGCAGCCGGATGCCCGGCGCGGCGAACGTCTCCTCCGGGATCCCGGCGGTCAACCCGAGCTGCCGTGCGCGTTCGATCGCGCCCAGGGCGTACCCGTGGAAGCTGAGGTAGCTGTAGGCCATCGCCAGGTCGTGCCAGCCCCAGGCGGTGTCCCGGTCCGGGTCGTCCACGGCGTTCAGGGCCCGCGCTGCCTTGACGAGGTGGGTGACGCAGCGGTCCAGCGCGCCCTGGTGGTGGGCGGCGAGCGCGGCCAGCGCGTTGAGGTGCCCGTGCAGGTAGGGCTCGGCGAGGTCGCGGACGGCCGCCGACGCCTCCTCGATGGCCCGGGTGAACTCCGCCGTCCGACCGAGATTGATCAAGGCGGAGAGACGCTGGACCATGGCGTCCGCGCGGGCCGCCGGGTCCGACGTGGTGCGGATCACACGCTCCAGAAGGGTGTACGACTCCGCGGAGCGACTTGCTTCCTGCAAAGCGCGGGCGTGCGAGAGAGTGTCAACCTGGTCATGGACCCGGTCGAGCCAGCCCACCCACAACCTCCTGTCGTGTGCGCCTCGACGCACCCGTTCATGGCGTCGCCTCGCGACGCCCCATGATTATCGTGTGACCACTCTGCCGCAACACCCCCCCGAAGGGACAGGCCGCACCCGTCCGTCCGCCGCGGTGGCGCGGGCGGCCCGCGTACTCGCCGCGGCCGGCGTAGGCCCGGCGCGCGTGGAGGCCGAACTGCTGACGGCGTACGTGCTGGACGTGCCCCGGGGTCGGCTGGCCCTCGCCGACGATCTGGACGACGCCCAACTGGCCCGCCTGGACGAGCTGGTCGGGCGTCGCGCCGGCCGGGAGCCCTTGCAGCACCTGACCGGTCGGGCGGGTTTCCGGCACCTGGAACTGGCGGTCGGTCCGGGTGTCTTCGTGCCCCGGCCGGAGACGGAACTGCTGGCCGGGTGGGGTGTCGAGCAGGGCCGGGGCAGATCCGAGCCGCTGGTGGTGGACCTGTGCAGCGGCACCGGCGCGATCGCGTTGGCGGTGGCGCAGGAGCTGCCCGGGGCGCGGGTGGTCGCGGTGGAGCGGTCCTCGGCGGCGCTGGCGTGGTTACGCCGCAACGCGGCCGAGCGGGCCGCGGCGGGGGACCGGCCGATCGAGGTGGTCGAGGCCGACGTGACCGCGCCCGACCTGCTCGCCGACCTGGTGGGTCGGGTGGACGTGCTGCTCTGCAATCCGCCGTACGTGCCGGTCGACGTGGTGGTGCCGCCGGAGGTGGCCGGGCACGATCCGGCGGAGGCGGTCTTCGGGGGCGTCGATGGTCTGGCGGTGATCCGACCGGTGATCGACCGGGCGGCGGCGCTGCTGCGACCCGGGGGCGTGATCGGGGTCGAGCACGACGACACGCACGGCGTGGCGGTGCCGGAGTTGTTCGCCCACGACGGCCGGTTCGACGCCGTCACGGAGCATCCGGACCTCACCGGCCGCCCCCGGTACGCCACCGCGTCCCGACGGGCGGACGGCCAGCACACCGTGCCCGGGCGGGCGTGGCAGACTGACTCCTCGTGATGCTCTACGACTGCCGATCGCCCGCCGATCGGGACCGCGGCATCGCTGCGGCCATCGAGGCGGTCAAGAACGGCGAACTGGTCGTCCTTCCGACGGACACCGTCTACGGGATCGGCGCGGACGCGTTCACGCCGTACGCGGTCAAGGCGCTGCTGGACGCGAAGGGCCGGGGTCGGCAGATGCCCCCGCCGGTGCTGATCGGTTCGCGGCACACCCTGGACGGCCTGGTCTTCTCGCTGCCCTCGGCGGCGCGGGACCTGGTGGAGGCGTTCTGGCCGGGTGCGCTGACGATCGTGGTCGAGCACTCGCCGAGCCTGCAGTGGGACCTGGGCGACAAGACCGGCACCGTCGCGGTGCGGATGCCGCTGCACCCGGTGGCCCTGGAGGTGCTGCGCGAGACCGGCCCGATGGCGGTCTCCTCGGCCAACAAGACGGGCCAGCCGGCGGCGGTGACCGCCGAGGAGGCGCGCGACCAGCTCAGCTACTCGGTGCGTGCGTACCTGGAGGCCGGGCCCTGCCCGGATCCGGTGCCGAGCACGATCGTCGACCTGACCGGCGAGGTGCCGCAGTTGCTGCGGGCCGGGGCGATCCCGCTGGAGAAGCTGCGCGACGTCGTACCGGATCTCCTCGACGTCCACCAGGGGGCCTGAGTGCCCCCGTTCACCGTCCTGCACGTCTGCATGGGCAACATCTGCCGCTCACCGATGGCCGAGCGACTGCTGGCCCTCGCGGCACGGGAGCGGTTGGTGCGGCGTTCGCAGGATCCGGCCGGCGTCGAGGAGCTGCTGCACAGCCACAGCGCCGGCACCGGCGGCTGGCACGCGGGCGAGGAGATGAACCCGCCGGCGGCGCGGCAGGTCATCGACCGTGGCGGTGACGTCGACGGGTTCGCGGCGCGCAAGCTGCGCTCGGACCACATCGACGCCGCCGACCTGGTCCTGACGGCGACGGCCGACCAGCAGGAGTACGTGGTGGCGCTCCGTCCGGACGCGGCGGCCCGTACCTTCGTGCTGGGTGAGTTCGGCCGGCTGCTGGCCGCGGTGGACGTCACCGCGCTGCCGGCGGCCGAGGCGACCCCGGAGGCGGTGTACGCGCGGGGCGTGGCCCTGGTGGCGGCGGCGCACGACAACCGGCTGGGCGCCTCGGCGCTGCCCACCGACGATCTCGACGATCCCTGGGGTCGCGGCGACCAGTGTTTCACCCGGGTCGCGGACGAGATCGAGGAGACGGTCCACCCGCTGGCCGCCGCGCTGCTGCCCTGAGCGCGGTGCGAGCCGCTGGCCGCCGCGCTGCTGCCCTGAGCGCGGTGCGAGTTTCCTCCGGGTTTGGGGAAAACCAGGGGCGAAAGGGGCGTTCCGGGTCATTCTGAACGGGTCCTAGCGTGACCGGCTCCTGCGGGGAGAGCTGATGATCCGGGCCCGACTCGACAAACTGCTGACCGTGGTGATCGCCGGCGTGCTGGCCGGACTGGTGCTGGCCGGGGCCGCCCTGCCCGCCGCCCTGGTCTTCGGGATCGGCTTCAGCGCCCTGTCCACGCCGTACTCGGAGCTGCCCAACACGCTCCGCACGCCGCCTACCGCGCAGCGCTCCAACCTCTACGCCAACGACGGCACCACCCTGATCACCTCCTTCTACCAGGAGGACCGGGTGGAGGTCCCGCTGCGCGAGGTCGCCCCGGTGATGCGCCAGGCCATCGTGGCCGCCGAGGACGTCCGGTTCTACCAGCACAGCGGGGTGGACCTGCGCGGTGTGGTGCGCGCCTTCACGGTGAACAAGCGCGACGGTAAGACCCGGCAGGGCGCCTCCACCCTGACCATGCAGTACGTCCGCAACGTGCTCAGCAGCGATCCCCGGCTGACCGAGCGGCAGCGCCAGGCGGCCACCGAGCTCACCACCGCCCGCAAGCTCCAGGAGATGCGGTACGCGCTGGCGCTGGAGCGGGAGCTCAGCAAGGAGGACATCCTCACCCGCTACCTCAACATCGCCTACTTCGGTGCCGGGGCGTACGGGATCGGTGCGGCCAGCAAGCGCTACTTCTCGGTCTCGCCGGCTGAGTTGACCCTGCCCCAGGCCGCGCTGTTGGCTGGTCTGGTCCGGTCGCCGGACAGTGACGACCCGATCAACGGGGATGCCGACAGCGCCCTGCACCGCCGGACGTACGTGTTGGAGCGCCTGGTCGAGACGGATCAGGTCCCCGCCGACGCGGCGGCGGCGGCACAGGCCGAGCCGCTGCAGCTGCGGCCCAGCGAGACGCCGAACGACTGCACGGGGGTGCCCGACGGGCATTCGGACTGGGGTTTCTTCTGCGACTGGTTCACCCGCTGGTGGAGCAGCCAGTCGGCGTTCGGGTCGAGCGCCGACGAGCGACAGCGCACGCTGCGCCGGGGCGGGTTCTCCATCGTCTCGTCGCTGGATCCGGCCGTGCAGCAGGCCACCACCGAGCAGGTCCTGCGCATCTACCGGCCCACCGAGGCGCGGGCGGTACCCACCGCCGTGGTGCAGCCCGGCACCGGCCGGGTGCTGGCGATGTCGGTGAACCGCAACTACAGCGTCGAGGACAACCCGGTCGGACAGAAGAACTATCCGAACACGGTCAACCAGCTCGTGGCCGGTGGTGGGGCCATCGACGGGTATCAGGCCGGTTCGACGTTCAAGCTCTTCACCATGCTGGCCGCGCTGGAATCCGGCATGCCGCTGTCGACCGAGTTCACGGCGCCGACGCAACTGCTCACCCGCTTCCCGGCGACCGGTGCGGGTAGCTGTGACGGCCGCTGGTGCCCGGCGAACGCCAGTCCGTCGGCGATGGACGGCCCCCGCACGATGTGGACCGGGTTCGGCCGGTCGGTGAACACCTACTTCGCCTGGCTGACCGAGCGGGTCGGCGCCGACCGGGTGGTCGAGATGGCCGAGCGGCTGGGCATCGTGCTGCGGGCCGACTCCGACGAGCGGCTGGCCCGCTACGGCGCGAAGGACTGGGGCCCGTTCACCCTGGGTGTCGCCGCGACGACCCCGCTGGACCTGGCCACGGCGTACGCCACGGTGGCCGCGGAGGGGACGTGGTGCGCGCCGCTGCCGGTGGTCTCGATCAACGACTCGGCCGGCCGGCCGGTGGATGCCGCCAAGCCGGACTGTCGGCAGGTACTCGACACCGACGTGGCCCGGGCGGCGGCGGACGCGGCCCGCTGCCCGGTGGGCGACCAGTCGATGTACGGGCGGTGCGACGGCGCCACGGCTCCCGATCTGCGATCCCGGCTGGGCCGCCCGGTGGCCGGCAAGACCGGCAGTTCCGAGCGGTACGAGACGGAGACGGTGGTGGCCTTCACCCCGCAGTTGGTGGTCGCCTCGATGGCGGCCAACCCGGACGACCCGCGCGACGCGGTCGGTCAGGCCGTGCAGGCCCGGATGGTGACCGGGGTGGGCGAGGTCCTCTCCCGTGCCCTGCGCGACCAGCCGGTACGCGACTTCGTCCCGCCAAGCGAACGGGCCGCCTTCCAGGTCACCGCCGCCCGAACCACAAACTGACCCCGCCCCACCCCGCCCCGCCCCGCCGACTCCGTTCGCGCCGATCTTGCAGTTTCTGCGGGGATTTAGGGTGCCAAAGACGCAAATCGACAACACAAAGTGCAAGATCGGCGTGGGCGGCGTGGGCGGCGTGGGCGGTGTGGGCGCGGGGTGGGTTAGGGGGATTGTTCGGCGTTGCGGGCTATGTTGCGGGCCATCCCGCCGAAGATCACGGCGTGGAACGGGGTCACCGAACTCCAGTAGGCGTGACCGCCGAGGCCGCGAGGGAGGAAGACGGCGCGTTGCTGGTAGCGGCTGTGGCCGTTCTCGGCCGGCAGTGCCCGCATCTCCAGCCAGGCGCGGCCGGGCAGCCGCATCTCCGCGCGCAGCCGCAACAACTCGCCCGGAATGATCTCCTCGACCCGCCAGAAGTCCAGCGCCTCGCCGACCTGGAGGCGGTGCGGGTCGCGCCGGCCCCGGCGCAGCCCCACACCACCGACGAGCCGGTCCAGCCAGCCGCGTACCGACCAGGCGAGGGGGAACGAGTACCAGCCGTGCTCGCCGCCCACGCCCTCGATGACCCGCCAGAGCGCGGCCGGCGAGGCGTCCACCGCCCGTTCCCGTACGTCCGTGTACACCGTTCCGCCGGACCAGTCCGGGTCGCTGGGCAGCGGCTCGGCGGGCGCGTCGGTGCCGCTCGCGGTGGACCAGCGCGTCTCCACCTGGGCGTCGCGCACCTTGGCCAGCGCCAGCCGCACGGCGTCGTCGAAGCCGGTGAGGCCGCCGGGCGGATCGGGCACGTACCGGGCGATGTCGTGTTCGTGGGCCACGGCCTCGTGGATCAGGCTCTCCACCAGCGGCCGGGCGATCTTGTTCGGTACCGGGGTGATGAGGCCGACCCAGTGCGACGAGAGCGACGGGGTGAGGGGCCGGACCGGCACGATGATCCGTCGTCGTAACCCGGCCACCCGGGCGTAGCGGTCCATCATGTCGCGGAAGGTCAGCACGTCCGGTCCGCCGATGTCGAAGCCGCGGTTGACCTCGGGCGGCAGGGTGGCGCAGCCGGCCAGGTAGCGCAGCACGTCGCGGACCGCGATCGGCTGGATCCGGTTGCGGACCCACCGTGGCGTGACCATGGCGGGCAGCCGCTCGGTCAGGTATCGCAGCATCTCGAACGACGCCGAGCCGGAGCCGATGATCACTGCGGCGCGGAGCACCGCCGTGGGCACGCCGCTGGCGAGCAGGATCCGGCCCACTTCGGCCCGGGACCGCAGGTGCGGCGACGGGACCTCCGCGTCGGCCGCCGGCTCCGGACCACCGAGGTAGACGATCCGGCGTACGCCGGCCGCGCGGGCCGCCGCCGCGAAGTTCGTCGCCGCCGTCCGGTCGGCCGCCTCGAAGTCCGCCCGGCCGAGCGAGTGCACCAGGAAGTACGCGACGTCCACGTCGGCGAAGGCGGCGGGCAGTGTCTCCGGCCGGCTCAGGTCACCCTCGACGATCTCGGCCGCCGCCGCCCACGGAACATCGCGCAGGCGTACGGCCTTGCGGGCGAGGCAGCGCACGGTGTGCCCGTCGGCGAGTAGCAGCGGCGTCAGTCGCCCGCCGATGTATCCGGTGGCTCCGGTGACGAGGCATCTCACGGGTCCCAGTGTGCGGCCCCGGAGGGCCCGTCGCACAGGAACTGGCCGGCCGCCCTTGTGCGACAGGCCCTAGACTCGTTCGCTGTGGAGACCGAGACGAGCACCTTCTGGGGGCCGGATTTCGCCCAGCTCAGGGCCACCGATCCGGAGATCGCCGGGGTGGTCCTCGGTGAGCTGGACCGGTTGCGGGGTGGCCTGCAACTGATCGCGAGCGAGAACCTGACCTCGCCGGCGGTGCTGGCCGCGCTCGGCTCGACGTTGACCAACAAGTACGCCGAGGGGTACCCGGGTCGGCGCTACTACGGCGGCTGCGCCGAGGTGGACCGGGCCGAGGAGATCGGCATCGCCCGGGCCAAGGAGCTGTTCGGGGCCGAGCACGCCAACCTCCAGCCGCACTCCGGGGCGAGCGCCAACCTGGCCGCGTACGCCGCGCTGGTGCAGCCGGGGGACACGGTGCTGGCGATGGACCTGCCGCACGGCGGGCACCTCACCCACGGCAGCCGGGTGAACTTCTCCGGCAAGTGGTTCCACCCGGTGGGCTACCCGGTCCGGCCGGACACCGAGCTGATCGACTACGACGAGGTACGCGATCTGGCCCGCGCGCACCGGCCCAAGCTGATCATCTGTGGGGCCACCGCGTACCCCCGGCTGATCGACTTCGCCCGGTTCCGGGAGATCGCCGACGAGGTCGGGGCGTACCTGATGGTGGACGCCGCGCACTTCATCGGCCTGGTGGCCGGTCGGGCCATCCCGTCGCCGGTGCCGTACGCCGACGTCGTCTGCGCCACCACCCACAAGGTGCTGCGCGGCCCCCGGGGCGGCATGATCCTCTGCCGCGAGTCGCTGGCCCAGCGGATCGACAAGGCGGTCTTCCCGTTCACCCAGGGCGGCCCGCTGATGCACGCGGTCGCGGCCAAGGCGGTCGCGCTGCGTGAGGCGGCCCAGCCCGAGTTCCAGACGTACGCCGCCCAGGTGGTGCGCAACGCGCAGGCGCTCGCCGCCGGGCTGGCCGACGAGGGCATGCGCCCGGTGTCCGGTGGCACCGACACCCACCTCGCGCTGATCGACCTGCGGGAGCTGGGGGTGACCGGCGCGGAGGCCGAGGCCCGCTGCGACGCCGCCTCGATCACCCTGAACAAGAACGCCATTCCGTACGATCCGCAGCCGCCGTTGGTGGCCTCGGGTATCCGGGTGGGCACGCCGAGCGTCACCACGCAGGGCCTGCGCGAGGGTGAGCTGCGGCAGGTGGCCGCCCTGATCGCCCGCGCGGTACGCACGAACCCGGGTGAACCGGGTGGCGCCGACGCGCTGAGCACGATCGGCGCCGAGGTGGCCGAACTGGTCGCGGCTTTCCCGGCGTACCCCCGTGGCTGAGCCCGGGGTGGTCGAGCCCGCGAGCGACGGGCGGTGGCGGCTGCGGCACCTGCCGGTGCTGCTGGCCGCGTCGGCGGCGCTGGCCGTGGTCGCGGCCGTGGTGGGCGGGGTGACCGGTGGCGCGACGGGCGCGCTCGGCGCGGCGGCCGGGGTGGGCGTGACGGTGCTCAGCTACACCCTCACGACGGTGGTGCTGGCGCGGGCCGACCAGGTCAACCCGCAGTTGCTGCTGCCGCTCGGGCTGGGGCTGTACGTGCTGAAGTTCACCCTGTTGGGTGTCGTCCTGGTGGCGGTGGCGTCGACCGGTTGGGCGGGGTTGGTCCCGCTCTGCCTCGGCATCGTCGCCGGGGTGGCAGTGTGGACAGCGGCGCACCTCTGGTGGCTGACCACGGTGCACGCCCGCCGCTCCGGCTGACCTGGTCGTCGACACGGGTGTCCCACCTAGCGGACGCGCGGCAATGTGTCGGCCTCCGGTCATTTTCCGACGGGCGGAAGGGGAGTAGCGTGCCCACAGACGACGGCGCCCACGAGAAGCCCACACAACGACGGTTGTGCGGGGGGTGAGGCACAGCCTCGTCTTCCCGGCTGATATCGTTCGCCCCGTCATGGCTGATGACCAAACCCCCCGTCCCGCCGGTCAACCGGACGACTATCCGTCCGGCGCCGGTCAGGGTTGGACCGCGCTCAGCTACCTCATCGGAGGCATGCTCGTGTGGGGTTTCATCGGCTGGCTGGTCGACCAGTGGCTCGACACCGGTGGCGTCGCCACCGGGATCGGCTTCGTGCTCGGCATGGCTGGGGGCGTCATCCTGGTCATCCGCCGACTCGGCACGCCTACTTAGGAAGGGACGCGGTGTTCGGACAGGCGAACGTCCTGGCAGCGGGCCAGGCGGCATTCCCACCCAGTGTGGAGGACTTCTACCTGCCCGCGATCGTGCCCTGGGGCGCGGAGAACGCTCCGTGGTTCACCAAGTTCACCTTGATGATCTGGATCGCGGTCGGCGCCTTGATCATCTTCTTCCTGGCGACCTACCGGAACCCGAAGCTGGTGCCGACCAAGAAGCAGTGGTTCGCCGAGTCGATCTACGGCTTCGTGCGCAACAACATCTCGGTCGACATGATCGGGCACCAGGGCGTGCGGTTCGCCCCGTACTTCACGACGCTGTTCTGCTTCGTGCTGGTGACGAACGCCTTCGCGATCATCCCGTTCTTCCAGATCTCGCCGAACTCGCACATCGCCTTCCCGGCGATCCTCGCGGTGATCAGCTACGTGCTGTTCAACTACATCGGCATCCGGCACCACGGCTTCGGCAAGTACTTCAAGCACGCCCTGATCCCGCCGGCACCCTGGTACATCCTGCCGCTGCTGATCCCGATCGAGGCGTTCTCGACCTTCATCATTCGGCCGTTCTCGCTGGCCGTTCGTCTCTTCGCGAACATGTTCGCCGGCCACATGCTCCTGCTGGTCTTCACGCTCGGCGGCTTCGCGATGCTCAACGCCAACGCCTGGTTGGCGCCGGTCTCGGTGGTCTCCTGGGTGATGACCGTGGCGCTGACCCTCCTCGAGGCGCTCGTCATCGTCCTGCAGGCCTACGTCTTCACGGTCCTGAGCGCCAGCTACATCCAGGGCGCTCTCGCCGAAGAGCACTGATCCACGCACCACCCGTTGTCGTCCCGCGTGAGAGTCACGCGTGATAACCAGGAGGAACCACACCAATGGACGTTAGCGTTCTCGCCGCGGTCAACGGCAGCACCGCCGCCATCGGCTACGGCCTCGCGGCCATCGGCCCGGGCATCGGCGTTGGCCTGGTCTTCGCCGCCTACATCCAGTCGACCGCCCGGCAGCCCGAGTCGTCGCGCATGACCCTGCCGTACGTCTGGATCGGCTTCGCCGTCATCGAGGCGCTCGCCCTGTTCGGCATCGCCTTCGGCTTCATCTGGGCCAAGTAGTACCCGCCCCTTCCGACCGGGAGGTCACCCATGTTGTTCCTCCTCGCCGCCGAGGGTGGTGAGTCAGACCACAACCCGATCATTCCGATCTGGCAGGAGATCGTGGTCGGCACGGTCGCCTTCGCCGTGCTCTGCTTCGTGCTGATGAAGTTCGTCTTCCCGCGTATGGAGCAGACGTTCCAGGCTCGGGTCGACGCGATCGAGGGCGGCATCAAGCGCGCCGAGGCCGCCCAGGCCGAGGCGAACCAGCTGCTTGAGCAGTACCGCGCCCAGCTCGCCGAGGCGCGGACCGACGCCGCCAAGATCCGTGACGACGCGCGGGCCGACGCCGAGGGCATCCGGCAGGACATCCTCGCCAAGGCGCGGGAAGAGTCCGACCGGGTCATCCAGGCCGGCAAGGACGCGCTCGCCGCCGAGCGGGCCACCATCGTGCGCGAGCTGCGCGCGGAGGTCGGCACCATCGCGGTGGACCTGGCCAGCAAGATCGTCGGCGAGTCGCTGGCCGACGAGGCGCGGCGCAAGGGCACCGTCGACCGGTTCCTGAGCGGCCTCGAGAGCACGGGGGCCCGCTGATGCAGGCCGCCAGCCGGGAGTCGTACAAGGTCGCGGCCGAGGGCCTCGACGCGTACGTCCGCGGCGCGGAGCCGTCGGCGGTGGCCTCCACCGCCGACGCCATCCTCTCCGTGGCGACCCTGCTGCGGCGTGAGCCGCGGCTGCGTCGGGCGCTGTCCGACCCGGCTCGTTCCGGCGCGGACCGCGGCGCGCTGCTCGGCGACATGCTGGGTGGGCGGATCGGCGCGGACGCGCTCGACCTGCTCGTCACGCTGGTCTCGGGCCGCTGGTCGGCACCGTCGGAGTTGCTCGACGGCACCGAGCGCCTCGGCGTGGAGGCGCTGCTGGCCAGCGCCGACTCCGCCGGTGAGCTGGGCGAGGTGGAGGACGAGCTGTTCCGCTTCGGTCAGGTCGTGTCCGGTCAGTCGGCGCTGAGCAACGCTCTCGCCGACCCGGTCGCCCCGGTCGAGCAGCGGGCCACCCTGGCTCGCGAGCTGCTCGCCGGCAAGGCCCGGCCGGTCACCGTCAGCCTCGTCGAGGCTGCGCTCGCCGGCTTCGGCGGGCGTTCCTTCACCGGAGCGCTCACCCGGCTGGTCGAGCTGGCCGCCGACCGGCGTGACCGGCAGGTGGCGTACGTGACCGTCGCGGCCCCGTTGAGTGACGAGGACGAGCGTCGACTGGGTGCGAGCCTCGCCGCGATATACGGTCGGGAGGTGTCCGTCAAGCAGACGGTCGACCCCGCCGTTCTCGGTGGCGTGAGCGTCCGGGTCGGTTCCGACCTGTACGACGGCACCATCCTGCGCCGCCTCAACGAGACACGCAACGCGCTCGCGAAGCGCTGAACGGCTCACCGCCAGCAATGCGGTGGTTCCGCCGCCTCACCGTTGGGGCGGCTCCGCCGCCGCAGCGCCTGGATTGACAGACGCCATTCGGACCGGTTGGTACTAGGTATCCCGGGCCCCTGAATTTTAAGGAAGCAGAGGATGGCCGAGCTGACCATCTCGACGGAGGAGATCCGCGGCGCCCTGGAGCGCTACGTCTCCTCCTACTCGTCCGACGTCTCCCGCGAGGAGGTCGGCACCGTCGCCGACACCGGCGACGGCATCGCCCACGTCGAGGGCCTGCCCTCGACCAAGACCAACGAGCTCCTGGAGTTCGAGGACGGCACGCTCGGCGTGGCGTTGAACCTCGACGTGCGGGAGATCGGCGTGGTCGTCCTCGGTGACTCCGCCAAGCTGGAGGAGGGGCAGCGGGTCAAGCGCACCGACCGCGTGCTCTCGGTTCCGGTCGGCGACGCGTTCCTCGGCCGCGTGGTCAACGCGCTCGGCCAGCCGATCGACGGCCTCGGCGACATCGCCGACGAGGGCTACCGCGAGCTGGAGCTGCAGGCTCCGAACGTGATGTCCCGGCAGTCGGTGTTCGAGCCGCTGCAGACCGGCATCAAGGCGATCGACGCGATGACCCCGATCGGTCGGGGCCAGCGGCAGCTGATCATCGGTGACCGCAAGACCGGCAAGACCACCGTCGCGCTGGACGCCATCCTCAACCAGCGCGACAACTGGCGCACCGGCGACCCGAAGAAGCAGGTCCGCTGCATCTACGTCGCCATCGGCCAGAAGGCCTCCACCATCGCCTCGATCAAGGGGCAGCTGGAGGAGGCGGGCGCGCTGGAATACACCACCATCGTCGCCTCGCCGGCGTCCGACCCGGCCGGCTTCAAGTACCTCGCCCCGTACACCGGCTCGTCCATCGGACAGCACTGGATGTACGGCGGCAAGCACGTTCTGATCGTCTTCGACGACCTGAGCAAGCAGGCCGAGGCGTACCGTGCCGTGTCGCTGCTGCTGCGTCGCCCGCCGGGCCGTGAGGCGTACCCGGGTGACGTCTTCTACCTGCACTCCCGCCTGCTGGAGCGCTGCGCGAAGCTCTCCGACGAGCTGGGCGGCGGCTCGATGACCGGTCTGCCGATCATCGAGACGAAGGCCAACGACATCTCGGCCTTCATCCCGACCAACGTCATCTCGATCACCGACGGCCAGATCTTCCTGGAGACCGACCTGTTCAACCAGGGCGTTCGTCCGGCGATCAACGTCGGCACCTCGGTCTCCCGGGTCGGCGGCGCCGCCCAGGTGAAGCCGATGCGCAAGGTCGCCGGCTCGCTGCGGCTCAACCTGGCCCAGTACCGCGAGCTGGAGGCGTTCGCCGCCTTCGCCTCCGACCTGGACAAGGCCTCGCAGAACCAGCTGAACCGGGGTTCGCGTCTGGTGGAGCTGCTCAAGCAGCCGAACTACTCGCCGTACCCGGTGCAGGAAGAGGTCGTCTCGGTCTGGTCCGGCGTCGAGGGCAAGCTCGACGACATCCCGGTCGGCGAGGTGCGGCGCTTCGAGGCGGAGTTCCTCCAGTACCTGCGGCACAAGCACGAGGGTGTCCTCGCGTCGATCGCCGACAACCAGTGGGGCGATGACATCATCAACTCCCTGGACACCGCGATCGGCGAGTTCAAGCAGGTCTTCCTCAACAAGGAGGACGAGCGCAAGGTCAACGACGCGCCGGCCGCTCCGCTCGAGGGTGACGAGAACCGCGAGACGGTGACCCGCTTCCGCGACGGCGCGACCGACCGCCCGGCCGAGAGCTGATCTGATGGCGGCCCAGGTACGCGTTCTTCGTCAACGAATCCGCTCGGCGAAGTCGATGAAGAAGATCACCAAGGCGATGGAGCTCGTGGCGACGAGCCGGATCGCCAAGGCCCAGGCGCGGGTGCAGGCGTCCCTGCCGTACGCCGAGGCCATCACCGGTGTGCTCACGGCGCTGGCGTCCAACGCGCGGATCGACCACCCGCTGCTCACCCCGCGCGAGCGGGTGCGGCGGGCGGGCGTCCTGTTGGTCACCAGCGACCGTGGCCTGGCCGGCGGTTACAGCTCCAACGCGATCAGGATGGCCGAGTCGCTGATCGCCCGCCTCAGGGCGGACGGCAAGGAGCCGGTGCTCTACGTCATCGGACGTAAGGGTGTCGGGTTCTACCGGTTCCGCGACCGGCCGATCGAGGCGAACTGGACCGGGTTCAGCGAGCAGCCGTCGTTCGAGGACGCCCGCGCCGTGGGTGAGACGCTGATCAAGGCGTTCACGGCCGGCGCGGACGACGTCGACGGTGGCGCTGGCGCGGACGGGGTGCGGGGCGTGGACGAGTTGCACATCGTCTACACCGAGTTCCACTCACTGATGACGCAGAACCCGGTTACCAAGGTCATCGGTCCGATGCAGGTCGAGGACCGGCCGCGCTCCGAGGGGCTGCTGCCGGCGTACGAGTTCGAGCCGGAGGCGGAGGCGCTGCTCGACGCGCTCCTGCCGAGGTACATCAACACGCGGATCTACGCGGCGTTGCTGGAGTCGGCGGCGAGTGAGTCGGCGGCACGGCGGCGGGCGATGAAGAGCGCCACCGACAACGCCGAAGAGATGATCGAGAAGTACACGCGTGAGATGAACTCGGCCCGTCAGGCCGGGATCACCCAGGAGATCAGCGAGATCGTCGGCGGCGCCAACGCGCTTGCCGCGTCGGGAAGTGAAGTGTGATGACTGCACCAGTAGAGACCAAGACGGCCACGGGTCGCGTGGTCCGGGTCATCGGCCCGGTCGTCGACGCCGAGTTCCCGCGCGACGGCATGCCGGCCCTGTTCAACGCCCTGAACGTCACCGTGAGCCTGTCCGGCGGTGAGAAGACGCTGACCCTGGAGGTCGCCCAGCACCTGGGTGACAACCTGGTCCGCGCGATCTCGATGCAGCCGACGGACGGTCTGGTTCGCGGCGCCGAGGTTCGTGACTCCGGTAAGCCGATCACCGTTCCGGTGGGCGACGCGGTCAAGGGCCACGTGTTCAACGCGATCGGCGAGGTGCTCAACCTCAAGGAGGGCGAGACCCTCAACCCGGACGACCACTGGGGTATCCACCGCAAGGCCCCGGCCTTCGCGGACCTGGAGCCGAAGACCGAGATGCTGGAGACCGGCATCAAGGTCATCGACCTGCTCGCCCCGTACGTCAAGGGCGGCAAGATCGGTCTGTTCGGCGGCGCGGGCGTGGGCAAGACGGTGCTCATCCAGGAGATGATCACCCGGGTTGCCCGTAACTTCGGTGGTACCTCGGTCTTCGCCGGCGTGGGTGAGCGCACCCGTGAGGGCAACGACCTGATCGCCGAGATGACCGAGTCCGGCGTCATCGACAAGACCGCGCTGGTCTACGGCCAGATGGACGAGCCGCCGGGCACGCGTCTGCGGGTCGCGCTCTCCGCGCTCACCATGGCGGAGTACTTCCGCGACGTGAAGAAGCAGGAGGTGCTGCTCTTCATCGACAACATCTTCCGCTTCACGCAGGCGGGTTCGGAGGTCTCCACCCTGCTCGGCCGGATGCCGAGTGCCGTGGGTTACCAGCCGACCCTGGCCGACGAGATGGGCGAGCTCCAGGAGCGGATCACCTCCGTCCGGGGCCAGGCCATCACCTCGATGCAGGCGATCTACGTGCCGGCGGACGACTACACCGACCCCGCCCCGGCCACCACGTTCGCCCACCTCGACGCGACCACCAACCTGGAGCGGTCGATCTCCGACAAGGGCATCTACCCGGCCGTGGACCCGCTGGCGTCCTCGTCCCGGATCCTCGCCCCGGAGTTCGTCGGCCAGGAGCACTTCCAGGTCGCCACCGAGGTGAAGCGGATCCTGCAGCGCTACAAGGACCTGCAGGACATCATCGCCATCCTCGGTATCGAGGAGCTCTCCGAGGAAGACAAGATCACCGTGGCCCGGGCCCGGCGGATCGAGCGCTTCCTCTCGCAGAACACCTACGCGGCGGAGCAGTTCACCGGCGTGCCGGGCTCGACGGTCCCGATCAAGGAGACCATCGAGGCGTTCCGCAAGATCAGCGAGGGTGAGTACGATCACTTCCCCGAGCAGGCGTTCTTCATGTGCGGCGGTCTCGAGGACCTGGAAGCCAAGGCTGAGGAGCTGATGAAGGCCTGACAGCCCTCGTCGTACCTGTACCGCAAAAGACTGCCCCGGCAATGTCGGGGCAGTCTTTTGTTCATCTTCACGTCTTACCATCGTCGCGGTCCGTTACTCGTGGTCGTCACTCACGTGGCAGCCGAGATACGGTCGGTCCGCGCGTTCGCCATCACGAGCGCGGACGAGTGCAACCTTTCGACGACGTGAGCCCGTCTCCTCTGCGTGGGCGTAGCGAACGGAGATGAGTGTGGGTAAGGCCGGCAAGAAGGGCCGCAAGTCGTCCATGTGGCGGGGCGTGCCGCGCTGGGCCAAGGTGTGCACCGTGTTCGGCCTGGTGCTGACCATGCTCAGCGGCGGTGTGCTGGTCGGCACCGAGGTGCTGATGGCCCGCTACGAGGGCGCCGTCGGCAAGGCCGACCTCTTCGGTGACCAGGCGGCGGGCGCCAAGGAGAAGAAGAGCGACATCAAGGGCCCGCTCAACCTCCTGCTGGTCGGCATCGACCCGCGTACGCCGACGGCGGCGCCGCTGGCCGACTCGATCATGGTGCTGCACGTCCCGGCGTCGATGGACCGGGCCTACCTCTTCTCGCTGCCGCGGGACCTCTACGTCGACATTCCGGCCTTCAAGAAGGCCAATTTCAACGGCGAGTCGACGAAGATCAACGCAGCCATGTCGTTCGGCAGTCAGGTGCCCGGCAAGAACCCCGACGCGGCGCGGGGGTTCGAGCTGCTGGCCACGACGGTGCAGAACGTGACCGGCATCAAGCGGTTCGACGCGGGTGCCATCATCAACTTCACCGGCTTCCAAAAGATCGTCGACGCGATGGGCGGCGTCGACATGTACGTCGAGCGGGACGTGAAGTCGGAGCACAAGCAGCCGGACGGCAAGCCCCGGCCGGGCAACCCGCACGGCTACGGCTACATCGGCCCGCAGGCGGTCTACAAGAAGGGCAACCACCACCTCAGCGGGTGGCAGGCTCTGGACTACGTCCGGCAGCGCTACGAGCGCAACGGTGTCCCGGACGCCGACTACGGCCGGCAGCGGCACCAGCAGCAGTTCGTCAAGGCGATGGTCGGGCAGGCGTTCAGCGCCGACGTGGTCGCCAACCCGATCAAGCTGGACAAGGTGCTGCGCGCCGCCGGCCAGTCCCTGATCTTCAACGGTCGGGGCAACAGCGTTGTCGACTTCGGGCTCGCCCTCAAGAACATCCGCCCGAACACCATCCAGATGATCAAGCTTCCCGGTGGTGGGCTCTTCGAGGGCAAGACCTACAAGGGTGAGCAGTTCCAGGCAGGCGTCCCGGACTTCTTCACCGCCCTGCACAATGAACAACTGGACCCGTTCCTGCTCGAGCACCCGGAATTCCAGAACAAGACCAAGTAGCCGTGGCGCAGCTCTCGCCACCCGCGTTGGGGGCGGCGCGGCGGCACGACTAGACTTTCGGCAATCCGCCGCCGCAGCAAGGAGACAGCGTGGCAAAGCAGCTTCACGTCGAGCTCGTCGCCGTCGAGGAGAAGGTCTGGTCCGGTGAGGCCGAGATGGTCGTCGCCCGGACCACCGAGGGCGAGCTCGGTGTCCTGCCGGGTCACGCGCCGCTGCTCGGCCAGCTCGCCGAGCCCGGTCAGGTCCGCATCAAGCTGGCCGGCGGCGAGCAGGTCTCGTACGAGGTGGCCGGCGGCTTCCTCTCGGTGAGCGCCGAGGGCGTCACCGTGCTGGCCGAGAGCGCGACCCCGGTTTCCGCGCAGAGCCGCTGAGTCACACCGGGGATGGAGATCGTCGAAGGGATCGGGGTCGGCGTCGCCGTCATCCTCGTCGCGCTTCTCGTGCTCTTCGTCCGGCGGGCCCTCGTGACCCGCAGCGGTGGCATCATCCGGCTCAGCGTCCGGGTCACCACCGTGCTCGACGGGCGTGGCTGGTCGCCCGGCTTCGGCCGGTTCGCCGCTGACGAGCTGCGCTGGTATCGAATGTTCAGCTTCGCGATCCGCCCCAAGCGGGTTCTCTCCCGCAAGGATCTCGCGGTCGAGCGCCGACGGTTGCCCGAAGGGCAGGAACGGCTCTCCATGCCGGCCGACTGGGTGATCCTCCGCTGTACGAGTCACCACGCACCGGTGGAGATCGCCATGGCGCGATCGACCGTGACCGGTTTCCTCTCCTGGCTCGAGGCCGCCCCTCCGGGGGCGGTCTCGCCGCGTCTGGCCTCCCAGGACTGGCCGGCTGCCTGAGCCGTGCCGGCTGTCGGTGTCCCGCTCGAATGGATCCCGGAATGAAAATTGGGCCACGGCAAGCCGTGGCCCAATTTTTTGCTGCGTGACTAGCAGCTCGAGGTCCGCCAGCGGTGCGATCGCAGGTTCTCGTAGATGTCGTTCATGAACTGGTCGTTCTGTCCGAGGCATCCGTACGTGCCGGTGTAGTTCGCGCCGGAGTAGAAGTACACGGACCGGTAGCTCGTGCTCCGGCCCCGGTTCTCGGCCGAGCGGACCACCTGGTTGTCCGCCCAGGAACACACGACGGGCGCGTTGAACCAGTCATTGTCTGCGTTGCTCCAGCTACACATCGAGCCGGTGGCGTTGCTGCCGCTCCAGACGCAGAAGTCCCCGACCGGGCACGTGGCGGCTGCCTGTGCCGGCAGGGCCATTCCGAAGACGAGTAGCGACATCATTCCGAGCGTGGCGACGAGCCTGCGTGCGATCCTCACAAATCTCCCCGTTCATCGGCAGTTCGCGGCAGCCGATCGATGCCGCCCCCCAGACCCTATACATAGGACAGTTGGACGTCGATAAATATCGAGTGACGGCGAAGCGAACCGGGCGTGATTCCACGCCTGGCCGGTCGAGGTGGGAGTGAGAGAACCGCCCCGACGTCGGCAAGTCGGCCGGCGTGCGGTCGGCGTGCCGACGACGGTGGCGGGCCGGGTGGGAGGGGGCTGGTTGGGAATTCGCCGGGACCACGCGTGGTAGCCGCGAGATCGGGAACCCCACACCCGTACGACGCAGACGGTCAGCGGTTGCCGCCCGGCACCCATAGCACATCGCCCGCCGGATTTGCCGTTCTTGACAGGATAAAGAGCAGATCGGAGAGCCGGTTGAGATACTTTGCCGGGAGCGGGCTGGTCCGGTCCGGATCGTGGCTGACCAGCGCCCACGCTGCCCGCTCGGCGCGCCGGGCGATGGTCCGCGCCACGTGCAGCAGCGCCGCGCCGGCGGTGCCGCCGGGGAGGATGAAGGAGTCGAGCTTGCTCAGGCGCGCGTTGTACTCGTCGCACCAGCCCTCCAGGCGCTCGACGTACTCCTCGGTTACCCGCAGCGGCGGGTACTTCGGCTCCGGCTCGACGGGCGTGGACAGGTCGGCGCCGACATCGAACAGGTCGTTCTGTACCGACGCCAGGACGGCCCGCAGCTCCTCGTCGAGCTGGCCCAGGGCGAGTGCGACCCCGATCGCCGCGTTGCACTCGTCGACATCCGCGTACGCGGCGATCCGTGGATCGGTCTTCGGGACCTGCTCGTTGTTGCTCAGCCTGGTCATGCCGGCGTCGCCGGCCTTGGTGTAGATGCGCGTGAGGTGGACGGCCATGACGCACAGCCTACGGATACCGGAACTGACGATCCCCGCTCGGCCGGACACGACAGCCGGCTGGCCAGCGGTGGTGGGTCCGGGCCACGCCGGTGACACGGCGGTCAACGACGTCGACGTCATCCGGGTCTGCGGTGCGGCCCGGCTGGCGGGCACCGTGCACGTCGTCGGCGCCAAGAACTCGGCACTGAAGTTGATGGCCGCCGCGCTGCTCGCTCCCGGCCGCAGCGTGATCACCAACGTTCCGCGGATCACCGATATCGCGATCATGGGGGAGGTCCTGCGGCGGCTGGGCTGTGACGTCCGGTTCGACACGGACCACCCCGTCGATCCGATGGTGGCGCGGGGCGGCGTCGCCCGGTCCCGCTCGGTCACCATCGACGTACCCGAGCAGCCGGGCGCGGAGGCCGACTACGACCTGGTCCGGCGGCTGCGCGCGTCGATCTGCGTGCTCGGCCCCCTGCTGGCCCGTCGTGGCTACGTGCGGGTGGCCCACCCGGGCGGCGACGCGATCGGCTCACGTGGCCTGGACATGCACATCTCCGGGCTGACCCGGATGGGCGCGGAGATCTCCGGTGAGCACGGGTTCGTCATCGCCGAGGCCCCGCACGGGCTGCGCGGCGCCGACATCGTGCTGGACTTCCCGAGCGTGGGGGCGACCGAGAACCTGGTCATGGCAGCGGTGCTGGCCCAGGGCGCCACGACGATCGACAACGCGGCCCGGGAGCCGGAGATCGTCGACATCTGCACGATGCTCAACCAGATGGGCGCGCGGATCTCCGGCGCCGGCACGTCCACCCTGCGGATCACCGGCGTGCCCGGCCTGCAGCCGGTGCGGCACGCCACCGTGGGGGACCGGATCGTCGCCGGCACCTGGGCGTTCGGCGCCGCGATGACGCGTGGCGACGTGACGGTCACCGGCCTGGACCCGGCCTACCTGGAGGTCGCGCTGGACAAGGTCGTCGCGGCCGGCGGCCTGGTCGAGACGCGGGGCGACGGCTTCCGGGTACGCATGGACGACCGGCCCCGCGCGGTGGACGTGGTGACCCTGCCGTACCCCGGCTTCGCCACCGATCTGCTGCCGATGGCGATCGGGCTGGCCTCGGTCAGCGACGGCGCATCCCTGATCACGGAGAACATCTTCGACGGCCGGTTCATGTTCGCCAACGAGATGATGCGGCTCGGCGCGGACATCAAGACCGACGGGCACCACGCCGTGGTCCGCGGTCGCGAGCGGCTGTCCGGGGCGCCGGTACGCGCCACCGACATCCGCGCCGGCGCCGGGCTGATCATCGCCGGACTCTGCGCGGACGGACCCACCGAGGTCTCGCACGTGCACCACGTCGACCGGGGTTACCCGGACTTCGTGGCCGACCTGCGCGCGCTCGGCGTGGCGGTGGAGCGGGGCACCGCGCCCGAGGAGCCGTCGCTGGAGATCTGAGACCCCGCTGCGCCTCTCGCGGTCTCAGGTGGCCTGCAGCGAGGCGCGCACGTGCCGTCGGGCGTCGTGGATGCGTGACTTCAGGGTGCCGACCGGGATGGAGAGGTGGTCGGCGATCTGGTCGTAGGTCAACTGGCACAGGTCGCGCAGTACGAGCGGGGCGACCAGTTCGGGTCGGTGCGCCTCCAGCCGTTCCAGCGCGTCGAGCAGGTCGAGCCGGGAACCGGCGATCACGCTCGTGGTGCGGGGGTCAGCGGTGTCGAGCGGGAGCTGGGGCGTGGACTGCTCCTCGGCCCGACGCTTGAGGCTCCGATACGTCTGCCGGGCGCAGTTGGCGGTGACGATGTGCAGCCAGGTGGAGAACTTCGACCGGCCGGCGAAGCTGTCAATCTTGCGGGCGACCTGCAGAAGCGCATCCTGGCACGCCTCCTCGGCGTCCTGCCGGCAGGGGAGGAGGCGTAGACACTGCCGCATGACCTGCGGACCGATCCTGATCAGCAACGCGTCGAGGGCGGCGGCGTCCCCCTTGGCGGCACGATCAGCCAGCTCTTCGACATCAAGATCGTCTGGCATGATCGGGCCCCGTTCCTCAGCGTTTAGTCGGCCATAATACGGGCGTGTCAGTACCCGGCAAGATCGGCCGATACCGCGTTGTGGGGCGTATCGGATCCGGAGCTTTCGCCACCGTGTGGCTCGGCGCCGACGACGCTCTGGACGCCTCCGTCGCGATCAAGGTGTTGGCCGACAACTGGTCGTACCACTCCGATCTGCGGGAGCGGTTCGAGCAGGAGGCGCGGATCATGCGACGGACGGATTCGAGCCTGCTCGTGCGTGTGCTCGACGTCGGCGAGCTGCCGGACGGACGCCCGTACCTGGTGATGCCGTACGCGGCCGGTGGCACTCTCGCGGATCGACTCGCCTCGGGACCGATGCCGGTCCGGGAGGCGCTGCTCGTCGCGGCCGACATCACCCGCGCCGTCATGGTGCTGCACGAGGCCGGCGTGCTGCACCGGGATCTCAAGCCGTCCAATGTGTTGTTTCAGCCGGCGGCGGGCCGGGATCGGGTGCTCGTCGCCGATCTTGGCCTGGCCAAGGCGCTCGCCAACGCGTCCGGCTTCACGATCGCGGCCGGCACACCCGGCTACATGCCGCCCGAGCAGGCCACCGCCGGTGGCGGTCTGGACATCCGCGCGGACGTGTACGCGATCGGCGCGACGACCTACCACATGGTGACCGGCCGCCCGCCCGACCCGGCATGGTCCGCTGGCAGCCGATCGGGCCGGGCCGGACGTTCTCTCCCCCGTCCGTCCCAGCTCCGGCCCGGAGTTCCCACCGAAGTGGACGACCTGGTGCGGCGTGCGCTGCATCCCGACCCGCGGCAACGCTGGGCGTCCGCCGCGGTGATGCTCGGGGAACTCCAGCGGGTCATCGCGTCGACGGAGCGGGAGGCGGGCCGTGGTCGCCTCGTGCGGCAGTTGGGGAGGGTCGTCGGCGTCGCGGTCGCCCTGAGCGCCCTGCTGGCGACGACCGGTTCCAGCTCCACACTGTCGGAACGGCCAGGGTGGGTTCGGGTACGCGATGCCTCCGGCGCTCTCTCGGTCGCGGTGCCGGCGAGCTGGGCCGGCCAGCTGAAGGACGCCGGCTGGGATCCTTCGGTGCTGCGCCTCGCGGCCGGCCAGGCGCCGGGTCTCGTGGTCGCCCCGGATCTCGCCGCCTGGTCGGACCCGGCGAGTGGGATGCCCGGTGTGTTCGTCGGGGTGAGCCGGGCACTGCTCGGCGGCGACCCGGCGCCGGCGTTACCCAGCCACGCCTCCTGTGTCCAGCAGCCCGACCGGACCGTGGATGTGGGCGGGGACCGGGCGCTGGTACGGCGGTGGACCTCGTGCGGCGCCTCGGTGTCGTTCAGCGAAATCGTGATCCCGGTGCCGCAGCGCCGCTATGGCGTCTACCTGCAGATCAAGCAGGTCGACGACGCGGACCTGACCGACGAGATCCTGGCCGGCCTGCGGTTGTCCAGCGCGCTGGCGCCACAGGCCGGCCGTTTCGAGTCGGTCTACTCGTAGCAGTCCTGGTTCGCGTACTGGAGGGTCAACTGGACGACCTTGCCCTTGACCGTCTCGATGCGGTAGACGGCCTTGCTGTTGCCGGGGGTCTTCGCGAAGCCACGACCGTTCGTCGCGTCTCCGTCGGCCGCCGTCCAGGCCGGGTAGATCCGCAGCATCTCGGCGCTCGACATGCCGATGCGTGCTCCCTCGGGCGTCTTGATCCCCTCGTACGCGTCGATGGTCGCGATACCCAGCGTCGACGAGAGAAGGACGGCCCCCTCCTCGCTGCGGGCGGCGCGCAGGTACGACGGCGTGCAGCCGCCCGTGTTGCTGGCGAACGCCCGCAGCAGTCCCGTCCCGGTGGCCTGCTGGCGGGTCATGCCGAGCTTGAGTGAACCGATGCCGTTCGGACCCAGGACGAGCGACGTGGGGCGGGTCGCGGTGCTGGACGGCCGGGCGGACGGCGTCGAGGAGGGAGAGGTCGAGGAGGGAGAGATAGGCGGCGGGATGGGGCTGCCGGTGGTGACCGCGCTGGTCGTCGGTTCGGGCGAGCCGGCCGGCGCGGCGTTGCCGTCCTGGTGTGCGGGCGACGAGCACGCCGCGACGAGCAGGAGGCAGGTGAGGGTTCCGACCATGGACGTTGCGCGCATCATGAGCTCCAGGCTGTTGCCACTTGTTGGTTGTCGTAGGGTTCGATGCACCCACTCGGGAGTTTGTTCGCTCCGGCGAGTCGCGAATTCGTCACCTGCCCTTAGTCATCGTTCAGGCTCGCCGACTAGGGTGCAGGCAGGCACTCAATCGCAGTGAGGGAGAAGCAGATGGCGGGTCGACTCGCGGTCGTCGGGGCCGGGCTGATGGGCTCCGGCATCGCCCAGGTGGCGGCGCAGGCGGGCTGGCAGGTGACGCTGCGCGACCTGGACGACGCGGCCACCACCCGGGGGCTCGGCGGCATCCGGAAGTCGCTGGAGAAGTTCGCCGAGAAGGGCAAGATCGAGGCGTCCGACGTCGAGGCGACCCTCGCGCGGATCACCCCGACCACCGACCTGGAGGCGGCGGCGGACGCGGACATCGTGGTCGAGGCGGTCTTCGAGCGGCTGGAGATCAAGCACGAGGTGTTCCGGGCGCTGGACAAGATCTGCAAGTCCGACGCGGTGCTCGCCACCAACACGTCGGCCATTCCGGTCACCCAGATCGCGGCGGTCACCGAGCGGCCGGAGGCCGTCGTCGGCACCCACTTCTTCTCCCCGGTGCCGATGATGCAGCTCTGCGAGCTGGTGCGCGGCTACAAGACCAGCGACGCCACGCTCGACACGGCGCGAGCCTTCGCCGAGGAGATCGGCAAGACCGTCGTCGTGGTCAACCGCGACATCGCCGGCTTCGTCACCACGCGGCTGATCTCCGCCCTGGTCATGGAGGCGGTCAAGCTGGTCGAGTCGGGCGTGGTGTCCGCCGAGGACCTGGACACCGCCTGCCGGCTCGGCTTCGGGCACGCCATGGGTCCGCTGGCCACCACCGACCTGACCGGCGTGGACGTGCTGCTGCACGCCTCGAAGAACATCTACACCGACACGGCCGACGAGAAGTTCTTCCCGCCGGAGCTGCTCCAGCGCATGGTCACCGCCGGTGACCTGGGCCGCAAGACCGGCAAGGGCTTCTACACGTACTGAGCGGGTGACGACCGGGGCGGGGCTGCCCGCCCCGGTCGGCCCGCTCAGCCGTCGCGCTTGGTGGTCCAGCGGAAGGTGGTCAGGCAGAGCACGAGCCCGATCACACACCACAGGGCCAGGACCAGCGCGACCCGCCCCAGCTCGAACGAGCCGCCCGGCTCCTGCGCCCCGAAGCTCTCCGGCAGGAACACCGACCGCAGGCCCTGGCACATCCACTTGAGCGGGAAGAACGCGGCGACCTGCTGCATCCAGGTGGGCAGGTCGGTGAAGACGAAGAACACCCCGGAGATGAACTGGAGCACCAGCGCGACCGGAGTCACCACCGCCGAACCGCTGCGGGCGGTGCGGGCCAGCGACGAGATGGCGATGCCGCACAGGGTGCAGGCGGTCACCCCGAGCACGGAGACCCAGCCGAAGGTGAACCACTTCCCGGCGGTGCCGGGCAGGTTCAGGTCGAACAGCGCCACCGCGACGGCCAGCAGCAGCGCGGTCTCGGCGATCCCGATCGCCACCACCATGATCACCTTGCCGGCGAACCAGACCCACTTCGGCATCGGCGTGCCCCGGTAGCGCTTGAGCACCCCCCGGTCCCGCTCGATCGGGATCCAGATGCCCAGGTTCTGGAAGCTCACCGTCATCAGGCCGGTGGCGATCATGCCGGTGATGAAGTACTGGGTGAACCGGACCCCGCCGCCGATCGTCCCGTGGAAGATCGACGCGAAGATCAGGATCATGATGATGGGGAAGCCCATCGTGAAGACCACGGACTCCCGGCTGCGCAGGAACTGGGTGATCTCCAGTCGGCCCTGGCGCAGGGCCAGCGTGCCGACGCCCGGCCGTCGGCCCGGGGTCGCGGCGACCGGCGTCGCCGGCTTCGTCGTGGTCGTCATCGCGAATGTCCGATCATCGTGAGGTAGACGTCCTCCAGGGTCGGCCGGGTCACCGTGAGCCCGGGGACCTCGCCGCCGTAGCGCGCGGCCAGGTCAGCCACGAGGGCCGTCGGCGTCGCGCTCTGCGCTCTCTCCCACGTCCCTTCCGGGGTACGCCAGGAGACCGTCGCGAGCGCATCCTGGCGGTTGCCCAGCCGGTTGGGCGCGGCCACCTCGACCAGCCGGCCGCCGGCAATCACGCCGACCCGGTCGGCGAGCGCCTCCGCCTCGTCCAGGTAGTGGGTGGTGAGCACGATCGTGGTGCCGGCTGCGGCGAGGTCGCGGATCAGCTCCCAGAACTCGCGGCGGGCCTCCGGGTCGAAGCCGGTGGTCGGCTCGTCGAGGAAGAGCAGCTCGGGGCGGCCGATGATGCCCAGCGCCACGTCGAGCCGGCGCTTCTGCCCGCCGGAGAGGGTGTGCGTACGAGCCTTCGCCTTCGCCGCCAGCCCGACCCGTTCGATCACCTTGGCGGGGTCGTCCGCGTCCGGATAGAACCCGGAGAAGTGCCGGACCACCTCGGCCACGGTCAGCTCGTCGAACTCGCCGGTGCCCTGGAGCACGATGCCGACCCGGGAGCGCCATCCGGCGTCCGGTCGGGCCGGGTCCGCGCCGAGCACGGACACCTCACCGGCGTCCCGGTGCCGGTAGCCCTCCAGGATCTCCACGGTCGTGGTCTTGCCCGCGCCGTTCGGGCCGAGCAACGCGAACACCTCGCCCCGGTGGACGTCGAGGTCCACGCCCGCCACCGCCACGTTGTCGCCGTACGCCTTGCGCAGCCCTCGGACGGAGATGGCCAGCTCGTCATCCATGCGTCCAGTGTGCGTCCTGGTGGCCACCGGTCGACGCCCGGGGTGTGGCGGTGCCGGCCACGGCGGGCGCTTCGCACCCGGCCGTCCTCGACATGGACCTGTGTGGTTTTCCACAACGTCTTCTACTGAACGGTAACTTAGACTCCGGCCATGGATGAGACGCCGACCCGGCTGCCCGAGCGGGACCGCCCGTGGGTCATGCGCACGTACGCCGGCCACTCGTCGGCCGCCGCGACCAACGCGCTCTTCCGCCGCAACCTCGCCAAGGGGCAGACCGGCCTGTCGGTCGCCTTCGACCTGCCCACCCAGACCGGCTACGACCCCGACCACGAGCTGGCCGCCGGTGAGGTGGGCCGGGTCGGCGTGCCGGTGGCCCACCTCGGCGACATGCGGGCGCTCTTCGACGGCATCCCGCTCGCCGGGACGAACACCTCGATGACCATCAACGCGCCGGCGATGTGGCTGCTCGCCCTCTACGCGGCCGTGGCCGCCGAGCAGGGGTCGAGCGCCGACCTGCTCGCCGGCACCACCCAGAACGACATCATCAAGGAGTACCTGTCCCGGGGGACGTACATCTTCCCGCCGGCGGCCTCGCTGCGGCTGACGGCGGACGTCATCGCGCACACCCTGACGACGATGCCGAGGTGGAACCCGGTCAACATCTGCTCGTACCACCTTCAGGAAGCTGGCGCGACACCCGTGCAGGAGGTCGGCTTCGCGCTGGCCACCGCCGTCGCCGTCCTCGACGCGGTCCGCGACTCCGGTCAGGTGCCCGCCGAGCGGATGGGTGACGTGGTGCAGCGGGTCTCGTTCTTCGTCAACGCCGGGGTGCGTTTCGTCGAGGAGATCGCCAAGATGCGCGCGTTCGGCGTGCTGTGGGACGGGATCACCCGGGAGCGGTACGGCGTCACCGAGGCCCGGCAGCGGCGGTTCCGCTACGGCGTACAGGTCAACTCGCTCGGCCTCACCGAGGCACAGCCGGAGAACAACATCCAGCGCATCGTGCTGGAGATGCTCGGCGTGACGATGTCCCGCGACGCCCGAGCCCGTGCCGTGCAACTGCCGGCCTGGAACGAGGCGCTCGGCCTGCCCCGGCCCTGGGACCAGCAGTGGTCGCTCCGGATGCAGCAGGTTCTGGCGTACGAGTCGGACCTGCTCGAATACCCCGACCTCTTCGCCGGTTCGCACGTGATGACCGCACTCGTCGACGAGATCGTCAGCGGGGCGCGCGTGGAGCTGGACGCCGTGTTGGAGATGGGCGGTGTGGTGGCCGCCGTGGAGACGGGCTATCTCAAGAGCGCGCTGGTCGCCTCGCTGGCCGAACGCCGTCGCCGGATGGAGTCCGGACTCGACGTGGTGGTCGGCGTCAACCGCTTCGCCGAGACCGAACCATCCCCGTTGACGGCGGCGGGCGCCGAGGCCGTCGAACAGGTCGATCCCATGGTCGAGGCGGTCGCCGTCGCCTCCGTACGCGAGTGGCGTGCCGGGCGGGACGGCGCGGCGGTCGACGCGGCACTGGCCCGGCTCCGCGCGGACGCCGCGACCACCGCCAACCTGATGCCGGCGACCCTGGAGTGTGTACGGGTCGGGGTGACCACCGGGGAGTGGGCCGGCGCGCTGCGCGACGTCTTCGGTGAGTACCGGGCGCCGACCGGCCTGTCCGGCGCCACCGGCAGCGGCGGCGACGCGGGTCTCGCGGCGGTCCGCGAGCGGGTGGCCGCCACCGCCCGCGAGCTGGGCAGCGGACGGCTGCGGTTGCTGGTCGGCAAGCCCGGCCTGGATGGGCACTCGAACGGCGCCGAGCAAATCGCGGTACGCGCCCGCGACGCCGGCTTCGAGGTCGTCTACCAGGGCATCCGGCTGACCGCCGGCCAGATCGTCGCCGCCGCCGTCGAGGAGGACGTCGACCTGGTCGGGCTGTCCGTGCTGTCCGGCTCACACCTGGCGGCCGTGCCCGCGGTGCTCGACGGGCTGCGGGCCGCCGGCCGGGCGGACCTGCCCGTGGTGGTGGGCGGCATCATCCCCGTCGGTGACGCCGACACCCTGCTCGCCGCCGGGGTGGCCCGGGTCTTCACCCCGAAGGACTTCGCCCTCACCGGGATCATCGACGACCTGGTGACGGTCATCCGGCGGGCCAACGACCTGCCCTGACCCGGTCCCGTCGGAGTCAGCGACCGGCGTACGTCATGCAGTCGGCCAGGTCGTTGTCCGGCCCCACCTTGATCGACGAGGCGTGGCACTCCAACTGCTCGTTGTGTCGGCAGTCGGAACGCTGGCAGGCGCCCACCTGCGCGGTGAGGCCGTCCACCCCGCCCCGCACGGGCGACTCGACGAAGGTGTGGCAGTGCGCGTGGTCCATGCTGCCGATGGTGATGGCGAAGGCGTGGCAGTCACCGCCCTGGTTGTACGCGCATGCCGCGACGACGCATTCCTGGACTCGGGGCATCTCCATTGCAGTGGTCATGCCAACCTCCTCTAGGCTCCTGCCCCGATATTAGGCATTTGCCAGCCTGCGCTCACCCGATATGCCCGTCTGGCCACCCCGGCGCGTGATCGGCGATGCCCGGCGTGATCGGCGATGCGGGCGTGATCGGCGAGGTCGGTGTGATCGGCGATGCGGGCGTGATCGGCGAGGTAGTGTGATCGGCGATGCGGGCGTGATCGGCGAGGTCGGTGTGATCGGCGATGCGGGCGTGATCGGCGAGGTCGGTGTGATCGGCGATGCTGGCATGATCGACACGAGATCACCGATACCGCGGTGTCAACCGGCCCCGGATACCCCGACTTCGGCGATGTCGAGTCGATCATCGCTCGGATGCGCCCCCGCCGGTCCCCGCCGGCCCCGCCGCCCCCGCTGGCCGCGGCGATCGCTGGCCGCGCCGATCGCGCTGGCCCCTGCGCCCCCGCCGGCCGCGCTGCCGGCCGGGGTTATCTCCCGTTTTGGACTCTGCGCGAGGTGGCCTCGTGCGCAAGACCCGGATCATCGCCCCCCGGGAATGACCCCGGGCCGCAGGTCGTTGGACCCGGACTCGGCGCGACGGGCCCCGCCCGTTCGCGGGCCTGCCGGTCTGCGGGAATGGCCCCGGGCCGCAGGTCGTTACACCCGGTCCCGGCACGGCGAGCCCCGCTCCCCGCGGATCGTCAGCCCCCGGGAATGACCCCGGACCGCAGGTCGTTACACCCGGTCCCGGCACGACGAGCCCCGCTCACCGCGGATCGTCAGCCCCCGGGAATGGCCCCGCCCCCCGGGTCGTTACACACGGACCGGCCGCCACGAGCCCCCCCCCCGCTCGCAGGCCGCCCCCAGACTTTGAGCGCCCGGACGAGGTGCTGACACCCCCGTCACCGATCCCCCGCACTGGTGACAGGTGGATGTTTCCTACCCCCGAAGGAGCAACCCACATGAACACGATCTTCCGCAAGAGCATGCTGTCCATCGCCGGTCTCGCGTTCGCCGGTGGCGTCTTCGCCGGCCCCATCGCCGCCCACGCCAACCCGGTCGACGCCAAGCCCGCCGCCGCAGCGGTGCAGACCACCGCACCCAAGCCGCAGGGCGACCAGTCGCACATCGACCTCAACGGCGAGCAGACCGCCAACGCCAAGGCCATCATCGCCGCCACCAAGAAGGCCGGCCTGCCCGAACGGGCCGCGGTCATCTCGATCGCGACGAGCCTGCAGGAGTCGAAGCTGGAGAACCTGGGTCACCTCGGCGACATGAACGACCACGACTCGCTGGGTCTGTTCCAGCAGCGCCCCTCCTCCGGTTGGGGCACCCCGGAGCAGATCACCAACCCCGAGTACTCCACCACCGCGTTCCTCAAGGGCCTCAAGCAGGTCGATGGCTGGCAGGACATGCCCCTGACCGACGCCGCCCAGACCGTCCAGGTCTCGGCGTACCCGGACGCGTACGCGCAGTGGGAGCAGCAGGCCACCGACCTGGTCGCCCACAACTGGAACAGCTAAGACACACAGATGGCCGGCACCCCGACAACGGGTGCCGGCCATCGCCGTACCTTCGGATTGCCGGTCAGACGCGGAAGCCAGCGGCGCGGGCCGCCTGACGTTCTCGGCGGCGTTCGGAGCGTCGACGCAGGAACCAGTAGACGAAGCCGACCAACCCCACCAGGAAGGCGAGTACGAGCACCGGCAGGATGACCGCGACCAGGGACATGACCACGCTCGTCGCGTCCTCGGCGGTGCTGGCCACCGGGGCGCCAAACCCGGCGGTGGTCGCGTTGATCACCGGGCGTGCGGCGGACTTGAGCAGGTGTACACCGAAGGCGAGGAGTACGCCGGTGGCGACCGGCACCCACTGGTGGCTGGAGAAGAAGCTCCCCGGGTCGCTGACGGTCACGGTCTCCGACGACGAGCCGGCCCCGAAGGCGAGGCCACCGGCGGTGGGCCGGACGACGGTCTGCACCACGTCGTTGACGTGGTCGACGACCGGCACCTTGTCCGCCACCATCTCGACGGCGAGCAGGACGGCAAGGATGACGATGACCCAGCCGTTGCCGAGCCACGTCCAGCCGCTGGGCAGGTCGATCAGGTTGGTGTAGCGGCCGAGCAGGCCGAGGACGAGCAGGGGTATGTAGGCGTTCAGCCCTGCCGAGGCGGCGAGGCCGGTGCCGGTGAGAACTTCGAACACGGTCTCAGCATCGCACCGACGCGCCAGTGCCGCTCGGTGGCGGTGGCGGACTGCTCGGCTACCCTCGTCGGGTGCGGTTGGTCATTGCGAAGTGCTCGGTGGACTACGTCGGACGGCTCTCGGCTCACCTGCCGCCGGCGACTCGGCTGTTGATGGTGAAGGCGGACGGGTCGGTGTCGATTCACGCCGACGACCGTGCGTACAAGCCGCTGAACTGGATGAGCCCGCCGTGCCGGCTGGAGGAGGCCCCCGGCGTGTGGCGGGTGGTCAACAAGGCCGGCGAGGAGTTGCGGATCACCCTGGAGGAGGTCTTCCAGGACACCTCGTACGAGCTGGGTGTCGATCCCGGCCTGCGCAAGGACGGGGTGGAGGCACACCTGCAGGAGTTGCTGGCGGCCAACCCGACCGTGCTGGGCGAGGGGTTCACGTTGGTGCGCCGCGAGTACATGACGGCGATCGGCCCGGTGGACCTGCTCTGCCGGGACGCGAACTCCGGCGCCGTGGCCGTCGAGATCAAGCGGCGTGGCGAGATCGACGGCGTGGAGCAGTTGACCCGCTACCTCGAACTCATGAACCGTGACCCGCTGCTCAGCCCGGTCACCGGCGTGTTCGCCGCGCAGGAGATCAAGCCGCAGGCCCGGGTGCTCGCCGCCGACCGGGGCATCCGGTGCGTCGTCGTCAACTACGACCGGCTGCGGGGCATCGAGAAGGACGAGCTGACCCTCTTCTGACCCGGCTCACCGCCCGGTCCGTACGGCGATCAACGACTTCGGCAGGCCGAAGACCCGCTCGACGAGCATTGTCGAGTCGGGAAAGTAGTGGCGCATCTGCGAACGGTCCAGCAGTTCGGTCCAGAGCACCTGGTGGATGGCGGCTTCGTGGCTGCGGGTCGGTTTGTGGCCGAGGGGCCAACGGCGAGCGAGCGCCGTGCGCATCCGGATCGGTAGGAACTGCATGCCGGGCGCGATCCAGTGCGGCTCGATGGGAAAGTAGCGGTAGGGCGTCTGCACCCAGTGCCGATCGGCCAGCGAACGGGCCGCGGCGGCGAACCGAAGTCGGCGCTCGTGCCCACCGACGTGTTCCAGCACGGAGTTGGAGAAGACCAGGTCGTAGGCGCCCTTGGTGACACGGGGTGGCAGGTCGCAGGCGTCGGCCTGCTCGACGTGGGCCCACTCGGGTACGGCTGCGGGCGGCTGTTCCAGGTTGACCACGGTGACGCGGGCCGGCCGGACGGTGGCGCGGTGCCAGGTGCCGAGCCGGCCGCCGAGGTCGACGACGTGCATGTCGCCAATGTCGGGGAAGGTGCGCGCCAGCCACTCCGAACGACGACGCCGCTGCCGAGCGCTCCACGACTGGTCACTGTCGACAAGGCTGTGTCGCAATCGATTGTGGCCCATTTAACGCAATGTACCGCCGTGCCTACAACGTATAAACATGTGGATACGCCGATCACGGCGCAGATCGGCTATCCGACACTCACCTGCCGTACATCACCTTGATGGCTTTGACGAGACGTGCCACGTCGGTCGGGGTGCGGTCGAACGTCATCGACGGCAGCAGTGAGCGCGCTCGACGCCGGGTGATGGCCTTGGCGCGGGCGAACTCGCGGAGGCCGTCCTCGCCGTGGATCCGCCCGAAGCCGGAGTCGCCGACGCCGCCGAACGGCAGCGTGGACATCCCGGCGAAGGTCAGCGCGGAGTTGACCGAGGTCATCCCCGAGCGCAGGCGTCGCGCGATGCTCACGGCACGCTGCCGGCCGAAGACCGAACCCCCCAGGCCGTACGACACGGCGTTGGCGCGGGCGACGGCCTCGTCGACGTCGCGGACCCGGCTGATGGTCACCGTCGGACCGAAGGTCTCCTCGCGGACGGCGGCCGACTCCTCCGGTACGTCCACCAGCACGGTCGGATGCACGTACGGTGGCTGCACCGCGTCCGGGCCGCCGACCAGGGCGCGACCGCCGGAGCTGACCGCGGCCTCGATGTGGCGGCGGATCACGTCGATCTGGCCGGGCATGGTGATCG
This sequence comes from Micromonospora sp. NPDC049107, assembly GCF_040648595.1. Classification (NCBI taxonomy): domain Bacteria; kingdom Bacillati; phylum Actinomycetota; class Actinomycetes; order Micromonosporales; family Micromonosporaceae; genus Micromonospora; species Micromonospora sp. NPDC049107. Next base: position 84,690 of record NZ_JBEZEC010000012.1, read on the forward strand.
GGCCGATGTCCGCGCCGTCGGGGCCGACGGTCAGCCGGCCGGCGCGGGCGACGACCTTGTCGACGAAGGCGTCGAAGACCGTGTCGACGGCGTAGACGCGCTCGATGCCGATGCAGGTCTGGCCGGCGTTGGTCATGGCGCCCCAGACGCACGCCTCGGCGGCGGCGTCCAGGTCGGCGTCGCTGTCGACGATCATGGCGTCCTTGCCGCCGCCCTCGATCAGCACCGGCGTCAGCGTCTCGGCGCAGGCGGACATCACCTTGCGGGCGGTCGCGGTCGAGCCGGTGAAGGCCACCTTGTCGACCCCGGAACGGCACAGCGCGGCACCGACGTCGCCGAGCCCGTGTACGGCGGTGAACACCGGCTGCTCGGGGACCACCTCCGCGAACGTGTCCACCAGCCACTGGCCGACGACGGGCGTGTACTCGCTGGGCTTGAGCACGACGGCGTTGCCGGCGGCCAGGGCGTACGCGGCGGAGCCGAGCGGGGTGAGGACCGGATAGTTCCACGGCCCGATCACACCCACCACGCCGTGCGGTTGGTATTCCAGGTGCGCGGAGAACTCGGCGAGGACGAGCCGGGACCGTACCCGGCGTGGGCCGAGCACCCGGCGCGCGTTGCGGGCGGCCCAGTCGACGTGTTCGATCGCGCTGGCGATCTCGACGATGGCGTCGGCGGCCGGTTTGCCGCCCTCGACGTGCATCAACTCGGCGAGCTGCTCGACCCGCTTGGCGAGCAGCGCCCGCCAGCGCAGCATCCGCTGGCGACGGCCGGCGAAGCCCAGACCGACCCACCACTCGGCGGCGGAACGCGCGCGCTCGACGGCCTGCCGTACGTCCGCGTCGCTGGCGACGGGGAGGCGGCCGGCCTCGACGCCGGTGGCCGGACTGGTGGAGACCAGCTGGTGCGCCTCGATGAGGGGGGTGCCGGGGACATGCACAGCCGTCATGGCGGAAGTCTAGACCCGAAGATTACTCACCGGTAGGCCGCGATCTCGGGGTGCCGGGGCGGGAGTCGCGTCCACCCACCCGCTCGTTGATCAGTGCAGGTCAGGACCCGGTTGCCGAAGGGTGACCATCCGAATCGTCGAACAGCGGGTGACCGGGAGGTGACGAGGAGCTGACCGGCCGGTCGGTATTGACGATTACCGTCTGATGGCAGGCTGACGCGCGGAGTAACGGTGTGGGGTGGAGGGCTGACTGTCCATGGAGGAACATCCGGAACTGATGCCGTTGTTGACGGTCGCAGGTGGGCCGATGCGCGGAGCAAGCTTTCGCCTGCGGGGTGAGCCGCAGGTGATCGGCCGGGCGCCGACCGGCCACGTGGTCATCAGCGACCCGCATCTGAGTCGCCGGCACGCCGAGGTGTGGCTGGCTCCCGAGGGCGCGTCGCTGCGCGACCTGGGCTCGACCAACGGCACCTGGCTCAACGACCGCCGGATCACCGAGGTGGAGCGCCTCAGCGACGGCGACGTGATCCGGCTCGGCCGCACCGAGCTGCGCCTGTTCGATCCGGGGGTCGCCCACACGGATCCGGTTGGGCTCAGCTTCGGGGTGTCCCGACGCGATATCCGACCGACGCTGCCACTGCCGCTGGCTTCGCCACCGGGCGCCCGCCGCTGACCCCGCCGGGGCGGCCACTGGCCGTCGGCCACACTCCGGCGGTGCCGCCGGGTGGCTGTCCGACACCTGGACCCCCGTGGACCGACGTGGCAGCATGCCGCGGATGGAGACCGAGCAGCGGGTCGTGACGGCGAACGGTATACGCCAGGCGGTACGGGTGGCCGGTCCGCCGGACGGAACTCCGTTGCTGCTGGTCCACGGCAACTGCTCCTCATCGCTGTTCTGGGAGCCGTTGATCCGACGGCTGCCACCGACGCTGCGGGTCGTCGCTCCCGACCTGCGCGGGTTCGGCGACTCGGCGACCGCCCCGGTGGACGCCACCCGCGGCCTGCGGGACTTCGCCGACGACGTCGCCGCCCTGCTGGACGACCCGACGCTCTTCCCCGACGTCGACGGCAGCGGCGCTGACACCGGCGGTGGGGTCCGGCCGGTCGTGGTCGGGCACTCCCTCGGTGGGGGAGTTGCCATGCGGCTGCTGGTCGACCATCCGCACCGGGTGGGGGCGCTACTGCTGGCCGCGCCCGTGTCGCCGTACGGCTTCGGTGGCACGCGCGACCTGAGCGGTACGCCGACCACGCCCGACTTCGCCGGTACCGGTGCCGGCACCGCCAACCGGGACTTCGTGGCCCGGCTCGCCGCAGGCGATCGGGGCACCGAGGGCCCGGCCAGTCCGCGTGAGGTGCTGCGGGCGACGTACGTGGCCGATTCGGCCTCGCTCGGCGTCGACGAGGAGCTGCTGCTCGACAGTGTGCTCTCCACGGCGATCGGCGAGGACAACTACCCGGGCACGTCGGCGGAGTCGGAGAACTGGCCCGGCACCGTGCCCGGGAAGCGGGGCGTGCTGAACGCGCTCGCGCCGACCTGGTTCCGGGTCGCCGACGAGCTGGTGGCCGTCGCCGAGAAACCTCCGGTCACCTGGGTACGCGGCGACGCCGACGTGATCGTCTCGGACACGTCGCTGTTGGACCTGGCGTACCTCGGTTCGCTGGGTGTCGTGGCCGGATGGCCGGGGGCGCAGGACTGCCCGCCGCAACCGATGGTCGGCCAGACCCGGGCGGTGCTGGAGCGGTACGCGGCGGCCGGCGGCGCGTACCGTGAGGTGGTGTTGCCCGGCTGCGGGCACAGCCCGCACCTGGAGCGCCCGGGGGAGTTCGTGGCGGAGCTGCTGGCGCTGACCGACGGGCAGGCCGGGTAGGGCCGCGTCGTGGGTGAAATATCCCACGGCGTCTCGACAACCCTGCGGCACGTGGCAGACTCGCGCGCATACCTTAGCGGCCGTTCAGTGGCCGTGCGGAGTGTCTGGGGAGGCCGGTCGTGGCGCGGGAGTTCAGCACCGTCGGTGTCGTGGGGCTGGGCACCATGGGTGCCGGCATCGTCGAGGTCTTCGCCCGCAACGGCATCGACGTCCTCGCGGTCGAGATCGCCGAGCCGGCGCTGGAGCGCGGTCGGGCCACCCTGAAGGGCTCCACCGACCGGGCGGTCGCCAAGGGCAAGCTCGCCGAGGCGGACCGCGACGCCCTACACGAGCGGGTGCGCTTCGCGGTCGGACTGGACGCGCTGCACTCGGTGGACCTGGTCATCGAGGCGGTGCCCGAGCACCTGGACCTCAAGCAGCGGATCTTCGCTGAGTTGGACCGGGTCTGCAAGCCGGAGGCCATCCTCGCCACCAACACCTCGTCGCTGAGCGTCACCGAGATCTCGGTGGCCACCAGCCGGCCCAACCAGGTGATCGGCATCCACTTCTTCAACCCCGCCCCGGTGATGAAGCTGGTCGAGGTGGTCCGCACGGTCGTCACCGCCCCCGAGGTCGTGGCCGACGTCGAGGCGCTGTGCGCCCGGCTCGGCAAGGTCGACGTCACCATCAACGACCGGGCCGGCTTCATCGCCAACGCGCTGCTCTTCGGCTACCTCAACCACGCGGTCGGGATGTTCGAGTCGCACTACGCGACCCGGGAGGACATCGACGCCGCGATGAAGCTCGGCTGCGGGCTGCCGATGGGCCCACTGGCGCTGATGGACCTGATCGGCCTGGACACCGCGTACGAAATCCTGGACACCATGTACCGGCGGGGCGGCCGGGACCGCCGACACGCCCCGGTGCCGCTGCTCAAGCAGATGGTCACGGCGGGGCTGCTGGGCCGCAAGTCCGGACGGGGTTTCTACACCTACGAGCGGCCCGGTTCGCCGAAGGTCGTACCCGATGAAACGACGCCGCCGGCGGCGGACGCCGCGCTCGCCGACGGCGCGCGCGCCATCACCAAGGTGGGCGTCGTGGGTTCCGGGACGATGGCCACCGGGATCGTCGAGGTGTTCGCCAGGGCCGGGTACGAGGTCGTCTCGGTGACCCGGGGCGCGGAGAAGTCCGCGTCGGTCTGCGAGGCCGTGAAGACGTCGCTGAACAAGGGCGTGGTCCGGGGCAAGCTCGCCGAGGCCGACCGGGACGCGGCGCTGGGCCGCATCACCTGGACGGCGACCCTCGACCATCTTGCCGACGTCGACCTGGTCGTCGAGGCGGTCGTCGAGGAGCTGAGCGTCAAGAAGGCGCTCTTCGCCAGCCTCGACGAGATCTGCAAGCCGGGCGTGGTGCTGGCCACCACCACCTCGTCCCTGCCCGTGATCGACGTGGCGATGGCCACCCAGCGCCCGGCCGACGTGGTGGGCCTGCACTTCTTCAACCCGGCGCCGGTCATGCCGCTGGTCGAGGTGGTCCGGACCATCCGTACCTCACCGGAGACCACCGCGACCGCGCGGGCCGTCTGCGCGGCGCTCGGCAAGACCGGCGTGGTCTGCGGCGACCGGTCCGGCTTCATCGTCAACGCGCTGCTCTTCCCGTACCTGAACGACGCGGTCAAGATGCTGGAGGCCAGCTACTCCACGGCCGACGACATCGACCACGCCATGAAGCTGGGCTGCGGCTACCCGATGGGCCCGTTCGAGCTGCTCGACGTGGTGGGGTTGGACGTCTCGCTGGCGATCCAGCGGGAGCTGTACCTGGAGCTGCGCGAGCCGGGCTTCGCGCCCGCGCCGTTGCTGGAGCACCTGGTCACCGCCGGCTACCTGGGTCGCAAGACCCGTCGCGGCTTCCGCGACCACTCGCACCGCTGACCGCGTCAACGCCGGGCACCGGCGACGGCGTCTGAGTGATGTGACCTTCGAGGAGTACGTCAGCAGTCGCGGGCCAGCGCTCGTCCGGCTGGCTCGACTGCTGACCGGTGACGAGCACCGGGCCGACGACCTTACCCAGGAGGTGCTGTCCCGGGCGTACGTGCACTGGCGGAGGATCTCCCGTGCTGACCGCCCGGACGTCTACGTGCGCCGGATGATGGTCAACGCCAACACCTCCTGGTGGCGTCGCCGATCCAGCCACGAGATGGCCACGGCGGAGTTCGCCGACCGGCCGGGGCGCGGCGACTTCAGCAGCGACTCGGCCGACCGGGACGAGATGTGGAGACTGATCCTCGGTCTGCCGGACCGGCAGCGTGCGGTGCTCGTGCTGCGGTACTACGAGGACCTCGACGACCTCACCATCGCCCAGATCCTCGGCTGTTCACCGGTCACCGTCCGCACTCATGCGATGCGGGCGCTCAGTCAGCTGCGGGAGCGCCACGGCGTTTCCACGACGAACGGGAGCCGGCCGTGACCGACCTCGACGAGTGGATCGCACGGGCACTGCGGGAGCACGCCGACGGGCCCGTGGACACCGATCGCCTGATGACGGCGGCGGTGAACGGGGGACGGGCCCGTCGACGGCGGCGACGTGCCGTCATCGGGGCCGGGCTTGGCGTCGCGGTGGTACTCGGGACCGGCGTGGCACTACGCATCCCCTCGGCCGCACCGCCACAGCCGACCGTCACGCCCAGTCCCGTCGTGGTGACGCCACCGCTGGCGCCGGGGGTCCCCGGGGCAGCGACGCGTCCTGACCTGGTTGGCACGGACCCGGGGCTGCTGCACTTCGGCATCGACCCGACGGTCGCGAAGCCGGTTGCCTGGCGCTCGGCGGGCCAGGCCGAGAGCATGCGACTGGACCTGGGGGGTGGCGTGCAGGCCATGGCGATCGTGGCCGCCGACCCGCAGTCGGCCGAGATCGGCGACCCGAGCCAGCTTCATGACATCGGCCCCGACCGGACGGGCGACTCCACCAGTGACACGGATCCTGACCGGACCGGCCGGTCCGACCCCGGTTCGAGGTACAACGGGGTGATACGTCGGCTGGACCAGCCCGCGCGGGGTTGGGTCCTGCGCTGGCAGCCCGCCCCGGGCCTGTACGCCCGGGTCTCGGCACTCGGGGACACCGACGCCGAGATCCGCCGGACGGCGGCGGCGCTTCGGTTCGACGAGGCCCGTCGCTGTGTCGCGCCCATCCGGTTGACCGCTCTGCCGCAGGGCGCCCGGATCAGCGAGTGCGACGTGTCGGTACGGCGGCTGGCCTGGCCACGCACTGCGAACGTGACCGGAACCACAACTCCTACGCAGATGCCGGGAGGCGTTTCGGACCAGACCGAGGTGGCGTTGATCGTCAAGCTCGACGGCAAGGCCACCCTGCCCGTACGGCTGTACTACTCACCCCGTCCGCCCTCCGGCGACCGAGGGAAAGCCAACCGCGAGATCGCCGGCAGGCCGGTGTTCGACATGGGCGACTTCTGGCACGTGCTCGGCATCCCCAACACGCTGCTGTCGATGGGGTACGAGAACCGCTGGGAGCGGTCCCCCACGGACGCGGAGGTCAGCACGGTGATCGGTGGGCTCCGGGTGGCCGAGGACCTTGGCGAGCCGGCCAGCTGGGAGTGACCGTAACCTTGGGTGCGTGAGCCCCCGTCGCAATCGCCCTCGCCGGGACGAGAACGCCAACCTGGACGCCGACCGGGCTCGCCAGGGTGTCGCCTCGGTGCAGCAGTGGACCGACGGCGCCTGGCAGGTACGCGGGATCGGGGCGGGCGCGTCGGTCAAGACGTACCGCTGCCCCGGTTGTGACCAGGAGATCCGCCCCGGGGTGGCGCACCTGGTGGCCTGGCCGGCCGACGGCCTGGGTGACCTGACCGACCGTCGGCACTGGCACAGCGGCTGCTGGCGTGCCCGGGAACGGCGCGGGCCGGCGGTGCAGCGCGGCCGGGGCACGCCGCGCTACTGAGCGATCTGGATCACCCTGTTCGTGCCTCGGTGGGCGGCGGCGGCGACTTCGCGACAGACTTGGGCGGTGAGCACAGCGATCCGCGCGTCGTCGATCCTGCCCGGCCGCCGGGAGGACATCGAGCTACACACCGCCGACGGGCTGCGGCTGGTCGGCGAGCTGGCTCTGCCGGCCGACCGGCCCCCGGTGGGCACCCTGGTCTGCCTGCATCCGCTGCCCACGCACGGCGGGATGATGGACAGCCACGTGTTCCGCAAGGCGGCCTGGCGGCTGCCGGCGCTGGCCGACCTGGCCGTGCTGCGGTTCAACACCCGGGGCACCAGCAGCGTGCGCGGCACCAGCGAGGGCGCCTTCGACGGCGCGGTGGGCGAGCGGTACGACGTGGCCGCCGCTATCGAGTACGCGGAGTTCGCCGAACTGCCCAACATCTGGCTGGTCGGGTGGTCGTTCGGCACCGACCTGGCCCTCAAGTACGGCTGCGACCCGGCCGTGGCCGGAGCGATCCTGCTCTCCCCGCCGCTGCGCTTCTCGACGCCGGACGACCTGGTGACCTGGAGCACGTCCGGTCGGCCGCTGGTGGCGCTGGTGCCCGAGTTCGACGACTACCTGCGTCCGGTCGAGGCGCGGGAGCGGTTCGCGGCGGTGCCGCAGGCCGAGGTGGTCGGGGTGCCCGGTGCGAAGCACCTCTGGGTGGGCGACGCGGAGACGGTGCTCGACGAGATCGTCAAGCGGGTCAACCCCGGGGTCGACGTGCCCCTGCCGACGACCTGGGACGGGCCGATGGAGACCGGCGACGTCAGCGCGTACGCCGACCGGACGGTGGCCGCCTTCGCCGACACGCCCGTACCCCGCCCGGCCGACTGATTCCGCGCAGTTCCGCTTTCGGGCGGCGTCGGTCCCGCTTCGGGCGGCGTCGGTCCCGCTTCGGGCGGCGTCAGTTGCGTTCCGCTCCGGGCGGCGTCAGTTGCGTTCCGGCGGCGTCAGTTGCGCTCCTGGCGGGGGAGCACCACCTCACGCAGGATCAGTTGCAGCGCGGCCACCGTGGGAATGGCGATCAGCGCGCCCACCACGCCCAGCAGCGCCACGCCGAGCAGTGCCGCCAGCAGGGCGGCGACCTCGTTGACCTCGACCGAGCGCCGCATCACCTTCGGGTAGATCAGGTAGTTCTCGATCTGCTGGTAGATAAGGAAGAACACCGCGCAGGCGATGCCGGTGGGTAGGTCGGCGGCGAAGCCGACCAGGCTCACGATCACCGCGCCCAGGGTCGCGCCGATCTGCGGGATCAGATCGGTGACGGCGACGACCACGGCCAGCGCGAACGGGTACGGCAGGCCGACGATCAGCGCGAAGACGAACGTGGTCGCGCCGGCCAGGACCGCGATGCTCAACGCGCCGACCATGTACGCGCCCACCTTGGCCAGGATCTCGTCACCGATCAACTCCGCCCGTTCGCGGCGGGACCGGGGCAGCAGCGCGTAGCCCAGGGAACGCAGCCGGTTGAAGTAGGCCAGGAAGTAGATGGTCAGCACCAGCACGGTCAGCGTCCGGAACACCGTGCCGAAGATCAATTGGGCGCCGCCGAGGACCCCGCCGAGGACCCCGCCGAGGGCCCGGCCGATGGTGTCGGCGTTGGCCGCGCCCTGCACCCGCTCCACCACGTCGTACCGCTCCACCAGGTCGTTGACCGTGGGATTGCGACGCAACTCGTCGAGCAGGCTCGGGATCTGGTCGATGAACTGCCCGGACTGCGTCACGATCGGCGGGACCAGCGCCACGATGCCGCCGCAGAGCAGCAGCACCACGGTCAGCGCCACCACCGCCACCGCCAAGCCGTGGGGCACACCCCAGGTGCGCAGGCGCACCACCGCCGGGTTGAGGCCCACCGCCAGGAAGAGCGCGATCACCACCAGCACCAGAATGCCGCCGGCATTCCGGATCCCCAGATAGAGGGTGTACGCCAGCAGCACGCCCAGCGCGCCGGTGAAGCCGATCAGGAAACTGCTGCGCCGTAGCGGACGCCCCGGCGTGCCGAACTTCCCCGACGGGACCGCTGGAGGCTCGTCCGGGTCGAATCCCGGGGCTGGCACCGGGACCGGCGGTGGCGTCTCCGCTGGTGGTGGCGTCTCCGCTGGTGGCGTCTCCGCTGGTGGCGTCTCCGCCGGCGGTGGCGTTCTCGCCGGTGGAGGTGTCCCCGCTGGTGGTGGCGTCTCCGCTGGTGGCGTCTCCGCCGGCGGTGGCGGTTTCGCGGACGGGGGACCAGGGGGCATGGCCGGGTCGTCGCCGGACGGGCTCTCGGCCGGCGGGCGGTATGCGCTCAGGTCCGGATCCTCGGCCGACGGATCGTGCTGCGGCACCAGGACCTCCCGGTCGGGCGGTGGGAACGGGCGACGGCAGTGGCGGTGCGGTGGTCGCTGTCGACCACAACACCGTCAATGGTGCTCCACTCGTGTCGTCGGCCGCTCAGCGACCCACCCTCTTTCCGGTGAACGGCAATGGTCCACTCCAGATCCCTGATGTCGGGGTGTCTTGGGCAGCGGGACAGCCCGACATCAGCGATGTCGAGTCGATCACGAATCTGTCGGAGGCGTCCCGTCAGTCCTTCTCGATGGTGACCTTGCTGGGCTTGGCGCTGCGCTCGTCGGTGGTCGGCTTGGTGGGCCGCTTGCCGTTCTCACCCGTACTGGTGATCTTGGTTGGTTTGGCGCCCCGGCCACCCTCGCCCGGAACGGCGGCCACCGTCGGCTCGCCGTCCACCCCGGCGCTGGCCGTGCCGCCGTCGACAGTCGTCATCGGCTCGGCCACCGGTCGAGTGCCGGCCTGCCCGGCCTCATCGGCGCTGGCGTTCGCCGGCTGCCGGACGTCGGCGGGCGCGGCCTTGAGGCCACCCGCCGCATCGCTACCGCCAGCACCGTCACCCGCCGCTCCGCTACCGGCCGTACCGTCACCCGCCGCGCCGCTACCGGCCGTACCGTCACCGGCAGTGGCGTCGTCACTGTCGCCCGGGCCGCTGCCCCCGCTGGCCGACACGGTCGCGGCCTTGGCCGGCACGGCGGAACCGTCGCTGTCGCCCGGACCGGTCCCGCTGCCCGCCGTCACGGTCGCGGCACTGCCGTTGGCCGCCACGGTCGCGGCACTGGCCGGCGCGTCGGGGCGGTCGCCGGTCGCCGGCGACGTCGGACCGTCGACCGGGCCGGTGATGGTGCGCAGCCGCAGCTCGGCCATCTGGCGCTCGATCTCGTCGGACTCCTGCCGGGCCTTCCAGGTCTCCTGCCGCAGGTCGGCGAGCTGCTGCTGGGCCTGCGCGATCTCCAACATCACCTGAGCGAGCTGCTGCCGACCCGCCGCCGCCTCCTGCTGCGTCGCCGCCAGGTGCTGCTGCGTGGTCGCGAGATGCTGCTGGGTGGTGGCCGCGTACTCCTCGAACTGGCGGCGTGAGGCCGCGACGTGCTCGTCGGCCTTGCGCCGCTTGTCGCCTGCCTCGGTCTCGGCGCGGCTCAGCATCTCGGCGGCCTCGGTTTCGGCGCGCTGGCGCAGGGTCGCCGCGTCCGCCTCGGCCGCCTGCCGGATGGCGTCCGCGCCCTGCTCGATCTCGTTCTTGCGGCTGGTGTACTCGGTCTCCAGCTCGTCGCGGCGCGCGGTGTACTCGGTCTCCAGCTCGTCGCGGCGCGCGGTCCAGCCCGACTCCAACTCCTGCTGGCGGGACTCGTGCTGCTTGTCCAGCTCGTCGCGGCGCTTGGCGAACTCCTGCTCGGCGGTGGACCGGCGCTGGGCCAGCTCCCGATCGGCCGCCTCGCGCCGCGAGTTGACCTCCTGCTCCACGCCCGCCCGCCAGGCGCCGAGTTCCTGCTGCGTCTGCGCCCGGGACTGCTGCACGTACGCCTCGGTCTCGCCGCGCATGCGCTGCACGTACGCCTCGGTCTCGGCCCGGCTGCGCTTGGACGCCTCGGACGCCTGCGTGGTGAGCCGCTCCGCCTCCTGCTGGGCCTTGGCCCGGGTGGCCCGGCCGGCCATCGACGCGTCGTCGATGATCTGCTTGGCCTCCTGCTGGGCCTTGGCGTGGGTCGCCCGGCCCGCCTCGGTCGCGGTGTCGGTGAGCCGCTTGGCCTCCTGCTGGGCCTTGACGTGCACTTCCTTGGCCGCCTCGCGCAGCTCCGCCGCCTCCTGGCGGGCGGTGGCCAGCGCCTCGCGGGCCTCCTCGCGCAGCTTGGTGGCCTCCTGCTGGGCCCGGGTGTGAATCTCCTTGGCGGCGTCCCGCAGCTGGGTGGCCTCCTGCTGGGCCTTGGCCAGCTCGTCCTGCGCTGCCTTGCGCAGCTTTGCCGACTCGTCCTTGGCCGAGCGCAGGGTCGCGTCCGCCTCCGCGCGGCGGGAGGCGCTGTGCCGCTCCTCCTCCTGGCGCCGGGCGGCGAGAGCGATCTCGAAGTCCTTCAAGGCCCGGGCGGCCTGCTCGCGGGCTTCCTCGATGATGTGCTCGGCGGCGGCCCGACGGGCGTCGATCTCCTCGTTGGCCGCGGACAGGATCTGCTCGGCCTGCTCCTCGGCGAGGGTGAGGATCGACTCGACCCGGGGACCCAGATGCCGGAAGGAAGCCCGGTCGACCACGTTCATCTGCTTGCGGACCTGGGTCAGATCCCGCTGCAGCACCTCGACCTGGCCGGCGAGCTTGTGGATCTGTGTATAGGCCTGTTCCCGTTCGGCGGCGAGGGTCGCGATCTCGTGCTCGGCACGTGCGACGTACCGGTCAACCTGTTTCTTCTCGTACCCCCGGAGAGCGGACTCGAAGCTGGGCTCCGTGGTCACGTCCCCGCCGAGAGCGAACAGTTCCTCGCCGTGCGACATGCCCCCATCCTCACACGCATCGCCCGCGGCTGGGGCGATACGGACGCCGCTTGTGGGACCTACTTCACTCCGTGGCGAGGGCACCACACCAAGGGTTGGGAAACGCACACGGCGCGAGGTCACACCGGTTACCCGGTGTCACCTCGCGCCGTCGATGCCCCAACCTGACGCCTCGCGTCAGCCGGCGGTCTCCGCGGTGACCCGCTCCTGAGCGCCGTCGGTCTTCTTCGTCTCGGGCTTCGCCGCCGCGGCGGGCGGCGACGAGGGAACGCCGGGCACGATGCCGGCGAGCCCGGAGAGCATCTGCCCGAGCTGCGAGGTGACCGCGTCCTTCTGCCGGGTGAGGTCCTCGACCTCGCGGCGGGCGGCCTGCGTGGTCAGCTCGGCCTCGGTGCGGGCCTCGGTGAGTAGACGCTGCGACTCGGCCTTGGCCTCGTTGAGCATCTTGTCGGACTGGGCCTTGGCCTTGTCGACCGTCTCGGCGGCGTTGCGCTCCGACTCGACGCGACGGGCCTCGGCGCGCTGCTCGATCTCCTTGGCGCGCTCCTGGGCGGCGCGGGCGCGCTGCTCGGCCTCGCTGACCATCTTCTGGGTCTGCGCCACCTGGGCGGCGTGCCGCTCGGACTCCTCGCGCTCGGCCTTCTCGCGCCGCTCGGCGAGTTGCAGCTCCAGGGCCTGGAGGTCCTTGTCGCGCTTGTCCCGCGCGTCGGTCAGCAGCTTGGTGGCCTCGGCGCGCTTCTCCTCGGCCTCGCGGGCGGCCTTGGCCCGCTGCTGGGTGATCTCCCGCTCGGCGGTGGCGCGCAGGGTGGCCACCTCCCGCTCCACGGTCGACTTCAGCTCGGCCACCTCGTGTGCCGTGACCGTCCGGAGCTGCTTGGTCTCGCGGTCAGCGTCGGCGCGCAGCGTGTCGGCCTCGCGGCGGGCCTGCACCCGGACCTCGGCGGCCTCCCGCTCGGCGGCGGTACGCAGGTTGCCCGCCTCGCGTTCCGCAGTGGCCTTCATCGCGGCGGCCTCGGCGCGGGCCTTGTCCGTGATCTCCCGCGCCTCGAGGCGGGCGGCGGAGAGGATGCCCTCCGACTCGCGCTTGGCCTCGTTGCGGTGGTCGTTGGCCTGCTCCTCGGCGAGCCGGAGGATCTGCTCGACGCGGGTGCCGAGCCCGGAGAGGGTGGGCCGGCTGTTCTCTTCGAGCTGCTTGTTGGTGTCGGTGAGCTTCTGCTCCAGCGCACTCATGCGCTGCTCGGCCTGGCGGAGGCGACGCTGGGCGTCGTTCATCCGCTGCTCGGCCTCGGCACGGGCCTGCTCGGACTGGGTCAGCGCGGCGGTCATCCGGCCGATGAAGTCATCGACCTGGTGAGTGTTGTATCCGCGCAGGCCAACGGTGAAATCTGGCTGCGAGTTCGCGTTATCGAAGAACGCGAGAGGGGAGGACTGCTGCTGGGGCATTGGGACATACTGGCAGACGCCCCAGGGTGCTTCGCAAGAGCGGTACGCAGCTTTCGTCTCCTCTTTACATGGTCAACTGCCCTGGCCCCCGGGGCCGGACCAATCGGCGATCTTGGCAGGTCCCGGGCCGGACGGACGCCACGCAGCGTGACGCGAAAAAGGGCCACGGGGTGTCTCCCGTGACCCTTTGTTCGACCCGCATGGGTTCGGGCTAATGGGGGTGGAAGAACAATGGCCGATCACCGCATTGGCCATCGGGTGCTCATCCGTCCGGCCGGTGTCCCGCTCAGTGCCCCCGGAAGTGTCCCGCTCAGTGCCCCCGGAACCGGTTGATCGCCGCTTCGTGCCGGGCCCGCAGCTCCCCGTCCCGGACACCCAGCCCGTCCGACGGCGCGAGGCAGCGCACGCCGACCTTGCCCTGGTGCGCGTTGCGGTGCACCTCGTACGCGGCCTGACCGGTCTGTTCGAGGGAGTAGGTGCGGGACACCGTCGGGTGCACCTTGCCGAGCGCGACCAGCCGGTTGGCCTGCCACGCCTCGTGGTAGTTGGCGAAGTGGCTGCCCACGATCCGCTTGAGATGCATCCAGAGGTAGCGGTTGTCGTACTGGTGCTGGAAGCCGCTCGTGGACGCGCAGGTGACGATGGTGCCGCCGCGCCGGGCCACGTAGACGCTCGCGCCGAACGTCTCCCGGCCGGGGTGCTCAAAGACGATGTCCGGGTCCTCTCCACCGGTGAGTTCGCGGATCCGCTCACCGAACCGCCGCCACTCGTCCGGGTCCTGGGTCTGGTCGTCCCTCCAGAACCGGAAGTCCTCGGCGGCCCGGTCGATGACCAGCTCCGCGCCCATGCTGCGGCACAGCTCGGCCTTCTCGGGCGAGGAGACGACGCAGACCGGGATCGCGCCGCCGTTGAGGGCCATCTGGGTGGCGTACCCGCCGAGGCCACCGGACGCGCCCCAGATCAGCACCACGTCGCCCTGCTTCATGTTGGCGCCGTGGTGGGAGACCAACTGCCGGTACGCGGTCGAGTTGACCAGCCCCGGGCTGGCGGCCTCCTCCCAGCTGAGGTGGCGCGGCTTGGGCATGAGCTGGTTGGCCTTGACCACGGCGAGCTCGGCCAGCCCGCCGAAGTTGGTCTCGAAGCCCCAGATCCGCTGCTGCGGGTCGAGCATCGTGTCGTCGTGCCCGGCGGCGTCCTCCAGTTCGACCGAGAGGCAGTGCGCGACGACCTCGTCACCGGCCACCCACCGGGTCACCCCGGGACCGGTACGCAGCACCACGCCGGCCGCGTCCGAACCGACCACGTGGTACGGCAGGTCGTGCCGACGGGTCAGCTCGGAGACCCGGCCGTAGCGCTCGAGGAACCGGAAAGTGGATACGGGTTCGAAGATGCTGGTCCACACCGTGTTGTAGTTGATCGCGCTGGCCATCACGGCGATCAGCGCCTCGCCCGGTCCGAGTTCCGGCGTCGGCACCTCCTGCACGTGCAGCGCCTTGCGGGGGTCCTTGTCCCGGGTGGACATGCCGTCGAACATCCGGGACTCCTCGGCGCGGACGACCACGCCCCGGTAACTCTCCGGTACGGGAAGTCCGGCGACGCCGGCCAGTTCCCGGTCCGGGTCGTTGGATTCCTCCGCCGCCATGATCGCTTCGAGGATGTCCTGCACGGTGACCTCCGGTTCGTCCCACACCCGCGCGGGCCCGGGTGCTGCCATCGTCGGCGCCGGTGGGACGCGACCGCCATGTCGGCATTCGACACATCCGGCACCGGCCGCGCTCCTGTGGGGCGGGACGTTACTGAACGGTAGCTAAAGCCGGAAGTCCTCTGTGAAAAACTGCATCCGCCGATGCGTGAAGCTGCCCGACCAGCGCGAGAAGCGCGCACGGACGTGCGTGTGAGCGCGCCCTCGCCAGGCGTTAGGAAGGGCCCCCTGCTATACGCGAGGCGTTAACAAAGGGCCCTTCCTTCAAGCCGTCAATGCGTGGCGGCGGGTTGGACCAGTTCGATCAGGACGCCGCCGGCGTCCTTGGGGTGGACGAAGTTGATCCGGCTGTCCGCGGTGCCGCGTCGCGGCTCGTCGTAGAGCAGCCGCATCCCCCGCTCACGCAGCGCCGCGCAGGCCACGTCGATGTCCGCCACGGTGTACGCGACCTGCTGCACGCCCGGCCCGTTGCGATCCAGGAACTTCGCGATCGTCGACTCCGCGGTGAGCGGGGCGAGCAACTGCACGCAGCCGCCCTCGGCGGTCGGCCCGACGGCCAGCATCGCTTCCCGTACGCCCTGTTCGGCGTTGGTCTCGACGTGTACGCAGCGCATCCCGAAGGTCCGCTGGTAGAAGTCGATCGCGGCGTCCAGGTCGGCGACGGCGATGCCGACGTGGTCGATCTTGCGAAGTCCGATGTCTGTGACGTAGTCCGCACCGGGCTCGACGGGGGAGTTCTCTGTCATGGCGCTAGTCTGGCCGAACCATCGTTCAGGCGTACAGCTCGGCACCCCCCCTCGGAGGCAGGCATGGCTTCGGTGATCGTCAGCGGCGCGCGGACCCCCATGGGCCGGCTGCTGGGCAACCTCAAGGATCTCCCGGCCACCAAGCTCGGCGGGATCGCCATCAAGGCGGCCCTGGAGCGGGCGGGTGTCAGCCCCGACCAGGTCCAGTACGTGATCATGGGTCAGGTTCTCCAGGCCGGTGCCGGTCAGATCCCGGCCCGGCAGGCGGCGGTCGAGGCCGGCGTGCCGATGTCGGTGCCGGCGTTGACCATCAACAAGGTCTGCCTGTCCGGCCTGGACGCGATCGCCCTCGCCGACCAGCTCATCCGGGCCGGCGAGTTCGACATCGTGGTGGCCGGCGGGATGGAGTCGATGACCAACGCGCCGCACCTGCTGATGGGTCAGCGCACCGGCTACAAGTACGGCGACGTGGTGGTCAAGGACCACATGGCGCACGACGGGCTCAGCGACGCCTGGGACTGCTGTTCGATGGGCGAGTCGACCGAGCGGCTCGGCGCGCGGCACGGCATCACCCGCGAGGAGCAGGACGCGTTCGCCGCGACCAGCCACCAGCGGGCCGCCGCCGCGCAGAAGAACGGCCACTTCGCCGAGGAGATCACCCCGGTGCTGATCCCGCAGCGCAAGGGTGACCCGTTGGTGATCAGCGACGACGAGGGCATCCGGCCGGACACCACCGCGGAGTCGCTGGCCAAGCTGCGGCCCGCCTTCGCCAAGGACGGCACCATCACCGCCGGCAGTTCCTCGCCGATCTCCGACGGCGCCGCCGCGGTGGTCGTGATGAGCAAGGCCAAGGCCACCGAGCTGGGCCTGACCTGGCTGGCGGAGGTCGGCGCGCACGGCAACGTGGCCGGCCCGGACAACTCCCTGCACTCGCAGCCGTCCAACGCGATCAACCACGCCCTCAAGAAGGGCGGCCTGAGCGTCGAGGACCTGGACCTCATCGAGATCAACGAGGCCTTCGCTCAGGTCGGCATCCAGTCCACGCGTGACCTCGGCATCAGCCCCGACAAGGTCAACGTCAACGGCGGCGCGATCGCCCTGGGCCACCCGATCGGCATGTCCGGCGCGCGTCTCGTACTCACTCTCGCCCTGGAGCTGAAGCGTCGCGGCGGTGGCACCGGCGCGGCGGCGCTGTGTGGCGGCGGTGGCCAGGGTGACGCGCTGATCATCCACGTTCCGGCACAGTGAGCGAGACGACCGGGCACGCTCCGGCGGCGGGAGCCACGTCGGTGCGCCGTAGCCGGGACGTACCGCTGCTGGTCGAGCGGGCCCGCGCCGGTGACCCCCGGGCGGTGGCCCGCCTGATCACCCTCGTGGAGAACGGCGACGCGCTGCTGCCGGCGATCGCCGCCGCGCTGGCGCCGTACGCCGGTCAAGCCCAGGTGGTCGGGCTGACCGGCTCGCCCGGGGTGGGCAAGTCGACCACCACCAACGAGCTGGTCCGCGCGCTGCGGGCGCGGGGCCATCGGGTCGGCGTGTTGGCGGTCGATCCGTCCAGCCCGTTCACCGGCGGGGCGATCCTCGGCGACCGGGTGCGGATGCAGGACCACGCCACCGACCCGGGTGTCTACATCCGGTCGATGTCCAGTCGGGGGCATCTCGGCGGGCTGGCGGCGGCGACGCCGCAGGCGGTCCGGGTGCTGGAGGGCGCCGGCTGCGACGTGGTGCTGGTGGAGACCGTCGGCGTCGGGCAGGCCGAGGTGGAGGTGGCCTCGCTGGCCGACACCACGCTGGTGCTGCTCGCCCCGGGCATGGGCGACGCGATCCAGGCCGTCAAGGCCGGCATCCTGGAGATCGCCGACGTGTTCGTGGTCAACAAGGCCGACCGGGACGGCGTCGACGCCACGGTCCGCGACATCCAGGGCATGATCGCGCTCGGCGAGCGCGGGCCGGGGCAGTGGCGGCCGCAGGTGGTCCGCTCGGTCGCGGCCCGGGGCGAGGGCATCGACGACATCGCCGCCGCCCTCGACAAGCACCGCGGTTGGCTGGTCGAGCACGGCGAGCTGCGTCGCCGGCAGGAGGCGCGGGCCGCCGCCGAGATCGAGGCCATCGCGCTCGGCGCCCTCCGCGCCAGGATCGGCTCACTGCGCGACGGTACGGAGTTGAGCACGCTCGCCGCCTCCGTCGCTGCCGGTGACCTCGACCCGTACGCGGCTGCGGACGAGCTGCTCGCCCAACTCGCGAACTGACCCGGCGTCAACGGCCGCGCGATGCGCGCGCCTGGACGCGAAGCGCCCTCCGGTTTTAGTAGGCTCGCGGCCGGCAGCGACCTGCCACGCGGCGGACCGACGATTAGGTCGGTCCACAGTGCACCGGGACCAGGGGAGACGTGAGCATGACGGACGCGGTGGAGAACGCCGGCACGACGCAGCCGACGACGGGCGCGGCCCGGGGTGTGACGTCGGTGTCCGACGAGGTGGTGGAGAAGATCGCCGGTGCGGCCGCTCGCGCGGTTCCCGGTGTCGCCGACCTCGGCGGTGACGTGGCCCGGTTCTTCAACAGCGTGCTCGACAAGGTCGGCCTGGACGAGGTGGGCGACGCCCGCCGGGGCGTCTCGGCCGACGTGAAGGGCACCTCGGCCGTCGTCAACGTGGTTCTGGTGATCGACGCCGGTTCCGTCGTGGCCGACGTGACCGAGGCGGTGCGGGCCGCGGTCATCGAGGCGGTGGAGAAGTACGGCCTGTCGGTCACGCAGGTCAACGTCACGGTGGACGACATCGAGCTGAACCAGCCGGGCGCCGCCGGTTGATCGTGGCTCGTCTGGTTACCCGCCGGTATGGCCTGACTTAGCGATCGTTCAGGCAAGGGCTCTACACTCGGTGTGCTGGTCGAGCAACCGAGGAGGAGCCCCGCGCATGGACGCCGACGAGATCGCCGCCGGACGGGCACGCTGGCAGGCCCGGTACGACTCCGCGCGCAAGCGGGACGCCGACTTCACCACGCTCTCCGGGATGACCGTCGACCCGGTCTACGGGCCGCCCGAGGGCACCTCCTACCCGGGCTTCGAGCGCATCGGCTGGCCGGGCGAGTACCCGTACACCCGGGGTCTGTATCCCACCGGCTATCGCGGTCGGACCTGGACGATCCGGCAGTTCGCCGGCTTCGGCAACGCGCGGCAGACCAACGAGCGTTACAAGATGATCCTCGGCGCCGGCGGCGGCGGCCTCTCGGTCGCGTTCGACATGCCGACGCTGATGGGCCGCGACTCGGACGACCCGCAGTCGCTCGGCGAGGTCGGGCACTGCGGCGTCGCCATCGACACCGCCACCGACATGGAGGCGCTCTTCGACGGCATCGACCTGGCCGGCGTCACCACCTCCATGACGATCTCCGGCCCGGCCGTGCCGGTGTTCTGCATGTACCTGGTCGCCGCCGAGCGGCAGGGCGCCGACCTGTCCACGCTGGACGGCACGTTGCAGACCGACATCTTCAAGGAGTACATCGCGCAGAAGGAGTGGCTGTTCGACCCCGAGCCGCACCTGCGCCTGATCGGCGACCTGATGGAGTACTGCGCGGCCGAGATCCCGCGCTACAAGCCGCTGTCGGTCTCCGGCTACCACATCCGCGAGGCCGGCTCGACCGCCGCGCAGGAGCTGGCGTACACCCTCGCCGACGGCTTCGGCTACGTCGAGCTGGGTCTCTCGCGCGGACTCGACGTGAACGTGTTCGCGCCCGGACTGAGCTTCTTCTTCGACTCGCACCTCGACTTCTTCGAAGAGATCGCCAAGTTCCGCGCCGCCCGCCGGATCTGGGCCCGCTGGCTGCGCGACGTCTACGGCGCGACCAGCGAGAAGGCGCTCTGGCTGCGCTTTCACACCCAGACCGCCGGCGTGTCGCTGACCGCGCAGCAACCGGTCAACAACGTCGTGCGGACGGCCGTCGAGGCGCTCGCCGCGGTGCTCGGCGGCACCAACTCGCTGCACACCAACGCGCTCGACGAGACCCTCGCGCTGCCCACCGACGAGTCCGCCGAGATCGCCCTGCGGACGCAGCAGGTGCTGATGGAGGAGACCGGCGTGGTCAACGTGGCCGACCCGCTCGGCGGCTCCTGGTACGTCGAGGCGCTGACCGACAAGATCGAGGCCGAGGCGGAGGAGATCTTCGCCCGCATCCGCCAGCTCGGCGGGGAGGGGCCGCACCAGATCGGTCCGATGACCTCGGGCATCCTGCGTGGCATCGAGGACGGCTGGTTCACCGGGCACATCGCCGAGTCGGCGTTCGTCTACCAGCAGGCCCTGGAGAAGGGCGACAAGAAGATCGTCGGCGTCAACCGCCACACCGGCACGGTCGCCAAGGAACTGGAGATCCTGCGCATCTCGCACGAGGTGGAGCTGGAGCAGCGCCGGGTGCTCGCCGAGCGCAAGAGCGCGCGGGACGAGGCCGTGGTGCGCGCGGCGGTGACCCGGATGGTCGAGGTCAGCCGCACCGACGGGAACATGATCCCCGCCATGCTCGACGCTGTCCGTGCCGAGGCCACGCTCGGCGAGATCTGCGACGCCCTGCGAGCCGAGTGGGGCACCTACCGCGAACCCGCCCGCTTCTGACCCCCCGGCCCCTCAGCCCCGTCGATCTTGCGGTTTCTGTGGCGGCATAAGCCGCAAAAGCGACGTAGCGGCAACCGAAAGCGCAAGATCGACGGGGCTGGGAACGGGGGGCCGTTTCGCGTTGTCCGATAGGCGTGAGAGTTGCGACGTTGGAGTTGTGGGTGAGCCGGGAATGCGGGCCCACGTGCGAGACTAGGTAACCATGAGCGACCCACGGATCACCTCGTCGATCTTTACCCGCGGCGCGGTCGACCTCAGCACGCTGCGTGGCCCCGCACCAGCCGGTACCCGCCCCGGCGCACCCCCGCAGGGCGGCCCGTCCGCCGGCACACCGGGCGCACCGACCGCCGACAACGCCCCCATCGTCGACGTCACCGAAGCGACCATCCAGTCCGCGGTGCTCGAGCAGTCGATGGCCATGCCCGTCATCGTCTTCTTCGGCGCGGCTGGCTTCCCCGAGAGCGACGAGTTCGCCCCGGTGCTCGAGCGGCTGGCGGTCGAGGGCGGCGGCGCCTGGTTGCTGGCCCGGGTCGACGTGCAGGAAAACCCGCGGATCGCCCAGATGTTCCGGGTCCAGGGCGTCCCGACGGTCTACGCGGTCGTCGGCGGCCAGCCGATCGACGCCTTCTCCGGTGTGGTGCCCGAGGCCCAGCTCCGCCAGTGGATCCAGGCCGTTCTCAAGGCCGGCGGCGTGACCGTCGCCGAGCCGGAGGACCCGCGCCTCGACGAGGCGGACGACGCGCTCATGAGCGGCGACCTGGACGCCGCCGAGCAGGCGTACCGCAAGATTCTCGCCGACGCCCCCGCGGACGCCGCGGCCACGGCGGGCCTCGCCCAGGTCGGCGTGGCACGCCGGGTGGCGGGCGCCGACCCGGCCACCGCGCTGGCCGCCGCCGAGAGCGCCCCCGACGACGTCGCGGCCCAACTGCTGGCCGCCGACATCGAGGTGCTCAGCGGGCTGGCCGAGCAGGCGTACGCCCGCCTCGTCGGCCTGGTCCGGCGCACCGCCGGTGAGGACCGCGAGACGGTCCGCCAGCACCTGGTGTCGCTCTTCTCCATCGCCGGCCCGGACGATCCGGCGGTCGCCTCGGCCCGTAGGGCACTGGCCAGCGCCCTGTTCTGAGTCCGCAGCACGACTGTGAGTGCGTAGTACGCCAGCGCGGGCCGGCGTTCGCCGGCCCGCCCGACCACCGGGGACGGGAGCTCATGATGCGCCGGATCGCCGTCCTCGACGCGCCGACAAACCTCGGCCTGCGACCGCCGACGTCCACCTCCGTGCCGGGCTGCGCCAAGGCGCCCGGCGCGCTGCGCGACCACGACCTGCTGGCCCGGCTGCGGGCCCGCGACGCCGGGTGCCTCACCCCACCCCGGTACGACCCCGGTGACTGGCGGCCCGGGGACGGCGTGTGCCACGCCCGGGAGATCGCCGACTACTCGCTCGCGCTCGCCGAGCGGATCGGCTCGATCATCGACCGGGGTGAGTTCCCGGTGGTGCTGGGTGGCGACTGTTCCGTGCTGCTCGGTTCCGCGCTCGCCATGCACCGCCTCGGTGAGGCGGTCGGCGGGCGGATCGGACTGGTCTTCGTCGACGGGCACTCCGACTTCCGGCACCCCGGCAACGCCTCCTACGTCGGCGCGGCCGCCGGGGAGGACCTGGCCCTGGTCACCGGGCGCGGGCAGGCCGACCTGGCCGCCCTGGAGGGTCGCCGGCCCTACTTCCGCGACATCGACGTGGTGGTGCTCGGCATCCGTGCGCAGGACGAGTACCGCCTCGACCTCCAGGCCGCCGGCATCACCACCCGCCCGGTCCCCGCGCTGCGCGCCGAGGGCGCCGCCCGGACCGCCCAGTGGGCACACGAGCAGCTCGCCGACTGCGCGGGCTACTGGGTGCACATCGACGTCGACGTCCTCGACCCGGCGGTGATGCCGGCCGTCGACGCCCCCGACCCGGGCGGCATCGCCTTCGCCGAGCTGGAGATCCTGCTCGCCGGCCTGGTCGACACGCCACACTGCCTCGGCGTTGAACTGACCGTCTTCGACCCCGACTACGACCCGGACGGCTCGTACGCCGCCGAGATCGTCAACACCGTGGTCGCCGGTCTGGCTCCCGTCACTGCCCCGGAGGCGATGCCGCCGCGGCTGCTGTCGCCCCGGCCCACGACCGCCGCGAGACGTGCCACCGAACGGACGACGGCCGCCGGCCGGTCCGACCGCGCCGAGCGCCACGGCGGGCCCGCCGGGCTTGCTCGTGCCGCGGGGGTGCCGGGCTCTGCCAGCCCTGATCGCGGTGCGGGCACCGTCGCCGACGCTGCCCGGTTCGATGAGTTCGACGGCGAGGGCCTCGACGAGGACGACACGTCCGGCGCAGCCTCTCCCGGCCTCGGCTCCTCCCGCCTCCCGGTGTCGAGGAGTGAGGCGGCCGACGAGGTCGCGGCGGAGGCCGAGCCATCCGTGATCCGCGACCGGTCCCCGTCCGAGCCTTCCGGCCTCGCGGCGCAGATCGCGGCGACGGTCGAGCCGTCGGGGCTCGCGGCGCAGATCGCGGCCACGGTCGAGCCGTCGGGCCTCGCGGCGACGGTCGAGCCGTCGGGCCTCGCGGCGACGGTCGAGCCGTCGGGGCTCGCGGCGCAGATCGCGGCCACGGTCGAGCGCGAACCGGTCGGTCCGCCCGCGTCGGCCGGCCCGGGTCTGCTGCGGCGGCCCTCCCCGCCGGCCCAGAACGCACCCGAACGGCCCCAGACCGACACCGCCTGACCCGCTCGCGGCCACCCGACTCGTGATCCACTCGGTATCAGCGAAACCGGGGTGTCCGGACGGCTTGGACGCCCCGGTTTCAGTGAAACCGAGTGGATCAAGGGTCGGGTGGGTCAGGGGGTAGGCAGGGCGCGGAGGAAGCGTTCGGCGATCGGGACGGCCGAGGCGGTGCTGGCGCCGCCCTTCTCCACGAACACGGCGAATGCGACGTCACCCCGCCAGCCCACGAACCAGGCGTGCGTGTGGGCCGGGTTGTCGTCGAACTCGGCGGTGCCGGTCTTGCCGTACACCTCGCCGCCCGGGACGTCCTTGAGCGCGCTGGCGGTGCCGGCGGTGACCACCTCGCGCATCATCGTGCGCAGCGCCGTGACGGACTCCGGCTTGAGCTGCCCACCGGGCGGGGCCGGCTTGGCCGGCGCCGGGTCGACCAGCAGTTTCGGCTGCTCGAAGCGGCCCCGGGCGACGGCCGCCGTGGCACCCGCCATGGCCAGGGGGCTGACCAGCGTGGTGCCCTGGCCGAACGACGCGGCGGCCTGCTCGGCGGGGCTGCCGCCGGTGGAGACCTTGCCGGTGAAGACATCCACGCCGAGGTCCCACTGCCCCTCCAGCCCCAGGGACCGGCCGGCGGCGGCCAGCCCGTCGCCGCCGAGCTTCGGCGCCAGCGAAGCGAAGGCCGTGTTGCAGGACTTCGCGAAGTCGGTGCGGAACGGCACCGAGCCCAACTCGAAGTTGTCCGAGTTCTTGAAGGACCGGCCGTCGACGGTGAAGGTCTTCTTGCACTCCACCGGGCCGTCCAGAGTGACCGCGCCCCGGTCCAGCAGGCCCAGCGCGCTCACCATCTTGAAGGTGGAGCCCGGCGGTACCTGTGCGCTGAACGCCAGGTTCTCGCCGGCCGGGCCGGGACCGTTGGCGGCGGCGAGTACCGCGCCGTCGCTGACCCGTACCGCGACCAGGGCGGAGCGGAGCGGCTCCGCGCGCAGTGCCCCGTCGGCCGCGTTCTGGGTGGCCACGTCCAGGGTGGTCTTCAGCGCCTGGCCCGGCTGGGGATCGCGGCGGAACAGCTCGGTGCCGGTGGGCGCGAGCTTGCCGTCCTCGGTGGGCCGTTCGACCAGGACGGTCAGCCCGGGGGCGCCGCGCAACCGCTCGTCGTAGCGGCCCTGCAGGCCACCGTGTCCGACGAGGTCGCCGGCGACGTACCTGTCGGGGTGGGCAGTGAGGTCGTCGGCCTGCGCCTGGTCGACACTGCCGAGTAGCGCGCGGGCGAACTCGCGGGTGGGTGCGAGGTCGAGCTTGTCGGAGATGAACTTGGTGCCGGGCAGGTCGTAGATGCGAGGTTTGATCTGCTTGTACGCGTCCTCGCGCAGGGTCACCACCTCGACGAACGCACCCGGATCGGCCTCGGCGACCCGCTTGGGAAGGTCGGCCAGGTCGACGCCGGGGACCAGAGCCGGACGGATCGCCTTGAAGGCGGCGTCGAGATCCTTGACCAGCTTCTTGATGTCGGTGACCTGGTTGGGCTGCACGCCCACCCGCACGATCGGGCGCGGTGACACGATCGGCGTGCCCGCCGCGTCCAGCACGCCGGCACGCGGGCCGGCGTCGCGGCGCAGCGCCAGCCGGTCGCCCCTGGTGAGCTGCTCGTGGAGGACCCGCGGCTCCCACATCACCCGCCACTGGTCGTCGTCGCCCTGGATGAGCCGCAGCTCCCGGTCGTACGTCCAGTGGGTCTGGCCCGGCAGCGTCCAGTCCACCCGGATGGTGGTGGTCGCGATGTTCTTCGTGATCTTCGGATCGCCCTGCCGGGTCAGCGTGGGCGGGGTGCTGGCCAGCTCGCCGGACAGCTCCTTGATCTCCTTGCTCACCTCGGCCGCCGGCGTCTTCGCGCCGGTCGAGTCGACCATGGCGACTGCCTGCAGGTCGCCGCTGCGCCAACCGGCGAGGAAGGCGTCGGCGCTGCGCTCCGGCCCGTCGTCTCCGGAGCACGCCGCCAGCACACCGGCGGTGAGCAGGGACGCGGTGAGCGCGGCCACCCGGCGCGCGCGGTTCGACCGGTTTGGGCGGGGGTAGGACAAGGTCATGAAGCGGTCCTTCCGATCTCGTGCTGCTCTGCACGGTAGTACGCGAACGCTGTCCCCAACGCCCCGGGAAGTCCTCGACGTGCGGAAAGACGGACCGAGCCGGTGTGATGAACATCGCGCGGCGGGGTATCCCGCAACCGGCCAACCTCGGACCCGCAACGGGTGAAAGGACGAAGTCCCGATCCGGACGCCCTGCCAGTGGTCCGCCGACGAAGGCGGCAAACGGCAGGCCTAGGCTGGGCGGCAGAGTGACCCACAACGCGGTGGGTCGAGGGGAGTGGCACCGATGGACCGGCGTCCGGCGATCAAACCGGAACCCGACCTCCGACCGGATAACTCCGGGCGGGACGAGGACAGCTTCGATTCGGCGACCGACGGGGACGGCTACGGCCGGCTCGACACCGGCGTCACAGGGCTGACCGGGTCGAGCATCGACACCATCTACGATCTGGGTCTGCCGAGCGAGGCGTTGGCCGACGACGTGGAGGACGCCGAGCTCGACGAACCCGTACCCAACGCGGAGCGGCTGGTGGCCCAGGCCGTCGCGCTCGCCGGGGACGACCATGACGCGGCGACCCTGGTCGGCCGTTTCTGGCGGTTCGCCCCGGACGAGGAGCTGGTCGGCTTCACGGCGGAGGAGATGCTCGACGCGGCCCGGGCGCACCGGGACCTCGCGCAGCAGCGGGTGCCCGGCGAGTTGAAGCTGCGCATCCACGAGCCGCACGCCGACCAGCACCACACCGTCGTCGAGATCGTCACCGACGACATGCCGTTCCTGGTCGACTCGGTGACCGCGCTGCTCAACTCGTACCACCTCGACGTACACCTGCTGGTGCACCCGCTGGTGGTGGTCCGGCGCGAGCCGCTGGGCCAGCTCACCGAGGTTTCGGCGGACGTGGAGCCGGACGACGCGATCGCCGGTGACATCGTCGAGAGCTGGATGCGGATCGAGATCGACCCGGTCCGGGACGCGGCCGAGCGGGACCGGTTGCGGCACGAGCTGCAACGGGTGCTCACCGACGTACGGGAGGCCGTGGAGGACTGGCCGAAGATGCGTCAGCGGGCC
The DNA here is from genome assembly GCF_040648595.1 of Micromonospora sp. NPDC049107. NCBI lineage: Bacteria > Bacillati > Actinomycetota > Actinomycetes > Micromonosporales > Micromonosporaceae > Micromonospora > Micromonospora sp. NPDC049107. The sequence goes on from NZ_JBEZEC010000012.1 coordinate 110,669, forward strand.
CTCGCGCTCGCCGACGAGCTGGCCTCGGCCCGTACCTCGGACAACCGCCCGCCGGTGCCGGAGAAGGACATCACCGACTCGGTGGAGCTGCTGCGCTGGCTCGCGCACGACCACTTCACGTTCCTCGGCTACCGCGAGTACCGCCTGGTCGACGCCCCCGACGGAAACCCCGCGGACCCGGTGGACGGCAAGGCCCTCGAAGCGGTGCTCGGCACCGGGCTGGGCATCCTGCGCTCGGACTCCCCGGACGCCCGGTCGCTGGCCTCGATGACGCCCGAGGCGCACGAGAAGGTGCTGGAGAAGCGCCTCCTCATCATCACCAAGGCCAACTCGCGGGCCACCGTGCACCGCTCGGCGTACCTGGACTACATCGGCTTCAAGATCTTCAACGAGGCCGGCGAGGTCATCGGCGAGCGGCGTTTCCTGGGGCTGTTCTCCACCGCCGCGTACCGGACCAGCGTCCGGGAGCTGCCGGTGGTGCGACGCAAGGTCGCCGAGGTGCTCGACCGTTCCGGCCTGAGCCGGCGCAGCCACTCCGGCAAGGACCTGCTCCAGATCCTGGAGACCTACCCGCGCGACGAGCTGTTCCAGATCAAGACCGACGACCTGTACCACGCGGTGATCGGCGTGCTGCGGATGGCGGGTCGCCGGCAGCTGCGGGTGTTCCTGCGCCGTGACGCGTACGGGCGGTTCATCTCCTGTCTGATCTACCTGCCCCGCGACCGGTTCACGACGCAGAACAGGCTGCGCATGCAGGACATCCTGCTGCGCGAGCTGAACGGTGTCGGGGTGGACTACACGACCCGGGTCACCGAGTCGATGCTCGCCCGGATCCACTTCATCGTCCGTACCGATCCGACCCGGCCGCCCGGCGAGATCGACGCCGACCTGTTGGCCGAGGAGCTGGCCGACGCGACCCGGCTCTGGGACGACGACTACCGGCTGGTGCTGGAGCGCAAGCTCGGCGACGAGCAGGCCAAGCACCTGTTCGCCCGGTACGCCGACGCGTTCCCGGAGGGCTACAAGGACGGGCACACGCCGTACGAGGCGATGAAGGACCTGGCCAAGCTGGAGCTGCTGGAGGAGCCCGGCCAGCTCGAGATGCACCTGTTCCGCAAGCAGCTCGCGCCCCGGCCGGGCACCCGCGTGCCGGGCGCCGACGTGCCCGACGACATGAACGTGCGGTTCAAGGTCTACCGGTACGGGGAGCCGATGATGCTCTCCGCCGTGCTGCCCGTGCTGCACTCGCTCGGCGTACGGGTGGTCGACGAGCACCCGTACGAGGTGGACCGGATCGACGGTCGGGTCTACCTGTACGACTTCGGCCTGATGCTGCCCGAGGGGCACCACGAGCTGGCCGAGGTCCGTCCGCACGTGGAGAACGCGTTCGCGGCGGCCTGGCGCGGCGAGGCCGAGGTGGACCGGTTCAACGAGCTGGTGCTGCGCGCCGGACTGACCTGGCGGCAGGTGGTGGTGCTGCGGGCGTACGCGAAGTATCTGCGGCAGGCCGGCACGGTCTTCTCGCAGGACTACATGGAGCAGACCTTCATCGCGTACCCGAAGCTCGCCAGCCTGCTGGTGGAGCTGTTCGAGACCCGGTTCGCGCCGGGTGACCTGAGCGCCGAGCAGCGGCGGCAGCGCAGCGGCGAGCTGGTGGAGACGATCCGGGGCGCGCTGGACGACGTGGCCAGCCTCGACCAGGACCGGATCCTGCGCTCGTACCTGACGCTGATCGAGGCGACCCTGCGGACCAGCTTCTACCAGAAGCCGGTCGGCGGGCGGCCGAAGGCGTACGTGGCGTTCAAGCTGGACCCGCAGGCCATTCCGGACCTGCCGGCGCCCCGGCCGAAGTTCGAGATCTTCGTGTACTCGCCCCGGTTCGAGGGTGTGCACCTGCGGTTTGGGCCGGTGGCCCGGGGCGGGTTGCGCTGGTCCGACCGTCGGGAGGACTTCCGCACCGAGGTGCTGGGCCTGGTCAAGGCGCAGATGGTGAAGAACACGGTGATCGTGCCGGTGGGCGCCAAGGGCGGCTTCGTGCTGAAGCAGAAGCCGGGGGACCGGGACGAGGCGGTCGCCTGCTACCAGGAGTTCGTCGGCGCGATGCTCGACGTCACCGACAACATCGTCAGCGGGCAGATCGTGCCGCCGGACGACGTGGTCCGGCACGACGGCGACGACCCCTACCTGGTGGTCGCCGCGGACAAGGGCACGGCCACGTTCTCGGACATCGCCAACGAGATCTCGCTGGCGCACAACTTCTGGATGGGCGACGCGTTCGCCTCCGGCGGTTCGGCCGGGTACGACCACAAGAAGATGGGCATCACCGCCCGTGGCGCCTGGGAGTCCGTGAAGCGGCACTTCCGGGAGCTGGGCCTGGACACCCAGACCCAGGACTTCACGGTGGTCGGCGTCGGCGACATGTCCGGCGACGTGTTCGGCAACGGGATGCTGCTCTCCGAGCACATCCGGCTGGTGGCCGCGTTCGACCACCGGCACATCTTCCTGGACCCGGACCCGGACGCCGCCACCTCGTACGCGGAGCGTCGGCGGCTGTTCGACCTGCCCCGCTCCTCCTGGGAGGACTACAACGAGGAGCTGATCTCGGCCGGGGGCGGCATCTTCTCGCGTACCGCGAAGTCGATTCCGATCACGCCGCAGGTCCGGGCGGCGATCGGCCTCGACGACGACGTCACGCAGATCTCGCCACAGGAGCTGATGAAGGCGATCGTCACCGCTCCGGTGGACCTGTTCTGGAACGGCGGCATCGGCACGTACGTCAAGGCCTCCACCCAGACCAACGCGGAGGTGGGCGACAAGTCCAACGACGCGATCCGGGTGGACGGGCGCAGCCTGCGCTGCCGGGTGGCGGGCGAGGGCGGCAACCTGGGCTGGACCCAGCTCGGCCGGATCGAGTACGCGTTGACCGGTGGCCGGATCTACACCGACTTCATCGACAACGCGGCCGGTGTGGACACCTCCGACCACGAGGTGAACATCAAGATCCTGCTGAACACCGCGGTGGCCGACGGCGAGCTGACCACCGCCGAGCGGGACGATCTGTTGGCCGGGATGACCGACGAGGTCGCCGAACTGGTGCTGCGCGACAACTACGACCAGGCTCGGGCGATCAACAACGCCCAGGCCCAGGCCGCCTCGCTGCTCCCGGTGCACCGCCGGATGATCAACGAGTTGGAACGTTCGGGCGGGTTGGACCGCGCGTTGGAGGCGCTGCCGCCGGACGAGGAGTTGGCGGTCCGGAGCGAATCCGGCCTGACCGCGCCGGAGTTCGCGGTGCTGCTCGCGTACGTGAAAATCGTCCTTGAGCGGGAGATCCTCACCGAGGGGCTGGCCGACGAGGAGTGGACGACCGACGTTCTGGTCAACTACTTCCCGACGCCCATGCGTGAGCGGTTCGCCGACCGGATGGGCCGGCACCGGCTGCGCCGGGACATCGTCACCACCGTGCTGGTCAACGAGGCGATCAACCGGGGTGGCATCTCGTTCATCTTCCGGGTGGTCGAGGAGACGGCGGCCAGCGCCGCGGACGTGATCCGTGCGTACGTGGTGGTCAGTGAGGTGTTCGGCCTGCGCGACCTGTGGGACGCGGTCGAGGCGCTGGACAACAAGGTTGCGCCGGAGTTGCAGACCAGCGTCTACCTGGACACCCGCCGGTTGCTCGACCGGGCGGTGCGTTGGCTGGTCTCCAACCGGCGCTCGCCCATCGACGTGCCGGTCGAGATCGCCCGACTGCGCGACGGGGTCACCCGGCTGCTGCCGGGTCTGGAGGAGCTGTTCTACGGCGGCGAGCGGCAGGCCATCGCGGCGCACATCGACTCGATGACCGAGCGCGGGCTGCCCCGCGAGCTGGCCGAGCGGGCGACCCGGCTGATGTACAGCTTCGGTCTGATGGACGTGGTGGAGACCGCGAACGCCAGCGGGCGGGACGTCAGCGAGGTGGCCTCGGTCTACTTCGTGCTCTCCGACCTGTTCCGGGTGGACTCGCTGCTGTCGAAGATCTCCCTGCTGCCGCGGGAGGACCGCTGGCAGACCCTCGCGCGGATGGCGCTGCGGTACGACCTGTACGCGGCGTTGGCCGCGCTCACCGCCGAGGTGCTCGACTCCACCGGGGACGAGTTGCCGCCGCACGAGCGGGTGCAGCAGTGGGAGCAGTCGAACGCCACGTCGATCCACCGGGCCCGCCAGGCGATGGGGGAGTTCGACGAGTCGCGGGCGGATCTCGCTGCCCTGTCCGTGCTGCTGCGCCAGATCCGCACCCTGGTGCGGACCTCCGCCGCCGCCTGAGTCACTACGCCGGACGCGGTCCGGCCGGTCGGGGTGACCCGACCGGCCGGACCGCTTCGTGTACGGGTTGGTCACGCCGCCAGGGTGGCGAAGACGACCACGTTGTCGGGGTAGCTGCGCACGGTCTCGTCGAACTGGCCGCCGCACGTCACCACCCGCAGGCCGGGCCGGTCGTTCGGCCCGTAGACCAACTCGGTGGGGAAGGACGTCTTCGGGTACGACTTCACCGAGTCGACCCGGAACGTCGCCGGCCGGCCATCCGCCCGCCGCACGGTGATCGTGTCACCGGGCACGAGCGCGCCAAGATCGAAGAAGACGGCCGGGCCGAGCTTCGCCGAGTCCACGTGCCCGACGATGACCGCGTTACCGGTCTCGCCGGGGCTGGCCCCCGGCTCGTACCAACCAGCCCGGTCGGCCTGCTCCAGCGGGGGGACCTGGACGGTGCCGTCCGGGTTGGTGCCCAGCGACATGATCGTCGCGTCGACGCCGATCCGGGGAATCTCGATGGTGGTCGGAGCGGACCGGGTCAGCGCGGTCGGCGCCGCTTCGCCGTCGACGGGTGGGATGTCGTTGTCGGGGACCGCCGACCCGCTGACCTCGGGGCCGGCCTGGGCCAACGGCTGTGGGGGTCGGGGAGCGGGCGTGGTCTGCAACGAGGCGCCGATCATGCCGGCGCCGATCATGGCGAGGGTGACGACGACGGCCGCACCGGCGGCACGCCACGGTCTCCCGTGACGGCCGCCGGCCGGTGTCGCCGTCACGTCAGGCGAGCGAACCATCGGTCCGCCGACGACGCATCAGCACGATCCCGCCGAGCGCGGCAGCGCCGAGCAGGCTCGCACCGCCGGTGGCCAGGCCACGGTCGGTGCCGGTGCTGACGCCGCCGTCACCACCGTCGACCCCGCCGTGCGGCAGGACGACCAGTTCGCCCTCGCCGCACGAGCCCTTGAGCTCGTAGCGACCCGGCTTGGCGTCCTTGTCGACCTTGGCCTCGCCGTAGTAGACGAACTCGCGCTCGTCGTCGCGGCCGCCCTTGTCCCAGCTCTTGTCGGAGCCGTACTCGTCGTCGGAGCCGTAGTCGTGGCCCTCGGATTCGTGGCCCTTGGACTCCCAGCTCTTGTCGGAGCCGTACTCGTCGTCGGAGCCGTAGTCGTGGCCCTCGGATTCGTGGCCCTTGGACTCCCAGCTCTTCTCCGAGCCGTACTCGTCGTCCGAGCCGTAGTCGTGGCCCTCGGATTCGTGGCCCTTGGACTCCCAGCTCTTCTCCGAGCCGTACTCGTCGTCCGAGCCGTAGTCGTGGCCCTTGGACTCGTCGTCCTTGGACTCCCAGCTCTTGTCGGAGCCGTACTCGTCGTCGGAGCCGTAGTCGTGGCCCTCGGATTCGTGGCCCTTGGAC